>DATAKM010000083.1:0-28100 GCA_036261665.1 Chloroflexia bacterium
TATCAGACACGCCCAGGTACTAATAGGCACTTTCTACAGAAACTTTCCCGGCATTTACTCGGGATCATAATGTGCCACAAGCTTTTAATCATTCTATCATAATTTTGTTAAAATACAATAAAATCTATGTAAATTTTCTCAATAAAGACTATCTTTAATAAATTTTTAATACCTTTTCGTAGCGCCTGATTTGAAGGGATTGGAAAATTATAAAATAGTGCTTTGAATAAAGAAAAAGCAAACTTGAAACTGAAAATAGTCAACTTCACGAAAATGGAAGTAGTCGAATATAGCTCTACCCTCGAAGGTGGCCATTTCGCCTCGTCAACTCTCGCAGGCGGTTCTTTCCCCGCCCACCTGACCAACTGGATGCAGTATAGACTAGAAATTGCGGTTGCTAAAAATTAAAAAAAGTATATAATCAAAATGTAAAAACAATAATTTGTAAGGGCAATCTCGCAAAAAGTTTATACTCATACCGGCAAGTTTTGACGGAATAGCAGCACACTTCAGGAGTCATAAATGACAACGTCGATTCTCCGTTTAAGACTGTTTCTCATTACAGTTCTGCTTACCACAGCTCTACTCTGGCCCAACCTTACCGCATCACAGATGGCTTTACCGGCAAAAGCCGCCACGCCTGTACCCCTAATTATAGATACCGATATTTATGATGGCCTTGATGACGCCGGGGCCCTGGCGGTCGCCCATAGTTTGATGAACAAGGGGGAAGCCAATCTGCTTGGCGTGGTAGTCGATACCAATAACAGCTACTCCGCCAGATGCGTCGACGCCATCAATACTTACTACAACCGTCCTGATATGCCAATCGGGATTACTTACCCTGTCAACGATAATCCCCCCAACAGCAACTACATCCCGGACTGCGCGGCGTTTCCCGAAGATTTACAGAACGCCGGAACTATTCCAACAGCCTTAAGTGTCTACCGCCGGTTATTGGCTGCTCAGCCTGATGGTAGTGTGGTGATTGTCAGTATAGGCTTCATGGGTCGCCTGTCCGAACTGTTAAACTCTCCAGCGGATAGCTATAGCGCCCTTACCGGAAAAGACCTGGTTACTCAAAAAGTCAAAACGCTGGTGGTAATGGGAGGCGATTATCCCACCAATACGTGGGAAACAAACTTCAGCAATGACCCTGCCTCGGCGGCGAACGTGGTTAGCCACTGGCCCACTAAAATAGTCTTCAGCGGTTATGACCTGGGCTTCAATGTTATGACCGGGTCTAGCCTGTCGAGTACTACGCCGGCCTCAAATCCTGTTCGCCGGTCGTACGAAGTAGAGGCGGGTGCTGGTAACAGCCACCGGAGCTACGACCTGACTGCCGTTTACCACGCTATCCGGCCTGATGACCCGGTTATGACCGAGGTAGGTCCCGGCACAAACACGGTTAATAGCTCCACTGGAGCAAACACTTTTGTCAGCGGGGCAGGCAATCACTATTACCTGCAGGCAGACAGTAACTCGGCGGTAGCTAGCGCTCTCGAACCCTTGCTGGCAGGCAGTAGTCAGTGTGTACCGCTGCTGGTTACGAACAGTACGGATGATGCTCAGGCCGGCACCTGTGGGACCTTTTCTTATGCTCTCAAGGAGGCTACCCTCTCGAACCAGGCGGTCAGTGTTACCTTTAATCCGGGATTATCCGGGGTTACTCTGGCAGGCCCGCTGGGTCCGATAAGTCACCCCCGGCAAATGGCAATAACTATTGATGGCGGTTGCCAGAATCAAAACATACCCGGTGCTAGTTTACAGGCGGGCGTAAATGCCGCTGCAATTGGTCTGCGTCTCACGAACTTGATAACGGTAAAATGCCTCTCGATAGTTGGGTTTAGCGATGTTGCGATCAGTGTAGAAGGGAATAACAACCAGGTAATATCAAGCTGGCTGGGTACTCTGGACGGTCACAGCGGGACAAGCCCGGGTGGAGGCATTCGCATCAACGGCAGCAAC
The DNA here is from genome assembly GCA_036261665.1 of Chloroflexia bacterium. GTDB lineage: Bacteria > Chloroflexota > Chloroflexia > Chloroheliales > Chloroheliaceae > 54-19. The sequence goes on from DATAKM010000083.1 coordinate 1,969, forward strand.
AACAGCCTGGGTTTAGCCGGGCAAGCGGCCAGCGGCAACCTTATATTTGGCAACAACAATTATGCTGTACAGGTTGTGAGTGGGCAGGGTAACAAAAGTTACTACAATACCATTTCTTTGCATAACCTGGGCAACATAGCCTTACCACCAGCTATCCGGGCGCTTTCGGTGGTAGCAGGCGGGCAACTCAAATTCGGTCCGGGTAATCATATTACTAGCCCATAGTACCGTGGTGCAACCATTCCAGTGGGCTGGCCGAAACCGGGCTATTGCTCGGTAAAGCGGAAACGGCTCACTGGAATAACATTGACCAGCTTGAGAAAGACTGCCCAAAAGTGGGCTGGGTGTGAGTTAGCACAATAGATTGACCAGTCCTGGTGAGGTATTACAGTCAGCTAACAGGGCGCTGAGCTACAGGCAGTTTATGAATAGAACCTGAGCCAAGTGAAGATTGATGTAGTATTGAATCCGAGAAAGAGTCTGAAAAGGCCGCTTTTCCAGCATGTTTAACCCTACCTGGAGCGCTGGCAACAGAGTTACAGTGTAGCGCTATTCTTAACTTTAATCTACCTTCGCTCTTAAATTAGGTCCGTTTTAGGCCCCCTTGTTTCGAGAACTGCCTGGTACAATAAGCTTATAAATACTTAACTAAGTGCCAAAAGTTGTAGCTAATTGCCTTACCCGGATCATCCCACGGATGGATACTAAGGGCTTTCGCATCTAAAATTCTCGAATAGGCTAGGTTGGTGGCCGGGGGCGGGAAAGTTATGCGAACTGCGATTGTATTTGCAGGATCATTCACTTCCCGCTCTGAACCCGCTTTAGCCCACTTGCTCCCTTAAAACCTGCTCAAAGTAAGGCTGATATATCGTACGTCCTGCCAGTGTCCCACTAATTCAACTCAAATGTAAAAGGTGGTGAAAACTATTTAACTATCAGGAGGTATACCTTATGAAGTGGGTAATCGAACCTCAACATTCCAGTGTCGAATTCTCGGCCAAGCACATGATCTTTTCCACCGTGCGAGGCAGTTTCAAACAGTTTGAGGTAGATATAGACCTGGACGACAGTAACCTGGAGAATTCCAGGGTGGAAGCCAGGATAGATGTAGCCAGTCTCGACACCAACCAGGAGATGCGTAAGCAGCATTTGCTCTCACCCGACTTCCTTGATGTTCAAAATTATCCTGAAATAACCTTCAAGAGCACCAAAATCTCCAAAACCGGAGAGGGTGAGTACGACATGACCGGTGACCTGACCATTCGAGGTACCACCAGGCCAGTTACTCTTCAGCTTGAAGGAGGGCAGGCCAAAGACCCCTATGGCAATCTGCGCTGGGCCTTTACCGCTGAAACCACCATCAACCGCAAGGATTGGGGCTTAGCCTGGAACGTCGCTTTGGAGACCGGGGGAGTAATGGTGGGCGAAAAGATCAAAATAGAACTGGCAGTTGAGCTTATCACCCAGGAAGCCTTCCAGGCGATGATGGCTGCTTTCCAGAAGCGGGCCACCGAGGCCGCTGAAAAGGCCGCTCAATCTTAAGAGCCTGGAGGTAGCACTCTCTTTAAAGGCGGCCAGGGTAAAGAAGCTCTCACTTTTCCTTTCTACTTCATCTACCTGGTACTTCACTACTTTTGGCTTAATTTGATTGCACCCTGGCCTGAAGGTTAACTTTAACCCACCTTTATTATTTGAGGTTAAAAAAGTCTTACAGCAGTTTAGCAAATAAATGCACTAATTAAGCATAACCACAGTTGTACTACGATTTCAAGACAGCACCCCTTCCAGTTTTTGACACAGCGTAGCCCATACTCAGCGAAATTGTAGAATAAATAAATGCTTTCGCTTGAGAACTGGGCTATGCTGGAAATTATCCACCCTGTAGATCTACCCTTATCCAAAAAAGACTATTACTTTCTTATGAAAGGTCTAGCCGGACAATTGGTTTTGATCTAAGTAGTAGTCTACCTACATTTTCCTTCGGACAGCTTTATACGAAGGTTTATTAAGTTATAACTAAGTAAAGCTGTAAAATCTAAAGCTGAATGAAGCTATTCATCAGAATCTTTTAATTTTACTCTAACGGGGATTGTTAAACCGGGGACATCTTGTGGCGGAAAGCGGCGAGAAATTGCCTTGAGAGAATAATACAACTGCGGTTATACTTAAGCGGTTCATTTACTTTATAATCTGCTGTATGATAGAGATTATCAGGAAAAAAATCAGGTTTAAAGGGATTTAAAGGGCTGGGAGATAATTTATGAAGATAGCCATGCTAGGCACAGGCTGGTTTGCCACCGAACACCTCAAGCTTTTATCCACTCTCCCCGAGGTGGAAATCACCGCCCACCTGGCGACCACTCCCGAGAAAGCCCGCGCGCCGGCTCAACAGTGGGGTGGCAATGGTTATACCAGCCTTGAGAAACTACTGGAAAAAGAAAGTATAGAAGCAGCCTGGCTCTGCTTGCCTCCTACGCCTGCGGTCCACCTGGCGCTTGAACCGCTCTTGCTTGCCGCTGATATTCCCTACTTTCTCGAAAAACCGCTGGCCGCCGATCTTCATACTGCTGAAAAGATTTTTGAACAACTGGCTGAAAAAAGCAGTCCTCTGGTGGTAGCGGTCGGCTATCACTGGAGGGCGCTGGATACCCTGGACAAAGTGCGTGACATTCTGGCTAAAAATCCGGTCAGGCTGGTGGTCGGCACCTGGTATGGTGACACACCAGGAGTAGAGTGGTGGCAAAAAGAGGCCCGCGGGGGCGGGCAGGTGGTCGAGCAGGCTACCCACCTTTTTGATCTGGCCCGCTATTTGGTCGGAGATGCCCGGGTAACGGCGGCCAGCGCCAACTATTTCGAACGCCCCCTTTACCCCGCTCAGGATGTAGCTGGAACTAACGCCGCCCTTTTGCAATTTGAAAAGGGTCAGCCGGGCGTATTCAGCACTACCTGTATCCTGCAAGGTCCGCTGGAGATCCGGCTCCAGCTTATCTGTGAAGGTCTGGCTATCACCATTAGCCAGAATAAAGTAATTTACGAGACGGGCCAAAGCCGCGAGGAAGTAGAGACAAGCAGCAACCCCTACTTGATCGAGGATCAGGCTTTCCTGGAAGCGATTCGGCAGCAGCGGCCTGAACTAATGATCTGTTCCTACGAGGAAGCTTTGAAAACCCACCGGCTGTGCTGGGAAGTGGCGGAGGCGGGCAGGAGGCAGCGCAGCTAGCCGTGCTGGTTACCAGGTTCAACCAGTTGTGCAGGCTATTTCCGTCATACAGATACGGAGTTTTTAAGGTAGCGGGCGCGGTGGTTGGGTGCTTGAGACTGGGATAAGAGATGGCCGAGTGGACAATATAAGCTATTCGGATGCCGCGCCGCCACCAGATAACCATAACCAGCTTCTTCGTCTAACATTTCAGTAAAGGCAAAGCGGGTCAGTTGCGCTCCTTTCTCGTGCTTGCCCTGAAAGGCCTTAACCATTTTCTCCTTTCTTCCATGTTGAGCCGAAAGTTTTTGTCTAATCACTCTGTGTAAAATACCCACTTTTCACTATCTAACCGATCATATAAGGTACTGGCATTCCAGGTTCGAACACTACCGTCTAGTGGGTCCGCTACAAAGATTCTATCTATGTAAGCACCCACCAGCACTACAGCATGTTCTGGAGAGCCGGCCAGAAAAACTACTGGCATTTTACCTGACCAGGCCAGGTACTTTAGACGGCCCACAGGATCATTATTACCGTCTGTAAGCTTTCCATAAACCGGGTTTAATCCGGCAAAGCGGGCCAACTCCTGCGCCTGATGGGAAGTGTTTCCATCTTTCCACCAGTCGCTGGTACCATAGCGGGCGGTGTAGGCCAGTGCTAACCCTCTGGCTGAATAATTATTACTACCCTCCCTATAGTTTAAATGAGTGGCAATTGCCGCTAATACACAACTGTTGTTATCAAACTGTTTTGCTACCAGTGTAGGTTGGCTGGCAGCCTGGGTAGTTTGCTCGTTACATGCTACCAATAAGAAAAGGCCTGTTAAAATTGCTCCAGCGACTCCTGCTAAAATTATGCTGATACCGCCTACTACTCGCTCTAACCTATCCATGGAAAATGTCCTCTAGTATCAAATCAATTCAAGAATGTAAGTTTGCAACTATGCTACGTAGATGTTGAACCAGTGTCTGAGTATTAAAAGCTTTGGTATAGCAGTGTTGTACACCAAGTTGTAAAACTTGCCTGTTAATGTCCTGGTCTTGATAAGCGCTAAGTGCAATCAGGTGAGGAAAATAACCTTGATGCCAGAGCGAGCTTCTCTGTAACTCCTGAATCATGGTTATCCCGTTCTTTAAGGGTAACTTGGGGTTGAAAATAATTATTTCCGGTTGGTATTGATAGATTTTAGTAAGACCGGATTGTCCGTTATAAGCAGTAATAAAACGAATAGTGCAAGCGTCAAGTAAATCATTACAAAAAGTTTCGATTAGCTCCTGGAAAAGAAGATTTACATCAGCCACCAGAATTTTTATTTCGGCTCTTTTAGCATAAAGCCTGTCTGTTTTGCCGGGTTTATAGTTTTCTGAAGGTGAGCTCTTTCTATTTTCAACCTGAAGACTACTTAGAAATTGGGTCTGGCCTTTGCGTACATTACAACTGTTAATAGAGGTAGATTCCATTAGCATATGTATTCAGTCCTATCGAATGAGTGGGTTTTGGTCGTTTTACTAAGGCTGGCTTTCAATTGCCGTGTTAATAGCTTCGAGTAACTCCTCAATAGAAAAAGGTTTTTCCACAACTCTACGAACTTGCCCAAAGTAGTTCTCGATGTCCCGGTCACCTGTAATTACGATAACCGGAATAGTGCTAGAACTGGAAGCCAGTCTGGAAAGAAATTCTGAGCCAGACATATCTCTTAGATGCCAGTCCAGCGTTATAAGATCAAAATCTTCTTTTTCTATTAGCTTAAGTGCCTCGCCACAAGTATTTACACAGTGTGGAATTTGGCCTTGCACAGTCAATATATCTTCCATTACAGAACTGACAGAAATGTCGTTTTCGACGATCAATATTTTTTCATTCACTTGATCCAGCTTTCTTTCAAATCCTGAAACCAGGAACACTAATAAAATAATTGCCTGTTTGTCTGTTAGGTTTGACCTGGCTTACCAGCTAACCGGTTCCTGGTTAGAAACGATTTTAACCTCGAAACCTAAAGCCTTTCTAAAATCAGAGTCGGGTAATCTAAAAATTAGCTAAAATTTTAATTAGCCTATCACTAAATTTTTATCGAAGATAAAGTTGCAAAACCAAAAATATAAGGGCCGAATATTCAGTTACTTATTCTGGAAATCCGAATAGGAAGCTAAATTACTACTTTCTGAACCTGGCGTTTATCAGGTTGTAATGGTGGTTTACAGCAGTAAATAAGATACTGAAGGGGATAAAAAATTAAATTTTTATTGCAATAATATTTCTTAATTACATAGTAAGGTTTGTTGTAATGTTAATATTATATATTATAAGTATACTAATAGGACTTTCTGCATACTGACGCCCAGACCTGGTCTGGCGTTTAAAACCAAGCTCGGGTTGCCTAAAAATTTGCTATAAGGTAGCAGTTGCAGAGTAAATGAATGAAGCTATGAGATGTGGATAATCGTTCCAGCTTGAACGACTTTCTACAGCTCTCAAAAACCCTTCCTTTATAAAGTGGCAGGTTCAGCAAGTAATCACCTGACCCTTAAATTCTGTGCGCCTTACAGAAGGGTAGCATACAAAACTGCTTAGTTGGAAGAGTAAGAATAGCTAGTTAGAATAGAAAGAGCTGGAATCGTCTAAAATGGGTAAGTTAATATCTGCTTCAAATGAGGCTGAACGGCTTACAGCTTTACACCGCTATGCCATTCTTGATACACCGCCGGAAGAAGAATTTGACCGTATAGCAGTTCTGGCTGCCCGCCTGTTTAAGGTACCCATAGCTCAGATTAATTTCCTCGATGAAAAGCGCCAATGGTCTAAAGCAAGTTATGGCCTTGCCAGGGGAGAGCTTCCTCGTGATTCTGCCTTGTGTAATCATGCTACTCTGTCACCTTCTAGCCTTGTAGTAACAAACCTGGCTGAGGATAGTCAGTTTACTTCCCACCCCATGGTAATATCCGAGCCTCGAATACGATTTTACGCCGGAGCACCTCTTATTACGGATAATGGCCAGGTTCTGGGTGTTATTTGTCTGATGGACTACCAGCCTCATAAATTCGACTCTGACGATTGCAGGAATCTTGAAGATCTCGCAAAACTGGTGTTGACTCAACTGGAGCAACGCTTCCTGCACCTTCAATTAATCCGTGCTGAGAAGATTTACCGCACTCTGGTTCAAAATTTCCCCAATGGCAGGTTAATTCTCTACGACCACAACCTGTGCTGCCTGGTAGCTGAGGGCGCCGATCTTCCGAATCGGAAATTTACAAAGGAACAATTGGTAGGTAAGACCATCTGGGAAGTTTTGAACCATGAGCAGCTCAAGTTATTAGAAGAACCTTGCCGTAAGGCCCTGATCGGAAAAAGCTCGACTTTTGAAGTACCGCTTAATCAAGCTACCAGGTTAGTCCACGTAGTACCCGTAAGGGATGAACAGGGTGATATTTTTGCCGGAATGGTGGTGACCCAGGATATCACCGACCGAGTACGCACAGAACAGGCTCTGCGCGAGAGCGAAGAGTGGTTATACCGGATATTAGAGCTCAACGTCGATGGGCTTGTGACGGTAGACCACACCGGCAGAGTAACCTTCGCCAACCAGGCTGCGGCACAAATTCTGGGTCTCTCCAGGCATAAACTGGCAAGGCTCGACAACCATGAAACTTTTTGTAAAATTACAACTTTAGACGGTGCGCCTTTCCCGGATGAAGAGTTACCTTTTAATAAAATAATGTCTACCGGAAATCCGGTGCATGATTTGGTACAGGCCTTTGAGTCGCCTGAAGGTAAACGCACGATTGTCTCTGTAAATGCTGCTCCTTTTAGGGATAACGAAGGCAAACTGGCCGGTATGATTGCCGCTCTGCGTGATGTTACCTCCGAAAATCATATTGCAGAGTCTTTGCTGGAAATGCAAGAACTTTTTAGCAGCGCCTTCAATAATTCTGCAATCGGTATGGCCCTGGTTTCGCTGGAGGGCAGCTATTTACAGGTAAATCGGGCCATGTGCCAGATTTTTGGTTACGAAGAACCTGAATTTCTGCAAACTACTTTTCAAGCTCTGACATATAGAGATGATCTGCATAGGGATATCGAGAAAATCAATCAATTGTTAGCTGGCCGGTTGGAAAGTTATGAGATTGAGAAACGCTATATACACAAAAAAGGCACTCTCATCTGGGCTTTAGTCACCCGTACCCTCGTCAGAGATAAGATGGACCGCCCTCTCTACTACATTATCCAGATTCAGGATATTACTCAACGCCATAGAGCAGAACAGGCCTTACAAGAAAGCGAAGAACGTTATCGTTCCCTTGCAAGGAATTTCCCGAATGGTGCAATCATCCTCTTCGACCGAGACCTGAGATTTCTTCTGGTAGAAGGAAGTGGCTTAGAGGCGGTAGGCCTTAAAAACGAGGATTACGTGGGAAAACTGCTCTGGGAAGTTTTCCCGGCTGATAGAGCTGCCAACCTCGCTTCCCACTATCGTACTGTTCTGGAAGGTCAGGAACATTATTTTGAGGTCTCTTACAAAGAAAACTTCTATTCGGTTCATGCTTTACCTATAAGGAGTCCCCAGGGTGAAATTTTAGCCGGAATGTTAATGTCCCAGAATATTACCGAACGTAAGCTGGCTGAACAGGCGCTCAGAGCAGAACAGGCTCGCAGCGAACTGGAACGCCGGCGTTTGGGGGCCATCTTACAAATTCTGCCCATTGCAGTAGTAATTACGGATGGCCAGGGTGCCTTCATAGAAGCGAACAGGGCTTTCGAAACCTTCATGGGTGGCCGCTGGCCTGTAAGTAGTCTGGCTGATTACGATGTTTTCAAGGGCTGGTGGGCCAGTAATGGTAAGCCCATTGAACGCACCGAATGGCCTATTTTACGAGCGTTACTGGCTGGAGAGACCTCCCTTAACGAGGAAATTTACATCGAGGCTTTCGACGGTACCAGAAAAGCTCTCCTGGCCAGCGCTTTACCGGTCAAAAATGAAGCCGGAGAAATTGTTAACTGCATGGTAGTAGGAGTAGATATTACCGAACAGAAAAAGGTCCAGGATGAACTGAAAAAACAGACCGAAATTCTACAAAGAATTTTCGACCATATCCCGGTAATGCTAAATTTACTTGATAAGGACGGTCGCATTAAGTTCGTAAACCGGGAATGGGAGCGTATTCAAGGCTGGTCAATGTCTGAAGTAGAAAACCAGGCGTTGAATGGGTTTGCTTTACGCTACCCTTCAGCCGAGGATTATCAGCGCGTAATCAAATTCGTAAACAATCCAAGCGGAGAGTGGTGTGATTTTAAGACAAGAGTGAGGGATGGCAGATTAGTTGATACTTCTTGGGCGGTAGTACGGCTCTCTGATGGTACCAGCATTGGTATTGGACTGGACATCTCCGAACGCAAGCAGGCGGAGGAAGCTCAGCGCCAGAGCCAGGAACTCATCCGGCTACTACTTGATTCAACGGCTGAGGGTATTTACGGCATTGACACGGCCGGCAACTGTACTTTTTGTAACAAGGCCTGTGCTCACTATCTGGGATACACCGATCCTGCCGAGCTGCTCGGAAAAAATATGCATGAACTAATTCACTGCTACCGGTCCGATGGCAGCCTCTTATCTTTAGAAAATTGCCATATTTATGAAGTGATCCGTAATGGCAAAGGCATTCATGACGATAATGAGGTAATGTGGCGAAGTGATGGTACCTGCTTCCCTGCTGAATACTGGTCTTATCCAATCCAGATGAATGATCAAACAGTTGGAGCGGTAGTTACCTTTGTAGATATCACCGAACGCAAACAGGCTGAAATGAAGCTACGGCGTATGGAGCAGCGCTTTGCCCTGGCTTTTAATGCCAGTCCGGCTGCTACCTTTTTATCTCATCAGGATAGCCGTATTGTGGATGTCAATATTGCAGCCTTGAAAATGTTCGGTTATAGTCGCGAGGAGGTACTGGGTCGAACTTCCCTTGAACTGGGGATGTGGGGCTGTTTAGAAGAATACAATTCATTCGTGCAAAGCTTGAAAGAAGAGGGCAAACTGGCCAATTTTGAGGTGCAGTTTCGCACCAGCAGCGGCTTCAAGGGTTATGCTATTCTCTCTGCCGAAATAATTGAACTGGACAATACAACCCACGTTTTGATTTCGCTGCAAGATATTACTGAACGCAAGGCAGCCGAATTCGCCCTGAGGGAGAGCGAGAAAAGATTCCGCCGCATCGTAGAGACATCGCTGGAAGGAATCTGGATTATTGATACCGCATCTAAAACATCCTTTGTCAATCATCAGATGGCTAAAATGCTAGGCTACACTGAAGAGGAGATGCTGGGTCGGCCTGTTCATGATTTCCTGAAAACTGAAAAACAACTAATATTGACTACCAGACTGGAGCGCCGCCGTCAGGGCGTTAGAGAACAGTATGATTTACAGCTTCAACACAAAGAAGGCGGTACTCTTTGGGTTCTGGTTTCCGCCGCCCCTATTACGAATGAGAATGGTGATTACCTGGGGGCAATGGGGATGCTCACCGACATTACCGCACGTAAAATAGCAGAAGCTGAAATCCAGGAACTAAACGCCACTCTTGAAAAGCGAGTTGCTTTAAGAACTACCGAACTGGAAGCGGCCAACCGAGAACTGGCGGCCGAAATTAAAGAGCGGACGCGCCTGGAGGAAGAGCTACGCATAGCTCTCCAAAAAGAAAAAGAATTAAATGAACTTAGAAGTCGCTTTGTTTCGATGACTTCACACGAATTCCGAACACCATTAAGTACAATCCGGGCAAACGCAGAGCTACTCAAACTCTATCATGACCGCTGGTCTGTAGAAAAGAGACTGCAACTTTTCCAGCGAATTGAAGATTCTACGGGCTATATGACCCGCATGCTTGAAGATATTTTACTGGTAGGGAAGGCGGAGTCGGGCAAACTGGAACTAAACCGAAAACCGCTTAATCCGGTAGAGTTTTGTCAGACACTGCTGGATGAGTTCATGTATAGCACGGATTTCAAACACGAATTTAGCTTTGTACATCAAGAAGCAAAGGTTACGGCCCTGCTTGATGAGAAATTGTTGCGACAGATTGTAGAAAATTTACTTTCTAACGCAGTCAAGTATTCTCCTGCCGGTAAAAAGATCCAGGTAAGACTGAACTGCCGGGAGCAAGAACTTGTGCTGGAAGTACAGGATGAAGGTATTGGGATACCGTCTGAAGATATCTCAAGTCTATTTGAGGTTTTTCATCGCGCGAAAAACGTCGGTACAACTCCGGGTACGGGTTTAGGTTTAACTATTGTCAAAAGAAGCGTGGAACTACATGGAGGAACGATCACAGTAGAGAGTCAGGTGGGGGTTGGTAGCTGTTTTACAGTAAGAATTCCTCTTGAAAACTGGTGTGAATTGAAGCATGAAAACAATACTCGTAATTGATGATGACCGGCTGGTTCGAGAAACAACCCTGGATCTTCTGGAAGTAGAAGGATTTCAGGCATTGGGAGCAGAAGACGGACGAAAGGGGATAGAGCTGGCTTTCGAGAAACTACCCGATTTGATTGTCTGCGATATTATGATGCCTGACATTGATGGCTATCAAGTACTGGCCAGGTTGCAGGAAAGTGATCGAACCTCTGCCATTCCATTCATCTTTCTCACAGCCAAAGCCGATCTTGAATCACTGCGCCAGGGAATGGAGCAAGGCGCTGATGATTATCTCGTCAAGCCTTTCAGTGTAGAGCAGCTCTTAAAAGCGATCAGTACTCGATTAAGTAAGCAAGAGATGCTCAATCGCCAGTACAGGGTTGAAATTCAGCAGGTAAAAGACAGGCTTTCTGAGCTGACTTTGGATGATAGCTTCAAACAGTTGGAAAAGATTGCCAGAGTAGTGGGCGCAACATTTCTAGCGGTCTACTCTACTATCTCCGAGGAGTTAGAAACGGTGGAACCGGTTGCTATTTATTCTCAGAATTCCCAACTTCCTTCTCCGGTTAGGCCGGAAGTGCTCCGGGACGTTTATGAAAAGCGTGAGGCGTCTTATTTTCAGCTAGAGGACCATCAGGCTCTGCTGGCTTATTTACCACTGATTAAAGCTGAAGTTAAACTGGGAGTAATGGTAGCCTTACTACCTTTGAGCCTTCACACCATAAAACTTCTGGATGATGAATTGCAGTGGCTTCTGTTACTGGTTGCCGCTCAGTTGGCGCGTAGCCTGGAACTTATAAACGTTAGAACCGAAGCCGCCCAGTTGCCTCATTTGAAGGAAGCCTTCGAATGGCAATCTACTTTACTGGCATCCGTATCTCACGATTTAAGAACTCCCCTCAATACTATCAAAACTGCTACCGCGGGCTTGCTGGATGAGCAGGTCGCGCTCGAACCGGTGGAACAGCGTGAATATCTGGCAGTAATCGAAAGCGAGGTTGACAGGCTGGAACGGTTAATTTCCAGCATCCTGAATTATAGCCGAATAGAAGCGGGGCTTCTAAGGTTAGACAAAGGCTTATTTTACTTACCGGAACTGATCAATGAAGTAGTTGACCGCTTGCGGAGGAGTTCTATTCTTGAACAGCATCAGGTTATAACTCATTTCGAAGAGAGATTGCCCCTTTTTTCGGCTGACTACGTTCAGTTGGAGCAGGTGTTGTCCAATTTGCTGGAAAATGCCGTCCGCTATTCTCCTTGTAACAGTGTGATCCGTATAGATGTATCTCAAAAAGTATGGCCTACTCCCGGGTTAAGCTCTGCAAAAACCGGGCAGATGGGTATTATGGTAGAAATCGAGGACGAAGGTGCGGGTATTCCAGAAGCGCAGCGCGAACTTATTTTCCAACAATTTCACCGGCTGGAAAATAGCTCTACCGGATTGGGCCTGGGCCTGGCTATATGTAGAGGGATTATTAAGGCCCATAAAGGTGAAATCTGGGTCCAGCCAGGGCGTGAAAACAGAGGATGTAACTTTTCTTTCTGGTTGCCTTTGTAGTAGGCAGGTTCAGATGGCAGTAATCCCATTTATTTTATTTCGTAATCAGGTTAAGACCAAATGGTATCAGAAATACATACAACGCTAAAACCAGCTAAAATTCTAATCATCGAAGATGAAGCCCCTTCTTTACGGATGCTCAAGCGCAACCTGACCGGCTATGGCTTGCGAGTCGTAACCGCCTCTGATGGTCAGGAAGCTCTAGCTTCTATAGAGGAGCAACTGCCGGATTTGATTTTACTTGACATAAACCTTCCTCGTTTAAGTGGTCTGGAGGTATGCCGGCGAGTAAGAGAATGGAGCCAGGTGCCAATTATAGTGCTCTCTGCGCGGAGTGAAGAATATCAGAAAGTGGAAGCACTGGAGCTAGGCGCAGATGATTATCTGACCAAACCTTTTGGTCTTAACGAGCTGGTCGCCAGGATTAAAGTAGCCTTACGCCGGTCCAATCAACAGCAGGCCGAAAAAAAGGAACCTCTGCTCACCATAGATGATCTGACCATCAATTTTGCCGAGCACCGGGTATATTTGCACGGGCAAGAGCTTAAACTGACTCATCAACAGTACGAGCTTTTGAAATACCTTACCCAGAACGCCGGGCGGGTAATCACCCACCGCTCCGCTTTGATGAAAGTATGGGGGCCGGAGTACGAGAACGAAACTCAATACCTGCACGTTTTTATCGGGCAGCTACGCCACAAAATAGAGCCCGACCCTTCCCGTCCCCATTATATTCTGACCGAGCGCGGTTTAGGTTACCGGTTTCGAAGCATCCAGCCGGATTAAGGTTCTGACCGGCTGGATGGATCTAAATGAGCGAGTCAACTACCGACCTTTGAAACCAAGCACCACCCTGATCGTTTTCAGGGTTATTTTGAAATCCAGTAACAATCCCTGGTGCTTGATGTAATAAATGTCGTACTGAAGTTTTACCAGCGAATCTTCCAGGCAGGAAGCATAACGGTATTCCACCTGGGCCCAACCGGTTAAGCCCGGTTTCACAGCGTGGCGTAAGCGGTAGAACGGTAGCTTTTCTTCTAGCTGTTTTACAAAAAGGGGTCGCTCAGGACGAGGCCCTATCAGGCTCATATCACCCTTCAGAATGTTCCAGAATTGGGGGATTTCATCAAGGCGAGTTTTTCTGAGAAACTGACCGACTGGCGTAATCCGCGCGTCATTTACACTGGCCCATACTGCTCCCGATAACTTTTCAGCGTCCACTCGCATAGAACGAAATTTTACAATTGAAAAAACTTTGCCACTTTGTCCCACTCGCTCCTGCCGGTAAAAAAGCGGCCCCGGCGAACAAATCCGGTTAGACAGCCAGATAACGGGTATCACAAGCAATACTATTAAACAGCCAAAAGAGCTGACGCCCATATCCAATAAACGCTGAAGACCTCTGTAGATACGCCGGGTCGCTGGATAAGCTAAAGGCATCACTGTATCAAAGGTTCTTCCGGTATGTTCTACAGGTACGCGTCCGGTGAGCTGTTCATAAACCTCGCTCATAGTTGTGACCGCTGTTCCCATCTCACGACACCTCAGGATGGCCTCAAATAACTGAGGGTCAATCGTTTCGCGCCGGGTTATCGCAATGATCAGCACATCCGGATGCAATCTTTTGACTACTTGCACCAGGTCACGGCTCGTGCCCAGGACACGAATATTCTCTATATAGGCACCATGCTTGGTGTAATCATCGTCTATAAAACCCACCAAGTGGTAGCCGGTGGCACCACTCTCTTTGTGGTTCAAGCTGTAAAGTTCAGCCGCCAGCGTACGCCCGGCATGTCCTGCTCCGATCACCAGGGCTCTCGTCTGGAAATTGGGACTTACCAGCACCCGGGCATAAAAGACCCTCCAGGAAACTACGCCCGCAAACGTCAGGCCCAGTAGCACTGCGCTTTCAATTCCCTGGTTCGATACTTCAGGAGCGAGAAAAGGCACTGTCTTATAGATGACCAGCGTGAGAATTATTACAAAAAAACTGGCTGGCAAAGAAACAGTCAGCCGGGCAGCGCGCTTCAGATCGTAAATGTTAAAAATCACGCCACTGACCATCCAGATTGCGTTGATAAATAAAAACCAGGGGAAGCGGAACCAGAGATCATAAAAATCGAATTTGAAGTCAGGGCGGGCAGTAAGACTGATCATGAGAGCCGAGTTTACCGCCAGCAGATCTACCACCGCCAGCAGTAACTTTCGTTCCGAGAAATGTAGAGGTAAATTTTGATGTTTGTTAAGCCATAATGAGTGCGTGTAATCTATCGCAGTAATTTCTAGCTGAGATTGTTTTAACTGACGGTTTAACATGCGAGACCCACCTTTCGACTGGTAAGACATTACTACGATTAAGCTTCGACAATAGCAAGAACGTTATTAGTGGCTTGTAGTAGAATAACGAGCAGCAGCAAAAATAACTGATTATGGAAGTCACACCGGTTTATTACTTCCCGATCAAACGGGTGATCCAGGGCCGCTAGTACCCCTTGATCCTATTTCCAACAAAGGTCTAATCGTACTGGCTACCTGCCGGCCAGATTACTTCCGATAAAGCCTGCGGCACGCGTTAATAGCACCTTCATAAACTTTTATCACCTTTAACTGCTAATTGTTTCTGGTATAACTGATGAGTAGAACTGATCATCTTATCAAGAGTGAAACTCTCCAGGACTCTACATCGAGCCTGCCGTCCTAACTCTCTGGCCGCTGCCGGATGCTCCAACAAATCAATGATTTCTTTTGCCAGCGCTTGCGGTTCGCCTGCGGCTACCAGCCTTCCAAACTCTCCTTCCCGCAAGACCTCCGGTATACCACCAACCCTGGTGGCTACGATCGGCCTCTCCTGGGCCATTGCTTCTAAAAGGGAAAAAGGTAGCCCTTCTTTGACAGAGGAAATTACGAAAACATCCAAACTATGCATCATTCGCCAGGCATCCTCGCATCTACCTTTGAAGGTTACATCCTGGCAAAGTTCCAGTTCTTGTACCTGGCGCTCCAGTAAGGCCCTTTCCTCACCATCTCCGATCAAAACAAAATGGCAGTCTGGAAAAACCTTCTTTACCTGGGCACATGCACTGATAAAATAGCTTAAACCCTTTGTCGGATAGAAGTTGGCTACGGTTCCAACCAGCTTTTTCTCCGGCGGAAGACCGGCGGCAAGACGCAAGTCTTCAAATTGCCCGGCAGGCGATTCATCCGGTTGAATTTCAATACCGTTGTAAATAGTTGTAATTTTTGAGGGCGCTGTCAGGCCGAAGCGTAAAGCCAGTCGCCGGTCACTCTCCGAGACCGCGATGGTGTGGTTCCCGGCTATAGCTCCCGCTTTTTCAGCGATCCAGTAAAAGGTTTTTACAGGCAGACTGAGCGGCTCACTCAGCACAAAACCGTGCGCCGTGTGAAGAATCACCGGAGTATTACAGCTTCTGGCAGCCAGCCGCCCTAATAAACCGGCTTTACTGCTGTTGGTATGGACGATCCGGGGTTGCCAGGCTTTGATTATCTTTCTTAAAGCCGTAAAAGCCTTCCAATCCTTTACAGGGTTTATCTCCCGCACCAGGCATTCTAAAGCTGTTACTTCAACTCCCTCTCTTTGAAGGTCGGTAACGAGTTTACTATTGCCTCCACAAACCACCTTAACCTCATATTGCTCCCGGGGCAGCCCGGTTGCCAGGTCCCGGACATACTTTTGCGCGCCCCCGGTTTCTGACTGGGTAATTACCAGGAGTAAGCGAACCTTTTTCATCTAAACCCCTCGTTTAAACTGCCGGAAAGAGAAACTTTTCGATTTGTTCTTATTGAACTTACCATCAGCAGGCGTTCATAGAGAGCTGCATACTCACTTACAACCATGTCCAGCGAGTAAAAGTCTTGCACCCGCTGGCGGGAGCGGTTTCCCAGTGCTAACCGCTCCTCTAAAGGTACTTCCAATAGTTCCTTCCAGGCTGTGGCCAGGGCTGGCGCATTCCGGGGAGGAACGACTCTACCCGTATCACCTACCACTTTTGCCGAGTCGCCTACATCAGTTACCACTAAAGGGACAGCGCAGGCCATCGCCTCGCCCAGGACGAGTGGAAAAGCCTCGCCAAAGGAAGAGGATGTAGAGATATCGAAGGCAGCCGTTAAACGTGGAATATCCTGGCGTAATCCGAGTAGGTGAACAACCGACGGGTCTTTTAGCTTGATTAATGATGCAAGCTGTTGGTTTTCCCGGGTAACATCCTTCCCGGCCAGGACAAAATGTACATCCGGTCTGAGTTCATTTAAGATTGCGGCAGCTCTAAAGAAGTTTGCATGGTCTTTTTGAGGATCGAAACGTGCTATCAGCCCGATCAAGGGTGTCTCTTCAGAAAGGTTTAATTCCTTTCGTACCTCACTTCGAGCTTGCCGGTCTGGTTTGAACTGCTCCGTATCAATACCGTTTGGAATAAGCGCCCATTCTCTGGGTTTATAGCCGATACTGGAATGGTAATCCCGCCCGGCTTCCGATACAGCTAACACAGCAGTCGGCAGATTTGATAGCCGGGCGCAGGCTTTGAGCGTCCAACCGGAAAGCCTCCTGTACTTTGACATGTCAAGATAGGAATTATGCACTCCCCATACTAAGGGAACATTGCCAGTTAGTCTGGTTGCAAGGGTGCCCAGTAAATCAGCATGGTAGAGCCAGCTTTGCACGATATCCGGTTGTACTTTTTTTAGAATTTTTATGAGTTTAAGTATGGCCGCTAAAGATGGCCGCCCTGGCTGCATCCCGAGCGAATATACTTTCACCCCGGAAGCTTCAACCTTTTCTCTAAAAAAACCTCCCTCAGTCAGGCTGACTACTATATTTTCCAGGGGTTGCGAGTTCTGGTGAGTTACAAGCTTATAAAGCATCATTTCCGCCCCGCCTACCCCAAGCCCGGTAATCAGATGTACTACTTTAATTCTGGTAATCATAGGATACTTTCTAGCGCCTTTGTGGTATGAGTTATAAGATGTGAAACGCTAAAATTTTGAATAATTCGCTCTCGTAAGATACCTGCGAGTGCCTGCCGTTCTGCCGGTTCAAGATCCAGTAATCTTAGCCAGGCTTCAACCAGGGCCTTACTATCCCCGATTTTGATTATCCTGGCTTCATCCCTGACAATTAAAGCGCTATCTCCGTTATCGGTTACAACCGCCGGAACCCCGCAGGCCATCGCTTCGCCCACAACATTAGGAAAACCCTCTCCATAACAGGAAGAAAGAGTAAGTATATCCAGTGAGTTATAAACCGCAGGCATATCGCTGCGACCACTCGCCCAGGTCAGGTGATTATCCAGACCCAGTTCGCTCGCCAGTGCTTTTAATACCCGGCTATAGTTTTCGGCACCCGTACCAGTACAGACAAAGCTCACATCTTCGCGTTGTTTAAGCAGTGCGGCGGCACTCCTCAGGAAAGTCGGATAATCTTTTTGAGGGTCCAGGCGCCCGACATAACCGATCAGCTTTTTGTTCCTGCCGATCTTCCATTCGGCATAGAGTTCGGCTTTAACTTCCGGTTGAGGATAAAACTTGCCGGTATTAATCCCGTTGGGTATTACCACCATTCGTTTACCACAGTAACCCTGCATAATATGATCACTTTTCCCGGCATACGAATTAGTTATAATTAGATCAACGAAGCGAGACAGGAAAGCCCCCAGGCGGAAAATCAAATTTTGTAGCGGATCATAGTTAGCAAGCTCAACCCTGGAAGCCCGAATTCCCCATACAGCTTTAGCTCCCACCAGTTTAGCCAGGACCAGGCTTACGAGGTTTGGCAGGTCCATATAGCCGTGAATGATATCAGGCTTTACCTGCCGGGTTACTTTCCAGAGTCTCCACGCAAAAGGCCCGATGTCCCAGCGTCCCTTTTTACTCAAAGATATAACTTTGATACCCTCAACTTCTTCAAGCTGAGGGCGAAGATTTCCGCCATCGTAGAAAGTTACTACCGTTATAAAAAAGCGAGTTTTATCCAGCCCTTTAACCAGTTCTATTAATTGCCGTTCCGCCCCGCCATAATCAAGCAGTCGAATAATGAATAGCAGGTTTAATTTGTTCTTCTTCATGGAAAGATTTGTACTCATGCTACGGTTTCTAAAGATTTAATATTGCTGTCAGAAGAGTTGTAAGCAGGAATGACCTCCTGGAAAAGAGCTTCCCACCTGCGCATCACTCTATCCAGCCCAAAACGTTCTAAGACTTCCGGTGCGCGTGAAGCCAGTCTTCGTCTTTCGGCTTCCGAATACATTAAGTTGCTCATAGCTTCCGCAAGTGCCTCAACATTTCCATTGGGTACCAGGATGCCATCAACACCATCCCGGATAATAGCTCCCGGTCCACTCGGACAATCAAAGCTTACGACCGGAAGCCCGCAAGCCATAGCTTCCCAGATTACCGTAGGAAAGCCTTCATAGTGAGAAGATAAAACAAGAAAATCAGCCTGCTTGAGTACCTCTAAAGGCCGAGAAGTAAAACCCCGCAGAAAAACCTGACTTTCAATTCCAAATTGTTTAATCAAGGCTTCTAAACTTGACCGTTCTGCCCCTTCTCCCCAGATTTCTAAAGTCCAATCAGGATGTTGAGAAGAAATGGAAGAGAAAGCTTTGATGAGAAAATCAAAACCTTTTAAGGGTATCAAGCGGCCCATCGCTACTATTTTAGGGGAGGAGTTTTCACTAACCTGTTTTGACACCTCGAAAGAGTCAGGTAAGATTGCCGGGTTTGGTATAACAAAAGTTTTTTTTCGGATGTTCGCTGGAAAGAAGTTTTGGGCGGTGTCAGTTAGCACAACTACAGCACTCGATACAGGATAGGTCCAAAAACGTAGTTTTTGCCAGATTTTACTTAAAGCTGCCCGTCCTGGTTCGGTATGTTCGCAAACAACTACCGGTAGCTTTAGACCTCTTGTGGCAAGGAGGGTAAGAACATTCTGACGATCCATAAAAGAAATTACCACATCAGGGTTAGAAACAACGATCGCCCTATGAAGTATTAACAATCTCTTTAGACTGTTAAACATAGCAACCAGCCAATTTTTTGAAGCCTCTGCAAGCCCTAAGGGACGGAAATTTACCCTTTTATTAAGGGCATAAAAAGGAGGTGTATCGGCCATAGTGATTAATGTTACCCTGTTACCTTCGTCTGCCCAGTAGTTAGCCAGAATTGACATTATTTTTTCAGCTCCGCCGGCTGAAAGTGAATGGATAACGAGTGTTAAAGCTTTCTTTTGAGCGTCCGTTTTAATCATTTCTATACCCATGCAATAAACTAAAAACTACTTTGAATCGCGCAATAACCCGAATACTCGCTCTTTTTTTCTGCTTTCCAGTTTTGTCCATCAGTTGACGATACGTCATAAAACCCAGATATATCGAAGAAATCATGTAAATTAAGGTGGTAGAAAGAGCAATACCGGGTACACCCATTACCTTCATTAGAGCCAAGTCAAAAATAAGATTGAGAAAGCAGCTTATGATTGTGCCCCGTAACAGGATTTGGTTAGTCTGTAAGGAGGAAATAGCTCTGGAGAAGAACACGGCCAGAGTGTAAAAAGGCAATTGAAGCACGTACATTATCTGGATATTTGACACAAGGGAGGTATCAGAAGCGTTAAAAGCTCCCCTTTCGTACAGGACTTTTACCAGGAATTCAGACATTAAGCCCAGAATCACAACCCCTGTAAAAGTGCCTGCAAGAATTAGCTTGCTGTAAGTTACTAAAGTATTTTTTACTCCCTGCCAGTTTGATGCAACTGCCATTCTAGAAAGGTAGGGGAAAACTGCGGTTGACAGTGCAACACTGACTATCCCACTAATAAGTGAAGTTAACTTACTACCATAGCTCAATGCCGCTACGCTTCCCGGCGCAAGCAAAGCGCACATTGTCTGATCCATTAAACCGGTACTGCCGAGCAGGAAAGCTCCAATAAGCAAAGGTCGGTATTGTTTGATTACCTGGCTTAATGCCGGTACATTTCTGGGATGGCAGAAATGAAAAGAAATCCTTTGTTTCACGACACAAAGATAAAGCAATCCGGTCTGTAATACGGTCCCAAGCAGAGTGGCGTATGCCAGCGCGAAAATACCAAAAGATTCTCTAAAAAATATGAGGAAAACTATTAAGCTCAAAGGAATCACAACCGGTACGATGGTTGAAGTGGCAAATTTTTCCTCGGCGTTTAGTACAGCAGTCCAGATAACAGCCAGGCCGTTTAGTACTATTATTGGCAGGAGAATATAAAACAGTTCGCAAGTTAATGTAAGCTTTTGCTGGCTAAAGCCAGCGCCTATTAAACCTAAGATAAGCGGACCGCACAAGGCCAGCGCTAGGGTTACCAGCGACAGTAAAATTGTACCAGCGGTCAGAGCTGCGGAGAAAAGTTTTTGCGCCGCCTTTGAACCTTCCTGTTCTTTCACCTGTATATAAGCAGGAATCAAGGCAGCGGTAAAAGGTGTAGCCAGTACACTCATAACAAAATTTGGAATTAAGTAAGCTATCAGAAAAGCATCTACAGCATCTCCGGTACCATAAGCGCTTGAGGTAAGTCCTTCTTTGAGAAGCGAAAGAAATTTAACACCGCAACCGATGGCCATCATAACAACTGCAGCGCTAAGAATCTGGCGATTAATCGACTTATTGCCAATTTGATTTAATTTTGCCAGGATACAGTGATTAATATTTGTTGTATACGAGGTATCATCAAATCCGATGCTTCCTATTAACGGCACGATTTCTTCAGGCTTACTTTCCAGCTTTGCCGGAACAGGGATGGTTCGAAAGTCTGAGCTTGAAGCTGGAGTATTCCTGAAATTTCTTGTAATAGGAGTTAACAAGCTTTTACCGGCTGGTTTGAACAGTATGGGTCTGTCAGATTGGCTTTGAGCTTTTGCTTGAGAAAGAGAAACCGGTTTTAGAACCTGCGGTATGCGATAAAGCAGAGCCAGGTAAATTAGCAGGGTATAGGAAGTGAATAACAGGTGTAATACAAGTCCAATTAAGAGATATACCAACCACAGTAACAACATGGTAAGACGATGACTGCTCTCCAGCGTGGTTTTGCAAGTATTAGCAAACCCCAATGCCATTACCAGAAGGTATAGAAATAAACCGAATAAACCAATCTCGCCAAGTATTACAACATAAATATCATGTGCTCCAACACCCTTCCGGCTCATCAGGGTCGAGGAGTCTACAGCAGACAGCTCTCCATAACCTTGAAAGGAGAAAATACCATAACCGTACCATTCCCCCTCCAGGGCATAATTCAAACCATCTAATGTCAAGTCACCACGGGAAAAAGCCGAATTATTCTGAGCGCCTGTTTCTGAGAAATCGAGTAACCGCGAGATATTCCATTGGTTGGAAAAATCCAGATCTAGTTTCGGGCTTTCAGTGGAAACAAGCAGTAAAAGGCTCGCCAGAATAAAGGCTACAATAAATGAAGTTATAGCAATGGTAAGATGGTTAATATGTATTTTTCTAACCTTAGTAACAAAGAGTATCACCAGGCATAACACTAGTAGATAAGTGCCACTTCGAGAAACACTCATGTAAACACCTATAATAGAGGCAAACCGGCCTACCCAGGCAAAAATTCCTTTATTGAAGCGCGAGAGTAATAGTGCAAAAATAAAGGCGTAAGCCGCTTCATTTGGGTCTGCCCACAGTCCGGCTGGCCGGTAGCCGCTAAATTTAGCAAAAGAACTATTCAGGGAGTCAGCAATTTGTTTTGTCAGGAAAGGGTCAGCGTTTTCCCAGATTGAAACAAGACAGTTTAGAATGGCTGCCAGTTGAATGTAGAAAGAAAGCCGGGAAATATCTGCTAACTTACTGAGTGCCACTACTACAGCACCAGTAACCAAGAGAATTCTGAGTATCAATCTTAGAGTTTCTGGAAAAACCACGCCAGGATAGGGAGTAACCAGCAATCCCCATACCGAATAGAACAATATCCAAAGTAAGTAGGGTAATATAACCCGAAAGCCCTTGATAGCCTGTTTATTTACCAGAAGGCAAACAACAATTGTGGAGCCCAGTAAGAGGTAAAACCCATATAGCAGTAGCGACGAAAAAGAAACTAAAAAGAAGAACAGCCCGCTATAAATAAAAGCAATCATAACCAGGAGCGATTGCTGTAAAAAGCCAGGAAAGGCTGAAGCTTGAGTTTCAACCAGTGCTACTTGACGATTGAGTGATATTTGACGGATGGATTGCATCTTAAAATCTATTTCAATGATTTTCTTAAATTCTGGATTATTCAAAATCTGGAAAAACAAAAATTTACAGTGAAATCGGCGCGATTTTTCACCAGGCCAGTTAGTACCCCGAGGTAGTTAAGCATTATCGGGTTGTAACAGCATTAAATGGTCTGATGGTAAACGATGGTTGTCCGGTAGCCCAGCTTTATTTCCGCTCCATCTTCGAGTAACTCGGGTTCCTTACCGAGCTTTTTGCCGTTAAGCCAGGTACCGTTGGTACTTTCCAGGTCGCGCAGGTAATAACCGTCTACCCGGCAGGTAATCTCAACATGCTGCCGGCTGATTTTTTCATCATTTATCAAAAAGAGACCCGCACCAACTTGACTGGTAACTACCGTAGAGTTGCAGGTGTTTGTCAGGTTGGTAGAACACGTAACTTCTGGCGAAGAGTTTAAGTGTAACGACCGGCCAACCCGCACAATTTCACTTTGTATTTGAAAGATCTGCCCGGCCGCCTGGCCTTCAATAACAGTAAGTTTGCCAGGGACAATCATTGGCAGCCGAAAAGCTCTATCAATGGCTTGCGTGTCCGGCCTATCAATTTTATGGGAAGAGGAAAATTCACCACCGCTATCAGCAGCAAAGCTAGGGTTTGTAATCCTGGTTTCTGACAGTTCAACGCTAGTAAGAGATTGCTTATGCTTTAAGAAAAAAAATAATTTCTTTTTTTCTTCCTCTTTGGAAAAGTCTTTGGGATAGTAGTTGTAGTAGGAGTTCTTGCCGGACGAAGCGCGGTTAAGGACCGTTCCAAGCACTCTTGCACCGGAATGTTGGAGTTGGTTATAAGCTTTCTTCAGGTTATCGGCCTTCGTATTCCCGGAACTGACCACTATCAGGGTAGCATCGCAAAGGCGCGCGAGCAAGGTGGCGTCAATCACCGGTAGTAGAGGAGAACTATCAAAAAGGACAATGTCCGCCCGGGTTTTAAGCTCATTCAGCAGTTCCCGCATTCGATTTGAGCCCAGTAGTTCTGCTGGACTCGGCGGCAGTGGCCCACTGGCGAGAAACTTCAGGTTATCGAGCGGGGAGGAAAGCAGGTAATCTGAAACATCACCACCCTGCTCTAGCAAAGCGGTAGTAACACCTCTGACGTTAGCTTGTAGAAAATAGTTATGCAGGGAAGGCCGGCGTAAATCGGTATCAACCAGGATAACCCGTTTACCAAGCTGTGCGAATGCAATGGCCAGATTAACGATAATGGTACTCTTACCTTCTCTGGCGTTGCTACTTGTTACCAGCAGAGTACGGATAGGATTGTCCACCCGGCAGAACTCGATATTAGCGCATAAAACCCGGATGGCCTCCGCGGTCAGCGAAGTGGAGTGACGGAAGTCAATTTGCCTGGAAGGTAAATCCTTCCCTTTCATCCGAGAAATCACGCCCAGGACAGCGGTATTAGCCAACTGTTCAATTTGTTCAGTGGTTTTAACCGAGTCATCGAGATATTCAATCAGAAAAGCGATACCAGTTGCCAGGAGTAAACCGACCAGACCTCCCAGGAGAGTGGAGAGTGGCACATTAGGTCGAACAGGTTTAACCGGGGGCTGGGCTTCCTCAACCACTTTCAAATTGCTGGTATTTAGTGCTTCAGCCAACCGCAAATCTTCGTAGTTTTTTAGTAAACTGGCGTAGCTGGTCCGGTACTGGGTAAGCTCTGTCTGTAGTTTTGTCTGCTCGACCTGCTGCTCGGGAGAGGAAGGAATTTTCAGAGCATCCAAAGCCGTCTGACTACGAGCGATATCAGATTGAATTTTACTCAGTTCAGTCTCAAGGCTTTGCCTGGTGGCCATATAGCGACTGGCCAGAAGATCCTGATTCAGGATAATAGCATCTTTGGCAAGCGCATTGGCGATAGTGGCGGCCAGTTGCGGATTCTTATCCTCCACTGATAATATCAGCAGCAAAGTGTTATGAACATTATCTACCTTGATTTTATTTTCGAGCTGCTCAGTAGCCATATTCAGCCCCAGGTCTGCTATAACCTTGGTCAGTACCGGTCGTTTGGTCAGAAGTTCTTTGTAGGTCTGAGTAAGAGACTGGCCGGCTAGAACCGAGTTATAATCCTGTGTGGCAGAGGTACTGGGCGCCTGGTTGATCAGGATAGTAGTAGAAGCCTGATAGACAGGAGTGGAAAGAGAGTTCAGAACGAACGTGGCAGCAGTAGAAAGAATAGTCAACAAAAAGATCAACCAGCGCCAGCGTCTTAAGATTAAGCTGTATCTTCTAAGTTCCAAAATTATCCTCTAATTTCTATCTTAAGCTACTAAGGCATGCTACCGCCCTTTCGAAGTTCTTTCCCCACTTGAATGGTCACTTTAACCTTAAAAGTAGAACTTCAAGCTTTAGTAAATTTGTTGGTTACAGCAGGTAGTACTATATCCTGCCTGCCATGCCGGTTTTGCTGTAACTTCCTGTTTAAGCAGGTGCTAAAGTAATACCTGCTGGCTTTTGCCCTGGCAGGAAAGCCAGGCAGATAGATTGAAGTCAAGAAAATATAGCCGGTATCGGGACTGGCCCCTCTGTATCAATCAGGACATCCGAAACTCCTGGTGACCAGCGTATAAAAGCCAGTAATTCGCATCTAACTTCAAGTAAAAAAAGATAACCAGGGAAGATTTGTTTTCTACTATCAATAGTATCGTTATCATTCCCTTAGTCTAACTTCCTTTTAAGTTTCAAAACCCGCAATCCTAATAAATTGACAAACTATTTGCAGGATTGAAGATGGACTATATTTATAACCATTCGATTTTTGATCTGAATTGATTGTAACTTTGAAACCTAAAGTCTTTCTAAAATCAGAGTCGGGTAATCTAAAAATTAGCTAAAATTTTAAGAGATTAAAGTAAAGCTATTCCTGTAGAGTTGTATATGTCCTATAATGATCCCAGGAATCTTTTTCTTCCGCACTGCTCATGCAAAAGCGAAAGTCGGCCTGGAGAGCAAGGTCAGTTTCTATTTATTCTAAAATTTGCAGGTTGCTACCAATACCTGAAATTTGTCCCGTTTGCATAAAAGCTAGCTCTACTTGAATAATGTCCCCTACCTTACACTTAGTAGCTTCCTCTTGATACACCCACAGTCCCAGTTGCCTGCAACCACCTTCTGAGCTGGTCTGTAACATTTTTTAGCTGAAGTTCTCGCAGAGTTCCTGAAGCAGGATATGGGAGGTAAAAAGTGGCGAATGTCTCAAGGTTTTGCGAGCGCTGCGACCATACGAAGGCATGAACATTAGCGGGTTACAGGCATAACTGTTGCCCAAAGAGCCAACCTGGTAAGCCTGAGGGCTGTATTAGCTGGAAGAGGTGGGTGAACAATACAGCAGAGTTTTGAGAGAGGTAAAAGGCCAGGACTGAATTAGATCTTTTCTATAATGAAAGAAGCCTCGGCCTTTTTGAGCGACTCCGGCAGACATTTAATTATTAATATGAGTATGGTAAGTTGGAAATTCTTAAGTTATAATCAAGCTTATACTAAATTAAGAGTTAGTTTGAAAGGTTCATCCCAGCCATGCGTTTTTCTCTCATTCAAACTATTCAGCGCAATCGTTTAAGTGTGCGCTCCAAACTGATTACCGGTTTCCTCACCATTGCCCTTTTCCTGTTAATCCTGACTATCCTCAGTATCATCGTGATTGATGACCTGGGTAATAAATCGGAACAGGTAGCTTTCGATCAGCAGAAGGTCACGGAGGCTACC
>DATAKM010000084.1:0-77401 GCA_036261665.1 Chloroflexia bacterium
GTCGAAGACTTGCGTAAGCGCCTGGAAGAGTTCATTGACTACTTTAATCGAGTCTGTGCGAAACCCTTTCGTTGGACTTACAAAGGCCGTCCTTTACAAGCTTAGCTATCCCTTGAACCTTTTTCACAAACCTGTACTAGCTAATGCTGCTGTTAAGTCTTTATATGATTGTATTATGTTTTGCAATTCTGGACTAGTTTTGGACTGCTCTAGTTTTTGAATATTTCCAGCAGTTTGAAGCAATTTATCTGCCTTTAACAGCGACAAATGTTCGTATTGGTCAAAGGATGCTATACCGGATGAGGCTTGATTGGTAGAAAAGTGCCAACTTCCAGGACGTATATGTTGAAGACGGTTGAAAGAGGTTTCTAAAAACTCCTTCGTATACTCAGTAAAACGAGATCCGGCCGTTTGACCTTCGGGAGGTTGAGGACACAAAGGTAATCCAATTTTACGTGCTACTCTTTCAGCAATATCTTTGCTTAACTTATTGGCGCTGTCCGCAACAGTTAGACCTCCTCCTGTCGTAGAACGATACCCCAATATATTTTCGAAAATATTTTTATGATACTGTTGGCGCAAGTCAAAAAATACAGAAGTATTCATGTGCTTTAGTAAGTTTCTAGAACATTGGCTCTAATCTGTCTGTATTAGTATTATAACCGAATATAACATTCGCTGCGAGAACTTAACTGTTCTAACAATAGTTCTACATCCGGTAATATGAATTTTTAGCAGATAAAATTATAGCTTAATTTTGACGTATTAGGAATATCTGTAATTCGTTCTCTTTTAGTATATGGTATTGTTACAATATGAAGAAAGGAGGGTTTGGCAGGATGCACCGGCGGGCTTTAGGATCGATATTTACACTTGTGCTTATCCGATGTAGTTGTGTCCAGCTAAATAGTCGTTTACAATAGTACAAAGGTGTGATAGCATTTTAGCAAGCAGTATAGCGGCAGAGAGTTCCACCAAAGAAATATAATAGAATTATAAAGCTTAATATCGCTTCGTCGTAGAAAGTTTGTGATAACGTGCTGGCTAAAGTTCTCAGTTGCGCTGTAGTAGGCCTGGAAGGGGCTATCGTCGAAGTTGAAGTTGACATAAGTAACGCAGGCTTGCCCGCCTTTCAACTGGTAGGTTTGCCGGATACCGCCGTGCAGGAAGCTCGCGAAAGGGTACGCTCGGCTATCCGGAATAGCTGGGCGGTTTTCCCCAATAAAAAGATTACGGTTAACCTTGCCCCCGGCGACCTGCGCAAAGAAGGCCCGGCCTACGACTTGCCGATAGCAGTTGGAGTGCTACTGGCCAGCGAGCAACTGAGCGCTAACCTTGAAAATACCCTCTTCCTGGGCGAACTTTCATTGGATGGCGCTTTACGCCATACCGATGGTGTGTTGCCGATGGTGGCGGTTGGCCGCAAGCACGGCATCAAGCGGGTCTTTGTCCCCGCCACTGATGCGGCGGAAGCGGCCCTGCTGGAAGACCTGGAAGTAATCCCTGTAGAATCTCTTTCTGCCCTGGTGCGGCATCTGCGAGGCGAGCAAGTGATTGCCCCTTACAAACTGGACCTGGAGAACCTGGAGCAAACTCTGCTGGCTGCCGAAGCTCAGTACGACTTTTCCGTAATCAAGGGCCAGGAACATGCTAAACGCGCTCTGGAAGTGGCGGCTGCCGGAAATCATAACCTGCTGATGTCCGGCCCTCCCGGTTCGGGTAAGACTCTACTGGCCCGTACGATGGTCAGTATTTTACCCCGGCTTACCATCGAAGAAGCGCTTGAAGTAACCAAGATTTACAGCGTTGCCGGGCTACTCTCGGCTGATACGCCGCTGATGCGTACTCGGCCTTTCCGCGCTCCCCACCACACGATTTCAAATGCCGGGCTGGTTGGAGGCGGGCGCTCTCCGCGACCCGGTGAAATTAGCCTGGCTCATCGCGGTGTACTCTTTCTGGACGAACTGCCCGAATTCGGCCAGACCATGCTGGATAACCTGCGCCAACCCTTAGAAGATCGCACCCTGGTTATCAGCCGGGCCAGTGGCACCCTATCTTTCCCGGCCAACTTCATTTTCATTTCGGCCATGAATCCCTGCCCTTGCGGCTATTTTGGGGATGCTGCGCGCGCCTGTACCTGTTCACCCTCGGTAGTGACGCGCTACCAGAAGCGCTTGAGCGGACCGTTGCTGGATCGCATTGATATTCACGTGGAAGTAGCCCGCGTCGAGTACGAAAAGCTATCGGATAGCCGCCTGGGAGAACCCTCCACTCGTATCCGGGAGCGGGTGGAACGGGCCCGTGAAATTCAGCGCCGGAGGTTTGCCGGCTACAAAGCGACTGCCACGGAAGCCGCCGATAGCGAGGCCGCTCCTTCTGCCCATCATCGTGTAATGACCAACGCCGAGATGGGTCCGGCGGAAATCCGCGAGTTTTGCCAGGTGGACAGTGCCGGGCAGGCTCACTTGAAAGCGGCTACCCGCCAGTTGCAACTATCGGCCCGGGCTTACCACCGGGTACTGAAACTTTCGCGCACGATAGCCGACCTGAGCGGCAGCGAGAATATTCAGGCCAGCCATATCGCCGAGGCCATCCAGTACAGACGCAAAGAGGCCAGTTAATAAGAAAGATTAAGCCCTTATCACAGGTAAAAGGGAGTTGTTGCGGCCAGGCTTTCTTCTTCCAGGCCGCCACCGTCTGCCGAATGGCCGTTCCTGTTACTCTTAGTTTTATTGCTTAAAGTAGTATTATCGGTTAAGGGAAGGTTGCCGGTTATACGGAAGTGGCTGGTTAAGCGCCGTAGCTCCCAGGCGATCTCGTCTAAAGAGGTGGCTAACGCGCTACTTTGCCTGGCCGAAGCCGCCGCTTCCTGGATTACCCCTGCTAACTCTCGCATGGAAGTGACGACCTGCTCGCTAGCGCTGCGCTGCTGCTGGGTCGCCAGCGAAATACCGCTGGCAAGCTGAACGGTTCGTTCCACCATCAGAATGATGCTTTCGTTCGCTTCGCCGGTGCGATGCGCCAGCATCACCCCGCGCTCGGCTTCTTTCATACCCTGCTCTGTCGCCATGACGCTGGCATTAGTCGCTGCCTGGATCTCTTCCAGCACCGCCTGGACATCTTTGGTGGCTTGCCTGCTGCGCTCGGCCAGTTGCTTGACATTGGCGGCAACCACCGCAAAGCGCTTGCCGTGTTCTCCGGCCCCGGCGCTTTCGATGGCCGCATTCAGGGCCAGCAGGTGAGTCTGGTCGGCAATCGAGGCCACCTGGTCAATGATGTGGCCTACTCGCTGCGACCGCTCAGAGAGAGCCAGGATGCGATCAGTAATATTTCTGACCTGATTTTTGAGACTGTTGATCCCGTTAATGCTCTCTTTGACTGTCTCCTGGCCTTCGCTCGCGCTGTCCAGAGTCTGTTCGGCGGCTATGGCTACCGCAGAAGCGGCCTCGGCAATTTGCTGGGCGGTATGGCTCAGCTCTTCCATCGTAACGGTGGCCTGGGCAACTGCTCCGGCCTGCTCGATTGTAGCTGAAGCTGACTGGTTGCTGGCGGTAGAGATCTGGGCTGCCGCGCTGCTTACCTTTACCGCTTGCTCCTGGACCTGCTCGACCATTTCTCCCAGCCTCCCTATGCTCTGGTTGAAGGTGCTGGCCAGTTCGCCAAACTGATCTCTGTTAGGCACGATCAGTTTCGATTCGAGGTCGCCATCGGCCAGTTTAACCAGGCGCCTGCGCAGGCGCTCGACCGGACTGGTAAAGACATAGGTTAGCGTGATCCCAAAAGCAACCGCCAGGGAAAGAGCTATTAGCCCGACTGCCAGGAGAACCCATTGCCAGATATTCCTGGCACTATTGGCATCATCTAAGACCTGATTACTTTCAGCGTCTACAGCCTTTGTCAGCTTATCTAATTCCTGGTTAAACTGGCTAACAGTGTCACGGGCACCGGCCAGGGCTTTAGAAGCTTCTTCTGCTTTAGCCAGGGCTGTTTCCGGCTGATGATTGGTAAAAGCGGCTACCATCTCATCAAGTGGATTGAGTAAATTTTGAAATTTCGAATCAACCAGGCTATAAAGTGATTGGGCGTGCTGCATACCCTGTTGCTGCATAACCCAGGACTGCTCTAAGCCTTTTTGCTTAGGAAGACCTTTCGTGTTCTGATATGCCGCGATTATATTTTCACCTGTTTTAAGGAGATCCTCTTTTTTCGAGGAATAGTCGTTGAGGAAGGGAGGAGTGGGCTGATTTGCTGGAACCGGCCCAGTATTTCCTTTTTGCTCATTAAGCAAAAGCGGAGTAATATCTTTGACGATGGAAGAAAAATCATCCAGCGAATTGGTAAGTTCATCAATACTGTGGTCCAGTAGCGCTGCTTGTGCTTTCTGGTCTTTAGTGGTGGCTACCTGGTTAATTTTGTTACCCAGGTCACCTATTATTAGAACGCTCAGAATGGTCAGTACTAAGAGGAAAAGGGCAATAGTCAGGAAGCCGCCGATCAGCTTTGCTCGGACACTTAACTTGCTATGTTGGATAGCTTGAACAAGAGAAAAACGCATAGCCAGGAGTTACCTTTCAATTATTTATTTTAATGCAAACTTGTTCTTGTAACTACTTTTTCTAAAAAGAGTACCTTTTGTCTACTATTATTACAAATAAAATTCAAATTATCGTCATTATTATATTACAGTCTTGTGACATTTTGATAGGGTATCAATAAAGGTTTATTACTTTGATACACTATTACTGTCAACTTTAGACCCGGTGGCCTGGCATGGTTATAAATCGGGTTTCAAAGTGATAGGATTGATATCTCAAAGCATTCTTGATTCTGGTTGAGGGCGAATTAACGAGAAGGTCAGGTGATAGTGAACGATGAGTATAGCCTGCCTGTCGCTGAAAGACAGGCTCTCGAAGAACTGGCAACCTTATTGCGGGAAAGAGGTATACCGGTAGCAGGAGCGGGTTTACCAGTCCAGGCTATAGAAGAACCCGGTTTTGCTTCCGGTAGAGCTAACTACTACATTAAGGATAACCATCTTGTAGCGCTATCCCTGCGCTACTGCGCCTTAACCGTATTACCCAGTTCTATCGGGCATTTATGCCGGCTTGAATACCTGGATTTAAGCGGTAATCAACTAACTGCTTTGCCTGATACGTTAGGTAAGTTAGTTAATCTGAGAAAGTTGCGCCTGGATGATAACCGGTTAACAGACCTCCCGGTAGCGCTGGAAAATCTAACCAGGCTGGAAGAGTTGCACCTGGATAAGAACGAATTGCAGACTCTTCCGGCCGGTTTTAGCCAGCTAAGTAGTCTCCAAGTATTGAGCCTTTACAGCAATAAACTCTCAGAGCTAGCAGGTTGCCTGAAGTATCTGACTGGATTAGAAGAGCTGAGCGTGGGGCATAATTTGCTGACTACGCTGCCGGATTGGTTGTGGCAATTGCAAAAGCTGAGGCTGCTAAATGTAGCTGAAAATCACATTTCTTCCATTTCAGAAAGTATTGCCAATCTCAAAGAACTGCATACTCTCGACCTGGGTCATAACGCCCTGGCAGAACTGCCGGAGGCGATAGGAGAGTTAGCCAATCTTACTCACTTTCTTTATATAAGTGATAATCAGCTAAAAAGCTTACCAGAGGCGCTGGGTAACTTGAGAAAGCTTCAATATTTGAACGTGACGGACAACCAGTTATCGGATCTGCCGGAGAGTCTTGGCAATTTGAGCCAGTTAAGAGAACTGAGACTCTACAATAACAGGCTGGAGCGTTTGCCAGATAATATTGGCAATCTAACCCGGCTTAAAGAGTTGCATCTGCGGAATAACCGGCTGATTTCCTTGCCTGATTCTTTCGGCAACCTGGCTGCTCTGCAACTGGCCGATTTGAGCGATAACAGGCTGGAAAGTTTGCCAGAATCTCTCGGTAGCCTATCCCTGCTCGCGCATCTCGATTTGCGAAACAACCACCTGTTAGAGTTACCCGCCTCAACCTGCGGTCTGCAAAATCTTACTTTTCTTGATTTAAGAAATAACCGCCTGGTTTCCCTTCCCGGCGCTATAGGCGAATTGCCAAAGCTGGCAAAACTGGACCTGCGCTGGATCAAGTTAGCTAGTGTGCCTGCATGGTTGTATCCTCTTCAGGAGCGCGGTTGTACGATTTATCGCTAAACCTGTATTAATACCAGACAGGGTTTTGCTTCTTTGTTAATAAGCAAAACCCTGTTTGATCCTCCCTACGCGAGATTTATTCCATTAAACTCTGCTTATTTGCGACCTCTGCTCATTTTGCGCACGGCCAGGAAGATCGCGCCCCAGGCGGTAATGGCTGCCAGGGCCACTTTTGTGGCATCAACTACCGGTCTGACGGTTACGCCCTCCGGACCTACTACAATTACGGCGATAGGTCGTCCCAGTGAGCCGCCCCCGCCACCCATACCGCCACCGCCGGCAAATTGTTGGCCGTTAAATTCAGCTTTTTCGGTTCCTTTTTGGGCTTCTGTGCCCGGGCCAAAGCCTCTACCGAACCCGAAACCGCCGCCGCTGCTGATCTCGCAAGCTGTAATTAGCGTATAATTTCCGGAAACGATGGGCTGGCTGAAAATGGCATTGGGCTGCGCTCCACTGAAGATCTTTTCCATAATCTTCATGCCCTGCGCCTGTCCCTTTTCTACTGTCCTGAAGTCATCATCCAGCGTCATTTCCGGCATGTTTATAGTAGTACCGTTAGCAGTCATGCCATTACCCCTTTCTTTTTACAACGCTTCGTAGTCCGGTAAGAATGAGGAACAGAATAGGGCCCATGACCAATCCCATCTGCACCAGGCGGGTGAGATCGGTTATTCTTTTCTTCTCCACTTGCCCGTCATGTTCTATCACTATTGCAGCAGGGTGTTGTACAGTAAGCCTGCCTGCGAAAAGACGAATGACGTGCATAACAGGGGTGATTTTATAGTTTCCAGAAACTACCGGCGGGCAGGAGACAGTTTGCAGGTGTATCAGGTTTTGCAATTTACCCATTTCTCCTCTTTTCTACCAGAAGTTGCTACACTCTATTTCGAGTATAACAACGGGCGGTTGTAGCCCTGGTAGACGGAGGTTACATTCCGGTAAAAGGACGCAGAGCGGCTAGTTGCGAACGCAATATAAAAAGAGGCTAACCCTTGTTGAAAAGGGTTAGCCTCTTCGGTTCCTGAAAAGCTTTAGCAGTATTTGCGGAAGACCGGTTTTACCGGGCGTCCCACCAGGTATTTCTCCGCTCCATCTTCCAGGGCTTTGTGATAAACCGACAGCGCTTCACCAAAGGCAGCAATGGTGTGTTTAATGTCTTCATCGCTGTGCGCGTAACTTACTACCAGCGAGGGACCGAGAATACCCCGCTTGATGAGTTCCTGCATCAGGAGGGCCCGGTAGACTTGAGAACCCTTTTTGTCTTGATCCAGGGTAGCGAACACAAGGTTGCTTGGTTTACCCACCACTTTGACGTACCCTTGTACTCCTGCCTGGTCTATCACTGCGTTGAGGCCGTTAGCCAGTAAAGTTCCTGCCCTGGCCATATGCTCAACAACAGGTTCTTCCTTATAAACGTGAATGGTTTCAATAGCCGCCGCCAGGGCATGTGTCTCCGCACCGTGGGTGGTAGAGAGCAGGAAAACTCGCTCGCGGTCGTGATTAATTCCGCCCAGTTCCATTATTTCACGCTTACCGGCCAGCGCCGAAATCGCAATACCGTTGCCGAGCGCTTTACCCCAGGTAGAAAGGTCCGGGACAATATCATAATATTTTTGGCCGCCTCCAAGATCCAGGCGAAGGCCGGTGATCATTTCGTCCAGGATGAATAGGGCCCCGTTCTCGTGGCAAATCCGCATCGTTTCATGCAAGAAGTTGTCAATCGGGTCTTCATCTTTTACCGGCTCCAGGATCAGACAGGCAATCTGGCCGGGATACTGGTCAAAGAGAGCCTGGACGCTAGCCAGATTGTTGTATTCAAAAGTGACCGAAAGATCGCGGACGGCTTTAGGAATACCGGCAGTCATTGGAGTGGTACCAATGAACCAGTCATCATAGGAGAAGAAGGGGTGGTTGATGCAGATACCGACCATATCGCGGCCGGTATAAGCTCGGGCCAGTTTGAGAGCAGCGCTGGTCACGGACGAGCCGTCTTTGGTAAACTTTACCATATCGGCTCCGTTAGCTATGCTCAAGAATTCTTCGGCAGCTTCAACTTCAATCAGACCGGGACGCGTGAAATTTGTACCGTTAAGCAAAGCGCGGTAAGCCGCATCCGCCACGCGGCGATAGCCATGCCCG
Source organism: Chloroflexia bacterium (assembly GCA_036261665.1). Lineage (GTDB taxonomy): Bacteria > Chloroflexota > Chloroflexia > Chloroheliales > Chloroheliaceae > 54-19. Next base: position 8,306 of record DATAKM010000084.1, read on the forward strand.
AGAGTAACAGCACGCAAGCCCATGCCATACTCGATATATTCGTTGCCATCTACGTCCCAGACGTGGCAGCCTTCCCCTCTGACTATAAAGCCGGGGGCGAGTTCCGGGTACTGGTCGTCCCCTTTGGCATAAGTATGGGCTCCGCCGGGAATCAGTTGATGGGACACCTGCTGAAGTTTTTTGGAACGTTCAAAATTCGTGTTTTTTGAATTAAGCTCGTCAAACATAGGAAGCGAAGATACCTCTATCATTTTTTTCTTTCTCCCTTTGTGAGTGTGACCAGTGAAGCCTAACCACCTTGTTAAAGCGACTGAAGCCACGCGGTTATACTACGAAGAATCAGCAACAGTAGTAACAAAAAACCTGCTACCCTACTAACTCAAGATTAAGCCAGTTCTGGATTAAAAGGCAGTAATCACTTCCTCAATTCGCTCCTACAATGGAAGTATTACTGATTAAATTTTGCTTGCCCTACTCTTATAAAAATTATTTAATCACAGCCTTATTAAGTTGTCAAGGGTAAGGCCCTATAATGATGAGTCTACCCCTTATCAACAATTTAAGTTTATTAAAATTATACTATATCTATTAAAGACAGTATATTCTTTCATCATTTTCTAAAATAATTTTAATAAATGGGCAGGATATTATAAGGGAAAACCCCGATTAGCAGTCGCTCTGACCTGTGCTTCATGGCGCTAATGCTATAATCAGTACCTTTGTATCTCTTGACAACTTTTTCATTTTGTATTAAATTAATTTTATCGGGTTATTTGGATTTATGAGAAGACATAAAATTCTGTTAGTATAAAGAGAATCTGTAAGCTTAAGCTAAATGTTATTGCAGATATAAATACCGCTGAAAGATTTGAAGCACGGCAAGATAATTGCTAAATATTTAGTAGCTCTACTGTACGATAAAAATATCGAAGGCAAAAAACAAGGGTGAGGTAAGCTGCTGTGACAAGCGTAGCGGAAGTTCTGGTACTGGATGATGTAATGGCTACTCGGGAAGGGGTAGTTTCTATAGTTAATCGCGTACCGAATGTGCGTGTCACTAAAATGTGTGAAAGTTCCAGCGAGGCGCTGGAAGCGGTTATGCAGCACTCCTTTGATCTGGCCCTGGTTGATTTGCAATCCGGCGAGGAAAACGGTATTTTGCTGGGCCGCCGGCTGCTGGAAATTAATCCCGAACTAAAAGTTATAATTTATACCAGGGAAGCCAGTGTGGTAATTGCCGCGGAAGTCTACCGTCATGAATACTTAAATCCGCCCGTACGCCGAGCCGGTTCCCCGGTAATGGTACCGGTTCCGAACACGACTGGCATTCTGGCTTTTCCACAGGTTTCGATTTACTTGCATGGTTATACTCTGCTAAAAAATATCACTCCTTCCAGCTTTGAGTACAACCTGGAACTTCTCAATCGTCATGGCAGTTTTATTGATCCTGAAATTCTGGATCTACTGATTGAACGCCTCAACCGCTTTAAACTCACGCCTCGTGAGTTACAATGTAGCGAATTAATCAGCCGGGGCAAGAGCAATCGCGAAATTGCTGAGGAACTGGGTATTACCCGGCAGGCGGTTGAAAATCTGATTAACAGCCTTTACCATAAGCTCTCGATTGAAGGCGAGCCGAAAGACCCCGGCAGGCGAGTCTTGCTGGCTCTTTCGACCCACCGCTGGCGCGGTCTGGATAAAAATATTTCCTAGAATATTTCCTGGCACGAATTAAAAAAGCCTCCCTACCAGACGGCGGGAGGCTTTTTTGTTACCCGTGTTTCTAAAGTTCTACTTGACGGTGAAGAGACTACCGTTTTGCCAGCCGATAAAATTCCAGTTGGTATCGAAGATCCCTACCGAAATCTGGTACTGGCCGGCTTTTGCCACCCAGTTGCTGCCAAAAGTGCGGGTTTGCCCGGCGGTAAAAGCCTGGGTGCTGTACCACTGTCCAACCTTCACCCAGTTGGCATCGTACAGTTCGACATCCATAATGTATGAGCCGTTGGTGTTCACCGGGGCGGTGAAGTTACCTTTAATGCTCAAAGTGCTGCCGGAAGTCAGGGTTCCGCCGGCGTTGCTGCTCAAGACCCAGTTCTGTGGCGCGCTGGCTGGCGCAACCGTGGTCTGGACCGGTGTAGGCGTAGGCGCAACCGTCGTAGCCGGAGCAGTGGTAGCCGCCGGAGTGGTCGGTGCAGGTGTTACTGTGGTGGTGCTACCGGTAAAGAGCTGAGCAGTCGGGATAGCCTGCTTGGTAATGGTAGGCGAAGACCACTTGAGCTGCATAATGGCAGCGCCCCCATTTTCAAAATACTCCAGCTTCAGATTGTAGAGCTGCCCCTGAGTAAGCGCAATCTGCCCGCAATCTTCGGTCGAGCCGTGACTGGTCCAGTCATTTACAACCTGGACACCGTTGACCCACAGCCGCACCCCATCATCGGACTGGGTGCAGAAGCTATAAGTCGCGCTGCTGGGAGCCTTGACCTGGCCGGTCCAGCGAGCCGAGAAGCCATTGGTCGGAATACCGGAGGCCGGAGAACCCAGTCCCCAGTCGAAGTTGACATTGCTATCAACACGCTTCACAACCGGAGTGCCACTCAGTGTCATGTTATTGTAGTACTCAGCATTGAGGCCGTTGGTGCTGCCCGCCGGGGCCGGGTTAGGCGGCGTAGTGCCAGGAGCAACCGTAGTAGCCGGAGCGGTCGTCGGAGCTACAGTGGTAGCCGGAGCGGTCGTCGGAGTAGGATTGGTGCTACCGGTGCTGGAAGGCAGCGTCAGGCCGCCCGCAGCATAGTAAGCTTTAGCCTGGCCGCGCAGGTAACCACCGTCATCATCCGATACGCTAGAGGTCAGGTTGTTATTGTTGATCGGGTTCGGATTGGTAATGCCGTCTTTAGCAGAGTCGTCATAGCTGGTGGTCTGCCCATCGCCGCGACCCCACAGAATACCAATGATGCCGCTGTTAGCCAGGTCCTGCAAGTGGGAGCTGTTGCCACTGCCCAGGTAATACTGGACCTTGTTATCCTGCCAGTGATTGGTGGTGTTGTTCATGGTGCGATAAACGGTGTTACCAATCGGCACCTGCCAGAGCATACCGCGCTTGCCGGTGGCCTGGGTAATACCAGCCGCGAACTGGTGGAAGCGGTTGAAGTTCGGGAAGGCGCTGTTGTTGGTATCCCACCACTTGTACGGGTTGCCCCAGCTTTGATAAAGCCCGGCATCGCGATCCGAAATATCATAGAACATCAGGTCGAAATTGGCGCCCAGTTGCGTGTAGAAGCTGGCGACCGCGGTAGCGGCTCCGCTCACGTTGAAATTAGGATCGGTGCTGGTAGAAAGGTCACCGTAAGGAGTGGCCCAGGTGGAAACATGGAAAGCCAGTAAGGCGTTCGGCGCATAGGTGTTGCGCAGAGTCACCAGGGCTTTGGCAAAACCGGCTACCGTGTTCGGTAAGCCGCTCAAACCGGCGTAACCGCTGCTGGCAACCGAAGCGGAAATGCTGTTCGGGTTGCTGGAACGCTGCTGCAAGTAAGCCCACAGGTCCGGCTCAACATGAATAACTACCGGTTTGCCAAAGGCTTTAGCCTGATCCATCAACGTCTTGAAGTCGTTGTAGTAGGCGTTCATGGTAGAAGTGTTATTCAGGTTGTTGTAATCCTGGGCTCCTTCGTCCGCGCCGCTGGCCGGACTGGACTGTAACATCTGGTAATAAGTCAGGACCGGCAGCATACCGGCGTTGGCGCTCTCATTCATGTAGTTGAGCGCGAAATTGGTGCCCCAGGTGGCCCAACCGCTGCCGGTATTAACACCGGCGCAGAGGTACTGGTAGCGAGCGTTCCAGGAAGAGCCGCTGGAGGTCATCCAGCCAATGTTGCCCGGCCCGTTAGCCAGACCTAACTCAAACTTGGAACTTAATCCGGTGGGAACAGCAGGTAATGAACCGGCTTCTGCCGAGTTGGAAAAACCGGCTTTAACAATCACACCGGCCAGAAGAGCAGTGAGAATAAAAAAGATTGCTAAGAATGATAATTTTTTACGCACAGAAAGTCTCCTTAATTACTGGAAACGGTCAGGCGCCGGTTTTCAGGCAAACCAAACCCTGGCCAGTCACCGGCAGGTGACCGCTTCCGTAATTTAAGTCACAGCAAATTCAGGTCAGCCTTCCTTCGCGGCTGTACCCGGTGCTACAGTTACTTCTTTGTTAACCCTAGGCTGATTGAATTGGTTGGGGCCCGAATTGGAGCAGAAAGGCCCCCAGGCTGTTAGGATAGAATGTAGCTAAAACGAAGCGAAATCGTGAGCAAAGATAAACGGTAAGCTAGAAGTAATTGAGCCTGTAATATCCAAATATGATATTTTTGTTGAAAGTTTGCTTCTCTCAGAAAGCATAAGCACATAGAGATGTGCCTGATTAAGGGTTCCAATTTTCACAGCTATACCCCTTAATCTTGCACGAAGTATAACATGGCCTTTAACCTATTTCTATGACCAAATGGTACCAATAAGGGCCTAATTTAGCTTACTTTGTTCGTTTTTAATTACACAAAAACAGCCTATTTCCCTTTACAAAAGGCTAAAACCCTATTAAAAACAGGCTAAAATGTGACAATAATATATGCATGAAATAGTACTATTTATAGTACCATGAGCACAGATATTTTCTAGTACCCTGGACCATTTTACTATAAGTTCCTATGGGGAGTTTGCCCTACCGCTAAAGCAAATATGGCGCTTAATATGAGGTGAATTGAGGTGTAAAGACGTATAAAGACGTATAATGAGGTAAATAGTGGGGTTAGGGGCCGGCGGTTCAGCCAACCCCTCTAAACCAGGCAAGAAATCTCAGGCGGACGGGCTTTTAACCGGCTACGTGTAGTACTACCTTTCCGCGCACGCCTCCCTGTTCCACCTTACGATGAGCTTCGGCTACTTGATTAAGAGGTAATACCGAGTCTACCACCGGTTTAAGCTGGCCTCGTTCAATCAGTACTCGAAGATGATCCAGTTTGTAGCGCTCGCGCTGTAAGAACACAAAATGGACTGTGATGTTCTTGAAATAAGCGGCGTTCAGATCGGTAGCGTTTACAACCGAAGCGGCACGACCAAAGGGCCGAATCACGTTCAGGCTGCGGCTGAGAGTATCACCGCCGACAGTATCAAAAGCCAGGTCTACACCTCGTCCGCCGGTTTCGGTGCGCACTACCTCTTCAAAATTCTCGGTTTTGTAATCAATCACCCGGTCCGCCCCCAAAGACTTGACCAGCTCAGCATTTTTGCCGTTAGCAGTAGCAAAAACTTTAGCTCCAGCCGCTTTCGCAATTTGCACCGCCAGCGAACCGACACCGCCTGCCCCGGCGTGAATCAGGGCAGTTTCACCTACTTCGAGCCGCATTCGGGTAATCAGCGCATCCCAGGCGGTTCCGCCTGCCAGCGGAATACTAGCCGCTTCCTCGAAGGAGATATTGCTCGGTTTGATTGCTACGATAGACTCATCGGCTACATGATATTCTGCGTAACTGCCTGCCGCCCCCGAAATTTGCGGGGTGTAATAAACTTCATCCCCTACCTTAAAGTCTTTTACGCCTGGCCCTATCGCTTCTATGATGCCTGCCACATCGTACCCGATAATGGCGGGCGGTTTTACTCCCGCCCAGCTACCGGCCTGGCGTATTTTGTAATCGACCGGATTGATCGAGGATGCATAGACTTTTACCAGCACTTCGGTAGGCCCTGGTACCGGTTTCGCTACTTCGCGTTCTTCAAACACTTCCGGCCCTCCGAAGCCGGTAATAAACATTGCTTTCAATCACAACCTCCTATCAGTTTTCATTAAGCTATAACCGTTTACAGCAAAAAGTGTGCTTCTAATATAACAGAACCATGTTTAGTACCTTGCTTAACTTTGATTAGAATGAGTAGAAAGAGGGTATAAATTTGAGGATTTTTCAGGTAAAACTTAAAAGGGACGCAGTTATTGCGCCCCTCTAGCGAGGAAAGTACAGGTTTGCGCTTATTTATACTGTGGTAATTTCCGTTTTTTCTGCTTCAGGTGTAATGGTTTTAACATTACGCCGTTCAGCCAGGGCTATACAGATTTCAAGGATACGTCCGGCGTTTTTGGCGCCATCAAAATACTTCTCGGCCCGTTCACGTCCGCGTTGGCCCATTTCCTGGCGCAGAGCTTTATCACTTACCAGGCGGTCAAGCGCCTGTACCAATCTTTCACTGTCACCCGGTTCTATCAAATATCCATTGAAGCCGGGTAGAACCGCTTCCTCGATTGCGCCCATACGCGTAGAGATAACCGGCAAGCCCGAAGCCATCGCTTCAGTGATAGCTACGGGCAGGCAGTCACCCTCGGTCGGTAATATGAAGATATCGGTAGCGCCGAAAAGGGCCTGAATTTCAGGGCTATTGGGATTTATATTGCGGTGGACAAAAACGCCAGGGCTTTCTTCAACCTGACCTTTTGTAATCAGGTGAAGCTCGCACTTATCCGCGAAGTTGCGGCGGAATACATCATAGAGTAAGCGTCCGCCTTTACGCTCGAAATCGCCACCAACGAAGAGGAGCCGGATTTTCCCATCTTCCTCGGACGGCTTGCTGTTGTTCATTGCTCCCTTCCAGAAAGCCAGGTCTGTGCCGGGTGGCACAACCTCAACTTTATTCGCTGCGATACTGTAATCTTCAATAAGGGATTGCCTGGCCCATTCTGACCAGGTAATCAGGAAGGTAGCGGAGTGGAAGACATGCCGGTTGAGTCCCAGCTTCACTTTTTCAACATATTTGTTTTTGGAGCGATGACCATATGCCACTCCTACCCGGTCATAATTGAGCGGAGTAGCGTCAAGCGAAATGACCACCGGCGCATGTTTGCGAGCTAAGCCAGCAGTCAGGGCAATGGACTGAGTGTGGAAGAAGTATAAATCTGCCGGCCTTCCTTGTTTGCGCTGCCGGTTAATAGATCGTTGCGCTTTGTAGCTACCGCGCAAGGTCCAGTTATCTCGAATCTGGGGGATTTTTGCGATTGGATTGGTGGGATCAAAATCGAGCAAGCACCACTCAATTTCAGCCAGCTTTTGATTGGCGAAAGCTTTCTGCAAGTTCTGGGCAAAAGGCACGTGACCCAGAAAATTTTCCATCAGAAAGGTAAACCTTTTAGGATGCATCCATTCCTCCAGGGGATTAGGTAAAGTTAGCTCGCTCAGTTATTTAATTGGACTGTTCAAGGACTTCGGCAATCGCCCGGCTGATTCGCTCGCCAAAATGTTCCACTTTCATCATGCTTTCAACCGTGATACGAGCCCGCCGCCCCATATCTTCGGCTACATCCGGGTGTTCCAGCAAATAATTAATCGCTCCCCGCAGTTCAGCAGCGTTCCCGGCGCTGACGTAAAAACCGGTACGGCCTTCGATACGGGTGTTACCATTGTTACCAAAAAGTTCGGTAAAAGCGCCGCTGGTGGGGCGAAGGGGGCCATGACGGGTTGTTTTGCGCTGGTCCACAATGGTATCACCCTGGCCTTCGCTGCGTGTCACTATGACCGCTTTGCCCATCGACATGGCTTCAAGAATAAGGGTAATCCCGGCCTGAAAATCCACATCATAGAGAGGTACTACCACAAAGCGGCATCCCGCATAGAGGTCGCGCAACTGCACATAGTTATATTTACTGATGTTAACGTTCGGCGGTAGTTCCATTTCGGCGCTGCTATTCTTGCGCTTGGACCAGTGACTGGCTGCGCCGATTTTCAAATCTATGTCAAGTTCCCGCATAGCCTCAATCAGAGTAGGGTAATCTCTGAATTCCAGCCCGGCAGTACAAATATAGGGTTTGAGACTTTGATCAAAAGGAATAGCGCGGGCTTCCGGCGAAGCATTTTCAATATTCCAGAATTCGGTATCAACCTGGTAAGGCAGAATCCGCAGCTTGTCGCCTGGAATAGCCAGTTCTTCCAGCGCTTTTTTATACTGGATCGTGGAGTGTAGAAAGAGCGTGGTAATATGGGTTTGCAGCCGGAAGCGCTTTATCAGTAGCGCCTTTTTTCGCGGTGTCACCCAGTGCCCGATCATAAACAGCGGTTTTTTGGTCCGGCTAAGTTTAAGCAAAGCTGCCAGAACCAGGCCGTTATTTTCAGCATCGCAGTAGAACATCTGGTAGCGTTTACGCCTGGCAAAAGCCAGGGCCGCCAGGGCCATTGCCTTTCCGCCAACCTTTGCCAGCCAGCGGGCCCAGGTTGTCTTGTTGATATCATTCCAGTCTACAATCTCTCCCTGGAGCATTGTTTTAAGAATGGTGTAGTCGGCAAGGCGCTCTTTTGAGCGGTCAGGCGGAACATTTGGTTGTTTGGAGGTATCGGCATTGATAACCAGCAAGATTTTACCAGTGATTGAGTTTTCGGCTTTGCTCGACTCTTGTGGTATAGTTACTGTATCCTGCACACTAATTCTCCCTGGTTTGTTATTTTAGAACGACTCCGGAATAAACTTCTGTTAATCCTTAGTTCGAGTATTACCGGTGTTAAAACATTTTAAGTAATATTAACATATAATTTCTTTTTATGCTAGTACCTGGCACTCTTATCGGGCCACTTTTTTATTAAATAGGCCTTATTTCCTTAAAAGCCTTAAAATTTTACAACTTATATGAATTAAATTTAAGCTGTAATCCCATATTTACTCTCTCGACCTCGCTAAAAGTGCTGTCAGGATTATATGAGCAATAGTTAACTTTAATACAAGGGCTTTTAGTTATACTGAACACTGTGAAATCTCTTTCATGTGCGGCTTTTTAGTTTCACCTCTCAGTGAGATAATGTTAGAATATTTGAGATGTGCTGGATCATTTCAAGCTAGAGGAGATACTTTACTATGCCCATTCAGGATGAATTGGCTATATCGCAGGCCGATTATGAAGCTGCCGAAAGCCAGATTCTGGAAACGATTGACCGCTCCAAAAATGAACTGCTCGAAGTCAGCCGTACTATTCATTCCAACCCTGAAACCGCCTATAACGAACATAAAGCTGCCGCCCTGCTGGCCCAAAAACTGGAGGAAAAAGGCTTCCAGGTGCAGCGTAAGGCTGCCGACCTCGACACCGCTTTTATCGCCACTGCCGGGCGGGAAGCCAGCCCTACCATAGCAGTCCTGGCCGAGTACGATGCTTTGCCGGTGATAGGCCATGCTTGCGGCCACAACCTTATGGCTACTGCCGCTTTAGGCGCGGGTTTCGCCTTACGCAGCGTGATTGATAAACTGCCGGGCCGGGTGGCGGTCTTCGGCACTCCCGCAGAAGAGGGCGGCGGAGGCAAAGTCGTTATGGTCAATCGGGGAGCGTTCAAAGAGGTGGATGCCGCGCTGATTTTCCACCCCTCCACCATTAATACGGTTGGGGGTAGCTCGCTGGCCGCCACGCGCGTGAACGTGGCTTTCCGGGGACGGGCCAGTCACGCCGCCGCAGCGCCCGATAAAGGGATTAATGCCCTTGATGCGGTCATTCAGATGTTCAATGCCGCCAACGCCCTGCGCCAGCAGTTGCGCGACGATGCCCGCGTTATGGGTATCATCACCAACGGCGGGCAGGCCGCTAATATCATTCCCGATTTCGCCAGCGCTCACTTTAGCATCCGGGCCAAAGATCGCAAGTACGCTGACGAGGTGCTGGCGAAGTTCCGGCGCTGCGCCGAAGGGGCGGCTCTGGCTACCGGCGCCACTCTCGAATTCACGGTTCTGGAGAGCAGCCGCTACGACAATATGGTCAATAACGGCCCGATGGCTCGCGTCTTTGAGGAAAAATTGCAAAAGCTGGGTTTAGAGGTTGATGCCAGTGATAGCAAAGATGGCAGTGGCAGTACCGACATGGGGAACGTCAGCCAGGTCGTGCCTTCTATCCATCCTTACCTGGCGATAGCGCCGGTAGGAGTCAACGCCCATAGCATCGAATTCCGTGAGGCTGCCGGGTCGGAGCGTGGCCAGGAAACCATGCTTAACGCCGCCCGCGCCCTGGCCCTGACCGCTCTCGACCTGCTGGCTAAACCGGCCCTGCTCCAGCAGGCCAGGCAGGATTTTGCCGAGCAGGCCGCCAGGGGCTTTGTTATAGAGTAACATTTTCACCAGAGGCACAACACTTCCTTGTAATTAGCGTTGTGCCTCTTCTTTCCCTAATAAAGCTAGAAATTTTCAGCTAAAGAATAGTTATAACTAACGTTATATATTTATCCTCTTAACTGATTTAAACAAATGGGAATAAAAAGTTTCGTACATCAGAATCCAATCTGGCGTAACAAAGCCAATTTTCTTATTGGCGCTAAATGTTCCGATGAAGACACGGCAGATCTAGAATGGGAACAGCTTTGGTGCAGACAGGTTAGTGAAAACCGGTTTGAAATCTGTTGCATTCCCTTTTTTGTATATAATTTAGCTCTTGGTGACGAGGTAACCACCTACTCTTATTTGGATATACCTTATATGCTAGATCAAGTGGTTAAACCTTCCGGTCATTATACCTTCAGGGTTTGGTTCAATGACTCTTCAGATTCTGTCATTAGAAACAAGATTACCTCTGAAATTTCCAGACTTGAATGTTTGATAGAGTGGAGTTCTGAACATTTATTGGCCGTTGATGCAGCATCAAATGAGCAGGCTCAAGAACTGGCGGATTATCTGATTCAAATGGAGCAGCAAGGTTACTTAATACATGAAACTGGTTACTAAAACCAGGTTTCCATTGAAAGATATAAGACAAAAGAATTAACTTATGTACTTACCTGCTGATTTACAGGAACTTATTAGTTACCTTTTACATAAGGTGCGCAACACTTCTGAGCATACTGTTACACCTCTTGAACGTATGTCTTTATACAAAGCTTTTGGCCCAACAACTTATCCTGCCAGTTACGAGGAAACTAAGGCTCTGATAGAAAAGGGTGAAAATAACTTTCTTGAACTAACCAACGCTGATTTAGCTTTTGGCTGGTTATGTCTCATAACTGCCAGGAAAGTATTGCCGTTCTGGGAAAAAGCTTTAGCTGAGAGTGAGCAGGCCCAAAAATATTTTGGGTTGAGCTTTACGGCTAGTATGCTTGATTTAGCTAAGAGTGTTTTAGAGGGAACTACAAATATCCAGGAAGCATTTCATGATGCAACTTATGGAATTTGGTATAACCTTAGTGGTCAGTATTCTTTATACCTTACTGACTCTGCTATATTTGCCCGAGCATCAGCATATTCGGCTTTATGCCTGGTGTTTCTAGGACCGGCTGGTATAGATTATAAGGGTACACATAATGTGCTTACTGAAGATAAATATATTCCTATGACCAGTAAAGATTTTGCATTGTGGGCTGTAAAAGCCTATTCGGTTATTGACGAAAAGGAACGACTGTTTCAAAGTTATTCAGAGGCCTATACTCATACTCTAAATCTTCAGTATAACAACCAAAAGCGGCGAGAATTTTGGGAGTGGTGGCTAACTGTTGCAATACCTCAAGCATGGAAGTTAGCTGACACGTCTAGATAGCAAGATTACTGTGAAGCTACATTCAAAGTTGGAAAAAAGTTACGGCGCTGGCATTGCTGCTCTCTCCGTATAGCAAAGTTGATTAGAGCCTTCGAACTGCGGGGCTTCCAATAGACTTTTTGGCTATCAATGTATGTTACTATGGATCAAGTATCGAGGCTGAAAGCTTGCGCGGCTAGTCTTGAACTATGTTATAATTACATTGTTCACAAACCCTGAACATCGGATGGGAATCACGCAGAACAAAAGCAAACTCTTAATGCAGAGAGAGGAGCAGGCAAAGTGTCGAAAACGGTGGGCGCTCTATTACTTGGTGGTTTACTGGCAGTAGTGATTCTTAGTCTTGGCTTGATTATGTGGATGTGGGTACGGTCATCCAATGACGCTAACAATAACGCTACTCCTACCAAAAGCAGCATAGTATGGCAAGTGGAACGCAGCCAGGATGTGGCGCTGGTAGATGCTCGTAACGCTTCGACTATATCGCTGTACAGCACAGCCTCCGCTGCTTCTTATACCTTGCCTGCTGCCGCTGATACTTCCTCGGCGGGTTTCCTGGCATTTGCTGAGTCTGGCAATTACGGGGTGGCGTGCGCGTAGGAATTAATGGCTTATTCTGGCCGCAGGAAAATACCGGGAGCGGCCAGTACACCCGCCAGCTCTGGCAAAAACTTCCAGCTTTAAATCAGACCGAACCGGCCGACGAGCAAGTCAGTTACACTTTGCTTGGCTACCGCCCGGCTGTTCCCCTTGATGAAATTCCTGCTTCTCAAAAACTACTGGCGAATGTGCCTGCTGCTGTACAGCGCGGTGGCGATAACGCGGTCAAACTGTGGTGGGAACAGGCCGGTCTGCCAGGCCTGGTTTCGGCTGAAAAGAAGGCCGGGCGGGCTTTCGATGTGATTCACTGGCCTTACTTCGCGGCGGCTCTCAAACAACCGCCCGCGCCCTGCGCTACCATCGTGACTATCCACGACCTTATCCCGCTGGTCCTACCCGACTATGCCCCTTCCCTGCCCTTAAAGGTCTACTTCAAGCTGGTCAGCCGGGCGGCGCAGCAGGCTACTTTGGTGCTGGCCGACTCGGAACATTCGCGCCAGGATATTTTGCGGCTGTTAAAGCTGCCCGAAGATAAGGTGGAAACAGTCTACCTGGGAACCGACCCCGTTTACCGGCCCGCTCAACTCAGCGCGGAGCAACGCCAGACTCTTTTCCAGAAGTATGGCTTGCAGGGCCACGAGCGTGTCATCTTTTATATCGGCGGCTTCGACCGGCGTAAAAATATGCCCATGCTGATTGAGGCTTTTGGACGGGCCTTGCCGCGCCTGAAGGAACTGGAACAGGCTGAAGGACCGGAAGATGCACGGCCCTGGACACTGGCGATTGCCGGAAAAGCCCACTCGACCAACTCTGAAATGTACCCCGACCTGCGCGAACCGGCCCGCCGGGCGCTTTCGCCTGCCGATAGTGGCCGCATTCACTTCCTGGGACGGGTCGATGAAGAAGATAAAGCGCCGCTCTACCAATCGGCTGAAATGTTTGTCTTTCCTTCTCTTTATGAAGGTTTCGGCCTTGATCCGCTCGACGCGCTGGCCTGCGGTATTCCCACCATCTGTTCCAACGCCAGCAGCTTACCCGAATTGATGGGAGATGCGGCAGTACTGGTTTCGCCCGGCGATACAAAAGCCTGGACCGAAGCGCTGGTGGAACTTGCCTCAAATGAAGCCAAACGAGCGGCGCTGGCAGAGGCCGGACCGGTTCAGGCGGCGCGGTTTAGCTGGGAAAAGACGGCGGAGCGCACCCTGCAACTTTACCACGCCGCTGAATGTATTATGACGCGCGGCAAGAAGAGGTAAGACGGCTTTTATGAGGGTTTTGATGTTTTCAAAAGCGCTGGTAGCCGGGGTGCAGCAGCGCAAACTGGAAGAACTGGCCGCCCTGCCCGAAATCAGCCACTTGACTGTGGTAGTTCCGCCTTACTGGGAAGAAACCAGGGTTGGACGCACCTACCTTGATAAGAAATTTACGCGGGGCTACGAATTGATCGTCGACCCGATGTGGCTGAACGGCCACCACCATACCCACTTCTACCCGCGCCTCAACAAGCACATGAAACAGGTAAAGCCCGACCTGGTGCATGCCGACGAAGAATCTTTTAACCTGGCTACTTTTGAAGGCATCTGGCTGGCGCAGCGCCATAACGCGGCCTCGGTCTTTTACAACTGGGCCAATATCTACAAAAATTACCCGCCGCCCTTCAGCTTCTTTGAGAAATATAATTTCAAGCATGCCGGGGGCGCGTTGGCCGGAAATTCTGAAGCAAGCGATATTTTGCGCCAGCGGGGTTTTACTAAACCCGTGGAAATTTGCCCTCAGTTCGGGGTTGATCTTGAAGTGACCCATCGCACCGCCACACCGCCCGGCTTTAATAAACCCGGCGTCTTCACCATCGGCAACTTTGGCAGGCTAGTACCTGAAAAGGGCCTGGATACTTTAATCGAGGCTTGCTCCCGGCTTAAAGGCGACTGGCGACTGGTGATAATCGGCAGCGGCTCGGCTAAAACGGAACTTGAAGAGCAGGTAACGCGATTGGATTTGCAGGAAAAAGTAGAGTTTTTGCCGATGGTTCCCAGCACTGAGGTAGCCGCTTACATGAGCGGGCTGGACGTTTTTGTGCTGCCCTCTATTACTTATCCAAACTGGAAAGAGCAGTTCGGGCGGGTATTAATTGAAGCAATGGCCTGCCAGGTGTCGGTGATTGGCAGCAGCAGCGGCGAGATTCCGCACGTAATTGGCGAGGCCGGGCTGGTTTTCCCGGAAAAAGATGTCGAGGCCCTGGCGGCCCATCTCCAGAGCCTTCTCGACGATAGCGCCCTGCGCTCCTCCCTGTCTCAGAAAGGACTCCAGCGCGTCAAAGAAAACTTCACCCAGCAGGAAATTGCTCGCAAGCACTTAAAGCTTTACCAGGAAGCGCTAAAGGGATAATTTAGCCTGTACCGCTTGCTTAGCCAGCAGCACTACCCACAAGTGGCATTGAGCCTTCCCAGGCGAAAAGTAGTGAGCGATGGTATTAAGGCTAGGATTATAATACCGGTATTAGCCACTAGCGCAAAATTGACATAATATGTTAAAATAGCAACAGACTCGCTTAATTCCGAGTCTGCCTCCGGGTCATACGCATTTATTTGCCCTGATTTTAATTAGCAATAATCATTATTTAGTTTAGTCCGGCAAGAGTTATGGAAGAAACACCGCCATCACCCGACAGATCGCGGTCGCCTGATAGTGAATCCAACCCTCTCGAAGAAGTCTTCGCTCCCCGCAAATTCCTGGCTTTTGCCGGAACGCTGGTAGTAGGGCGCAGCTTACCTTTACGACGCCTGCAACTCTGGATGGGGGCCAGTCGTCGCCGTACCGTGCTGTCCGCTGCCATCGCTGCCGCACTCTTCCTGTTACTGCTGGAACTGTGGCAACTCCTGTTTATCCACCCTGTCCCGGCAACTCCTCTAGAACTGGGCAGGCAACTTTACAATTCGGGTCATTACACCGCTTCGGCGCAACAACTTCGCCAGGAATTAAGTAGCCATCCCCGGGAGACGGAAGCACGCTTTTTGCTGGCGCAAAACCTGATCGCCCTGCAACAGTGGCCCGCCGCTAACGCCGCCCTCGATGAATTATTAAAAAGCGCTCCTAATGATCCCTGGGTTTATTACTGGCTGGGCCAGCTTCAGTTGGGTGACAACCGGCCCAATGATGCGGCAGCCAGTTGGCAGCTTATACTATCGCGGACCGACCCGGCGGCGCAGGCGGTAAAACCCGGCACGCAACTGGCCCTGGGAAGTTTGCGCTTCCAGCAAGGCGCCTATGATGAAGCTTCTCGCCTGCTTTATGAGGGAATTGCTAATAACAACGGTGTCGAGGCTATCCAATTACAGCAGGCTTACTACCAGTACGGCCTATTGCTGGCCCGAGATTTGCGCTTTGATGATGCGGTAAGTACTTTGCAACGGGCCATGAATGTCAGTTTACCCGGCAATCAGTGGGAAAATGCGCGCTTGCATCTCCAGCAGAATAATTTACTGGACAAAGCGCAAACCCTGCTTACGCATTTACCGGAAGCCGCAGGCGAAAAAGTCGAAGGAGCGCGCAGAGCTAAACTGGCTTACGCTTTTATTCTGGCCGAGGAATACCGGCCTGCCGAGGAGCAGTTACTCCAGGTCTTGAGAGCCGCTCCAAGCTACGCCGATGCCCGGGCCTATCTCGGTATCATCTACTGGCGTACCGGCAAAACCGACCGGGCGGTTAGTACCCTGAACGCCGCCCTGGCTTTGTCGCCGAGCAGTCGCCTGGCGCGTCAGGCCCTGGCCGAACTTTTGATAGACAAGCTTTCGCTGGCTACCGGCCAGACCGCCGAAACTGACGGTTACAAACAGGACTCGGAAAGGGCCAGAATCTTGCTGGAAAGCCTGGTGAACGAAAGACCGGATGACGCCGCGTTGCAGGTAACTATGGCCCGCTACTATATCGCCCGGCACGATTACCAGCATGCTCAACAGTATTACGAAAACGCCATCGCTTTGAACAAGAGTCACCCGGTGCAGGGCTTGAATCCGCAGGCTACTCTCTCCCGCTTTTACTCTGAAACGGCTTTTGATCCGTGTGTGCGGGGAGTAGATGCCGGGTTAGATGCCACTAAAGCCCAACCGGATGATCCTGAAAGCTGGTACGCTGCCGGGCAGGCCTATAGTCTTTGCGGCCATCCCAGCCTGGCAGTGCCGATGTATGAGAAAGCGCTTGAGTTGCGCCAGTACTGGCCGGACGCGCTTTACCACCTGGGACAGGCTTATGATACACTTAAACGTAAGGCGGATGCCGACCGGGTCTTTAGTTTGCTGGCTGATCTCGATCCCACGCGCGTCTTCCAGCGACAGCAGTAGCATCAGGGGTAAGATTTGTAATAAAATGTTTCGCAAGTCGTAATTATTGAACATTGACACTACTGACGTCAAAGCATAGAATTTATCCTGGGGAAACTCATTGGATGAGTAACCTGAACGGAAGAGGCAGACTATAATATGGCGCAACCGTTTAAATGGGCAAAATCTTTCATCAATAGAATATCCTCGAAGTTGATGATTGCCGTCGTAATAATTTTCCTGATGACTTTTCTGGGCCTTTTCCTCTGGCAATCCCTACAAATCCGCGAGAAGCAAGCTGAATTTCAGAAAGAGCAGGCGGAAGTGGCGACCATGGTAGCGCGAAACGATGATTTGCAGAATCATCTCGATTTCTACAAAGGTCCCGGTTACCTGCTCTATGTAGAGAAAGTAGCCCGCGAAGCGCTGGGTATGTCAAAGCCGGGTGAAACAGTGATCTTGCCTGTACCGGATAAATCAACTAATTCCGCAGAGAGCAAGCCGGCAGCTACAGACATTCCCACTGCGAACGATACCAGTCACGCAATTATTCCTGCCCAGCAAAAACCTAACTGGCAAAGCTGGCTAGACTTATTCACCGGCCAATAAGGCCTGGTAAATTTCCAGGTTTTGGCCTGTAGTAAATATAAAATAGCCTTAAAATCTGGAGGTCTTATATAAATGGCGCTTTTTGATAACATGTTTAATAAGAAAGTTGACCCTGCGGTTGCCTCCCGCATTCCACCGGGCCAATCTTTGACGGAGCGGTTCCCGGTTTTGCACTACGGCCCGGTTCCGCATACTGATTTAAGCAAGTGGGATTTCAAAATCTTTGGGCAGGTCGAAGAGCCCGTGCGGTTTACCTGGGAAGAATTCATGAAGTTGCCCCAGAGCGAAGTAGTGATGGATATTCACTGCGTGACCCGCTGGAGCAAGCTCGATACCCGCTGGCAGGGTGTACTGATTAAAGATCTGATGAAACAAATTCAGCTTAAACCTTCCGCCCAGTTTGTCCTGGCGCATGCCGAATACGGTTTCACCGCGAATGTGCCGCTGGATGTCTTTATGGATGACCAGTCTATCCTGGCGCACAGCTTTGACGACAAGCCTCTGGAGAAAGACCATGGGTGGCCGCTGCGCCTGGTTATCCCTCACAAGTATTTCTGGAAGAGCGCTAAATGGATTCGCGGTATCGAATTCCTGACTCAGGATAAACTGGGTTTCTGGGAACGCAACGGCTACAACAACCATGCCGATCCCTGGAAAGAAGAGCGCTATTCGGATGATACCTGGTAATAGCCAGAAATAGTCTTAAAGACATGGGTAGCAATTGCTACCCATTTTTTAATTTCCATAATCTATTATGCCTGGCGGGTAAAGTCGGGTATAATTGAACAAATTTGCAAAGCTATTGTAGAAGCAAAAATGCTCTCATTATCTATTCTAGAGGCAGGAAGGAAACCACTCAGGTGCGCGCGCAAATCCAAAAGCTTATCCGGCGGTTCTGGGGCCTGATTTTCAGGGCGCTCTACTACCCGTTAGCTCCCCTCTACGACAAGATCAGCTATTACGGCTTTCTGGGACAATGGCCCAAGTGGCAACGCGCTGTTTTACCGCGCATCCAGGGCAAGCGGGTGCTGGAAATCGGCTGCGGCACCGGTTCGCTTATGCTTACCCTGTTAGAGCGCGGCTACAAAGCCTATGGCATAGATGCCTCGCCGGCAATGTTGAAGCAAGCCAGTAAAAAGCTGGAAAAAGCCGGCTATAGCGGGCGGGTAAGCCGGGCGCAGGTGCAGCAACTACCTTTTCCCGATGATAGCTTTGAGACTGTTATCAGCACTTTTCCGACCGAATATATCATTGACCCGGCCAGTCTCAAGGAAATACAGCGCGTTTTATATCCCGGCGGGCGGCTGGTAATAGTGGATACGGCCATGTTAAGGCCCTTCAATCGCCGCGCTCGCTTTTTGATCTGGTTGTATGGGCTTATGGGTGTTTGGGGCGGTAAGAAGAAGGATACTTCGCATGCTGCCAGCACCTTCTGGATGCCCCTGGCTGAAGCGGGGTTAGTGCGCCGGGATGAAACTTTCGAGGATGAGCAAGGCGAAGCGCATATTATCATCGCGCTTAAAGTATGGTAGACTGTTGGAAAGCTTGGCGGGCGGCGTAGTTGCCGCCGGAAGAACTCGGAAACCCACAAAATAGTTATTCCGATCAGGACCTGTAATATGTCCGAAAAATCAATTAAAGAGCGGGTTAAAACGGAAAGTAAGGCCAAAGAAGGCCCTTCAGCCAAAGAAGCTAAAGAGAGCGGCTTTAGCGCTATCACGCAATCTCGCCTCTTTAGAATCGAACCGTTACTGCGCGTGCTGCTCGTGCTGCTCATTATTCTCTCCTCTTTTGCGGTGGCGGCTCTGACCTTGAATGTAGCAGCCTACTTCTCCGGCTTAATTTTGCTATTTTGCGCTTCATGGTTACTGGCCCTCATTCTGACTCGCCCGGTCAGTTTGCTGGTACGCCAGGGCCTTCCCAAGATGCTGGCGGTAGCCCTGGCCTATCTGCTGCTGGTAGCAGGTATAGCAGGATTTATCCTGCTGGTGCTTCCGGGCCTGATCGCTCAAACCCAATCCCTCAGTAATAACCTGGGAAACCTGACCGGTGAGTTGCAAAAGAACGCCAACCAGATCTTGAAGGGATTTGGTCTATCGAATGTGGATTTGAACCAGATCAGCGCCCAGTTGCAAAGTTTTGGTACTGACCTGTTGAAGAATGCCCTGGGACTGGCTACCGGGATTGCTAACTTTCTGGTGCAATTCCTGCTGGTCCTGATTATTTCTTTCAGCCTCCTTGCCGGGCGTAACTACGAGATTGTTCCATCGCGAAGCCTGGCTAAACAGCAAAAGAGAACAGACTCTCTCTGGCAGCAACTGCCGGACCGCTACCGCCGCCGCCTGGAAGTTATTAAGCTGAGCTTTGAGAAAAACTTTGGAGCTTTTCTGGGCGGGCAACTG
This sequence comes from Chloroflexia bacterium, assembly GCA_036261665.1. Classification (GTDB taxonomy): domain Bacteria; phylum Chloroflexota; class Chloroflexia; order Chloroheliales; family Chloroheliaceae; genus 54-19. The sequence continues at coordinate 27,751 of DATAKM010000084.1, forward strand.
ACTGTGGCGGTAATCTACGGCCTGATTACCTGGATAGTAATGTGGGTCGCCGGGTTTGATTACCCGGTCACCACGGGCTGTATCTGTGGCGCCCTCATGGTTATCCCCTTTTTCGGCGGGCCGCTCTCGCTGCTGCCCCCCTTGATCGTCGCTTTCAGCCGCAACGACAGCCCGATAATCATCGTTTTGATTGTGCTGTTTGTGATCCAGACTGCCCTGTTAAACGTAGTTCTACCCAAGCTGGTCGGAGAGAGCAGCGGGGTAAGCCCGGTCACAACCCTTTTTGTCTTGCTGGCCGGAGCGCAGATTGCCGGGATTTTCGGGGTCTTGATGGCGGTTCCGGTTGCGGGTGTAGTCAAAAGTCTCTCTGTAGGTTTCCTCAAAGAGTGGCTTGAAAAGAACGATCAGGAGACAGTTGCCACCGTCAGTGTTGCAGCGCCTGAAAATACCGAAATAGACCTGGCCTTAAAGCCCTTAATAGGTAGCCACAAAACGGATTAAACCGTTTAGTAGAAACGAATTTAAGCCAGAATGGATAATTTGAATCCGAATTGGGAAGAATACTTTACCGGTTGCCTGGTCGGTCTGGCGGTGGGAGATGCCCTGGGCAGCGCCACCGAGGGCAAGGGTCGCCAGGAGATAGCCGAACAATTCAGCGGCCCGCTCACTGATTACCAGCCGCGTGAAAGCCTGACCCTCGTCGCAGGCCATGATGAATATGAAATGCCCGGTCTGCCCGCCGGGTCAACCACTGAAGATACTTTCCTGGCCCTGCTACACGCCCGCAGCCTAATTAATACCGGCGGCAAAGTAGAACCTCTCGACTTTGGCCCCTATTTTGTAGAAGCCCTGAATAGCAAAATTGAGCCCTTCATGGGCTTTACCACGCGTGTTTCTCTGCTGCGAGCGCGCGAAACGGGCGATTTCCAGGCCGGACTGGCTGAAGAACATTCTGCCGGAAACGGTGTGGCCGTGCGTATTGCTCCGGTTGGACTTATGCACGTCTACGGCCAGTACAACCGGGAAAGCTTCCTGGCGGATTGCGAGAGAGCCGCTCGCCTGACCCATAATAACCCGGTGGCAATTGCCGGAGGAGTGGCTGTCGCTACAGCCGTTCGCCTGCTCTGCCGCCATGAAATTATCCCCGAAGATCTCATGGCCGCCGCGCTCGATATGCTGCAACCGGGCTATCTCGGTCTGCCTATGGCCGGGAACCCCATGCGCCAGAAACTGATCGTTGCGCAGGATTACATTGAAGAGCGCCAAACTCTGGTGGACAATGTAGAAGCCAATGACCTGGATGTAGATTTCTTCCGCATAGATTTGAACAATCTCGAACGTTGCGGTACCAGCGGTTATGCCCCTGAGACAGTCGCAGCTGCTTTTTATGCCTTTGCCGCCCGCAAGGATAGTTTTGAAGAGGCCGTGACGCTGGCCATTAACGCCGGAGGGGATTCTGATGCCATTGCCTCTATTACAGGCGCTTTATCCGGGGCCTACCTGGGGCTTTCGGCGATACCCGAACGCTGGCGCAATGGTTTGTTGAATTATCAGGAGGTTTTACAGGTGGCGAAAGATTTGCATAAAACCGTTCGCAGCCGGGAACTGACTGACTATGCCGGGCTGGGTATTTAAATTTTGACTGTTGACACATTTAGACAAAGATTGTTCAATAGTTGTAACTCCGGAACGGGGAGGGAGCAACTCTTAACTATTAAGATTAGAGAGACAGGACACTAACTGAATGACTGAAAAACCTGAGAATTTAGTAGAGACAACCATCAGCCGTATAGTAGCCCGTATAGACCTGAAAAATAAAGCCCGTGAGCAGGCTCTATCCGAATCGCGCCAGGTGATTCGCAATGCCGCCAATTCCATCCGGGCTACCCACCGCAAGAACTTTGATCAGGCTTCAGCGCTACTGGAGGAAGGACGCCAGCGCCTTGTCACTATTAAGAATATTCTGGAAAACTACCCTGATCTTTACTGGGCCGGCTATGTGCAGGACGCTCAGAAAGAGTATGCCGAAGCCCGTTTGACTTTTGCCCTGGTGAACAGCGAACCGCTGCCTTCCCCGGAAGAGCTTGGCGTAGAAGATGCTCCCTATCTTAATGGCCTGGGCGAAGCCGCCAGCGAGTTACGCCGCTACATTCTTGATATGATCCGGCATGGCCACGAGGCGGCGGGCCGCTCTGAAGAGTTACTGGACCGGATGGAAGAGGTTTATAGCCAGCTAGTCACTATTGATTATCCCGATGTTCTAACTGGCGGTCTACGCCGCACCACTGACCTGGTACGCGGGGTGCTGGAACGCACGCGAGGAGATTTAACTCTTACCTTGCGCCAGCAGGAATTGGAAGCGGCCCTGGAGCGCGCGGCTCAGATGCAAAACAATCTCACACAGGCAGAACAGTAATAATTTTATATAAGGATTAGATCTATGGCAGTTTTGCAGGAAGTCCCACGCTATGATGGGCCGGTTTTGACCTCTTTAGAACAACTGGTTGACGCAACCTGGCAAATTGATAGGCTCTGCGACCTGGAAGGTACGCCTCATCCTTACCCGCTTTATAACATGTTCGGGACTCTGGCAAGCCCGCAAGGCAAAGACCAGGGAGAACACTGGCTGGCTGAAACCCTGGCCCACTTACTTGATAGTGTCGATGGCAAAGTCAGTGAGTTAACGCGCCATGCAGCCCTGCTTTATTTCCGCCCTTCAAGCTGGATAGAACCTTACACTTTTGATTATTCCCAACCGGAGAAAGAGCGCCTGCGCCAGGCTGCTCGGGGCTCTATCATGCAACTGGTCCTTTCTGAGTGGATCAGGTTGCATACTAATGTTACCTCACGCGCTCTCCTGACCGAGCGTATGGCAACTCTGCTGGGTGGCCAGGGTACAAAGTGGAAACCGGATCTTTACCGTCCCACTCTCAAAGACTGCATAGATATGCTTTTTGAGGATAGAAGTGTGGAGGCAACTGAAGTCCTGGCTCAACTGGCGGCGGGTGCGCTTGGAAGCGCCCGGCCTGGCACGGTTGAAGAACCGGAACTAAGGCTGGCTGTACCCGCGATCTATTTACGCCTGTGGGACGCCCATCGCTTCACATATGACGATTTTCGGACAGCGATGTACAGCTTGCCCGGGGCGTTCCACGACTTGAGCGTACCGATTGATAGTGCTAGCGGCTTTTTTCGTAACCTGCCTGCCGGTTTTACCCTTGAGTTGCAGAGCTATGTGCATAAACTGACCCTGGAACTGGCCGAAAAACTGGCCGATGATGATATCGCTGCCGCTAATTTACTCAAACAGGTGGCTTATCTTGAAGGCGCTACCTGGTTATTAATGGCCTGCGCTTATGTTGAGGAAAAAGCCCTCCCGGAATTACCCTCTCTGGAAACTGACCTTCCCGCGGCGGCAGCCACACGCCTCTGCGCCACCCAATTTCCGGTGCTTTTACACGAGGATGAGCAGCAAACCCTGGCCTTCCTGCATCAGTATAAACCGGAAACCCTGCGCGTAGTCTTACCCCATACCGGTGACTACCTGCCACTGGTCGAGCAAGCCCTGGGCTGATCCAAAGCTCAGAATTAACTTAATAAACCCTTAAAGCAGGCTCCCAGAGGTGGCGCAGCCTGCTCTTTTTGTCTATAATATTGGGCAGGCTCTAAAAGAGAGTCTGAACTGCGCGTATGCCTGGAAGGGAAAAGGAAGTAAGTCTGATGCCTGTAGAAAAGAGAAATGTTTATCTGGATCACGCCGCCACTACCCCGGTAGACCCTGCCGTGGTGGAAGCCATGCTGCCTGTCTTTAATGAGTACTGGGGCAACCCGAGCAGCCTGTACGAACGCGGGCGAGATGCTCTTAATCTGATGGAGACTGCTCGCGCTCAGGTGGCGGGCGTACTGAATTGTAAGCCCTCCGAAATAGTCTTTAACAGTGGCGGCAGCGAAGGTGACAACCTGGCGCTCAAAGGCGTGGCTCTTCAGGCCAAACTCCACGGTAAAGGCAACCACATCATTACCACCGCTTTCGAGCATCACGCGGTTTTGCATGCGGCGGAGTACCTGGAAGAGTTCGGGATTGAAACTACTTTTCTGCCTGTTAGCAGCGCCGGTCTGGTAGACCCTCAGGAGGTGGAACGCGCTATTCGTCCGGGCCAGACCGCCCTGGTCAGCATCATCTACGCCAATAATGAGATCGGTACGATGCAACCGCTGGCCGAAATTGCCCGTATCACTCGCCAGCATGGCATTCTTTTCCATACCGACGCGGTGCAGGCTGCCGGGAATCTGCCTCTTGACGTGCAGGCTTTGGGCGTTGACCTTCTCTCGCTCTCATCGCATAAATTTTACGGCCCAAAGGGCGTGGGTATCTTTTATGTCCGGCAGGGTGTCGAGAAGCAGCTTCTTTTCCAGCAGCAGGGCGGTAGCCAGGAGCGCAAACGCCGGGCCGGGACTGAAAACGTGCCTTATATCGTGGGTACTGCTAAAGCCCTGACTATGGCCGAAGAAAATCGCCCGGCCTATGTAGAGCGGGTTCGCCAGTTACGCGACCGCCTGCTGGCCGGAATCCAGGAGCGTATTCCGGGTGTCCATCTCAACGGCACCTATGAAGCGGACAAACGACTGGCGAACAATATCAACCTCTGCTTTGAGGGGATTGGCGAGGACGGCCTCTTACAGGCCCTTGATTTACAGGGAATCTCGGCCAGCAGCGGTTCAGCCTGCAATAGCGGAGCGATTGAACCAAGCCATGTCCTCAAGGCGCTTGGCACTCCCGATGAACTGGCCCTCGGCACGCTGCGCCTGACTCTCGGTAAAGGTACTACCGCCGAAGATGTGGATTATGTGTTGGACCGCCTGCCCGGTATTGTCAGCCGTATGCGCGCTTTATCGGAGTTAGCCGTTTAGGCTTAAAATAGATTAGAGGTAACTACCTGAATGTCCAGATTTTTTCGCTTCTTTAGCCTGATCGTCCTGCTGAGTCTACTTTCCCTGGCGCTGGCAGCCTGTGGTAGCGAAGCCTCCTCTGACGTTCCGCCTTACACCGGGGCGCAGCCTATAACTCTCGATCAGCAGACCCAGGACTCCTTTAATGCCTCGGTCAAGGGCATCAAAGACGCTAAACTGCAAGCTTACTCCATCAGCGGGGACTCGGCCCAGATTCAGGCTTACTACGAATCACAGTACAAAGACAAAGGCTGGACCAGTCGCGATAGTCAAATCGAAGAGGAAGCCCGCCAGCAGCAACTCCAAAATGGCTGGGCTATGGCCTACGAGAAGGGCAATAAAGTGGTATCCCTGATCTTCACGCCGGCCTCCAGCGCCTCAATCCACTTCCCCCAGGCCCAGGGAAATAATGTCCTGCTGGTAGTCAGCGCCTCCAAGTAGAAAGAAAGCATCAGGGGAGGTTAAACCGTATCTCCCCTGATGCTTTTTATTTTTATACAGTTTGATAGTTAGAGATATTCTTCAGGTATCATTTTCAGTTGCTCCTCAAGCTTCCAACCCTCAGGTTTTGCCTTGGGTTCAAACCATTTTGCGCCTTCCGCTATCCAGCGCTCACGGTAAGTGCGGATACCTTTAATAGTACAATCTTCATAGCCCCACTCTGCGCCGCAACACTCACAGATATCAAAAGATGGGCTTTTTCCATCTTCTCCCCAGGGTGGTTCTGGATAAAGTAGCCCGCAGACCCGGCAGCGATATTTTTCTTCATTTAGCATTGCACTTTAGTTAGCTTCTAAGGTTTTTTTATTTATCCGCATAATTGCTTTAGCTGCCGCATCTTTAACCTTTGCACCACCAGCAACCATACCTGTATCATCTGACTTGATTTGTTCTAAAACTGGCAAGATTTCTAAATCCCCGATCTCACTTATGGCAAATATCGCATACCAGCGAACAATTGAATTATTATTCCGTACAGCTTCAAGGAGTGCTGGCAGGGCTACCTGTCCGAACTTAGTTAAAGCTTTTGCTGCTTCCTTGTTTACAGCATAGTCATCAAGTAAGCTGACTAAGATTTCAATTGCTTTCGGATCACCTAAGAGACCTAAGGAACGTATCACTTCTTGTTTGACGATAACATCTGAGTCCTGGAGACATCCAATTAAGGCATCAACCGCCGCTTTGTCGCCTGTAGCTCCAATAATTTTAGCACTCATGCTACGGACTATAGACTCTTTATCGCCAAGTGCTCTTATTAAAGGTTGCATTATTTCTGGATCGCCAAATTCACCCAAAGCTCTTACTGCGCTATAGCGTACCCACGTATCTTTATCTTCCAGAGCTTGAATAATGTGGGAAATAGCTTTTCTATCTTTGATCTCTCCCAATGCCCATATCGCATTTGCTCGCAGATTTTTGTTACTACTTTTGGCAGCATCAACTAAAAGATTTAGTGCTTGTCTATCTCCAATCTTGCCTAAAGCTGTAGCAATAGCCGGAGTCAACTCTTCACTGCTTTTCTCAAAAAGGTTTATTAAATATTGCAGGCTACTGTTTCCGCCTATTTGTCCGAGAGCATCAATAATAAAAAATCGGATATCATCATCACTATCTTTATAGGCATCAAGCAATGGCGTAATTGCTCTCTCATCATGAAGTAAACCAAGTGACTGAGCGGCGTTAGAACGCTCTTCGCTGTCACTGCTCTCTAATAACTTTAGTAAATCATCAAGCGATAACATAAATCGGTACTTACTTTCTAATGCTATTACTTTAACAATCATATCATTAGAAAGCCCAGAATTAAATACATCTTTCACACTTTTCACCAATTTCAAAAATTGGCCTTTTACCCTCTTGACAATCTAATATCATTAGAATATAATCTAACTAACTTAGACAAAATAAAATAAATCTTAGAAATGAACCGGGAAAAGGAGCAATAAAATGAGCACTCAATATCTTAATCTGACTGAAGGCAAGATTGCTTACGATGACCAGGGCGCGGGACCGCTGGTGGTGTGCTTACCGAGCATGGGCGATGTACGCGGCGAGTACCGCTTCCTGGCACCCCGTCTGGTTGAGGCCGGGTATCGCGTGGTTACTATGGACGTGCGCGGGCACGGCGAGAGCAGCGCACGCTGGTCGGATTATACGGTTGGGGCCTGGGGCTCTGATATAATTGCCCTGATTAAACATCTGAATGCCGGGCCTGCCCTGGTGGTTGGTACTTCGATGGGCGCTGCCGGGGCCGTTTATGCCGCTGCCGAAGCGCCGGAACTGGTCAGCGCGATTGTACTGGTTGGACCCTTTGTGCGGGTAATGGGGCCGAAATGGCAGGCTCTCACCATGGCTAACCTGGTGGCTTTCCCGTTGTGGGGCGTAGCGTTCTGGGGTGCCTACTACCGCACGCTCTACCCCACGGCTAAACCGGCTGATTTTGAAGGTTATGTAGCAAATCTCAAGCAGAACCTGAAAGAACCGGGCCGCCTGGCCGCCTTACGCGGTATGCTTTCTGACCTGAAGACCGCCTCTGATGAGCGCCTGGCCAAAGTAGAGGTGCCGGTGCATATCATAATGGGCAGCAAAGACCGTGATTTCAAGTCGCCGGAAAAAGAAGTGCAGAATATTGTGGAGCGCCTGACGGCCACTCGCCCTACTACCCAAATCATACCGGATGCCGGGCACTACCCTCACGCTGAAATGCCGGAAGCGACCGCGCAGAGCATCCTGGGCTTTTTCAGCAGCATTAACAGTACGAGTAAAACGAAATAAAGAGAAAAGGAAACTGATGGCAACTAGAGCAGGTCTGGATCAAAAAATTGTGGTACAAGCGGCGGCAGAACTGGCCGATGCCGGAGGCCTGCATGAATTAAGCCTGGCGACCCTGGCGGAGCGCCTGGGGGTGCGTACTCCCACCCTCTACCATTACGTAGGGGGGCAGGCCGGCTTGAGGCGCGAACTGGCTCTGATGGGCTGCCGGGAACTGGCTATTCGGATGGGCAAGGCTGTTATGGGTAAGGCCGGGGACGAAGCGGTGCTGGCCCTGGCCTATGCTTACCGGGCTTTCGTCAATGAGCATCCCGGCCTTTACGCCGCAACCGTGCAGGCGGCAGACCCGGATGATAAGGAAGTTGTAGCCGCTCAGACCCAGGTCGTAGAGATTGCCCTGGCGACTCTTTCAGGCTATCACCTGTCGCACGATGACGCTATTCACGTAGTACGGATGATCCGCAGTATTGTACATGGTTTTGCGACCCTGGAAGATGGTGGGGGCTTCGGCATACCGCTTGACCGAGATGAAACGTTCAAACGGCTTCTAAATATTTTTCTGTCCGGGCTGCACAAAAGCAGTTAAGAAAGCAGGCTAAAGATGTCAGGCAATCCGGTTAATCTGGGCGTACGGTTTCTGTTGGAACTGGTCGGGTTGTACGCTTTTGGCTTTTATGGCTGGCAGGCGAACGATGGTTTTCTGCGAATAGTGCTGGCAATCGGTCTGCCGCTGCTGGCGGCCGCTATCTGGGGTATCTTTGGGACAACCGGCGATAATAGAGGCGCGCCCGTAATTGCGGTGCCGGGCGCGGTCCGTCTGGGGATAGAACTGATCTTCTTTGTGCTGGCAACCCTGGCCTTTTATGCCGGAGGCGCCCCGACTGCCGCCCTGGTTTTTGGGGTGGTTTCGCTGGTACAGAACCTGGCTTCTTACGACCGCATGGGCTGGCTGCTCGGCCACTAAACCGGAATGCGCAGCATCCCGGCGAAGTAGGCCATCAACTGCTCTTCATTGCGCTCATTCCAACCGGGGTAGTCGAGCACGCGCGCGGTATCATCCGGCTCGGTATATAGAATATCACCCGTAAAAATGTTGATAAAGACCCGGCTATTAGCCGCGACGTGGAATAACTCGAACCATTCCCGCGTCACTCCTGCCTGGGCCAGCCCGGCTTTCCGCAGGGGGTGCAACACCTTCGAACGTATATGACCATAGCTGTCCAGGTCAATGCTCAATTCGCGCTTGCCGACCAGTTCGGGAGCCCGGCAAATCAGGTCTGTTACTACTCCAAAAAGCTTGGTATAGGCGTAGGAATGTGGCCCGTGCAGACAGGCCGAGTGGTCGAATTCGGGCAGGTCATCCAGGTGGAGATGCCGGATAGCATTTTCTACGGCTTCGTTAGGCCGCACATTACGCACCCAGATTTCGTTGCCCATATCGTATTGAACATCGCCGCCGCCCCCCTGTAAATCCCAGTTGACCGCGATAGCATCAAAAAAGATGTAACGCTGGCTCTCCAGCGTTTTATCGGGCGGTTGCTGGCAGTTGCTTGCCCGCACAAGATTGAACTGTGACCAGCCAAAATTTTCGCGCCAGATCGGCAGCGCATCCAGGCCCATGCGGCTGTAATAGCGCTGCACCACTTGATTTGCCAGGACCCAACTCAGGGCGTAGGCGGGCGGGTAGAGCTTGCCGTGCGAGCGGCGAATTGCGTCAACCTGCTCGCTGATTTTGTCGTGCTTGTCGTCATTCAGTAAGAGTTCGTCGATGTTCATTGAAGTTGTTTACCCGGTTATTGTGATTATTCTATGACTGCCAGTACCTTGTTTTGCTCAACGGTCTGGCCTGGATTGACGTTGACGGATTTAACGGTCCCGGCGCGTGGCGCTTTAAGCTCGTTTTCCATCTTCATGGCTTCCAGCACAGCGATGCGCTGGCCTTTTTCGACTGCCTGGCCGGGTTCTACCGCTACGATAGTGACCAGGCCGGGCATGGGCGCTTTGATCGGAATCTCGCCCGCGTGGACGTTTGAGGTTGGAGCCAGGGCCGCCAGGCGGTGTTCGCGTTCGGTCTGCACCTGCACCCGGTACATCTGCCCGTCGAGTGTTACCTCGTATTCACCCGGCGCTTCGCCCGGTTCCACGTGGATTTCGTGCGACTGGTCTCCGATCAACAGAGAAAAGAGATCCTCGCCCAGGGCTGGTATGAAGTCTACCGGATACTCACGCCCATCCTCCATGCGGGCGTGGTTAACTCCCTCAGGGTCGGTATAGAGGTCTACTTTAAGTTCCTCAGACTCTACTTTAGAGTAATAGAGCATTTTTCGCTCCTCTTATGACTTAAACGCGCCGGAGCATTTCGCGGCGGCTGTATTCTTTCCAGGGACTGACCTCGACCGGGTTGATCGGCTGGCCGTTAACTTCAGGCCGGGTACCGCGGCCCTGCTCGGCGCGGTAACGCGCAAAGAGAGCGGCCGCAATTCCGGCCAGTTCCTTCTGATCGTGCTGCAACTCGGGATCAGGCTTGAGGGTCGGGTCGGTTTCCAGCGAGCGAGTATAAAAACGCCCTGACTGGAAGGGTTCGCTTCCTACCAGTTGTCTCTGGTAAGGAATGGTGGTCCGAATACCGAAAATCTGATATTCCTCTAAAGCCCGTTCCATGCGCCTGATCGCTTCTTCCCGGTCTTTGCCCCAGGTAATCAGCTTGGCAATCATCGGGTCGTAGAAGAGCGAGACTTCATAGCCATCCGAAACCGCGCTATCCAGGCGCACTCCCGGCCCGTTGGCCGATACCGCCCGGCTTACTCTGCCAATCGAGGGCAGGAAGTTGTTATAAGGGTCTTCCGCCGTAATACGGCATTCAATCGCCCAGCCGTTCGGCTGAATATCCTCCTGGCGGAAGCTCAAAGGTTGGCCGTCCGCCACCCTTAGTTGTTCCACTACCAGGTCAATCCCTGTCACCAGTTCGGTAACAGGATGCTCCACCTGCAAGCGGGTATTCATCTCCATAAAGTAGAAGTGGCGATCCTGGGTTAGCAGGAACTCGATAGTCCCGGCATTAACATAGCCCACTTGCCGGGCGGCTGCCACCGCCACACTGCCCATCTCCTGGCGCAGTTCTTCGTCCAGGGCTACCGAGGGGGCTTCTTCCAGCATTTTCTGGTTACGGCGTTGCAGGCTGCACTCGCGCTCGCCCAGGTATACCACGTTGCCGGACGTATCGGCCATAAGCTGTATCTCAACGTGCTTGACGTTTTCCAGCAGCTTTTCGATATAGACCCCACCGTAGCCGAAAGCGCCCAGCGCTTCGCGGGTCGCTCCCTCGAAAGCGGACTGGATCTCGTCGGCGCTGCGTACTATGCGCATACCCTTTCCGCCACCTCCAGCGGAGGCTTTGATCAGCACAGGATAACCGATTTCCTCGGCGATTTTCGCGGCGGATTGCCAATCGGGCAATTCTTCGTCAATACCCGGTACCAGGGGCACCCCGGCAGCGCGGGCAATTTGCTTGGCGCGTACTTTATCACCCATAGCCTCAATCGCTTCAGGGGGCGGCCCGATGAAGATTAACCCGGCTTCGCGACAGGCCCGGGCAAACTCGGCCCGCTCGGAGAGAAAGCCGTAGCCAGGGTGAATGGCATTCGCGCCCGATTTCTTAGCTACTTCCAGCAAGTGATCGGCTCGCAGGTAGCTATCTTTCGCCGGGGCCGGGCCGATCAGGTAAGCTTCATCGGCCATGCGCACATGCAATGAGCGCCGGTCGGCTTCGCTAAAGACCGCTACAGTCTGCACTCCCAGGTCACGGCAAGCTCGAATAATCCGTACGGCGATTTCACCCCGGTTGGCGATCAAGACCTTTTTAATCTGGTTTAATTTTGCCATCGTCTCACACTCTTTTTCTTATAAAGGAATGTTGCCGTGTTTTTTCGGCGGGTTAGTATCGCGCTTGTTTTTGAGCATTTCCAGGGCTGAAATCAATTTAGGCCGGGTGTCTTTCGGCTCAATCACATCGTCCAGGAAGCCGCGGGCCGCCGCGACATAGGGATTGGCAAACTTTTCGGTGTATTCCTGCACCAGTTGCTTGCGGGTTTCTTCCGGGTTAGCGCTTTTCTCGATCTGGTCCTTGAAAATAATGTTTACCGCGCCATCCACGCCCATTACGGCAATTTCGGCGGTAGGCCAGGCAAAGTTGATATCGCCCCGGACGTGCTTGCTGCTCATGACATCATAAGCGCCACCATAAGCCTTGCGGGTAATAACCGTTACCTTCGGCACAGTGGCTTCGCAATAGGCGTAGAGCAATTTAGCGCCGTGGCGAATAATACCACCTAATTCCTGGGAAACGCCCGGCAGGAAGCCCGGCACGTCCACGAAAGTTACAATCGGGATATTGAAGCAGTCGCAGAAGCGCACGAAACGGGCCGCTTTGTCAGAGCTGTTGATATCCAGCACGCCGGCCAGAACTGCCGGATTCTGGGCTACAATGCCCACGCTGCGCCCGCCTAAGTGAGCGAACCCGATGATAATATTGCCCGCGAAATGCTCCTGCACTTCCAGAAACTCGCCGTCGTCTACCACCCGGTGAATAATATCGCGCATATCATAGCTCTTGGTAGGAACCACCGGCACGATATGGTTCAGTTCTTCGTCGCGACGACTGGACGGGTCCTGGGTCACTCTGAAAGGCGGGTCTTCGACATTGTTCGAGGGCATGTAGCTCAACAACTGGCGAACGGTCAGGAGACAATGTTCCTCGTTTTCAGCCGCAAAGTGGGCTACGCCGCTGGTGGTATTGTGCACCATCGCGCCGCCCAGGTCTTCAAAGCTGACATCCTCGTGCGTCACGGTTTTGACCACATTCGGGCCGGTCACGAACATATGGCTGGTATCTTTGACCATCAGGATAAAGTCGGTCATGGCCGGGGAGTAAACCGCGCCGCCCGCGCATGGTCCCAGCACAGCCGAAATCTGGGGCACTACCCCACTGGCGAGGACATTGCGCAGGAAGATATCGGCGTAACCACCGAGCGAGAGCACTCCTTCCTGGATACGAGCGCCACCGCTATCGTTCAGGCCGATTACCGGCGCACCGTTCTTCATGGCCATATCCATGATTTTGCAGATTTTCTCGGCGAAGGTTTCCGAAAGCGAGCCGCCAAAGACGGTGAAGTCCTGCGAAAAGACAAAAACCAGCCGCCCGTCAATCTTGCCGTAGCCCGTCACCACGCCATCGCCCATATACTTCTGTTCCGCCAGGCCAAAGTCGTTGCTACGATGGGTCACAAACATATCAAGTTCTTCAAAAGTGCCTTCGTCCAGCAGCACTTCAATCCGTTCGCGGGCAGTCAATTTGCCCTTGGCGTGCTGGGCATCAATCCGCTTCTGGCCGCCTCCTAGCATAGCCTGTTCGCGCAGGCGGCGCAGTTGCTCTATTTTAGCCTCAGTCGAACCGGGGGCAGCCAAAGCTCCGGCCCCGTTAGCCTGCGCTCCGTTGGCGCCCGGACTCTGTTCCGCCTGGCCGGTGCTGCTAGTGTTCTCCGTTGACATAGCTTTTTTCACCTTCTATCACATTATCTTTTTGAGCATTTGACTGCTTTAGAAACCAGTAATGTGAAGTTTACCACAAACCCTCTAATAGGGGCAATTTGTACGCCGTGAAATACACTTTATAGCCACCAATGGTAATAAAAGCCTATCCTGCTAAAATGCGTAATTTCTACCGCCTTTTATACCTTTTGGCTACCTCCCGCAATAGGCCACTGATATTACCCTGAGTTATAACTTTAGACCAATGCGGTTTAGTGTTTTGAGAGTTAGAATAAATTGTAACAATCGGAAACAGATAACCGGGCGATGAAATGGCGAGAGGAAACAGGATGCAAAAGCCGCAACAAAATCAAATAATAGAAAATACAGCCGAAATAAATCTCAATAAAATTTCAGGCGAAACAGACCCGGTCAAAGCGCGTAACATTATTCTGCTGCTTGCTGCCAGTGTTAGCCTGATGATGACGGGCTATGGCATTGTAATGCCGGTAATGGCTAAACGCCTGGCCGAACTGGGCGCCGGAGTGGATATTCTGGGTTTTATGGCAATGGCTTTTGCCATCGGGCAATTCTTGCTGGCGCCTTTTATGGGAGGCTTAGCCGACCGTTTCGGTCGCAAGCCGCTCATTCTCGTCGCGCTGGCCGGTACGGTCCTGGCCAATCTTGCTTTCCTGCTGGTGAGTTCGAGCGAAGCGTATATAGGGGTAAGGTTTTTCCAGGGCGCTATCGGCGCCGGATTACTCCCGGCCTCGATGGGCATTGTGGGCGATATTTTCCCCGAAAATAAGCGAGCGCAGTGGGTTGGAATTCTCATGGGGAGCTACGGTATAGGCTTTATCTTTGGCCCCGGTATCGGCGGCTTCCTGTACGATAGCTTCGGTTTTGTAGCGCCCTTTGGGGTCTCCGCTATCCTGGCCTTGCTGGCCCTCATTTTCTCGCTTATCGTGGTGCCGGAGACCCGCACCAGGGAAGCGCGTCTGCAAGCCCGCCATCAAGCGCAAGAGCGGAAAACCACCGGTAAGCAAGCCGCCACTCTCCCGCGTCCACTCTATATCTTCCTGACTTTGCTGGCGCTGGACTTCCTGGCCGTCTTTGCTTTTGCCTTCATCGAGCCGCAACTGGCTTTCTACATTTATCAAGAACGCCACTTCACCACCAGCCAGTTTGGTCTGCTGGTAAGCCTTTACGGTCTGGCAACCGTGATCGGGCAACTTGGCCTGGGTCGCCTGAGTGACAGGATTGGCCGCAAGCCCCTGATTGTGGCCGGTTTTGTTATGAATGCCATTTTCTACATTGGCCTGACGCAGTTTACCGACTATATCCTCATGCTGGGAGTATCGGCTATTGCCGGACTGGGCGCGGCGCTCCTTACTCCCGCTCTTAGCTCCTATTATCTCGACATTACTGCCGAGGAGCATCGCTCGCGGGTGATGGGCATCAAGGAGTCAATGGCCGCTCTGGGCGGCGCGGCTGGACCGTTCCTGGTGGCGATTGCCAGTAAATGGACTAATGCTTACGGCGTTTTCGCCATAGCGGCGGCTTCTACTCTCCTGGCGGCGCTGCTGGCTCTCTCGATCTTGCAAGCCAGGAAGCAGGCTGCCGCTGCATCTTTCCCAACAGTAGCGGTTAATCCCGAAGAAGCCCTGGAAGGCGAGTTAGTAGCTTAAACTAAAAGAGGACCATCTCCTGTTAGGAAAGATGGTCCTCTTTTAGTTTATAAAGCTCAGGCTGAAAGCGGTAGCTCATTACCGCCATTATCATTAATACCGGTTTCCAGGGGATAAGCCCAGTGGCCGTTAAAGACGAACTCGTTGAGCGGCTTGCGAGTGCGCGGCAGGCGTTCGCGCTCCAGGAGATCTTCCGGCAGGTCTTCCGCTCTGCCGAAGTAGCCCAGCGCCATCACGGTGACGGGTTCGTAGCCCTGCGGAATTTCAAATAGTTCGCGGGCCTTCTCGCTGTCAAAGCCGCCCATCTGGTGGACATGCAGACCGGCGTGGGTGGCTTCGACCGTCAGGTGGCTGACCGCCTGGCCCAGGTCGTAATAGGCATACTTGTTAAGGGCAGGCCGTTCCTGATTCAATTTAGCCACGGCTACCACCAGCACCGGAGCATTGGCGGCCCAGTCCGGATTGCGCCCGGACAGAAGCTCAACAAATTTCTGATGTAGCTCAGGATTCTCCTTTGTCACTACAATAAAACTCCAGGGTTGGATATTAGCGGCGGAGGGTGACCAGCGCGCAGCCTCGAACAGTCTCATCAGCTTTTCATGCTCAACCGGGCGCGAAGAAAAAGCGCGAGGACTCCAGCGTTCTTTCAGCAGTTTATGTATCTCATATTGAGTAGTGGCAGGCTTGTTCATTATATAAAAGTTTCCTTTCAGTAAATCTCTTTAAATAGTTATGAATAAAACCGGCTTTATTCCTATACCGGGCCGGATGTTTATGTAATACAAGCAGGCAACATATTCTACAAGCAAGCTACTTTTTAACGGCTGGCGTTAAAAAGATGGCTACCTTTAGTAGGTAGGTTACTACTTTTATGTTGTTTTGTCAAGTTGTAATAGTGTTAAGGTTGTGTCTAAATATATGTTGCGACGCGGCGCTCTGAGTACTTTGACACACTATTACTGTCACCTGTAGGAGGGATTCTCTCAATGTCACGCCCCTTGTGAGGCCGCCGCCGAAGGATCTCGCGCTGCTGGGCGTACAGTAGGGGTGAGGCAAAGAGATTCTTCGGGCCTCCGAACGAGGTAAGGTAGGGTTGAGTGATAGCGACGGCCCTCAGAATGACAGGGCAGGGAGCCAGGCTTTCCGGTGACAGTAATAATATGTCAAAGTATTCCCTTGACATGACACCAAAAGGTGTTATATCATAAGAAAGTGAAACCTTTAGGTGTTATATTAACTTTTCAGCAGGAGGATTAGCTTGGCAATCAACAGCGATGGTACTCTTCAGGATATTAAGCAGACGCTGATCTTTGATGCGCCCGTTCAAAAAGTATGGGAGGCAGTCTCTACAGCGGAGGGCCTTTCATCCTGGTTTATGCCGAATGATTTTAAGCCGGAAGTAGGTTATCAATTCAATATACAGTCACCTTTTGGACCCTCTCCGTGTAAGGTGCTGGAAGTAAATCCACCTCACCATCTCTCTTTTGCCTGGGATACGAACGGCTGGATTGTTTCCTTTATTTTAAAGGAGCTGGGAGATAAGACCGAATTTACCCTTATCCACGGCGGATGGAAAGAGCCTGAGAGCATTGTGCCAAAAGCAAATAAGAAGAGTTCCATTGTTAGAGATGAAATGGAAGGCGGTTGGGCCGGTCTGGTGAATAAGCGCTTGAAGAAGGTAGTTGAGGGTTAAGTGTCTCTATCCGACCAGAAATATGATGTTTTCCAGGCTATTGCGGACCCTACCCGCCGGGAGGTGTTGCGACTGCTGGCGGAACAGGAACTGCCCATCACCGAGATTGTGGCTCATTTTCCGATCAGCCGTACAGCCGTAGCCAAACATTTAAATGTCCTGACAGAAGCCGAACTGATTTCTGGTAGAAAGGTTGGCAGGGAAAGACTCTACCGTCTGCACCCTGAACCGCTGGCAGAATTAAAGCAATGGCTTGCCTTTTACGAGCAGTTCTGGGATACCAGGCTCTCAAGGCTTAAACAGGTGGTTGAGAGCGATCAGAAAGATAAATCAGAAGGATAGTCCCAATACTACTTACGGAATTAAAAAAAGCAGCGCCCTAAAAAGCGCTGCTTTTCGTTTAAGTCTCGAAGGGCTAGATAATATCGGCGATCTGGGCCGGGCTATCGGCCACTCGTACGCCGTTCTCCTTGAGGGCTTTAATCTTCTCGGCGGCAGTGCCTTCGCCGCCGCTGATGATCGCGCCCGCGTGGCCCATGCGCTTGCCGGCAGGAGCGGTCTGGCCCGCGATAAAGCCGACTACCGGTTTGGTGACATGCGCCTTGATATACTCGGCGGCCATGATTTCGGCGTTACCGCCGATTTCACCCAGCAGCACGATTTTCTCGGTCTCCGGGTCGTTCTGGAAGAGTTCCAGCACTTCGATGAAGTTTGTACCGATGATCGGGTCGCCACCGATACCGACTGCGGTGCTCTGGCCCATCCCTTTGAGGGTCAGGGCGTTCACCACTTCGTAAGTGAGGGTACCACTCTTGGAAACCACGCCAATGTTGCCGGGTTTGTGGATGTAGCCGGGCATAATGCCGACCTTGGCCTGTCCGGGCGTAATCACACCGGGGCAGTTCGGGCCGATCAAACGAGCGCCCTTCATCTTCACGTAGTGGTAGACCGGAACCATATCGCGCACCGGGATACCTTCGGTAATACAGATAACCAGCGGGATACCGGCGTCTACCTCTTCAATGATAGCGTCGGGTGCGCCTCTGGCCGGTACATAGATAATGGCGGCGTTGGCTCCGGTTTCCGCGACCGCTTCTTTCACGGTATTAAAGACCGGAACACTATCGACTTTTTCGCCGCCGCGCCCGGGGGTTACACCGGCTACAATATTAGTGCCGTATTCCAGCATAGCGCGAGTGTGATAACTGCCTTCCCGTCCGGTAATGCCCTGCACCAGGAGGCGAGTATTTTTATCAACCAGGATGCTCATTAACTCCGCTCCTTCGCTACTTGCACGACCTTCTGGGCCGCTTCGGCCAGGGTTTCCGCCGATTTCAGATTAGCTTCTTCCAGGATTTTGCGACCTTCTTCGCTGTTCGTTCCTACCAGGCGGATGACAATCGGCACATCGGTCTTGATCTGTTGCAGACCGGCGATAATGCCCCGCGCCACGTCATCACCGCGCGTAATGCCGCCGAAGATATTGAACAGAATCGCTTTGACGTTAGGGTCGCTCAGGATGATGCGAATAGCCGCAGTTACTTTCTCGGCTTTGGCGCCACCACCGATATCAAGGAAGTTAGCCGGTTCGCCGCCGTAAAGTTTCAGGCTGTCCATGGTCGCCATTGCGAGGCCCGCGCCGTTTACCACGCAGCCGATATCGCCATCCAGCTTGACATAAGAAAGGCCAGCTTTACGGGCTTCAATCTCGGCAGGCTCTTCTTCGGTCAGGTCGCGGAGGTCTTCGGCCTCTCTATGCCGGTAGAGGGCGTTATCGTCATAGACCATCTTGGCATCGAGAGCTTGCCACTCGCCTTTGTCGTTCAGAATGAGGGGGTTAATTTCGAGAATATCGGCATCGTTTTCCACGAAAGCCCGGTAGAGTTCTTTAGCAATCGTAACGAAACCGGAAACTTTGTCATTGGCAATGCCCATGCCGTAAGCCAGTTCACGTGCCTGGTAGTCGCAGAGACCCAGGAAGGGGTCGGCCATTACGCGGATAATCTTTTCCGGGTTAGTTTTAGCCACCTCTTCAATTTCCACGCCGCCTTCGCTGCTACCCATCAGGGTGATACCCTTATTGGCGCGGTCAATAATTGCGCCCAGGTAGAACTCTTTGGCAATATCGGCAGCCTGGGTAACCAGCACCTTCCGCACGGTGCTTCCTTTAATATTCATGCCGAGAATGGCGTTCGCTCTCTCTTCGGCTTCATCGGGGGTTTTCGCCAGTTTCACGCCTCCGGCCTTACCTCGCCCGCCGGCATGCACTTGCGCCTTTACCACCACCATGCCGCCAATGGATTTGGCTATTTCGCGAGCTTCCTCGGGGGTTGTGGCTACTTCGCCCTTCTGAACAGGAATATTATACCGGCTCAGAATGTGCTTGGCCTGATACTCATGTATCTTCATGGCCTCTCCTTTTTGTTCTTTTAAGGCTGTACAACGTGAAGTGAAGGCCAGCAGACCTCCACAAAATCGCATTGAGTATACCTGAAAACCAGTAACTTAAACAAGCCCAGGTTCTGTCTTTCAAATTGGGGTATTAGACGGGAGGCAACAGGCGAAAATAGCCGGGCAGGAGCAGCAACTACAAAACCAGCTCGCCTCATTGCGACCTTTCCAATGTAAACCGCGCCTTCTACCGCAATCCACATTTCTAGTTTGTGATTTAACAAACTTGTTGTCCTTATTCTAACTTTTTACGCTCAAAGTCGTCAAGCCTCTGATAGTATCTTTTGGAGCTGAGTAAGATAGAACCTTATGATAGAACGAATAGAAGCGAGTTATTTCTATACTGTGATTGATTATACTGTGCAACTTCTTTTCTTATATTAAACTGCTAGCATTCGAACCAGAATCCACTCTACGAATCGGCCTTCTTCGGCGTTTATCAAACCAAATGTAAATACGCGCGAATAGTTTCTGGAGGTTAAGATGTTCAGAAAATCATGGTTACAACCATGGCGAGTTGGCGTAGGGTTTTACCTATCCCCTGTGTTAGTAGTTACTATCTTCGTTTTGAACCTTTTTCTGGCGGGCGGCTCTGTAGAGGCAGCCGACGACTCCCAGTACTTTCCCGAAACCGGCCAGGTCGTGTCCGGTCCTTTTCTAAACTACTGGCGTTCGCATGGCGGCCTGGCGATTTATGGCTATCCCATCAGCGATGCACACAACGAGATTGATCCGCAAACCGGGCAAAGTTTCCGGGTGCAGTGGTTCGAGCGCAATCGCTTTGAGTATCATCCCGAAAAAGCCGGGACACCTTACGAGGTATTGCTGGGTCTGCTGGGCAGGCAGGAAACGGCGGGCCGGGAGAATGAAGAACCTTTCCAGCCTACTTTCTACTTTCCTGATAATCCAAACCAGCGCTACTTTCTCACTACCGGCCATTCCCTTACTTATGGCTTTAAAGCTTACTGGGAAAGTCACGGCGGCCTGGCTCAGTTCGGCTTCCCCATCAGCGAGGCCTTCAGCGAGCAGACTGACCGGGGTACATACACTGTACAGTACTTCGAACGCGCTCGTTTTGAGTACCACCCCGAAAACCCGGCTTCTTACAACGTCCTGCTGGGCTTGCTGGGCAGCCAGCTTGTGAAACCGATTGATCGCCCTTATTTCGAGGTGCAGGCCGGTTCAGTCCGGTCCAGTGTAACCCAGGACCATACCGCCCTGCTTCTGCCGGGCTCTAACATTATCGAGGTCAAAGCCCATTTTCCCTATCCGGTTAACTCTCAGTTGATTCAGAGTGAGTTAAAGGGCCTGGCTGCGCCGAACTGGCAGATTATTCCGCTCAATCAGCCCGATTCAAACACTTACCGTTTTGTTCTGACCGGCAACCCGGCGGCCGCTTCCTACCTGACCCTTAATTTCTTCCAGCAACCGGTTGCCCGTTCCTTACAGCTACATATTCAGATTGTACGTAATGCAGGTGCCCAACCACCGCTGCTGGATGACCGCAGCGATCCGGCGCGGGTTCTCGCTTCTTATTATAATGCGGTTAACCGCCAGGAATATGACCGGGCTTATAGCTACTGGGAACTACCGGGCAACAGCGCCACTTCCCTGCCGCCGGACTACGCCTCTTTCGTGCAGGGCTACGCCAATACCGCCTCGGTAATCGTCCTGACGGGCGAGGTGCGCGGCCAGGGCGCGGCGGGTAGAGCTTACTTTTCCGTACCAACCGTCTTGCTGGCAACCATGAAAGACGGCTCGCTCCAGCGCTATTATGGTTGCTACCTCCTGACCCAGCAGCACGCCGATACCGGCAAAGATTTACCACCTTACCCTGTTTACATGAATGGAGCGCGTATCTTCGCAGGCACCGCCCCGGAAGGCCCTTATACTCTTCTAAGCCGGGCCCAGGCTTTCACCAACCAGACTCTCTGTGCCCCGGCGGCTTAACTCAATAGCCTTTAGCCTCAGGGAAACTAACTGGTTTTCCTGAGGCTATAAATCGGTTTTACAAAGAGCTGAAATTACCGAAACTTTCCTTGACAGATAACGTATAATATTGTGTACAGATCGCGCAAGCGATCAACTTTAACAAAATAGCGGGCCTGCCTGGTTTCGACGGGGAGGAATGCTCTATAATTGCAGGTGGAGATGCGAACTCTCCTAAAACATCGCAAAGCCATTAACTGGCAACAAAACAACTCAGAGCGCGCCTTCTTACGCGCTCGCTGCCTAATTAACTCTTAGTAGTTAGTTCGTAGCCATCCTGAAGAACCCGATATTCCGTGGGGTCCGAGGGATGACATAGCAAAAACGGAATGGCTGCCGGGTGAGAGGTGGGTAACCCGGAGTGAGTCACTCACTTGAGATTACATACGTTTGCCGGCACCGGGTGTAGTCTGACAAATAAAAAACCGTCTAAACCTGTGAACGAAGTTATAGACTGAACTTTTCGGACGAGGGTTCGACTCCCTCCAGGTCCACCTGAATTAAAAGACCGTGATAGGCTAGCCTGTCACGGTTTTATTTTTTATAGCCGTTCTATTCCTGGTCCTCCGGTTTTTTCGGTTCTTGCGCCGCCCTTTGGTCGGTTCGATCCATAATATCCTGGGCTTCGCGGCGCAACTCGGTCAGGTTTTGGGCTCGTTCCCGCGCAATCTGGGCCCTGGCCTGCTCCATTTCATCTTTGGTGGCGGCGCGCACCGCTTCCCTGGTTTCTTTGACCAGTTGCTCGCGAGTGGCCTGCGCTCGCTCTAATTCGGCCCGGGTCTGTTCCAACTGTGCCTGGTTGCGCGCCCTTATCTCTGCCATATCTTTTTCAAGCTGTTCCTGTTTCTGCCTGATACTTGTGCCGGTCAGCCTGCTTCTGTTCCCGCTGGCGGCTATTTTATTGAAGATAGCAACCACGATCAGTAGCAGCACTATAAACAGCACTATCGGCAGTATCGCACTTATAAAGTTACCCATAACATAACCACTTATATTTTACTGAGGATGCTGATCCTCACGCTTTTTTAAACCTGTTTTTACCTTTTTTATCTTTTTTGTCTCTTCTATCTCACTATCTCAGTATAGCTGATTGATTTGTAGCGCGTCAAAGTTGTTCATTTCGGCAGGCAGCCTGACTGCAAGCGGCATGATTTCTTGCTGTGCGAAAAATTACCCCTTCAAGGTGAGCAAGATCACACCCAAGAATCGCAAAATTGTTTAATCTGGTTTTAAGAAAATTGTCAGCTATCAACAATCGGAATGTTATTTATTAGTTCATAAGGATGTAAAGAAGAAGGTCATGAGCAATCCGCAGCAGCCCCAACAGCCAAATTATGGCGGCTATAACAGCCCTTACCCGCCTCAACAGACCCCTTACGCCACTCCGCCGGGGCAGGTTCCCTACGCGCCGCAACCATACCAGCAACCGCCTGCCAATCCTGGCTATAACGGCTACCAGGCTCCGCCCCAGGGACAGTACCCGCCGCAGCCTCAATATGGCCAGCCACCTCGTCCGCCCAAAAAGGGTCCTTCTTCAGTAGTGGTGGGTCTGGGTGTACTATTGTTTCTGGCGCTTGGTGTAGGGTTAGTAGTAATCCTTGCCGGGGCTGGAAAATCTACTACCGGTCAGGCTACCCCCACTGCGGCCAGTAGCGCCGCTGGCACCGCCACTCCGGCTGCACAGAGTACCACTGTTTCCGCTAACTCCACTACCGGGGCCAGCGCTACCACTGCCGCTGCCACTACGCCTAAGGCCGGGGCTACCGCTACGCCTAAAGCGGGCGCTACCACTGCCGCGACTGCCGGGAATGGTTGGCCGGTATATAAAGTGGCTTCCTCCGGATTTAGCCTTTCATTGCCGCAGGGATGGCAGCAGGTAGACGAGGACACCTACAAGGCCTTTCTGGAAAAGGGGCTGGATGCGGTCAAGGATGGTGGTTCTATCTCATCCAGTTTGCAAGATCAAATCAAGCAGGCTTTTGCTTCCGGTCTGATCAAATTCTATGGTTACAATCCGAATGCCGCCGGTTTTGCCGATAACATGAACATTATCAAGCAGCCGATACCTTCCAGTGTCACGCTTGATCAGCTTGTTTCGGCTAATTCGAGCCAGTTGAGCACCCAGTTTCACTTAACCAAAGATGTTGCCCAGAATAAGGTAAGGCTGCCCGTCGGTAACGCCGTGGTACTAACTTACGCCTACTCGGTAAACGTCCAGGGCCGTGATGTCGAAATTGATGTAAGCCAGTACATCTTCATCGCGGATAACAGCGCCTACATCTTGAGCTTCAGTTCCGCTCCGGAGCGCAGCGAAGAGAATAGCGCCCTTTTCCGCACGGTTGCCGACAGCTTTCAACTGACCAAATAAATTACTTACCGGCTGTAACAGGCTAAAGGTAAACTACAAAAGGAGCTTTGCCAGGATCAACGGCGAAGCTCTTTTTGCTGTCTAGACCGAAACGGAGCAGATTATTGCAGGTGTTTGACCAGTTTGAAGCGGTGATGCGGGTTATATTTGCTGTCGCATTTACCACACGAACTGTTGATTTTGCGGCGGGTTTTGAACTCCTGTGAGCAGGTCGGGCAGCGGTAGAGGTAGCGATAGGGCCGGGGTGGTACCGGCAGGGCTCGCACCCGGCCTTCCAGTCCTACTTCGGCCAGTTTTTCCCGGAAGCGTTCGGTATGCCCGCTCGGTAAGCCTTGCTCATAGAGCCAGAGATGAATCATCTCGTGCAGTATCGTATTGGAAAGTTCTTCCTGGCCATAACGTTCGTGATAAGTGACGGAAAGACGGATCAATCGTGCGCGCGGCCAGATTTTACCGGCAGTACGCACCAGGCGGCGGCTTAATTCGAGGCGACAGGCGGGTAAAGTACCGCCAAAATGCTGGAGATTAAGAGAGTTGTAAAGCTTTTCGATTAGCTCCTGGGTGATAGGAACTTTGATGGTGGGGAGAGTGGCTGCGGATTCCATGATACGTTGGAGTAGACCTTTCTATCCGGCAGTATTCGGTAAATATCTAACTGCCAGGTTTGAATTGTAACGCATACCCAACTGCCAGGCAAATTACCTCAGCGGCCAGAGGCTGGCCAGGAAATCACCCCTGGTCTTGCTTTTTCCGGGTTTATACCCGCTTTAATCGTCCAGCAGGGGCGTAACTTCTGCCGGCAGGCGCACCGTAAAGGTAGAACCAAGTCCCGGCGCACTTTCTACCGTAATCTGCCCACCCATCAGGCGGCAGAAATTCTGGCTGATGGCCAGTCCCAGGCCGGTTCCCCCGTACTTGCGCGTGGTTGAAGTATCCGCCTGGCTGAACTCTTTGAACAGGCGGGGCATCTCATCTTGCGAAATACCAATGCCGGTATCAATCACCCGGAAGACAAGCCACTCCTTCTTCTGCTCCTCCACTCGCTCAACCTGGAGGGTTACTATGCCGTTTTCGGTAAATTTGCAGGCGTTACCAAGCAGGTTAAGCAACACCTGCCGCACTCGCTTAACATCGGTGCGCATAATACCGGTGTTATCCGGGCAGATCACCCTTATCTCATTGCTACCTTTGCTTGCCAGGGGGTAAATGGTGCTAACCACATCCTGGACCAGGGTTTGCACGCCGAAGCTTTCCGAATAAAGCTGGATCTTTCCCGCTTCGATCTTGGAAAGATCGAGAATATCATTTATCAGGCTGAGCAAATGCCGCCCGGCATCCTGAATTTTGCGCAGGTAGAGCGAAAACTCCTCCTTGCTCATCTGGTCCGACTCATCGTGCAGCATTTCGCTGTATCCAATAACCGCGTTCAGGGGAGTACGTAACTCGTGGCTCATATTGGCAAGGAAAGCTGTTTTAGCGCGGCTGGCTTCATTGGCCTGGTCGCGAGCCAGGATTAACTCTTCGTTAGCCGCTACCAGGTCCGCGGTGCGAGAGGCTACCTGGGCTTCCAGGCGGGTAGCATAATTCTGGGTTTGTTCAAAAAGGCGCGCGTTTTCGATGGCAATAGCGGCCTGTGAAGCCAGCAGACTTAAAGTGGATATTTCGCTTTCGGTAAAGTGATGGGTGTACGAGTACGCCACATTCATCACTCCTACCACCCGCTGGCCGATTTTTAAGGGCAAGCCCATCAAAGCTCCACTGTACTGGGACGGCGCATCGGCAAAGAAGGGGTCTTGCTCCATCTGCTCCACCGTCATCAACTTGCCGCTGCGGGCTACGGCATAGGTAAAGCCGTGCGGGCGCGGGCGCGTAAATTCGGTAGTCTGTCGCCCGTCCGCCCAGCGGCAGGCGCTGAAACTGATTTTGTCGTTTTCTTCGGAATAGAGGAAGATATAAGCGTTACGGGCCGGTACCAGGTTAAGGGTGGCGCTCAGAATGGCATCAAGCACCTGCGGTAGTTCCAGCGATGCAGTCAGGCTCAGGCTGCTGCGGTGTACCGCTTCGATTTCCTGCTGCTGTAATTTCTGGATTTCGGCTTGCCGGGCGTTATAGACAGTACTTGCCAGCAATAGCCCGATAGCGGTAAGGCAGGTCTCGGAGGTATTAAGAAATACGGACTTTTTGGACGAGAAGAGGGTTAAAAAGCCTATTAAATGCTGGTGGGCAATCAGTGGGACGTTCAGAACTTCCGGTAACTTTTCGCGAGTGGCTACATCTGTAAGGACTACGGCAATCTCACGTGCGAAGGCAAACTGGGCGCCGGGGTCAGGGTTGCCGTTATAGTTGAGGGAGTGAATCTGCTCGGCCATTTCCCGCACAAGGTGATGGGGTAAACCGAAATATAACTGAGGGTGAAAGGTTTTGGTTTGTTCGTCCAGCAGCCAGATCAGGCTGTGATCAAGGTTTAGCTTAAGGCTTAATTCCGGCAAGACCGGGCGCAGAATGGTGGTAAGATCATCTCCCCGGCTTATCAGGGCTGACAAACTACTGAGGGTACTTAATTCCCGGTTCAGGCGGGCTATTTCTTCGTGTAGTTTGCTACTTTCTTTATGGCGATGTGAGGTTCTATATTGTGTAGCCAAGTTTTCTCTAGCCTCGTTATATTACTTTAAATGAAGGCTCTTTTATTATTTATCGCCCTTATTTTAGCAATTTAACATTACGCCAGAGATTACAATCAATTAATTTTTTTAATTTTTCCTGCTGATGCGAGATAGTTATTAAAAAATTATAATATTAGCTTGCGGGAAGTTTCAGGCAATAAAACCGGAGGAGAGGACATACAATATCATCAAGGTAAGCAGCAAGGTCAGTATCAAGCGTATAATTACACCCAGGGCGCTTTTTGAACAGAAACGGGAACCCAAATTTACCTTCTTCCTTTTAGCACTGCGCATCAACTGTTTTGAAGATCAAGCGGCGGGCCGGATAATTCTACCCCTGCTTTATGTAGATCAACTTCAGCCAGTAACTCGCTTACGGTCAATCCCAGACCGGGATGAACGTAACCAGGAGTGAGTTCGGCCAGCGGCGTTAGTACAAAACCGCGCCCTCGTAGCCGGGGATGCGGTATTTGCAGGCGTTCATTTTCGAAGACCAGCTTATCATAAAAGATAATATCGAGATCAATCGGGCGCGGCCCGTTGCGGAAAGTGGGCTGGCGGCCCATTTCCGTCTCGATTGACTTCAGGAAGTCGAGCAGAGCCAGCGGTTCCAGTTCGGTGGAAGCTTGCAGGCACATGTTTAAAAAACGGGGCTGGTCGGCATAACCGACCGGCTCCGTTTCATAGAGGCTCGAAAGCTGGCGCACTTTTACCTGTTCATTAAGTTGCAACAGGCGCACAGCCGTATGCAGATTGGCCTGCCGGTCTCCCAGGTTGCTTCCCAGGGCCAGATAAACATGGTGAGTCCCGGCAGTCTTACTCATCTTATTTCCCTGCCAGTTCTTTCAGCAGGTTGCGGGCTACCACCAGGCGCTGCACTTGCTGCGTTCCTTCGTAAATCTGGGTAATCTTGGCATCGCGCATATGGCGTTCCGCCGGGTATTCTTTCATGTAGCCGTAGCCGCCAAAGATTTGCAGGGCATCTGTGGTGACTTTCATGGCGGTATCCCCGGCAAAGAGTTTCGCCATCGAGCTTTCGCGGGCGCAGGGGATGCCCTTTTCGCGCAGGTAGGCCGCTCGCAGGGTTAACAACCGGGCGGCATCAACGGCGGTTGCCATATCGGCCAGCATGAACTGAATGCCTTCAAACGAGGTAATGCTGGAATTAAACTGTTTGCGCTGGCTGGCATAGGCCACGCAGTCTTCCAGGG
The DNA here is from genome assembly GCA_036261665.1 of Chloroflexia bacterium. Lineage (GTDB taxonomy): Bacteria > Chloroflexota > Chloroflexia > Chloroheliales > Chloroheliaceae > 54-19. Next base: position 55,062 of record DATAKM010000084.1, read on the forward strand.
CCGACCGGGCAATACCTACAGCCTGGGCGGCTACGCCTACACGCCCAGCATCCAGCGTATCCATGGTAATACGGAAACCATCCCCTTCCTGGCCGAGCATATGGCTGGCCGGAACGCGCACATTATCATAGAAAACTTCTACTGTAGGGGAAGCGGTAATACCCATCTTGTGCATGGGCTTGCCGAAGGAGAGCCCCGGAGTACCTTTCTCGACTACAAAGCTGGACATATGGCGGTGTTTTCCCGCCAGGTCGGGGTTAGTAACAGTGGAGGTGATATAAGTTTCGGCTACTCCGCCCAGGGTGATAAAGGTCTTAGAGCCGTTGATGACGTAATCGTCGCCGTCGCGCACGGCCGTCGTTTTGATCCCGGCGGCATCCGAACCGGCCCCGGGTTCGGTGATCGCCAGCGCTCCCAGTTTCTCGCCGCTGGCCATCTGCGGCAGCCAGCGCTGTTTCTGTTCTTCAGTGCCGAACATGAGGATCGGTTCGGCGCCCAGTGAAATATTGACATCCGGGACGAGGCCGGTAGTAGCGCAGGCGGCGCACAATTCCTCAATCATCATGGCAAAGAGGATATAGGACTGCCCCGCTCCACCATATTCCTCGGGTATTGGTAGACCCATCAGGCCCAGTTCGCTCATCTTGGCGACTAAATCAGCCGGATATTCGGCGGTCGCGTCAATTTCGGCAGCGCGCGGCTTAATCTCGTTTTTAGCGAAATCTCGAATCAGTTGAAAAATTTCTCGCTCAGTCTCATTCAAGACCAGATTAATTTCGTCGCGGCCTTGCCCGGTCGCTTTTGAATCAGCGGTAATCATCTCAAAACTACTCCTCTTCTTTGAAAAGTTTTCCTGTGGTTGGGTCTAGAGGCCAGAGCCGCTAATTGGCAAGATTGTGAAATATCCCACCTAATTTTACCACAATTGCCAATTTTTATCGAAAAAGAGAATAATGGTCATTACTCTCTTGGTTAAAAGTAAATAATATGATATGCTTTATGACAGTGAAAATATTTAATCATTTTTTCAATTGCGAGCGAAAATTATAAGTAGCTGCCCGCAGCTAAAAGCTCAAGACAGGTATAACCTGTTAAGTTTCCTGTCAATTCTATAAACCTTTTTGAATGAATTATGTATGCTAACTGGTTTTAAGCTGATATTGCTTTTTGTGGCTTAGCTGAAAGTGTAGCCTCTTTAGCGGATCTGAAGTGTCAGTTCACGGCTTCTATTCCTGGTATCGGGCGATTTGTTACATGCAGTTCGTTCCACCTGCGAAGTTATCAATTTTATCGTGCTATAACTAATCATCAGTATGAATAACGTCGAAAGAAAAAACCGCCTGCTACAGATCCTTTGCCTGGTTTGTTCGCTGGGCCTGATTGGAACCATCTTAACGCTCGGACCGCTGGCCGTTATTAGTGGTCAGGCCTTGCTCGGTGTTTTAGCAGGGTTATGCTTCTTCAATTTACTGCTAAACCTCACTATATACCGCCTGGTAGGCGGGGCAAAATATCAGGATATCTTTAAGCTGGGTAGCTTGCTGCTGATTATCAGCAGTTCGCTTGTACTCGCTTTCGGCTACTGGATGGTAGGCACCAATGTGGCTGTTCCTGTGGCTCTTTTTATCCCGGCTACTCTGGCAGCCCTTTTGCTGCGGGCCCGACCTGCCCTCACTTTGACCTTCTCCTGGGTAGTTTTCAGCGCTATACTCTATATTTCCGAGAACTGGTGGAAAAGCTATACCCCCCCGGTGAAATTAACTCCTGAACAGTTTACCGCGATCAATTTGATGCTGGTTGTCTTTATATTCCCGGTCGTGGTAGCGCTGATTATCTTTCCAGTACGCAGCCAGTCCAGCACCCTGGTCACTCAAAACAATCGCTTACAAGCTCTCTTAAGCCAGCAGCGCGAAATTGAGCAACAACTGAAAGAGAGCCAGCAGCGCCTGAGCGCCACTTTCGAACACGCTGCTATCGGTATTGTGCATACCGACTTAAACCAGCGCATCTTGCTGGCCAATCAGAAATACTATGACATGCTGGGCTACAGCCGGGAAGAACTGCTGGGCCGTTCTTATGTGGACTTCACTTTCCCACCTGACCGATTTATAACTCCAGATTATGTCTTAAGCCGTTTAGAAGAAGGAAGCGGTAGCTTCACGCAAGAAAAGCGTTACCTGCGTAAAGACGGCACTTTACTCTGGGTTAATCTGACCATTTCACAGGTTCAACCGGCCAATGGTGATTCGGCTTACTTTATCACAGTAGTGGAGGATATTACCGAGCGTAAACGGGCCCAGGAGCAAATAACCTTTCAGGCTTCTTTGTTGGACCAGGTCCATAATGCCGTGATTGCTACTGATATGCGCGGCATGATTACCTACTGGAATAAATTCGCCACCAATCTTTTTCAGTGGACGGCTGAGGAAGCCCTCGGCATGTATAACCGCAATCTCCTGGCCTCCAGTGAAGTGCCCAGTAAAGCCCAGGAAATGAATGATACTATCAGCAGGTATGGCTACTGGGAAGGCGAATTATCGCTTATTCGCAAGGACGGTACTCTTTTGCCGGGCTTTGCTTTCAATTCCATGACTCACGATACGCAGGGAGAACCAAACGGTTTCCTGGCGGTGGTAATGGATATGAGCGAACATTTCCGGGACGCTACCGCCCTGGCTGAAGAAAAGGAACGCCAGTTAGTGACCCTGCGCAGTATCGGGGATGGCGTGATAACTACCGATACCCAGGGCTGTATTACCCTGATGAACCCGGTAGCGGAAACGTTGACCGGTTGGATGCAAGAAGAAGCCCTGGGCAGGCCTTTGCTGGAAGTCTTCCGCCTGATTAATGGCAAGACCCGCGAACCGGCCGAAAATCCTGCCATCCGCGTGCTGGAAACCGGGGAGGTTCAGGGCCTCGCCAGTCGCACTATGCTGGTGGACCGGGACGGCAACGAGCGTTATGTTTCTAACAGCGGAGCGCCTATTCGCAACAGCCTGGGCAAAATTATCGGCGTAGTGCTGACTTTCAGAGATGTTACCGAGCGGCAGCGCAATGAGCAGGAACTGTTAAAAGCCCAAAAACTGGAGAGCATTGGCATTCTGGCCGGCGGAATTGCCCACGATTTCAATAATATTCTAACCGCGATTGCCGGTAATATCGCCCTGGCTCGCCTGGAAACTGATAGCGATGGTGATAGCGAGGGTTTGATCGGCGAATTGCTGGTAGAGGCCGAAAACGCCGCAATGCGGGCCAAAGACCTTACCCAACAGCTATTAACTTTCTCAAAAGGGGGTGCCCCGGTTAAAAAGGCGGCCTCTCTCAGGGAGTTACTGGAAGAGTCGGCCAGTTTTGCGCTGCGCGGTTCCAATGTTAAGTGTTACCTGAATATTGAGACTAATCTCTGGCCGGTGGAAATTGACGCGGGCCAGATTAACCAGGTAGTCAACAATCTGATTATCAACGCGGACCAGGCTATGCCGGAAGGCGGCCAGATCACTATTACCGCTCAGAATGTGCCGGAAGAGCATCTGGATAAAGCTTTGCCGCTCAAGCCCGGTTCTTATGTTTGTGTTAGCATCAAGGATGAAGGTATCGGTATTCCACCGCGTAATCTGTCCCGCATCTTTGATCCTTATTTCACTACCAAGCAAAAAGGGAGCGGCCTGGGCCTGGCAACCAGTTTTTCTATCATCAATCGCCACGATGGCTACATCACGGTAAGCTCGGAGTTAGGCTCTGGCAGCACTTTCACTTTCTACCTGCCCGCTACCGCCGGTAAAGTGGTTAAGACTTCCGCTTTCAAACCCGCTGTGCTGGCGGGGAGCGGGCGCATTCTGTTGATGGACGATGATAAAATGATCCGCGACCTGGGAGCGCGAGCCCTCAAACGTCTAGGGTACGATATAACCGTAGCCCAGGATGGCGCGGAAGCCGTTAATCTATACCGCGAGGCCCTGGATAAAGGCTCTCGTTACGATATCGTGATTATGGACTTAACCGTGCCGGGCGGTATGGGAGGAAAAGAAACTATCAATCACCTCTACCGCCTCGACCCCGGCGTCAGAGCAATTGTTTCCAGCGGTTATTCCAACGACCCGGTAATGGCTAACTACCAGCAGTACGGCTTTAAGGGAGTCCTCAGCAAACCCTTTATGATGGAAGAATTGAGCCAGAAACTGGAGCTTATTATTAAAGGAAATTAGGGCTGCTTTAAAAAACCTCTTGACAACCCGCATACTATTGTTATAATACAATCAGCTAAGCTAACAAGAATGTTAGCCTGGCTGCCAGCTTTGGACGCTTGGTGTAGAACGGGTTTGCCACTTCCCCCGGCAATATCCTCATTCAGTTTATACTTTTCTGAATCAGCATCTACTAGACCTGAGATCGTAAGATGATTATGCGTGATTTTATTAGCGATGCGCTACGTGAGGCGCCCGCTGCTATCCACTACAAAGTAAGCCAGCGCATGGCCGATTATTTTCCGGGCAAGGCCGTTGTAGAAACCGCCACCTGGCAGTTTTCCCTGGAAGAGTACGCCAAAGCCGGGTTGTGTTCGCTTACACCAAAAACGCCCTTGCATACCCAGTTCTTGAGCTACTGGGATGGTGAGGAAACTCGCATCTATCAGAATGCGCTCCAGGCCTGGTTTACCGTAGTGTGGCAGGGTTACAACCTGGAAGTCTTCAAGCTGACGGTGGATGAAGATAGCCACTACTGGATTCTGGCCGATATTCGAGAGATTGCGGAAAGTTTCTTCCGGGCGGTCTGTGAATGGGAACTTGAAATCCGCTCGGAGGTGCTGGTTTTTGATGGCGATTGCTGGCACAAAGACGAAGACCTTTTCAAGGCTATCAAGAGCAGTACTTTTGATAACCTGGTTTTGCACGGCTCGCTGGCGCGTGATATCCTGGCCGACCTCCAGCATTTTTTCGAGTCCCGCGACTTCTACCAGACCTACGGTATCCCCTGGAAGCGCGGCGTTCTGCTGGTCGGTCCTCCCGGTAACGGCAAGACCCACGCGGTTAAAGCGCTTATTAACTCGCTGGGCCGTCCCTGTCTTTACGTCAAGAGTTTCAAGGGCCGAAGAGACACCAATGAGCATGCTATCCAGGCGGTCTTCGAGCGGGCCCGGAAAAGCGCTCCCTGTTTGTTGGTGCTGGAAGACCTGGATGCCCAGATTACTCCCCAGAACCGTTCCTTTTTCTTGAACGAACTGGACGGTTTTGAGCCTAACACCGGTATCCTGACGCTTGCCACTACCAACTACCCGGAAAAGCTTGATCCGGCTATCGTAAACCGGCCAAGCCGCTTCGACCGCAAATATCATTTCGATCTGCCGGGAGCGCCGGAGCGCGAGGATTACATTCGCATGTGGAATCACTCCTTGCGGTTGGCCTTGCGCCTCACCCCCGAAGGCATCGGCCAGATTGCGGCGATTACGGAGGGTTTCTCTTTTGCCTATCTCAAGGAACTGTTTGTTTCCGCTCTGATGAGCTGGATCAACCAGGCCAAAGCCTTGCAGGTAGAGGGCAGTATGGACGCGGTAATGGCCGGGCAGGTAAGCTTGCTTCGTGAGCAAATGCTAACCACCAATACCACTCCCGCTTCAGAGCCAGAAAGCGATCCTGAGAACAAGTAAAGCGGAACAGGCATTCAATCGCGTGGGAATGAATCCCCGCGCTAGTCCAACGAACCCCCATGAATGGGGCTGCTAGCTATCAGGCGCACGAACGGGGCGGGATGCTATCAAGCGGGTTCAGCCGCTTTCGTTGAACTAGCCCGGTCCATTGGCTGTAAGCCCCCCTTGCGGGCTTGGCCGGGTGGTCGAACGCCTACCACCGCTTAACAATAATGCCCCTATCCTGGCCGGACCGTCGCTGCACTGCCCTTTTTTATTATGAATGGTTTTCACATCAAAATACACCTCATGGGATGACGTAAAATGAGGTGTATTTTGACGTAATATTATGTTTAGCTAAGGTAAATAGTAGCGCAGGCCTTTGAGTTTACCGCGGGTGGTAAGAATACCGCGCTCCACAAGATCGGTAAGATCGCGCAGGGCGGTGGCGGGCGAAGCGCCGGTGGCAGCCTGGTACTCGCTATTGCTGATGCTGCCTTTCTCCTGGACGATTTGCAGGCCGTTTAGCTGGCGCGGGTTTAATTTGGCTTCATTCCCCGGGCTGGTGGGCTTAATCGCTGGCTGTTGCTCTTCCTGAGCGTGCCGGAAGATCACTACAAACTCATGCTGCTCCAGGAATTGCGGGTCTGGCAAAGCCAGGCGGCGCATTTCGTTAATCATCAGGCGCACGCCGGAGCCGATACGCTCCATATAGCCGGGAACATCGCGCAGGAACTGCGCCAGCAAGGGGTTACGGGGCCGCGAAGGTACTTTCATCTGGGCCAGGTCTTCGAGGGTGATGCCGGGCAAAAGTAGCCCAGGACTGTGAATCTCTACCCGGTCGCTATAGTAAAAGATGCGAACAGTCTCTCCGGTCCGGCTATAATCGCGGTGTACTATGGCGTTTACGATAGCTTCGCGCAGGGCTTCCAGGGGATATTCGGGCAAGTCTTCGCGCTTGAACCCCACAATCCGCGCCCCTACGCGAGTGTGCATCCGTACAAACTCCTCCACCTTATCAATCAGTTCCGGCAGGTTGCCATAGAAATTCTTGCGGTCCAGGTACTGCCCGACTCCCATGCTGTCGCCGTAGCGGATACAGACCACTTCGCTCTGGGGCAGGAAGAGTTGCGGATCGTAGCCAAACATCAGCATGCCGGCATTGGTAGGGCGCAGTTTATTGGTTTGAGGATCATTGGCGGCCGCTTCCAGGCCTACCAGCAGGTCTTCGCGGGCGGTGTAACGCAGGTTGCGGCGGCTGCGTTCGGCCCGGTAGGAGAGATAGCGTTCCACCAGTTCGGTATCAAGGTCTTCCAGGGTGGCGCGGGGACAGAGCAACTTTTCCCAGCGCGTTACTCCGTGGGTATTGAGATGGGTTTCGATCTCCTCCGAACTCATGGGCATGGTATAGCTGCCTTTGCGTACCAGAAAAAGACCGCCGGACTGGTAGAGGGTTCCATCGTTGGGCGGAACCTGGATCGCCACGATATTTACGCCATCCAGCCTGTATGTCACCGGCCCGCCACCGGTCAATGCTACCGCCGGTTTTACCAGTCGCGCCGCCCGTAGAATGTCATCGGTAATCTCATTGGGTCGCGAGATACCAACTAACCGGCCTGTTTTGTCCTCAACTCCAAAAAAGATATAGCCGCCGGAGCGGGTATTGGCGAGCCCGCAGATGCGATCTGCCAGGTCGTTGGGGCGAGGCGGGTTAATTTTGAATTCCACTCGTTCACTTTCACCCTCGGCAATTAACTCACGCACTTTTTCCAGGCTTAAAGTGGTCAAATCAGGCATCATACGGCTTTCTTATTACGGGCAGGATTAGCACAAATATTCAATCGGAGGTCTTCATTTTAGGCTGCGGAATATAGCCTGTCAAATCAGGCTTAGTCAGCTTTATCGCCTGGAAAGCGTAATAAACTCAGGAAAAGTTAAAAGGAGTAGACAAGTTAAAAAGGAAAAAGTTGCGGAAATAAAAAGAGACAGCCGTGATATACGCTGTCTCTTCTTTTGGATGGTGTTAACTTCAGGCTTGATTATCCGCCCCTGACTGATCAAGCCGGTCCGGGTTTCTTACGCCGGTAAGATAGTCCCAGAGCGGGTAATCTATATCGTTTTTAGCTACTACATAAGTGCCTTTGCTGACGTGATGCCCTGGCCCGGCGGTAAACTCGCGCCCGGGGTGCATCAGGTCGGTGTATTTCGAGCCCTGCACCAGTAAAGCACCTTCCGGCAGCACCGGAATACGGCGCAGTTGTTCTCCGGTCAATTCCGGGAAACGGCTGTGTAATTCTTTAAAATCGTAAGCGGTTTTCTTTTCGCTATCCTGCTGTTGTTCGGTTGGCCTGGCCATCAAATCTCTTTGCCACTGGTCGGGAGTGTCGTTGCTTCCGTGATAAACCTGGTCCGGCATGATATTTTACCCTCCTCTATCGTTTCCAGTCCTGGCGTGGCTTTTCACCACCGGATTTTCCATAATCAAATCCGGGTTATCTACCCGGTTACTCTTGTAAATTAACGGGCAACTTATGTGCCAGCACCGCAGAGGGTTAAGCTATTGTAAAGCCCGGTTGGAACTTCAGCCTCTTTTATTCAGAAAGGTACTTTAGTTCCAGCCCGGCGCTTCTCACCATATCAAGCAGGTTTTCGTCAAGGAATCTTCGAAATAAGCGATAAAAAATGGAGGGCTGGTATTTTTTAGCCTGTGGTTCAAGATATGAAGAGATCAGCCTCTCTAACAGCGCCAGGGTACGCTGGCGCTCAAAGCTTCTGATATTCTTTAGCCAGTAAATCAGGAATTGTGACCAGGCCAGCAGATCAGGTTCAACCAGGCTCTCCCCCAGGAGCACCAGTTGTTCCAACTCAGGCTCAGTCTCTGCCAGTTTCCGCGCTGTCATGACGAACTGGCCTGTAGCTGCTTCTGGTGTTAACAGCCTTCCGGTTAAATCGATGGTTACCAGCAGTAGTTCAACGAAAGCCTTGTATTCTCGTGTTGAAAATACCGGGTTATTACCTTGCCCGAGTTCGGAAGCTGGCTCAATAGCCCGCCCTTCTGGTTCTTTCCAGGTGAAATCTGAGCTGATGATAGTACAAATGTCTGAGTAATCCGAACCTTTCCCGAAGAGCGCATAGGCTAAATTGCGTTCCACAATTAGCTGGGTATAAGCAGCTTCCGAGGGACCTAAAGAATAGAGAGTAGTTATATTGGATGGTAGGATGGTTACGCTCTGTTTAAGGCCAGGACTAAGTGTTTGCATTGTTATTCCCTTCCAGGATTGGTATGATTGAAGTTAGAAGTTTTGTATGACGAAGACGGCGTAGCCAGAAGAGTACCAAGAACCCGTTTTACCTGAGATGTTATGAGTTACATACAAGTCCATAAAATTACTTTAAGGTAGTCTCATTATACTCATAAATAAATTTTTATCAGTTACAGCATTATTAAATATAAGTTACGGGACTATTACGATTTTACCAGGTTGTATAGGCAGACTACTACTTGGGTTAAAAGCTTTTCTTGAGCCTGGTATTAATACGACTCTCGTCTAAATTCGGATTAATGAAGAAACCGGCTACGCGGCCGGTTTCCTGGTTTATAGGGCCTTCTATCAGGGCTGGCGGAATTTGGTCAGACGATTCAGAGTGCTATCGAGGATATAGACTCTGCCAGAAATATCTACAGCCAGGGCCAGAGAGCCGTGGAGGGCATTGATCTCACCATCCGCATTTTTGCTACGGTCAGCCCATTTATAGACGATTTGACCGTTCGGGTCTTTCTTCTGAATGTAAACGAAGGCCGGGCTGTTTATTATTTCGTAGAGATTGCCTGAACTATCCAGCGCGATATCCATTACCTGGCTTTTTTGCTCCTCTTCCCACTGTGTCAGCAGTTGGCCGTTGCTGTCGTACTTCAAGACAAAGCATGCCTCCGTTCCCAGCACCGCGACATACAGGTTGCCCTGACCGTCCAGCGCCAGGGAGGTTGGTCCTGAGTAGGGCTGTAATGCCCACTTCTGTAATAAGTGGCCCTGGCTATCGTACTTGAGGACGAACCCGGCATAGCCTACAAAGAGGTTATCCTGCCGGTCTATCGCTATGCCGGTAGCAACACTGTAAGCATCAACCCGGCTCAAGTTCCATTTGCTCAGGAAATGGCCCTGGCTATCGAACTTCTGCACTCTGACGCTATTTTCCAGGGTATAAACGTTTCCCTGGCTATCAGCCGCCACATCTCGCGGATCGCCGAATTGTCCGTTTCCATTTCCCGGACTACCCCAGGCCAGCAGGAAGCGGCCCTGGCTGTCGAACTTCTGGATGCGCTGGTTAGCCGTATCCGCTACGTAGATATTACCGGCTCTATCAAGGGTAAAGCCCTGTGGATTGGAGAACTGGCCTTCACCCGTTCCGGTCCGGTTCCATTGCGCCAGCAAATGGCCCTGCCCGTCGAACTTCTTCACCCGGCTGAAGCTTTCCGAGCCTTCTACCAGGAAGAAATTGCCCTGTTTATCTACGGCCAGCCCGGTAGGTGTATAGAACCAGCCATCCGGGTCATTGCGCCCGTTCCACTCCAGCAGATAACGGCCCTGGCTGTCAAATTTCTGGACCCGCCCGAAGGATTTCTTTTCGGCCTCAACGATTATAGTATCGGCTACATAGATGTTGCCCTGGGCATCCACCGCCAGGCCGTTAATCCAGTTGAATTGACCCTGACCAGAACCGGGATTACCCCACTTCGCCAGGAAATGACCCTGGCTATCGAACTTCTGGATGCGATGATTTTCACCGTCAGCCAAGTAGAGATTATTCTGAGCGTCTATAGCAAGCTCTTTTGGATAGCTGAACTGGTCATCCCCGCTCCCCTGGCTGCCCCATTTTGCCAGGAAACGGCCCTGGCTATCGAACTTCTGGATCCGGTTGTTGTAGTTATCGGTCACATAAACATTGTTGGCTTTATCCACCACTACCGCGGAAGGTCCGCTAAATTGTCCATCACCTGCGCCTACCTGGCCCCACTTGAGCAAAAAATTTCCCTGGCTATCAAACTTCTGGACCCGGTTGTTACTCATATCGGCCACGTAAAGGTTGCCGGTAGCGTCAACCTCCATGCCGGTAGCGCCGTAGAACTGTCCATTGTTGCTGCCCGGCCCACCGATTAGCCCTTGAAAACGCCCATCCGGTGTGAAGATTTGAACATTAGAAATACTGTCAGAAAGGTACAGGTTGTCCCACTGGTCAAAGGCGATTTTCCCGGCTTTGTATAACCTGTAGCCGGGAGTGCCAATTTTCCAGGAGAGTTCCAACCGTTTGCCGCTATTTTTGAGCTGGTTGCCCAGCAACCCCAGCAAAATATCATAAGGGGGGCGGTTCTCGGGATGATATTCAAAGCGAGCTCGCTCGAACCACTGTAACAGGAAAACATTGCCGGTTTCCGGGTCAACTTCCTCGTGTTCCTCGCTGATGGGGTAGCCGAAGCGCATTAATCCGCCGTTCTCCAGCCAGTACTGCAAAAAGCGCAGCCGCAGGTTGTGACCCGTTTCAGGAAAATACCACTGTTTATCTCTGGCTATACCAGGATTGTACAGCGCGGTAGTCCGGGTAAAAGCCGGGTCGGCAGCCTGAGCTTCCCCGCGCAATTGCTTACCCAGCAGTCCGAGCAGCACTTCATATTCGGTCCCGGCGAACTCGGGGTGCAATTCAAAGCGGTTACGTTCAAACCACTGGCTGAGAAAAACTTTACCCGTTTCCGGGTCTACCTCCGGTTTTGCGTCGGTAATCGGAAAGCCAAAAATAGGCAGACCGCCGTGGCTTTGCCAGTAATCCAGGAACTTACCCTGAACCGTATGGCCGGTTTCGGGAAAGTAGCGGCTGCCTCCGGCGGCGAAAGCGGTTCTAGCTGTGCTGCCGGGATAAAGAAACAGGCTCAAAATAAGCAGTTGAGAAATAATAAGCAGAATGTTTCGTTTCAACATAGCGGTACCTGTACAATTCTGGCCAGAAGCAGGGCTGTTTCGTTATTCTGGAAGCTGAAGAGCGTTACCCTGTCGCTGCCATCCTGGTTTTCCGTGCTAAAGGTTTGCAAGGTAGGCGCATCCGGCCCGTTGTACTGGTTAGATGCTTTCAAAATATAGAAGGGGTTTTCGGGCCTCAGAGTGGTAGCCGTTGAATAGTAACCCTGGTCACTGAATTTCTGAATGGCCTTGCCGGTTGCCAGCGATACCAGGCCATAATCGCGGGCGCCGATACCGGCAATTCGCGAGGCTGTACTTTTGACCACCAGGTAGCTGCCATCCTGGCTCCATCCTTCCAGGGTAGCCTGGTAGCTGTAACGGCCCGCCGTTCCCTGCAAGTAGGACGGGACAATCGGAACCGTGGGATTGGCTAACTCGCGCAGAGTCAGCTCTCCGTTGAAGGTTCCCTGGCTGTCATAGCCTTTTTCGGCCAGCACCGCCAGGTAGTGACCATCAGGGGATACACTGGCGTCTACCATGGGAGCCAGTTGCAGCAGTTTCTTAATCGTGCCACTTGCCGCGTCTACTTGCACTATCTGACCGTCAATCACGGTAGATTTATCCAGTACTACCTGTGCATAGTAGCCCGTGCTCACTATTAGCTGTTCGGTCTGACCGATCCAATCCAGCCGTACGTTATCACCGTGCTCGAATAGCTTTATACGCTGGTTGGTGCGCTTGTCGAGGTCAAACAGATTCAGCCAGAAGGGTTGGTCGTTGAGCGGGCCTCCATCCAGAAAAGCCAGGTAGCGCCCATTGGCGGAGAGTTTTAGCTGGCTGGCTGTAACGGATAAGCCACTATAAGCGCTATAACTTTCGAGCAGCGCTCGGTTGTCGGCCGGTAAAGCAGGCAGGCGATAAACCTGGATAGCCGATTTTTCAGGTACGTAAGAATATTCATTTTCCTTGATACGGGAGTCTGTCAGGGAAACGGCTACCCGGCTATCGCTGGACAGCGCCACCTCGCGCACCTTTGGATATGCCAGGCCTGCCGGTAGTGGTAAGGCCAGGAAAGGCCGCGCACTTCGCAGATCGGCCAGATAGAGGTCGCCTCCGGTAGATACGATGGCCGAGCTCTGGGTGGTGGTCCACAGTCCGGAAATATTAGCCGGGGCGCTACCCAGCCATTTGCTATCGTTTCCACGCAGCGAATTGGAGAGAAGATTTTGGCCTTCCGGCACAACCAGGCGATACTGGCCGGGCAACTGGTCGCGCACGTTAAAGCCGTAGCGCCAGACGTAGTAATGCTGGCCGATATTACCCATCTCGACCTGCCAGCCGGGCGGGTTAGACGGGGTGTAGGTCAGGACGCGCCGCTGGAAAAGCTGTACCAGCACCTCTTTGTACTGGCGCCCAACCAGCGCTTTGTCTTTAATCCATAAAGGTTCGCTGATCGGATAGCCCATTATGGGCAGCCAGCTATTCTCATTCAGGGGAGCGGCCTGGAAAAAGGCGTTGAAGACATCCGCCAGGTTGTGGCCGGTTTCGGAGAAATAGCGAGCATCCTTTACTTCTTTTGGAACCTGCTCCAGCTTTGAGATACTGCCGTTGCCATCTACCGCTTCCAGAACGGTCTGGCCGGTGCGGTCCGCCGCCGCTACCGCGCCCCTTGAGCCGAAGGCCAGCCTGCCCTGGCCAAAAGAGGCGTAAGAAGGCGTATTAACGTTGCCGATAGGGTCACCCGCAACCGGAGTCCGCGATGGTTCGCGTGTCAGGAAAGTATTATCGCCTACCTGCATCTGGCCCGTAACCAGTTCCTCGGTCAACAAGCCGTTGGTAACGTAATCAGGCGGTAGGCCCGGTCTTTTGCTCAATTCCATGCGAGCTTTATCAAAATACTGGACCTGTCGCAGACTGTTATCCGCCGACTCTTTATAAACTTCGCCGGTATGGGCGAAGGGCTGTGGCCCCCAGAAATAAGTACGCGCCACCTGCCCGCTTTTAACTGCCGCGTCAGTGGACTGCCATTGTTGCTGGAAAGCAGGATTCACAAAATCTTCTGCTTGTACAATCCTGGCGGACAGGCTATCAAGTCCCAGGAATATAGTCAGCAGCAAGAATGTAAGAAGGAGATAAATAGGCCCGGAGAGATGGGCCTTTGTCCGAGATGCAAGCATGACCTGAAAAACCTCCACAAAAGTAGCTTGGAGGAGCCGGTCGAATGAGAGGCTCTTAATTAGTGTTCTATAATATAAACGGATGAAGAAGCACAGTGATGTGATAGCCAGGGCAAGAACAGTCCGGTAGTGAACGCTTGAAAAGAGGCTTTTTTATTAAGCTAACACCCGTTCTATTCAGGGCTATCTCACCAATTAATTTTAGCGATACCGGGTAAATATTGGAATTTAAAAAAGTAAAAAGCCGGGATAAAAACCGGCTTTTTATTTTAAGTAAAAGTTAATTAGCGGCTAACGGAGTCGAAACTTTTGAATGCGGTCATTGTAAGTATCGGAGACATACAGATTACCCTGCTGGTCGAAGGCGAGTCCTTTTGGATAGCTAAACTGGTAATCGCCGCTGCCTTGAACGCCCCAGGCCAGCAAGAAATTTCCGGCGCTATCAAACTTTTCAATCCGCTGCCCCAGGGTATCGCTGGCATAGATATTACCCTGCTGGTCCTGGGCAATTCCTCCCGGTCCGGCGTACTCGGCGAACAGTGCGCTGCCAAATTTGGCGATGAAGTGGCCGCCGGTATCAAACTTCTGGATGCGGCGGTTGCCCCTGTCTGCCACGTACAGGTAGCCATCCTTGCCAAACAGGATGCTCTCCGGGCCTTTAAACTGGCCATCACCTTCACCCTGGCTGCCCCAGCCTGCCAGGAAATGCCCGGCGCTGTCGAATTTCTGGATGCGCTGGTTGAACTCGTCCGAGATATAAACAAAGCCTTGCCGGTCTACCGCTATACTTTGAGGGTAATCGAACTGGCCCTGTCCCTGGCCGTACTGGCCCCACTTCAATAGAAAATGCCCGGCGCTATCAAACTTCTGTATCCGGTTGTTGCCGATATCCGGCACATAAATATTGCCCTGGCTGTCAATCCCGACCTCGCCCGGGGTCATGAACTGGCCATCGCCGTTACCGGGACCGCCCACGGTCAGCACTACCCGGCCCAGCCCATCAAACTTCTTGACGTTATGGTCGTTCCAGTTCGAGACGTAAAGATAACCCTGGCTATCGCTGCGCATCCCCTGCGGGTAATTAAACTGGCTGCGCACCTGCCCGGGAGTGGTCAGGCTGGTAAGATAAATACCCTGCCGGTCAAAGACCTGCACGCGGTTGTTATTGCTGTCCGCCACATAAATATTGCCCGATGACTCTATAAACAGGCCTGTGGGATAGTTAAGCTGGTCCTGCCCGCTGCCAGGGTTGCCCCATTGAGCCAGTAGCTTTCCATTACCATCAAACTTCAAAAGATGATTTTCTCTGGGGTCGGCTACAATCAGGTTATTCTGGGTATCGGTTACAAGATAGAGCGGATACCAGCTTCCGTTATAGTTTTTGGCAATAGCCCATTTTGTTATAACCTGGCCGGATTGGTTCAACCTGTAAATTGTGCCGAACTTGTCCCCGGTATAGAGATTGCCCTGGCTGTCTATTGCCAGCGCGTAAGGGTTTAAGATATTGGGAACCCAGAGCGCCAGAGTATGCCCTTGCGGGTCAAGCTTTTTAATCCTTGAGTTAAAGGTATCCGCCACGTAAAAATTACCCGCCGCGTCCAGCGCTAACCCGTTAGGCTGCCAGAATTCGCCGTTGCCCTGGTTGCCCCAGCGCGCCAGGAAATGCCCTTCGCTATCAAACTTTTGCACCCTATCATTGTAAGTATCCGCCACGTAGAGGTTGTTCTGGCGATCAATACTGATAAAGCTTGCACCGTTAAACTGGCCGTCACCTTTACCGCTGCTGCCCCATCGCAACAGTTGCCGTCCGGCGCTATCGAATTTATGCACCTGGTTATTGTAAATAATGTAGCGGTTGCCGCTGCTATCCAGCACCAGTCCTTTTGGAACGTATAGGGCATCAATGTTTACGCCTGATTTCCAGACGAAATCTATTTTGGCGCGAGGAGTTTTGATCTGGTTGCCCAGCAGGCCCAGCAAAATATCGTAAGGGGGCTTATTCTCAGGGTGGTATTCAAAGCGGGCGCGTTCGAACCACTGGCTGCTAAAATAGCGGCCCGTTTCGGGATCAAGCTCGACATGCTCTTCGCTGATCGGGAAACCAAAGCGTTCCAACCCGCCGTTTTTTATCCAGTAGTTCAGGAACCCAAAGCGGAGATTATGGCCGGTTTCCGGGAAGTACCATTGCTCCTGGCTGGAACGCGCAGGCTCGATATTGGGAACCGTGCGGGCAAAATCGGGGTCAACTACCAGGGCCTCCCGCCGCAAATCCTTGCCTACCAGCCCCAGCAGTACTTCATAGCGGGTATTGGCAAATTCAGGATGCAATTCAAAACGGTTTCGTTCAAACCACTGAGTCAGAAAGGTTTTGCCCGTTTCCGGGTCTACTTCCGGTTGCGCGTCCGTTATCGGGAAGCCGTAAGTGGGCAGACCACCGTTAGCCTGCCAGTACTGCAAAAACTTGCCGCTGACGGTATGCCCGGTTTCGGGGAAATAGCGGCTGTCCGCCGCCGCGCCGGTTCCCACTGAAAAATTTGCCCCCAGGTTTAAGTTTGCAACCAGCACGGCTACTATCACCAGGGCTTGAAAAGTTTTTGCTTGCAGCATCTTTTTACTTTCTTCCAGAAACTTTTACTTTTGCCATATACGACTTATATTCAAGATTTCTATAGTTTGAGGAATTAATTGTTTCTGCCAGATAGTTCCTGGCGATATAAGGAGAACCGGCCCGAGAGTTCATTTGACCAGCGATAGGCCGTCGCGTACTGGTCGAACCCCATCGCTTCATAAAGTAGATTTGAGGCTGAGTTAAAAGCGGTGTTCACATAGACCACCTTTGCCCCCAGTTTCCCCAGTCTGATTAGGCTTTCGGCTATCAGCTTGCTGCCCAGGCCTTGCCGCCGGTAATCGGGGTGAGTGCCAAGCGTAATTAGTTCGCCTGTCCTGGTGGCCGGATCGAACCAGGCAAGGCAAAAAGCCACAAAAAGACCTGCCGGGGAAACCACCACCAGATCGAGGTCCGGCCGGTAAGAAGGAGCCTCCCGCAAAACCCGTATGGTTCTGACCGGAAGATGGGCACTGCCGAATACTTCCAGGTCAAGTTGTGCCAGCTTTTCAAAGTTTTCCACTGAGCTACAGAAACCGCTTATACCGTATTTAGGCGCTAACTTTTGCCTGGTAAAACTTTTGTCTACCGCTCGCCAGCGATTGAAGACCACCGGGCAGAGGTTCTGGTAGCCTCGATGGGTAAGTGTACGGGCACGTTCAACATCATACCCGTACACGTAGGTATAGAGGGGATAGTTGTTCGGGTCCGTGCCAAGAAAAGCCGCAAAGTGCTCTTCGGCCCATTCCAGCATTTCATTCTCCAGGAAGCGAAACTGGGGATGGATCTGAATGAAGAAATCTTCTCTATCTTCGAAATTAACCATCCCGACTACTTTGCCCTGGTTGGTTTCCCACAGGCGCACCCTTCTTTCCAGGGCCATGTTCCGGCTAATTCTGGTTTCATTCAGGCTGATAGTATGCAAGATTTCCCATTGGACCCGGCTCCAGTTGTGCTGCTTACCCAGTAGCAAATAGCTCTCGGTCAAGAAATCATTAACCAGCTTGAAGTCTGTTCTATCAAGGTATTCTCTTGAACAAACCTGTCCCGTTGCGGTTGTCACTTTTTTCCCTCCTGTACCTCAAAAGAAGGAAAAGTTCTCCCGGCTGAGTAAACAGCCTTTAAGGGACTACTGCGCTAACTTCTAAGAGCCAGGCTTAATGCACCAGCACATGAACGGGCCAGTTTACCAGCCCAAGCTGTTCTAACATGCTCAGAGCATCCCACTCGGTCCATTCTTCGACCACTTGCCCGTGCTCGAATCTCAAAAAACTCATCCCGGTAATGTTGATCTTGCGCCAGGTAGGCGCTATTTCAGGCAAAGACCCCAGGTGGGTGCCTTCTATTTTCCATCTTACAGCCGCAGTCTCTTCTTCCAGCAGAATCTGTTCGACTGTCAGCTTCAAATCGGGGAAGGCTTCTCCCAGCATGGCTATAAGCTGATTTACGCTGGCGGTCTTACCACTGAAGGGGCTGTTAGAATCGTGGCAAACGCAGGCGGGGGAATAAATCCAGGATACCTGGCTCAACCTGGGAGTCCATGTCTCCTGCCGCTGCAATTCTTGAGTAGGTCTGGCAATCTGGGATAACATGTTTTTTCTCCTTTCAACAGGTACAAACGGGAAAAACTGGAAAAATTGTACGAACGATACGAACGGTAAAAGTGTATCAATTCGTTTTCGCCCGGACCAACAGGCTACAAAATGAGTTTTCAGAACCCCTGTTTTCCTTCCCCCGCTTTTTAGTGCTCCTGTTCCTCAATAAGGTAGCGCTGGAACCAGCGACCTGCCAGCCATGCTACTTTCTCCAGCACGAAGGTTTCCTCAGGATTCGAAACTGTTTCGGGTATGATCTCCAGGTCTTTGATCGTTTCTAATTTCGAGAAAGCCTGCCGGTTTAATTCGAACCCACCGGTATCCGCGCTTCCTACCAGCAGCAGAGTTGGCGCTTTCACCCGCTGTAAAGCTGCTCCCGTCAGGTTTGGGCGTCCACTCTTTGAAACTATCGCCCCGACCATCTCCGGTAATTCAGCCGCGGCTAAGAGAGCGGCAGCGGAAGCTGAACCGCTTCCAAAGTAGCCTGCTTTTAATTTTTGGGCAGCGGGATACTCTTTTATCCAGCGGGTGACTGCTATCAGGCGCTGGGATAACAGGGTGATGTTGTAGCGAAAATCTTCCGTCAACTGGTCGTATTCGGCTTCTGTCGGCGTCAGCAGATCAAAGAGCAAAGTCGCCAGGCCGGCCTTTTGAAAATGTTTGGCCAGGTAGCGATTTTTAGGGCTATACTGGCTACTCTCACCGCTGCTGGCAAAAATAACCAGTCCCTGAGCAGAGGCGGGAACAGTTAGTATTCCTTCAAGCGTATCAGGCCCGAGCGGCATACATACCAGAAAACCCTGGGCGGATAATTCAATTGCACTGTTCATAGCTTTTATCTCCCTGTCAGTAGCCCTACCTGCGGGTTAAATCAGCTACCTTTTCTGTGACTAAGCCGGTCTGGCAAAAAGCAGTATTGCGCGCTTGCGTTCATCCAGTATCCCTGCGGTAGCAGCAAAGTGCCAAAAGCTAAAATCCTTTGAACCAGCTTACTTTTCCTGCGATGTATGCCCGGCGGGTAGGGCCGGTTTCATGGCCGGGGGCGCCGCTTTCTCGACCGGCAGGGCCGGTTCAGCATGTGCGGCTGCGCCGTAAGTCACTCCGGATTCGCCGTGGTCATAATAACCTTCCGGGCCTCTCTCACCCTGTCCAAATTCAGCCATTGTGACAAGCTCTGCATCGTCCGGCGCTTCGGGCCCCGAAAGAGGATAGATGCCCGTATGGCCGATTTCGTCTTTGCGTCCTTGCCCGCCTCCCGGTAGACCACTCTCACGCTTTAGCTCATCTTCAGGAGTGGTTGCGGGCGAGTCCTTTTTCATTTCCTGACTCATTTGTGACCTCCTGCTCTCTTTAGAAGTTACTGGTTGCGATAAAGGTTAACGAGATAGTCTTTTATAGTTGTCCACCCGGAGCTATTTGTGTAATGGGGAGGGGTTAAAAAAGAAGTAACCGTTATCTATCGGTGACCGGAACTGGTGAACCCCCTGTCTTCAGTGTAGCACCCGTTTCTGAATAGTTGCGTGAAAATCAGTCAATATCAGGCAAAAACGGGGACTGGCGTTTCAAGGTGCGGAAAACGGTATACAACAATATTAATGCAAGGAATTAAGTAAGGAAAGGAGTTTACATAAGTGAATAACCGGGAGGTCCGAGATAGAAAATCTTATCGCTATAACGAAAAGGGAGCAGGTGGAAAGCTGCTCCCTTGATACTACGGATTTTATTTCTGAGCCGAAATGAATTTTCGGGGATTAGACTTCAGAATAGCTGTAATTGGAGGCAACCGGGGCGGCTTCTTCGTGACCGTGCCTGACCGGAACCCGGCAAATCTTGAAGCCTAACTCTACCGCCGGTCCAATGCCGAAGACGATAATCAGGGTAGCTATCCCGACTGAACCGCCCATTAACCAGCCTGTAAAGCAGACGGTTACTTCCATAATGGCCCGGCAGATGGCGACCCGCCACCCGGTCCGCTTGACCAGGGCCAGCATAAAGCTGTCGCGGGGGCCTGCGCCCATTCCGGCCTTGATGTACATGCCAGAACCCAGGCCGAGCAGCGCCAGGCTTGCCGCTATCCAGGCTAACTGGGCTGGTATCCCGCCAACCGAGGCCGCTTCCGGGATAATATGCGAGTTATTGATGAGATCAATCCAGAAGCCGATGAAAAACATGTTCGCCAGCGTGCCGATACCGGGTTTGATGCCCAGGAAAAAAGAAATGGCGATAATCGCCAGGCCGGTGACTTGCCCGGCCTGCCCGAAGGAGAGAGGCGTGTGCAGGCTTAACCCCATATGAAAAACATCCCACGAACCCAGGCCCAGTCCGGCCCTGACCGTAACGGCCACCGCCAGGCCGTAGAAGAAAAGACCTACCATTAACAACACTACGCGCCGGCTTAAATCCCACCAGTTATTTACTTTCAATACTTTTTTCATCAGTGCCAGTTTCTTCCTCAATCAAACCTATATAATGCTTACAAAATTATTTATCGCGGGTATGAGTTGCCAGACTCGCTTTTAGACTCTCCCCTTTACGAAGCTGCTTATTGAAGCTGCTCTATTTTAAAACCTGCTGCCGGGGATGTAACGCTCCAATTTGGACCGTATCAAAGCCATCCAATTTCAGGCCACTAAAAAAGCTACCCGGTAGGGTAGCTCGGCTAAATTTCTGACCAAAATGTCCTTTCGTATTGAAAGAACGGCTATCCCTGAAGTACAATCTTACCTTAAAGCTGCGCCGCTAAAGCCGGGTGCCTTCCTGGGCAAAGTCCTGATTGCCGGGGGGTAAATCCGCCCCGAACTTGAAGGTGTCCAGCACATTCCAGGGCTGGCGAGCCTCGTGCAGAAAGAGGGAGATTTCATCCAGGATAAAGGAGAAATCAAGCCTGTAGCCGCCGGTCTTCAGCTCATATTCCAGCACCGCCAGGTCGATTTCGCTCAACTCGTTACCTATGGTTAGATGTGGGTGATAATTGGTATCCTCGTAGCGGTCGGCCTGCCCGTTTGGATAGATCTGGCGCAGGGCATCCAGAATCTGGTTATGCAGGGCGCAAAAAGGTTCCTCGTTTTGCACCTTCAGGAAGAGGACATTCCGGCCGGCGCTTTTGAAAAGACCGTAGCCCTGCAACTGGACCGGAAAGGGCGGAAAGTTATGCACAACCTGGCGCACGGCTTCGTGTAAAGCGGGCACTTTATCTTTACTTAATAAAAGAGCAGGCCGCTTTACAGTAATATGAGGTGGAATGCCCGTTTTGAAGGCAGGGTCGTAGCGACGGCGTACATCGTCCAGGGCATGTGAAATTTCCGGCGGTGCGTTCAGGACAATAGCAAATTCGTCCTCGGCAGTTGATTCCGGGCGAATCGCTTCAAAGATGGTGGTAAATTTTTCTCTAAAGGAATTCAAACTGTAAAACCCTCATCTAGCGACCTTTTAGGGCCGGCGAGCTATTATTCAACAGATTATAGCACGGCCTGTACCAGAGTGACAATCAGGCCCAGGCAGTGGTAATATGAGCTACAATTTTGATAAAAAGAGGGCTCTCCAGAGAGTTAGATTGGAGTCCATTATTCCTGGCAAAGGAGACTTCTCGCGATGATAACCTACAATTACCAGGCAGGCAGTGTGGAACAAAAACGTGAAGCTGCGGCTAAACGTGACCGGATTTTGAAGTTGCTTCAGGATAATCAGTTGGATGGGCTGGTGCTGAATACGCAGCACAACTTCGCCTGGGCTACCGCCGGGGCGAATAACTGGGTCAGTATTGCCGGCGACCGTGGTGTGGCCAGCCTTGTCATTAAAGCGGACGGCTCGCGCTACGCCGTACTGGATAACCTGGAACAGCCCCGTCTGGAGGATGAAGAGCAATTAAAAGCGCTCGGCTTCCAGGTGATCCCAGCGCCCTGGTGGGAAGCCGGACAGCGCGATAAGTTGCTGCTGGACCTGGCCAGAGGCGGCAAGAAAGGCCAGGTTGGGGCGGATACTCCCCTGGAGGGCGGTCAGGATGTCAGCCATTTGATTAATCCGGCCCGCTGGAGCTTGCTACCGGACGAACGCGCTCGCTACCGCCAGGTTTGCCAGGCCGCCGGGGACGCCCTGGAGAGTACCTGTATGGACATAGTGCCGGGCATGTCTGAATGGGACGTGGCGGGCTTGCTGGCGCAGTCCTGTTTCCAGCGCGGCCTGCTGCCTTTCGTGCTGCTGGTGGCCTCGGACGAGCGAATCTTTAAGTATCGCCATCCCATCCCGACCGATAAAAAGGTCGAACGCTATGTGATGGTGGTATTGTGCGCCAAGGCGGGCGGCCTGATTGCCAATGCTACCCGCCTGGTGCATTTTGGCCCGGTATCGCCCGAAATTATTCAGAAGTACCGCGAATTATTGACGGTAGAC
>DATAKM010000087.1:0-43587 GCA_036261665.1 Chloroflexia bacterium
GTCGAAGACTTGCGTAAGCGCCTGGAAGAGTTCATTGACTACTTTAATCGAGTCTGTGCGAAACCCTTTCGTTGGACTTACAAAGGCCGTCCTTTACAAGCTTAGCTATCCCTTGAACCTTTTTCACAAACCTGTACTAGCCTGCTGTGCCATCAGCCGTCGTACTTCAGCACAGGCCACCGGGGATACCTCGTCACACCAGATACTTCTCAACAAGTAAGCCATTTCAAAAGGTGTCGTCCTCGTAGCCTGTTCGGGATGAAGTGCCCGACACCTTGCCAGTCGTTCATCACGTTTTTCTTCCGACATGGACCAGAGCTCATCCAGATTCGATACCTCAGCATCAGCAGTTATAGAGGCTATAAGGTTTCTAAGATCATTGACGATGACGGTGTGGTGTAAACCAAGCGTTTGTAAGGTTGAATTAATTTGTGCCAAACCAACTTTGGCGATGAGTATATCGGTGGCTGTGTTGTCGCTAATTGATAACATTAAAGAAGCGAGATCGCGCAGCGAGAGAAAGGCGATATCCTGTCCATTGGAAAGTCCAGTGGGGCCGGCCGTTCGATTATCTTCGGTAATTTTTACCTGGGCTGTAACATCAAGACCTTCTACAGCTGCCTGACGGTACAATTCGAGGGCCACTGCAACTTTGAATACCGAAGCTGCTACTACAATTTGATGAGGATTTAATCCAACTTCCCTTTGGCTGTCAATATCCATTGCATACAAATAGCCATCACAGCCAGCCAACCTTAATATGTTTGATAATTCTATCTCAATTGATTTTGAAGTATCCTGGTTCCCTTTCAATGTCATTAATGTCCTTTCTAAACCCGTGAGGGCATAGTGCCGACTCAGTGGAAATAAAATAACCGGGTACTTCATGGATGGTACTGGGTTAATTCACTAATTGCTGCTCAAAAAGATGCTGGGGGCGTAATCATCTATTTTAGAGTCACTCTGGTTATCTTTGCGCGGAATATAAATCTGCTGGTTACTCCCGTCAGGGTCCATCACGTAGATGCGAGCATAAGCCGGCACACCCCGGTCGCTGTTGAAGTAGATCCGGCTGCCCATTTTGCCCCGTTTATCCGCCACCCAGACCGGGTGGCTGTTGTGGCCATAATTGCCCACGATCATAGTAGGGGCGCTGGCGTTACCATCCGACCGAGTAACATAAATGTCCTGGGGTAAACGGGCGGCGATATTCGGATTGTTATCATTGGTGCTAAAAACGATGAATTGACCATCGGGCGAAAAGCTGGGCCAGAGGGCATTCTCATCAGGGAAGCTGGTCAGTTTTAGCAAGGGCGCTTTCAGGTCATTCAGATTCAGGACATAAATTTGATAAACCCTGTTATCATCTTCCATTGCGAAAGCGATCCGGTTATCGTCATAAGACCATGCCGGGCCAATTTTGGGTCTACCTGAAGTGCTGGTCAACTTTGTAGCCGGGCCCTGGCTGCCATCTACCGGCTTCAGATAGAGTTCATTATCCTTTTCGCTGATGTAGACGATGCGGTTTGTATTGTGGGCAAAGGCCGGGTTATGAGCGTCCGTTACTACCGGTAGAAGAGCATTACCATTCGCGTACATACTGTATATATCGTAGGTTTCGCCCCCTTTATTACGCTGAAAAACAATGATTCCGCCGTCCGGAGACCAGACAGGTAAGGAGTCGCGCCCTGTATCGGTTAGCCTGGTAAGGGCTCCTGTTTTTGCCTCGTAAGTCCAGATGTAAGTACTGTTGGTGCCCTCTTCGATTGAGGTAAAAACTACTCTGGGAGACGGTAAAACCGGCCCGGGAAGTTGTGTATTAAGCACAGTAGGAATGGGAGCGGCAGTAATTACAGCCGGAGCGGTGGTGACTGCCGGAGTGTCGGTATGGCTACCGGGAACCAGGTTGCCGGTTTGACCGGCGACTGCGGTTCTGGTAGCTTCAGAGGATGCGTTTGCCAGTAAGTAAGCGCCTGCGCCCGCCGCTAGAGCTGTTACAACAATCAGACTCAGGATTAAAAACCAGAACCTGGGAGTTTTTCTTGTTCTGGAGTTGCCTGGTCTTGCTATAGCCGGCTCAGCAGCCCGGCGAGTCATTTCCAGCGTTCGTGGGTCAGGTACAGCCTCATAAGTCTTATCAAGTGGCATGTAGGGCAGCGCCAGGCGGGTGGTAGCAAGATGTTCCGAGGAAGTGTTAACTTCAGTCGGTTCCGGCTTTACCTGCTTTTTCGCTTGAATTTCCGGGTAGGAACTTATCTGAATGGGTTCAGTCTTTTGGAGCGGTATAGCGCCTGCTTCGCTCTTCTCGGCCGGTTCCGTTTTAAGCTGTGATTGCCTGATTACAGGTAACTCGCTTAACGAAGCCTGACCGGGCAGCACCGCCGGGTTATCTTCGATATTCATCCACTGCGCATTGGCCTGCCCGGTTAACCCCGGTCCAGAACCACGGGAGTCGATGGTCTGGCTGCTGGCAAAAGATTCTACCGCTTCCCGAAAAGCTTCAGCCAACTCTTCAGCGGTCTGGAAACGGGCTTCCGGCCGTTTAGCCAGCGCTTTTAGCACTACTCGTTCGATAGAAGGATCATAACCGAAGCCCCAGGTACGCATGGGCGGAACAGGATCACTGAGGTGCTTGAAGCCGATACCATCCCCTTTAAATGGCACTTCCCCTGTTAAAAGCTGGTAGAGCAAAACGCCGAGGGAATAAATATCGCTACGCTTATCTACCCGGTCCAGGAACTGCTCGGGCGCCATATAGAGTGGCGTACCCATGATAGTGCCGGTACGGTTGGGATTGGAGTTCGAGAGAGCTTTGGCTATGCCAAAATCGGACAGCACCAGGTTGTCGCCGGAGTGATGAATAAGCACATTAGAAGGCTTAACATCGCGGTGTACGATATTGCGAGAGTGGGCATAACCGAGCCCGCTGGCGATTTGGCTGAGATAATCGGCAATTTGCGCCAGGTTCAACTTGCCTGGACCGATGCGCTCTTTGAGGGTTCCACCGCCAAAATAGCTCATTACCAGGTAGACTTTATCCTCTTCCTGGCCGTAATCATAAGCTCGCAAAATATTGGGATGATCCAGGTCGCGCATCAGTTCGCTTTCGCGCTGAAAGCGCGCCAGGAAGTTTTCTTCGCTGCTTAATTCGAGGGAGAGGACTTTTATAGCAACGTCCCGGTCATTCTGGGTGTCATAGGCATGGTAAACCTGCGACATACCGCCGCGCCCGCTCAAGTTAATGATGCGATAGCGGCCGTCGCCGAGGGTTTTAATTTCACGAGAAGGACTTCGCTCAAGACCACTGGGGGTTACTTCAGGATAAGAGCCTTTTCCTTTTGAAATAGATTCTTCTTGCCAGGACATTTACAAAATCCGAAGTTGTAACATTAACCTCATTAAAAGGTGGGGCCGAGAAACACCAAAAAATCACCTGATAATTTTATTTATAAGGTAACTTTATCTTAGCACAGGCCAGTGTACAGGAGCAATAAGAAATATTACAAGAGGCTAAATAAGACCGAAGACGTAACGGGTATTGGACTTAAGTCTTATATCAAATAGTTCCGATGGCTTATAACAATTTTAGTCTAAATCTGGCATTCTTTACCGCATAGCGACTATTGGCGCATTCTGAAAACTTAGTTACAATAAAGCTAAGAATGTGAAGAATCTTACAAAGAGCTATTTGCCCGTCCCAATCTAATTTGTAAGACAGATTAAGCGCCTTGATAGTTTCACTGCTCTGCATGCAATTTGAGCGACAAGGTTTAATCGTAGATGTAAGCTAATACATTTAATCCTAAATCGGATAGGGATAGGAACAATCTATAAAGTGCTAAATGAAATGGAGAATACCGCGTGGGGCGCACGTAATCCATTGTTTAATACGAAGCCTGACATGGTAAAGACAAATATCAAAGTCCTGATCGTTGATGATCGGGCAGCGGTACGCGAGAGTTTGCGTACCATCTTGAGTTTAGAGGATGATTTTGAAGTAGTTGGCGAAGCAGCCAGCGGGCGTGAAGCGGTTGATGCCGCTCGAAAACTCCAGCCCGATCTTGTTCTGATGGACCTTGAAATGCCCGATGCACGTGGAGAACTCTTCGATGGTGTGGTAGCCTGCGAGAAGATCAAGCGCGAGCAACTTTCAAATGTAGTAGTAATTCTAACCGTTCATGGCGATAATAATTCTCGCTACCGGGCTTCACAGGCAGGCTGCGATCTATTCCTGGAAAAAGGGATTAATTCTTTCGAGTTGTTAGGCCAGTTGCGCCAGTTCGGCCATTCTTAGATTCCATCTCTCCTGCATCTCTGTGCCACATTCCTGCTAATCCATTTTGCGATTGCCACTTTAGAGGAATAAACTAGCCTTATATACTTAGATATACTGAGGTATGTATTAGCCTGCTGTTCCTTACTCACATACTTATCCCGCCTGGAGAACTATCAAAATCTTATGAAAATAAAATAGCCTGCCGGCTATGGACAGGCTACTTGTAATGGAAAAACCTAAACTCCGGTAAGGCTGCGGCCCTGCTGCAAGACCTGCTGTACTTTCTCAGGAGAACTCATTTCAGTATAGGCCCGCATAATCGGCTCGGTGCCGCTAAACCGAATCAACAGCCAGCTACCATCCTCCGTGTAATATTTGAAGCCGTCATCGGTGCGCGAGCGCACTACCGGCATCCCGGCGATTTCTTTAGGTGGATTGGTGGCCAAGCGGTCCATAATTTCCTGGCGCTTGGACTGGTCAAACTTGAAGTCAATTCGGTCATAATAGTGCGGCCCGACCTTCTCAAATAGATACTTGAGTAAGCCGCTGGCATTCGTTTTCAGCTTTGCCATCATATCGGCGATAATCAAGCCTGAAAGAATACCATCTCTTTCAGGAATATGGCCGCGGAAACCAAAGCCGCCGCTCTCTTCGCCTCCCAGGATAGCGTTGGTTTCCATCATCTTTGGTCCGATGTGCTTGAAGCCGACTGGGGTTTCGTATACTTCTACTCCATATAACTGGCCCAGCTTTTCAGCCATTGAAGTGGACGAGAGCGATTTGACCAGCGGGCCACGCTCGCCGCGCACTTCCAACATGTAGAGAGCCAGCAGCGCATAAACTTCAAGCTGATTGAGGAAGCGGCCCGTTTCATCCACTATTCCTACCCGGTCTGCGTCGCCATCGTTGGCAATACCCAGGTTGTACTCACCGCTTTTCATCAGGTTAATTAAATCGGTCAGGTTTTTAGCAATCGGTTCCGGGTTATGCATATTTGGGAAGATCGGATTGCGCTCACCGTGAAGTTGGGTAACCTGTACTTTGCCACCTCCCAGGATACGCGGGTAGTAGCCCTGTCCTGCCCCCCACATGGGATCAACGGCGATTTTGATGTTGCTATTGCGGAGGCCTTCAACGTCTACGATTTTCTCTAACTGGGCAATATAGCTGTCGGAAGGATCGAAATATTCGACCAGACCTTGCGCCTTAGCCTGTTCCAGCGGCATTCTTTTAATTTCCTGGTCGAGGCGTTTTTCCAGTTCGTCTACAATTTCAGGGGAGGCTGAGCCACCGTAGTACGGCTTGAACTTAAAGCCGTTATCGGTGGGTGGATTATGGCTGGCAGTGATAACTATACCGGCGCCCGCCTGTTTCTCGATAATGGCATAACTTACCACCGGCGTGGGAGTAAACTTGTTGGTGAGCAGGGTTTTGATACCGTTACCGGCCAATACTTCCGCGACTGCCGCCGCGAAATGTTCCGAACCAAAGCGCGTATCGTAACCGACCACTACGCCCTGGTTGGCGCGACCATCGCTACGAACATAATCTGCTGCTGCCTGTGAGACCTTGCGGACGTTATCAAAAGTGTAATCTTCAGCGATAACTGCGCGCCACCCGTCCGTTCCAAATTTAATTTGTGCCATTTAGGCTTCATCCTCCCGTTTTTATATTCGCGTTTAAGCGATACGCGCTACAATAGGTGCAGGTATTAATTCGAGTTCCGTTTATAACGCCTCAGATTATGCGCTTTCACTGCCAGCGTGTCAACTGTGCATTATATTTTTTTAATCATATTTAATAGAACCAGAAAGGTTTTTCTATGAGCACCGGACAAGAACAGAGCGGTTATTCTAAAACTCCTTTAGTAAAAAAGCTAGGACTGAAAGCAGACAGTAAGGCCTGCTTTTTAAACCCGCCTGCTAATTATCTGGAACTGCTGGGGCCTATACCGCCCGGTGTTGCTATCTTTCATTCCCTGGAAGGTTCGTTCGATTTTATCCACTTCTTTACCACCGGCAAAGATGAGGTGTTCGAGCTTGTTCCGGCCTTGAAAGAGAGCCTGGATTACAAAGGTATGTTATGGATTTCCTGGCCGAAACGCGCTTCAAAGGTTATTACAGACCTGGATGAGAACATCATTCGCGACTGCGGTTTGCATTTTGGACTGGTAGACGTAAAAGTATGCGCTATAGATCAGATCTGGTCTGGCCTTAAATTTGTTTACCGCACTAAAGACCGTCCCGTAAACAGTTAAAAAGTCTGAAGTTGTTATCTTTCACGTAACCTGGACTAACAAAAGGTCAAAATAGGTCCAAAGACTAATGGATTGTTATCAAAAATGATAATATACTAAGAATCAAGAACATAGCTGTAAGTAAAGACCAGGTAATATTAAAACTCTGAAAGTGAGCCAAACAAGAAGATGAAACTGAACCGTTATCTGTTTAATCGAGTAGTAATTGCTGGAAAAACAAATTTGTTGTTGCTGGTAATGTTAGGTGTGGTTCTGGCAGCCTGCGGCGACGCTACTAATACACCTGCCACGGCTACTACCCAATCTGCTACAAGCGCGGCAGCAACTACCGCAAGCAGTACGACTGTGGCTTCGACCAGCGCTTCTGCTCAATCAACGACGGCTGCGGCAGGCCCGACCACCCCGGCCAGCAATGAGATTCCCCTGGCGCAGGATGAGCAGGAAATAAGTTTCACGGTTGGCAAAAATACTTATTATGGCACTTTGTTACTGCCCAAAAATGGTGCAGCAAAAATGCCGGGAGCGCTCCTGATTGCCGGTAGCGGCCCGACCGACCGCAATGGCAACAGCCGTATAATCCCCGGCCCGACTAATACCCTCCTGAATATGGCCCGTGTCCTGGCTGACCAGGGCGTGGCTTCTCTGCGCGTGGACAAAATCGGGACAGGCAAAACCGGGCTGGCCAGTTATACCGCTGCTACTCTGGGTGACTTTGGCTTTGATGACTACGTGGCTTCAGTGCGGGGCGCCTACGATTTTCTAAAGAACCGGCCTGAGGTAGACCCACAGCGCATGATGATTATCGGCCATAGTGAGGGTGGATTGCTGGCCCTCGTACTGGCCGACCAGCTAAAGAGCAGTGGAGAGTTAAAAGGTATAGTACTGGTTGCTCCCCAATCGAAGCCCTTT
Source organism: Chloroflexia bacterium (assembly GCA_036261665.1). GTDB lineage: Bacteria > Chloroflexota > Chloroflexia > Chloroheliales > Chloroheliaceae > 54-19. The sequence goes on from DATAKM010000087.1 coordinate 7,443, forward strand.
TTACAGACCATTGAAGAACAGCTCAAAGTCTCCCTGGCAGGTTCTGTAACAGCCGGTAAGCTTACCAGAGAACAGGCCGATGCTATAGAGGCCGATGCCAGTCGCGCTAACAAGACCCTGCTGGAAACCGGCAAACTTCCGGCCGACCTGAAAAACCCGGTCTTACAACAACTTGGCTATGTTCCGGCCAATGCAAAGTATCTGGCCCAGATTGGGAAGTACGACCCGGCTAAACTGGCTGCCGGTCTCCCGACCTCCCTGCCCGTGCAGATTTTCTGCGGGCAGAAAGATCAGCAGGTTCCCTGCACTGATGTGCAGTATTTGATGCAGGGCTTCCAGACAGCCGGTAATAAAGAGGCAACCTTGACCGAACTGCCTGATGTCAACCATGTGTTGAAAGAAGTGCCGGGCGCACCCCAGGTTCCAGCCGACTATGTGAACCCGAACCTCAAGTTCTCACAGGTAGTAACCGAAAAACTGGCCGCCTTCGTCAAAGATATTTTCAAAGCTTAGCCAGAACATATAAAAAAAGTAGCCAGGTTAGCGGGCTACTTTTTTATATCGGGTTTCTTATTTGCCGGTTGACTCTTGCTGGCTGAGAAGTTTTTCGAGCAGATTTTCAATATTTTCGAGCCGGTTTTCCAGTTCGATTAAGCGGGCCGATAGCAGAGCCGTTTGCATATCCTGAGAAGCCGTACTGCCGGTCACTATCTGAGTGAGATCCTCGATAGAGCGGGATACAGCCGCATTAAATTCTACCTGTTGTGCCAGGATGGGCTTTACATACCAGCGAGTCGAGATGGAGTTGAAGCGTTCGCGCACACTGGCGACAAAAGGCAGGCCGGATTTAAAAGGTTTTTCCTCGACCAGCCAGCGAGATTTTACTTCAGCCGCTTGATCCAGCAGGCGTTTACTCAGAGCTGTTTTTTCGGCTGCTTCGTCTTCCAAAGCCGGGTTGTAGAGGTTGAAAAGACCTTTTCCTGTTTTACTCTTCGACTGTTCTGTCACTGATAACGATCCTTTAACTATTTTTCGAGAGCGTTTATAAAAGATTGAGCTGCGGCGTGATAAACGGCCAGCCCGGCTTGCCGGTCCATTTCATCCATTGTGCCCTGCAAACGGGCCTTTTCAGCCGGGAGAAAACCGTGCAGCAGGCGAGCGCTATCGTAGTGCTGCAACACAAAACGCAGGCGGTTGCGGTGTAAAGTTCGGTAGTACCCGACCTGCCTGCCAAACGTACCACCTTCGTAATGATAGGCCACCGCAGCAGCTTCATACCACACTTTAAATCCGGCTTCTTGCGCTCGCCAGCAAAGATCTACATCTTCATAGTAGCCGGGGAAATAGGCAACATCAAAGCCATTCAGGGCTTGCATGGCTTTGCGACTTATCCCTAAAGCCGCTCCTGTTACAAACTCAACTTCACAGGATTGATCCCAGCGACCATCGTCCGGTTCACCGACACCGAAGTGTTCAGCCAGAGCCAGGTCATAACGAGTCAGTCCCCCGGCGTGTTGAATCTTTCCATCTCCCGAGAGAAGTTTGCACCCGACCACTCCAACAGTCTTATCCCTTTCAAAAGGGACCATAAAGCGAGGCAGCCAGCCCTGGGGAAAGGACATGTCAGGATTTAAGACAATATAAACCTCTGCTTCGCCAGCCTGCGGCCAGCCCCAGTTTGCCCCGCCTCCATAGCCGAGATTAGTCGGGGCATTGAGCAAATTTAAGCCTTGCTTCAAAAAAGGGCCAGCCGCTTTGGCGGTAGCCAGTTGGGCCTCGCGTTCTTGCTTGTTTTCTACCAGGGTAACGTGTGCCTGAGGGTAATCTTTGACGTTTTCAAGTAGCGACTTTAGACAGGCCGGTAAGTACTCGTGTGAACCATAGCTGACAATAACAATTGAAACACTTAACATGAATGCTTTACTTATCTTTCATGGCCAGGTACTTTTCAGCCTGGCTGCGGAAATCCGGTTCTCGTCCTTTAGCCAGGTATTCCTGGAGAATGCTACGCGCAAATTCCCGGTGCCCGGCTTCCCAGAGCGTTTCGCCTTTCATAAAGAGGTAACGCGGATCAAAGCGTAGTTGTAAAGCTCGGTCATAATTAGCTATCGCCAGATCATACTCGCCTACATTGCGGTAAGCCTCGGCCTGGTCTTTGAGGGAGGTAATCATGCTAATTTTGGTCATCATATCATTAGGTGAAGCTTCCAGGGCCTTATTAAAGGCTTCCAGCGCCTGGTTATAAAGCTTGATAGCCGTTGGCCAATCTGGCCTGGCATCTTCGCCACGCGGATTGAGGGCGTTAGATGCTTCGGAATTCAAGCGAGTACCTTCATTACGCCAGTGAAGCAAAGTAGCCTGCGAATCCTCTTTACCCGGCACCAGCGCTGCCAGCTTATTACGGGCCGACTCACGCAGAAAATCATCTTCGCCCCGCTTCAAATACTCGGTGAAATCTGCGCGAGCGAGCTTTTTATCACCATTCTTCAGGTAGCTCAAGGCCCGGTAGTAATAATCGAGGGCATCAGCAGGGTTGAGACGTATTGCCTGGGAAAGATCCGCCAGAGACTCGCTGTAATTGTTACGGTAGCGATTTTGATGCCCACGCTGGCTATAAGTAGCGGCTACGGCCAGACGGGCTGCTCGCCCAACCTCAGGGTCATCCCCAGCCAGTTGTCGGGCTCTCTTAAAAATGGTCATCGCCCGGTCACATTCCTGAATCGCACGTGCCGGGCTCAAACTAACCGAATTTTCTAGAATCTGCTGCCCTTCATCCAGCAGCCTTTGGGCTTCTTTTATTTCGGAGCTAATTTCACTGCCACTTTGATGTTCTGCACCCGCACCGTTATTTGAAATTCCCGAGCCATCAACCGAAGATGCCATAGTTCCTTTTGCTTACTCTTGCTATAACTAACTTAACTTATACAGTCAGAATAGTTTAGCGGATGCCACCTCAATTTGCAATTCGCAGAAAGCGGCATAAATACCGTAAGCCTATTTTTGTACTTTTATACCCTTAAATTTACTAATTAGAGTTAACCTCTTAATAAGGGCTAATTTTATCGGATAGTTACAGTTCACATGTCACATTGACCGGTTGTACTATCAGGGCAGTAGATAAGCAGCAAGACTACATTTAAAACCTCTCACAATAGAGCGCGCCTGTAAGCGGTGATGCCGGAACTGTAAGTTATGAGGAAACGAAAATGAGCATCATTAATTCACCAGCCGCACAGCCGGAGAGCGAGCAATTAAAGCCAAATCCAGGCAGCGGAACCGCCGGGACAGTACCACCTAAAAGCTTATTACAGCAAGTACTAATGGCAGTTTTAACCGTACTAAAGTGGCTGGTAATTACTCTGGTGACTCTCCTTGTAGCAGTGCTGGTACTGGTCTCGCTGCTGTCCGGTCCTACGCCGCTGCCTGTTTCGCTGCTGCTGGCTATCACCTGGATTGGGTTAATCTTATTAGTTGTGCTGGGGGCAAGGCGTTTCGGGAAGTGGTTCGCTCAACTGGGAGGTACACTCGGTCTGGTCATCCTGGGGTTACTGGCCGTAGGAATTTCCCAGGTTTCCGCCTATACTCCGCCAATAATAGACGCACAGGGCCGAACCGTGCCGGGCAGTATTGCTACCCTCGAAAAAATCAGGCTTGGCGGCAGTGACGAGTGGATCAGCATCAGGGGGAATAGCACTAGAAACCCGGTTTTGCTTTTCCTGGCCGGTGGCCCGGGCGGCAGCCAGCTAGCTACGGAACGCTACGCCCTGGGAGGCCTGGAAGATCATTTTGTGGTGGTCAACTGGGAACAGCCCGGTTCTGGCAAATCATTTGAAGCGGTAGATCGCGCTACTATCACCCCTGAACGCTACATCTCGGATGCTCACGAGCTGATCTTGAATCTCAAGCAGCGTTTTGGTGTGGAGAAGGTCTATGTAGTCGGCGAATCGTGGGGCAGCGCTCTGGGTATTATGCTGGTACAACGCTACCCTGAGCTGTTTCACGCCTTTATCGGTACTGGCCAGATGGTCGCCTTCAAAGAGAACGATATAATGTGCTACGAATTCGCTTTGCGCTGGGCGCAAGAGCGAGGCGACACCAAAAAAGTAGAGCAATTGAAGAACCAGGGGCCGCCACCTTACTACGGTAACGATGTAGCCTGGAAAGAAGCTAATTTCCTCTTGGATACCTTTTCCTATATGAATCAGAACCCGGCGATTTATGACGGTGGCGACACCATCAGAGATATTTTAAGCCCGGAGTATGGCCTGTATGATAAGGTAAACTGGGTGCGTGGCCCGCTTGATACCCTCAATCACGTCTACCCTCAATTATGGGATGTAGATTTTCGCAAACAGGCTACTCGCCTGGAAGTGCCGGTTTACTTCCTGATCGGGCGTTATGATATTAATGCGCCTGTTTCGCTGACCGAGGATTACTACCGGGTGCTGGAAGCGCCTCACAAGGAAATAGTCTGGTTTGAACATTCGGGACATACCCCCTGGACCAGGGAGCCGGATAAGTTTGTTGACGTGGTTGTAAATAAGGTGCTTCCTGAAACTCAGTTTCAGTCTCCGGTTATCGCCAAATATCACTCGCAACTGCCTTCTATCATACAGCAGAATAATATACCGGGTCTGGCGGTGGCTTTGGTAGATGACAAACAGGTCTTATGGTCGGAAGGCTTCGGCTACACCGGTGTAGATCAAAAGACCCCGGTAACGCCGCAGACTCTTTTCAGCATGCAGTCTGTTTCCAAGAACTTTACCTCTGTAGCGGTGCTGATGGCTGTCCAGGATGGCTTATTGGATTTGGATACTCCGATTAACGTTTACCTGCCAGATTTTAAGATCAACAGTATCTTTGACGAGCACCCAGAGCAAAAGATTACCTTGAAGCATTTGCTCAGTCATACCGCCGGTTTCACTCATGAAGCGCCTGTAGGCAGCAACTACGATAATACTCCTACTACCTTTGAAGAACACGTTAAAAGCATCTCTAACACCTGGCTCAAGTTCCCGGTCGGGCAAGGTTATAGCTACTCTAACCTCGGAATTGATCTGGCCGCCTACATTTTACAGGTGCGCACCGGCAAACCGTTTACTCAGTACATGCAAGAGAAATTACTTAATCCGGTTGGTATGACTGCTAGCTCGTTCGATATGACCTACATCAAAAATATAAGCAACCGGGCCATTGGTCATGATACGGGAATAGCTAATATCCCGCTCGAAGTTCCTATGCTTGGTGCTGGAGGTCTTTACAGTAGCGCCGATGATATGGCCAGGTATGTGCAGTTTCAGATGAACGGAGGATTGGTAAATACCGGCGCTGGCTCTGCTCGCCGAGTTGTAGCGGAAAGTCTCCTCGAAACTACTTATGCGCCACCTTCTCCGCTGACCCGCCAGCAGGGAGCAGGCTGGGGAGTATTCGTAGGCAAGAAGTATAACACTTACTACATTGGAACCGGCGGCGGCGGATTCGGTTTTCTGACCGATCTTCTGTGGTATCCTGAATTAAAATTAGGTATTGTGACGCTAACCAACTCGGCGAACCACCAGCTACAAAACAAATTATCCAGCCAGATCCTGGATGAACTGATAGATGACCCGAGCAGTGTATTTCACCAGCGGGTTTTAAGCTTGACCGGTCAGACACAGGCTCCCTGGGAAAAGCAAACTGATACCGGAACGGTGAAAGCCGCCGATGTTCCTCAACTGCTTCAAAAGCTGGCGCAAGTGCCCACTGCCCAGGATTTTCAGCGCTGGCAACAATATGTGGGTGATTACCAGATTAAAATCTGGGGCCAACCCTCTTTCACTATCAGCCTGTACCAGGCAGGGGATCATCTATTCGTTAAATTGTTGGATACGGCCATCAAACTGGAGGAAGTAAAACCGGGGCTCTTCTATATGGATAGCGGCGAAGCTGTTGATTTGCGTGGGCCGGTCTTTTATGCCCAGGGTATCCGTCTCTACAAGATAGAGGCTTCCGCCACACCATGAGGTGACATTACTTATCTAACCGAAGTTAGAGTACAAAAGGTAATCTTACTGTAAAAATGGTACCTTTGCCTGGCTCGCTCTCGCAGCTAATTTTGCCGCCCAGCAAGTCCAGGCTTTTCTTTACTATAGTCAGGCCCAGGCCTGTGCCACTGATGTTGCCGACATTTGTTCCGCGGTGGAAGGGGCTGAATATTTGAGGAAAGTCATCCGGGTAAATACCAATTCCCCGGTCTTCTATTATGAAGATTGCCTGACTCTCGTCAAAATTTAGCTCAAAGAAAATTTCACTGTCGGGCCGGGAGTATTTTAGGGCATTTGAGAGTAAATTACCCAGTATCTGGCGCAAGAGTTTTTCGTCCGAACTAACCGAAGCAAACTGTTCGGAGGCAGAAAAATGAATTACCTGATCGCTATCCAGGCTCATCTGAAGTTCCTCTACCAGATTCTGGCAAAAGTCAGGCAAGTTAATCGGGGATAATGTACATTCAAGTTTTCCCGCCTCTGCTTTTCCGATTGTCAATACATCGTTAAGCATCTGGGTCATATGCAGGACCGAAGTCTGGATACGTTTAAGATGGGTTTTTTTCCGCTCCTCTTCCCAGCGCTGCCCATAATGTTCGAGTAACTCGGCCGAGGTTAGAATGGTGCTAAGAGGTGTACGAAATTCGTGGGAGGTCATTGAGATAAAACGCGATTTTAATTCGTTTAATTCCTTTTCGGTCTCCAGAGCAGTGCGAATCTCCTTCTCCATCTGTTTGCGGGCGGTAATATCCTGGGCCACAGACATTCCGGCAAATATCTCACCGTGTTGATTTCGTACGGGCAAGGCCGAAACTTCATATGAGCGGTCACGCAGGGAAACTTCAACAGTGGTAGCTTCTCCTTCTAAAGCCAGCACACATTGTGGAGTGATCACGCGGCTCATTTCTGCGGTCAAAATCTCGTTAATTAGCCTGCCTTCGATTGAATGACGATCCAGGTTTGCCACGGCCAGACCTAACCCTTCGGCTAACGTCAGGCGCAGTTCCTGATTGTAAAGAAAGACCGCTCCATTGGGGAAATTTTGCGCAAGGGTACGGTAGAGTTCTTCGCTGGATCTTAAGGCATCTTCAGTTTCTTTACGCTGAATCGCCGCTGCCAGCACGTTTGAGATAGCCTGTAGAAAGTAAATACTATCCGTGTTGAAGGCATATGGCCGTTTGGAATGGGCAGCCAGTACTCCAAAAGGATGGTTTTGATTGTAAATTATAGCGCAAATACTACTGCGCACCTTATGCTGGCGTAAGATACCGCGCCAGTGAACCCGAGTATCATTCTGCCAGTCCTCTATAATGAGAGGGGTACCTTTTTGTAAGCAGGTTAGTGCCATGAGGCTACTCTCTTCTTTGTAGAGAGTCGTACCTATTGTTCCATCTTGCCAGCCAGCCCCGGCTAGAATTCTAACTCCGGATTCTATGGAAGTCTCTTCTACGATGGCGCTGAATTCAACGCCGAGAGTCTGAGTCAGCAGCTTTACGGCTTCTTCAATTATAGTTTGTAAAGGTAATCCTTCCAGGGCACGCTGGCCCAGATAAGCTACGGCAGCCTGTCGTTTAGCTCCTTCGCGCAGTTCTTCTTCCGTTCGTTTACGCTCTGAAATTTCAACTGCCAGTTCATGATTGGTAGCTTCCAGTTCAAGTGTACGCTGGCTTACGCGTTGCTCCAGTTGATCGTTGAGAAGATGAATTTTATGCTCTGCCAGTTTACGCTCTGAAATATCGAGAGCAATACCCAGTATGTTGGTGACACGACCGTTCATATCACGTACGGCGCGACCTCGACCCTGGGCCCAGTGAATAGAACTATCCGGCCAGCATAACCGAACTTCAATGTTATATTCGGTAGCTCCGTCCATCACTCGCTGGGCAGCCTCAATTAATATATGGCGATCATCCTCGTGTATATGTTTAAGATAGGCTTCAATAGTGCCTTCGAAATGACCCGGAGTAAGGCCATGTAATTGCTCCATCACATCCGATAACTTTATTTCACCACTTATAACATTGTAATCCCATGTTCCTATCCCTGCGGCTTCGTGAATATAACGTAACTGTTCCTCGCTGTAGGTTAGAGCTTCTTCTGCAAGCTTTTGTTGGCTGATATCTATGATAATCCCTGTTATCTGAACGGCCCGTCCGGCACTATCCCGTTCTACTTTGGCCTTATCATGCACATGCCTGTAAAAGCCGCTATTAGTGCGTACCCGGTACTTTACCTCAAAATTTTTGTCGCTAAAGAGCATCTGATTGTATGCATCTTGTAGTGAGTTGAGGTCCAGGGGATGTATGCGTTGCAGCCACCAGGTGACATTTGGCTCTACTTCGGCAAGATCACAATTTAACAGGCGAGTAACTTCACTGGAATAAGTAACCTGACCGGTTAAAGCTTCCCACTCATAAGAAATACCGTTAACTATTTCCGTAGATAGTTGAAGCTGTCTATTAATACGGTGAAAATCGCGCTGGCTCTCCTCTAAACTACTCTGGCGATCAAATCCAGCCTGTGCCACTTTTACCAGTTCCTCGAAAGCCTCTAAATCCTGCTGACTGAAGTTATAAGGTTCTTCCCTGGCAACTATAAACCATCCTTTTTGGGCCTCTTTAAAAAGCCGAGCAGCGCAAAAGGAACCAATTTCAGGATATCTCTTGCTATTCTGAGAAATAATATTGCGAGGATCGAGTTGGGTGTTCGAGACGACCAGGATTAATCTATTCGAATCGAATTCGTCCAAATCCCTGGAGAATTGTTCTCGCAGGCAAGCATTAGAAGAAACAAGTTGATAACATATATTTTCAAAACAAACTTCAACCAGCGAAGTTTTGAAAAGATGCCTGGCTAGAGAAAGAACAGACTGTATTTCTGGAGAGGTGGAGGCAGCCATGATTTGTCGGTAGGTGTAACCTGTTTTTACTGGGGGTTTTCCTGGTAATTCTAACATAAAATTAAGGTTTTGCTACAGCGAGAGTCTAAAATTTAAAACATTCTTTACCAAACCGCACCAGGCAATTTTTGGAAAGGATATTACACCAAAGATATTTGGCCTTATTACAATCAAGTAATTAAATTATTTAACTGGATTTTATTATAACATCTATTCTTAGAAATACCATATTTTTTATATTTCAATTCGTGGTTTTATTAGAAAAAGAAATAGCCAGGCACGCATTTTGAGAGTGCTAAGATCATATTCTAAGAACTACCTCAGATATAGCTTCCACTTGTGCCGGTAATTCGACCTTAAAGGTTGAACCTTCTCCAACCTGGCTTTCTACCCATAATTTACCCCCGTGCTGCCTTACTATTTCGTAAGCTATAGCCAGACCTAACCCGGTTCCGCCGCTGGTAGTAGCTCTATCTGCTTCTACACGGTAAAAGCGTTTAAAGAGATGCGGCAAGTGTTTTGAGGCAATACCCGGTCCGGTATCGCTGACCGAGATGAGTGCTTTTTTGGCTTCTCTTTTCAGTTCAACTCTGACACTTCCATCTTCATGAGTATATTTGATGGCGTTATCCACCAGGTTAAGAAATAACCTTGTCAATTGATCAAAATTCCCCTGCACATGGATATCCGGGGGTATATTTCCGCTCAGCTTAATCTTTTTCAGTTCAGCTTTTGCCTGTAAAGAATCCAGGGTGGAATCAAGGAGGTCGCTCAGATTCAGGTTTTCTGACTGCCAGTGGCTATCCGCCTGGTCTAAACGTGCCAGGTAGAGCAGTGAGTTTGAGAGATTTATCAAGCGATCAACTTCTCCGCTCATGTCAGTCAAAGTCTGCTGGTAGTCCTCATAAGTGCGAGGACGACTCAGCGTTACTTCGAGCCGTCCCTTCAGGGCAGTAAGGGGAGTCCTTAATTCATGAGAGGCGTCTGAAATAAATCGCCTTTCCTGTTCAAACCCTTTTTCAAGGCGCTCTAACATAAGGTCAAAGGTTTTAGCCAATCTCCCTACCTCATCGGAGGGACCCAGATAATTGATGCGGCGAGAAAGATCATGCGTACTGATGGTCTGGGCGGTGCGTGTTACCTGATCTATGGGACTGAGCGCCCGGTTAGCCAGAAAGAAACCACCTAACACCGCCAGCAGCAATGTTAAGAAAGCACCAATTAGCACGGGGGTGAATAGCTCGCCCAATTCAGCATTTATCTCGACGATAGGCTGTCCCACTTCCAGGTAGCCGACCGGAGTGCCTTCGTACATTATTGACTGGGTATAAAGGCGCCACTTTCCCTTGTCAGGAACATCCACTGTACTAAATCTGGCCTCGTACTGGTGAAGGCTATTAGCGCCGGATAGAGCACCTGGCATTTCATCTACAGAGTTTCCCAGGCTTGCTACCAGTTGGCCGTTTGCGTCATAAAGAAGGGCTCTGACTCCGGCTCGGTTTAAATCAGATGTTACAGACTTTGAGCCGGGATTGGGGCGAAGAAAAGGAATTTCGTGGTCAGTGTCGACTATACCCAGGACGCGTGCGCTGGAAGATTGCAGCACTGAATCCTGCTGTCTTTGTTGGAATTGCCGCAGTTGAAAAAAGAGATAGACACTGAATAAAACCAGCGTCAAGAGCATCAGAATGACATACCAGCCTGTTAGCCGGAAACGCAGCCCTTGAATTTTACTGAGAAAACTACTTTTAAGCATCTTTGCCTTTTCCCCGCCTTCTTCTGACCTTCCCGATTCAGAAGAATTGTAACCGAGTACCCGGAAGGTTAACCAGAGGTTTTACTTCCTGAACAATTATTAGTTCAAACCTGTTTACTTATTTTATCTTAAATGACATTAGCAGCAAGCTACCTGCCAGAGTTGCCGCGAAAGGCCAGTTTATTTTGAGGACGATGCAGAAACGGTTCGCGCAAACCAGCGCCGTTCGACTGCCGCCTTACCCACCAGATAAAGGCATAATACTATCCCTACTATTACTATACTACCAATGATATCCCAGAGATGGTGTACCCTGACATAAACTCGGGCCAACCCTACAAGCAAAGCCAGGCCCAGGAAAAGAGCACCTAGCTTCCGATTAACGGTTACAAGGGTAGCGGCAACGATAGCCAGCAGAAGAGTATGGTCGGAGGGGAAACCATTATCAGTAGCGCTTTTTATCAGGGCTGGTTGGCCTGTCACTATAAAAGGGCGGGGGTCACTTATTAACGCTGTTGCGAGCTTTGATAGCAGGTAAGAAAGTATGCCCACAACCAGGCCTGTAATAATCAGACCGGGCAATTGGCGGCGGTAGTTGACGAGCACGATTACTCCCGCTAAAAGAATGACCACAACAAAAAAGTATTCGGCAATAAATTCAATAATGGTATCCAATTTTGCTTCCCCTAAAAATTAAGTCGCTAAAAATTATATCCCAGGTTCAAGTTATAGGTCTATCAGGCCTGTCCCCGTTGATATCTAATATGGTAACTATATTGTACAGAACTTTATTAAGAAAATGATGAAAAACAGGCTTACAAGTCAAAATAGTACAAAAGAAGCTAAATTAACCGGTATTATTGATCAGGTCCTTCCAATTGGCAGAAGTTGAACTAGTTGCTATAATTGTAATGGCTAGAGTTAATCCTGGTTCACTGATAAGACATCCTGCCATAAGATGCCGGTCATAAGTAACCCTCATTTTATCTGCGTAATTGCCTGTAGTAGGAATATTTATCAATATATTTGCAGGGTTCAAATAATTAATCTTTCAACTTATCCCCTATTTCGACAAGTTTGAAAAGATTATTAGAATTAATATTATTAAAAAAGCTTTCGTAGGCTGATGATTCGGCCTGTAGCGTACGGAGTAAATTATTTGAATCCTTATGACTCACCGGAGGTTTCTATATCTACAGATATAGACCCAGCCATTGCAGTAAGTAAACTTCAAAGCGAACTCTTAGAGCTAAAAACCCAGTTGGCGAAAGTAGAGGCAGAACTCTCCTCAAAGCACAACACTAACACGAAAAGCGATTTAGAAATTTTTGCCACTCAATCTTCAGCGGAAATGCTTTCCCGGCATAACCCGGATGGAATATATTTATACGCTTCTCCAAATGCACCTACTCTATCAGGTTATTCTCCTGGTGAACTGGTTGGCCATTCCTTTTATGAGCTTCTGCATCCCTCTGACGCTGAGATAGTGCGGGAGGCTTTTCAAAAAGTTTTAATCACCGAGAACTCAAATCCCGGGGAGATTTCCTACCGTCTTTTGAAAAAAGATGGAGAATATTGCTGGTTTGAAACTCGCTATAAACTTATCAATACTCACGAAGGTCAGGAAATCGTAGCTGTTTCGCGCAATATTAGTGATCTGAAGCAGATTCAAGATAGCCTTACGGCCAGTCAGCAGCAATTGAAAACAATAGTAACCAACGCTACGCTGGTTATTTATGCGCTTAATCAAGAGGGAATTTTTACCCTCTCAGATGGGCGAGGACTTTCAAGCCTGGGTTTATCAGCAGGTGAGGCGGTTGGTAGATCAGTCTTTGAAATGTATAAAGATTATCCCCTGATACTGGAAGATGTTCGTCAGGTTCTCTCCGGTAATGAAGTTAAAGTGGTAAGAGAATTAGGCTCTAACGTTTTTGAACTCTGGATGACGCCTGTGCGGGATAATCAGGGTCTGGTCAGTGGGATAATAGGGTTAGGCTCAGATATTACGGCAAGGGTACTGGCTGAAAGGCAATTGAGGGAAAGTGAGGAGAACTATCGCTCTCTGGCAGAAGTAATTCCTCAGTTAATCTGGCGTACCGACCCCAATGGATACGTTAATTATTATAATCAGCGCTGGTACGATTATACCGGACAAACTCCTGAGGAAGCCGAGGGCAATGGCTGGCAAACTATTATTCATCCTGATGACCAGCAATCGACCCGACAGCACTGGAACGAAGCTGTCGAAAAGGGAGAACTCTATAACATAGAGTACCGATTACGTGGGGCAGACGGTACTTATCGCTGGTTTCTGGCCCGCGGTCTTCCAATGAAGGATGCCAGTGGCCAGATTAAAGTCTGGTTTGGTTCTTCTACCGATATTGATGAACTTAAAAAGTCCAGAGAAAGAACTGCTCTTCTTCAGGCGGTCACAGAAGCCCTCTCTCAAAGCCTCAGTCGGGTTGAAGTGGCACGGATAATTCTGGAACAGGGTCTGTCGGCTGTAAACGCCTCGGCGGGTTCAGTGATGCAGCTTGTTGGAGAGGCCGGGAATGAGCTATCTAAAGGCGAAGCTTATCTTGAAATTCTGACTGCCGTCGGTACTACGGAAGAGACTACTACGCAATGGGGTTACTTGAGAATCGATCAAACTAATATTCCAGCTTTTGATGCGGTTCGGAGTGGCAAATCAATCTGGATTGAGGATATTTCTAACCCGCTATGGCAGACCCGTTATCCATCCCTGTTAAATTTGCAATATGCCGGAGACCGGAAAGCTTTTGCCCTGGTGCCTCTTAAACTGAAAGAGCAAACCCTGGGAGTGCTTAACTTTAGTTTCGATTCCCCTCGCTACTTTGAGGAGGCAGAAAAAGCAATGCTTCTGGCACTTGCTCAGCAGTGCGCACAAAGTCTGGAACGCGCCAGGCTTTATGAAGCAGAGCAAGATGCCCGGGCAAAGGCGGAAGCCGCCAGTCAGCGTTTTGCATTCCTTGCCAGGACCGGTGATGCTCTGGCCGCTTCGCTTGATTACGAGGTTACGCTGCAAACCGTTGCGCGCCTGGCTCTGCCAGATTTTGCCGATTACTGCATTATAGATTTAATTGAGGAAGAAAATAACTCCCTTAAACGGCTGGCAGTAGCTCATGTTGATCCTGTAAAGGAGCAACTGATGTGGGAGGTGCAACGCCTCTACCCGCCCGATATGCAGAGCAAAATCGGTATTCCCAGGGCGCTACAAACCGGTAAACCGGAGTTTGTAGCGATGATTGAGCCGGATATGCTTAAACCCTTCAGTCAGAATGAGGAACATCTGAAGGTGCTACTTGAACTTGCCCCGGTTTCCGGCATTTCGGCTCCACTTATTTCTGGCGATCAAAATATCGGAGTAATCAGCCTGGCCTACTCCGATTCAGGGAGAATGTATCATCCCTCAGACCTGGAATTAGTGACTGAACTGGCCCGTCGTGCTACCCTGGCTATCGAGAATGCAAGGCTTTACCGGAGAGAGCAAGAAGCTATCACTCTGAGAGAAGAATTTCTTTCTATCGCGGCTCATGAACTGAAAACGCCTATCACCAGTCTAAAAGGTTATGCCCAACTGGCAAACCGTGAAATAGCCAAAGGTTCAAATCTTGAGTTAAATCGAATCAAACGCGCCCTGGAAGTAATAGACCGCCAATCGGATAAACTGGCTAATTTAGTCGCCCAGTTACTGGATGTTTCGCGCCTGGTACTCGGTAATCTCAGCCTGGATTATATGTGGGGGGATTTGCGAAAAATAGCTGAAGAAGTAGTGGCGGATGCCAGGTTAACTACTTCAGCTCACACCCTCAGCGTGGACGGGCCGGAAGCAGTGCCGCTTAGAATAGACCCGGTAAGAATCGAGCAGGTACTGACGAATCTGGTTACGAATGCTATAAAGTATAGTCCCCAGGGAGGCCCGGTAGAGGTTGAGCTTAAAGCTTTTCCGGAGAGCAAAACTGTGCAACTGTCCGTTACTGACCGGGGCATTGGCATCAACCCGGAACACCGCACCCGGATTTTTGAAAGGTTCTACCGGGTAAACACCGAAGAAAGAACCGCAGGATTTGGACTTGGTTTATACATCAGTTACCAGATTGTACAGTTGCATGGTGGAAATATAATGGTCGAGCTTCCGCAGGGTGGCGGTAGTCGCTTCGTTGTAACTTTGCCTTATGGCGTGGAATAGAGGCAGACCGGTCAGATAAATTTAGAATAAAAATAGAGATCTTGAACCGGCAATAGTAATGATTAAGCCATGAAAGTCTGGTTTTTACAACAGAAACAGAAACCGTCCATGTATTTGACCTCCGAGCATCAGGCTACTCTGCTTTGAGGTGCGTTCTGGAACGGGTTTAATAACTGTCCGGCGATCAGCAACTGGGTCAGAGCAAGAGTACTACTTTGAGAAGTAGTCGAGCGATTTCCTGATATTTCGGAATAAAGCCCCAGTTTCTTAAGAGGGTTCGCAGGGTCTAACTGTACAGAATAAGCACCGGACTGAAAGTTTTGACTAAAACCCTCGGCCAGTTTTCGAGCAGTATCCAGATTGATATTGCCTGAGATTTCCACAGCACGCCCGGCAGGCACTTTCCAGCAAATCTTTTCATCCAGTTGGAAAGAAGGCCATTGCCAGTGCTGGCCCGGCGTAAGCCGTACTGCCAGCAAAGGGTTATACAAAAGTGATAGCGGGCGATAAAAATTGATAATTAAGTCGGCCTGGGATTTTTGAGGAGAAATGTAGGCCAGGCTATCCGGACGGCGCTCTTCTATTTGCTGCTCTACCTCTTCCAGGGTGTAACCGCGTTTCCTGGTATCGCGGGCCATTTTCCATTCTAACCGCAAAGATTCCTGAGGATCAAGAAAAATCTTGAGATCAAAAAGATCTGCCAGTTCGGGCCGAGAGTAGGCCAGCAGTCCGTGAACCAGGATAAAAGGGCGCGGTTTGACAGTTGCGGGCGTGGCAAAACGCCCGTTAGAGTGATCATAGACTGGCTTTTTAATGCTTTTGCCCTGGCGCAGTAAAGAGAGTTGTTCGTACATCAATTCCAGATTGTTAGCGGCAGGATTAAGAGGGGTAAGACCGAGGCTGGCTCTTTCCGCCCGGTCATAGCGGTGGTAGTCATCCAGGCAAATTTCGGTAACTTGCTTTCGACCCAGTAAATGCTTTAAGCCGTGAGATAAAGTGCTTTTGCCACACCCGCTGTCCCCTACAATACCTAACAGGATAGGGCGTTGCGGTGTAACCGGCATCCCTTTTTTAGAAAATAGCTTCGTTGCTATTCCTGCCATAATTAGTACTTCTCCCACAAACTGCGTTATAAAATATAGTGCTATAAACTCACAGTAATTAAACCACGAAAAAAGTATTTGTGTATGACTTCACAAGCAGACGGTTTGAAACGGGGCATGAAGGGTCATTAATACTGGGTGAATGGAGCGGTGGTAAGGAACTGACCGGAAAGAATCTGCCAGTGGAGAGGTAAAGTAAGAGCCATATGGCGGTCAGCGGTGGCCCAATTATGCAATCCGCCGGACAGAACCAGCGGTACTCGGTTAGGAATTTTTTTGCCTTCCAGCAAATCTACTACATATTTGCCCCGGTAATAATTGGCATTCATCGGCTCAGCCGCTACCGGTCCGGTCTGAATCATCCAGAAGATGCTGGCTAAATCACGTGGATGGGCATTCATAATCAAATTAGCGGGATTATTAGCAGCGGCGAATTCCATGTCACGCGGTTTACCAAAGGCCGGGTCAAAAAGTTCAGCCCTGAACAGACCGTCTTTACCACTGATACGTTTACCATCACGGCTTGGGTAAAAAAAAGTACCATCGTAAGCGCCAGAGGTCGAAAACATTGCCGGATACTGTGCCGCTATTTTGATTGCCTGAAACCCTCCCAGCGAGAATCCATCTACTCCCCGGTGACGCCGGTCAGGCAGCGTCCGGTAATGAAAGTCAACGTAGGTCACCAGTTCTTTTAGAAAATAGCTTTCAAAACGACCACTGCCTACACCCTTAGCGCCTTCTGCCAATTCCGGTTGTTTGAAATCCACCAGCAAGCCAGGAATATGAAAATCATCGCTGGATATACCCGGGCATACCAGGATCATTGGCCCTACCTGGCCTTTGCGGTAGAGTTCAAGATATACATCTACAATGCTCCGTCCTCCCCGTGAACTATCTTCATGAAGATTGACCCATTCCCGTTCATGTCCACGGAAAAGGTAAAGTACCGGGTAGCGTTGCTGCTGCTGGTCAGGTTGAGCATAATCTGGCGGTAGATAAATATAAAATGACTTTACCACGCCCAGTATAGCACTGTAAAAAGTGACTTTATGAATGCGAGGATCTATTTCGATCTAAGTATCTCCTTTGAAAATGAAAAGGGTATGCGAGTTCAGGCTTTTCCGCATTGTCTGGCTATCCCACAACGTGGGCGCATTATACTATAGTTACGATGCTTATGCTCAAAACCCCCTGGTAGTGTTTTTTAAGTGTTTACTCAGGCCATTTACATTCAAAGCCGGCTGTGCTATATTGCATTTAGAATAAACGTTCTTAAAATGGGTTTAGTCTACTGAATGAGGTCGGGCGGACAAAATGGTTGAGCAAGCGATAGGTAAGAGAAATAAAGGGACTCTTCAGCATAGACGGGATATTTACCATCCTCTTAAAGAAGATGGCCCGGTCCAGTATGAAGAAATTCAGGCTCGTTCGATCTTAAACCGGGTAAAAGCTATGATGCCGATGAGCTGGACAATTAACCCGTATAGAGGATGCCGTCACGCCTGCGTCTACTGTTACGCTCGCCCTACTCATACCTACTACGGTTTGAATGCCGGGTCCGATTTTCATACCCGCATCTTCGTAAAAGTAAATGCGCCGGATTTATTGAGAAAAGAACTGAGCCGCCCGAGCTGGAAAGGCGAAGCAATCTGCCTGGGTAGCGCTACAGATCCTTACCAACCGGCGGAAAAGCGCTATCACCTGGTACGCAATTTACTTGAAGTCCTATGCGAATACGCCAACCCGCTTGATATTATAACTAAGTCCAATCTGGTGGTAGACGATCTAGATTTGCTGGTCGAGTTAAACCGGCGCACCGGCGGACGAGTTGCGGTAAATATGAGTCTCACTACTATTGATGCCCAAAAGGCTCGCCTGATTGATCCAGGAGCGCCTTCGCCTCAAAAACGGTTAGAAGCTATTGCCCGGCTTAGCGCGGCGGGTATCAAAACGCGCCTTTTTATCATGCCTGTTTTGCCCGGTATTACTGATGACCCTGAGGAGCTGGAAAAGCTGGTTAAAGCGGGTGCTGAAGCCGGTGCGCACCGGGTTAGCGCTGATACTATCAGAATTGCCAGGGGCCTTGAAGATTATTACTTTAGCTTTATTGAAGCTAATTTCCCTGAACTATTTCCGCGCTACATGCGCCTCTTTGAGCGCGGTCGCCGCACGATGGTGAGCGAAGCTTATAAAGAAGCCTTGCGAAAAAAGATGGCTGAGTTACGAGCCAGGTATAAGGTTGAAGATAATGGGGACCGGAGAAGCATAAGCGTTGAAGACCAGCGGCGTTTAGCCCAGTTGAATCAGGTTTACGATCAGCCGGGTAAATTTCAGGCCGCTCTCGATATTGCCGAAAGTGGCCTGGAGTTTCGTGGTAGTTCTAAAAGAAGTCTGAGTGAACCTGCCGCAAATCTTCCCCTGATTGTGCGGCCCGCAACACCTCAAGATTTGAGGCAAACCAGTTTCAATCTTTTCGAGTAAACCTTACTGGACGGTGTAATTGATGGTGCGCTCTGGTTTACCTTCCAGGTACAGATTTAATTTATAGTTGCCATTCTCCCATTTGGTGTATGGAGCAATAGAACCGGATAGTTGAGTCTCATTCTGGGACGCAAGGAAAACGTTGTTATTGTAAACTTCCTCAATTGAACCATTCTCACCCAGTCTGGTCAAAGAGATCCTGACTTTTACGCCTTTCTGGGGATTTTCAAACTGCGCGAGATAGAATATTTTATCCTGAGGCTTGAAGGTGATAGCTTTATCAACCGCATTTTTGGAAGCATCAAAACTCTTGCCAATTTCCACGCTTTTCAAACGGGTAACTTCATCGGAAAGCGGCTTAATCTTGCTGCCCGCGCTCAAGAAAACATAACCGAGACTACCGATAATCAGTAAAGTAAGCGTGACACCAAGCAGGGCGTACGGTAAGCTAGAATAGCGTTTAACTGGTACTTTTTTTGAAGATGGTGCAGCTACCGCCGAATTAGTTCCTGATGTTAAAGTTTCCAGTTCAACCGGGCGATCTTCCAGAGTTTGCATAATTTCTACCTTCTTTTATCATTCCTGCAAATGAGCCAAAGTAAACTAACCCTGAGCCTTTAGGGCCTTGTACAGCTTGGTTTGAATATGGTGTTAGAAACTTTTGGCTTTGACTACAGTAACCATTCAGTCCACTGTTTTGCTCAACACAGTCTGCTTCTTACAGTAAATAATTTAACCTTTAAGGCCTGCTTGCACTGTAAAAATATTTACAAATACACTGTGATATTCTTTCCAATCCAAAATATATAAATTTCGTACTATTTGAAGTAACCAGGCGGATGGTGAAGAAGCCTGCATAAGTCTAATACTTGCAGTCCGGGAAGGGTTAAGCAGAGGGGGAGGACTACTTTTGGCACATGAATAATTCCCGGACCTCTTCAGGCCGGTTTGAACCGGTTTTCTTAGCATCAGTTGTTTCTGCACCTGATTACTACTATCAGGTGCAGAATAATACTCTTGATTAATTAGAGGATTTGAGGTGAGTAAGGTTTAAGGTTTGCCTGTTGTAAGAAATTTCGTCAATGGTTTGGGATGAGTCAATCTCTGGCGAGAAGTGGCGCATTTCCAGATCTAGCAGACGTTCTTTACATTGAGAAAGTTGTTCGCGGAGATCATTTAACCCGGCCAGTAATTTTTCCAGTTGCGCCTTTTCTTTTTCCAGATACATAAACAACTCCTTCCTGGGTAGCTTCAACTAATACAAGTTACCCACTTCATTCCAGATTAGATCAAGTTGAATGGTTCTTCTGAGCTGTGACTATGATCTGAATATATATGGACGTTATAATCTGCCTTATATTCCCATAAGGCAGCAAAAACAAGTGCTAACTCCGGCTTCATCGCCGGTCGCTAAAAATATATTGAGTTACAGCAGAGGCTTCATTGCCAGAGAAAAGGTGTAAGTTCTAAAAGAAAGGGTTTTTTTTCAGTCCCAATGTCTGAGTTCCATTATAACTGACCTTTGCAATTAATCAATATATTGTAAAAGTTTCTCACTTTAGTATTTTACTTTCTTTATTAACTTCACAGACCCCCTCTCCACAAACTGCTAACAGTTGAAGGCTGGCCTCTTCCCCAAACTTTCAGAAACTACAGGATTAAATGCGATTGAGAATAGCCTGATAAAATTTGCTAAAAAGGTTTACAGATTGTTAATTTGTTCAAGAAAAAACTGTCAACTTTTACTCATTTTAGCAATTTAATTCGATAAATTGTTGACAACAAAAAGCTTTCTTGCTATGATTTACCCACTTACGCTATTTAATAGTGTTGTTTAGGAAGAAGGCTCCATTATTCTTCCTAAGGCTTGTGGTTCTCTTTCGCCATTTCAAAAAACATACTAAAAACCTGTTTCAACCCTTGATTAAGGATTGTTGCGGTACGTCCTTATATACTTCTTCCACCATTGAGAACCTTTCGCTTCCTTTTACTCCCAAAAAGTAAAATGCTGGTTCTTTTTATAAGAACCTTTATTTACTGCGCTTAAAATTCGTTTTATCAAAGCTTGAGGTACTGAAACTCACCTTTACCTCTATTTGTCGTGGAGAAGATACAATATGAAGCTACGTGTAACTATTGCACTCGCTTTCTTTGCGGTACTGATTTTGAGCGTTTTTCAAACGCCGGTGCTTGCCGACTCTACTCATACGGTCCAGGCTTCCGCCACTACCGGGATTAAATATAGCCAGGCCGGGACTCCCGATGCCTCTCATGTTTTCGGTTGTCAAAAACCTGCTTCGGCTATTCATTGTTATGGCCCTGATCAAATCCGTAATGCCTATCAGATTCAATCCTTGCTGAACAAAGGAATCACCGGTAAAGGCCGCACTATTGTGATTGTAGATTCCTACCAGAGCCCTACAATTGTGGATGATCTGAAACTTTTCAATTCAATCTTTGGCTTACCCTCCGCGACCCTCAATATTATTGCTCCTGATGGTCTGACTCCTTTCGACTATTCAGATCCTAATATGGTTGGCTGGTCCGGCGAGATTTCACTGGATGTAGAGTGGGCGCATGCAGTTGCCCCGGATGCCACCATTGATCTGGTGCTGGCCAAGAGCAACCAGGATGCTGATATTCTCAGCGCCACTACTTATGCTGTGGAGCATAACCTGGGTGATGTAATTTCGCAGAGCTTTGGCGAGGACGAGCGCTGCGTAGACCCGACCCTCTTAAAACAGCAGCATGAACTTTTCAGGAAAGCTACTGCCAAAAAGATCACTTTGATCGCTTCTGCTGGCGACCAGGGCGCTGCTCAACCTACCTGCGATGGTTCAAGCTACTCCCTGGCGGCTTCCAGCCCGGCGGCGGAACCGCTGGTGACGGCTGTGGGCGGCACTCAGCTTTTCGCGGATTTAACCACCGGCGCCTACGGCCATGAAGTAACCTGGAACGAAACGGCTACTTTTGGCGATGCTGGTGGCGGCGGCTTTAGCGTTATTTACAAAGCGCCCGGATACCAGCGCAATGTTAAAGGCATTGGCAAGATGCGCGGGCTGCCCGATGTTTCCTACAATGCCGCCATTGATTATGGCGTTTTGACCGCCTGGGGCGTTCCCAATGGTGTTGGCTATTTCTACATCTTTGGTGGCACCAGCTCTGGCTCTCCGCAGTGGGCTGGCATTACCGCCCTGGCCGATCAAATGGCCGGCAAGCGCCTGGGCTTCCTTAACAAGGCTATTTATGAAATCGGCCAGGAAAAGGAACTGTACTCCCGAGCTTTCCATGATATTACGACTGGTGATAACAGCTTTACCTTTACTGATGCGAATAACAACACTGTGACTATCAAGGGTTATAATGCTACTCAAGGCTGGGACCCTGCTACCGGGTGGGGCACCCCGAAAGTAGATCAGTTATTACCGCTATTGCTCAAGCTGCATTCCGATGACGATGATCAAGGAATGGACGATTAGCTCAATCGGGAAGGTTCTTTTCCCGCTAATATTTGAGGTTTGAGCCTTTCCGGAAAATAGAAGAGCCTCTTTCAAAAGATTTGAAAGAGGCTCTTCTATTTTTTTAATTCCGCGGAAAGGCTAGAAACTTAATTTGCTTACCAGACCGCCCGGGACCGCTAAAATCAGGCTTCGACTTCCAGCGGTTCGCCTGGCTGAAAAATGTGGAACTCGTTCTCGGTAGCATTTTCCAGCAAGTAATGCTGAGCATCATGGGGTTTTTCGCCAGGAGCGGGAGCCAAACGTTTATAGCTTCCATCCGGTAGCAGTAACCGGGCTTTCACATTATCATTCAGATAAATGGGCAAAACCGAACGAGTCAGGTAACGCCTGAGATGCTGGTCCTCAATCGGAAAGAGTGTTTCGACCCGCCGGTCCAGGTTGCGTTGCATCAGATCGGCGCTGCCCAGGTAGACTTCTTCGTTATCATCTCCACCATTACGGAAATAGTAAATGCGGCTGTGTTCCAGAAAACGACCTACAATGCTGATGACCCGAATGTTCTCGCTCATTCCCGGCACGCCCGGAATAAGGCAACAGCTACCTCGCACGATCAAATCCACTTTCACACCGGCCTGTGAAGCCCGGTAGAGCGCGTCAACGCTCTCAAAATCTACCAGGGCGTTAATTTTGAAGACTAAATGGCCGCCCCGCCCTTCCTGGGCATGCCGGATCTCGCGCTCAATTTTTTCCATTATCCCTTTACGGATACCACCCGGTGAAACCAGCAGTTTGCGGTAGTCGGCCTGGAGAGAATAACCGGTGAGCGAATTAAAGAGCACTGTAGCATCCGCCCCCAGGTCGGGGCGACTGGTAAGTAAGCCTATATCGGTGTAAATATTAGCTGTTTTGGCGTTATAATTGCCTGTTCCGAGGTGGACATAGCGCCGAATGCCGTCAGGCTCTTTTCGCACCACCAGGGCTACTTTACAGTGAGTTTTCAACTCAATTTTGCCGTAGACCACGTGCGCCCCGGCTTTTTCAAGGGCTCGCGCCCATTCAATATTGTTTTCTTCGTCGAAGCGGGCTTTTAACTCTACCAGTACTGAAACCTGTTTTCCATTAATTGCGGCACGCGCCAGCGCCTCTACAATCGGTGAATTTGATCCGACCCGGTAGATGGTTTGTTTAATCGCCAGCACCTCGGGATCTGATGCGGCGGCTTGAATAAAATCTATTACAGGGGCGAAAGAATCATATGGATGGTGCAGCAGTACATCCTGCGAGCGTAGCACCTTGAAAATATTATTGGAACTGCGCAAAGGTCCGGGAGTGCGGGGCCGGAAAGAAGGGTCTTTAAGCCGTGGTAAATCCAACTCATAAAGCTGAATCAAATCGGATAAACCCAATGGTCCTTCAGAGGGGTATACATCTTCCGCTTCGATTTCCATATTTGTCATCAGAAGAGTTCGGATGTGCTCTGGCATATTTTTGTTGACCGAAAGATAGACTACCTCGCCGAAGCGCCTGCGGTTAAGGCTGGCTTCGATAGTTTGCAGCAGGTCACCTGCTTCATCCTCTCGGATTTCCAGGTCAGCATCACGAATGACTCTGAAAGGATAACTTTTAATGACCTGTACGCCTGGAAAGAGCAGGTGGAGATTTGCTCCGATCAATTGCTCTAACCAGACAAAACCACGTTGCCGGCTTGAGGGAGTTTCCCCATCAACCGGGATTTCTTCAGGTGCCATCTCTACCGGTACAAAGCGCGGTAGCAGCCCTGGAATTTTCACCCGGGCGAAATGTTCACCTTCGTTCGGGCCGCGAATGACCACTGCGAGGTTAAGACTCAAGTTGGAAATATGCGGGAAGGGATGCCCCGGGTCGAAAGCCAGGGGAGTCAGTACCGGATAAACTTCGCGCTCAAAATACTCACATAACCGGGCCTTTTGATGCTCGGTTAATTGCTCATAATCATACAAATGGATGCCATGCTGGGACAGTTGTGGTTTTAAAGCATCTCTGAAAAAATTATTGGAAGCAGTCGTTTGCTCAATCACCTGTTTCCGAATAATTTCTAGCTGCTCATGAGGGGTAAGACCATCTTCGCTCGGCTCAAGCGTCCCTGACTCGACCTGTTCTTTCAGACCGGAGACCCGAATCATAAAAAATTCATCCTGGTTGGATCTGAAGATGGAAAGGAATTTAACCCGCTCCAGGAGTGGGTTGCTTTCGTCCATAGCCTCTTCAAGCACTCGCATGTTAAATTCCAGCCAGCTTATTTCGCGGTTAAAGTACCTGGGAGGGCTATCCTCTATGCTTAATTTCCGCTCGTCCAGGATAACACCATCCGGGTTGTAATGTAACTTTTTGTTTTTATGCCTTTTGGCTTTTTCATCTCTCATGGCGAACTCACTCTTTAGCTATCTGACTAACTCCCAACCCGGCCTGATATCGAGTGCCCAATCCCTGGTATGTGTAGTTGTGCCTTTTTTATCCGCTTTTAGCTTAAAGTAAGCTGCCGCCGCCACCATCGCGGCATTATCGGTACAGAAAATCGGCGGTGGGAAAGTGACTTTCAGGTTATGTTCGGCGGCTTTTTCGCTCAAGGCTTTGCGCAAGGCTTTATTTGCCGCTACCCCTCCGGCAATCAGAATTTGCCTGGCCTTATACTCGACAGCCGCCTGGACTGTCTTGGTTGCCAGTACATCTACCACTGCCTGCTGAAAGGAAGCCGCAACGTCTGCTACCGGTAATTGCTCCTGCCCCTCTTTGATTGCCGGTTTTGAATGAGGCGTACTTTGCATCTGTGGTTGGAGCGAACCGCTAAACGGAGCAGGCTTAGGTGGCGGCGCCTGGTACTCCTGTACTTTACGTAACACAGCAGTTTTCAGGCCGCTAAAGCTGAAATCATAACTGCCTTTGAGCCACGCTCGCGCGAAAGGATAACGCTCCGGGTTTCCGCCTTCCGCCGCTTTTTCGATTAAAGGCCCGCCCGGATAGCCCAACCCCATAACTCGCGCTACTTTATCGTAAGCTTCTCCGGCGGCGTCATCCTGGGTCTTACCCAGTAAATGGTAATCGCCGTGACTTTTCATCAGGACGATTTCACTGTGACCGCCTGATACAATCAGAGTGATTAAAGGAAATTCGGGGGCGGGCGGCAATTTTTTCTCCTGGTTGCCTTCCACGGCAGGCGGAATAAGCCAGTTGGCGTAAATATGGGATTCAATATGATTAACGCCTACCAGTGGCTTCTGCCGGGCGAAGGCGATAGATTTCCCGACATTCACTCCTACCAGCAGCGCTCCCGCTAAACCGGGGCCATTGGTGACAGCTACAGCATCAATACTGTCCCAGTTCAATCCTGCGGTAGCCAGGGCTTCTTGTAGCACGGGAGTTATATATAGAATATGCTGCCGGCTGGCTACTTCCGGTACTACTCCCCCGTATTTTTGATGTATATCTATTTGTGAAGCTATCACATTCGCCAGAACATGACGCCCATCTCTTACTATGGCTGCGCTAGTTTCGTCACAGCTTGTCTCAATTGCTAATATATTCATCTTATTATCTTAAAATTGTACATTATTTTCAACGGAAAAGATTGTCTAAGCTCCGCTCCTGAATTATAACACCTGAAAAGCAAATTATGTATTCCAAAGAGTATTCTTATAATGCGCACCTTATCTTCATCGCTAAATTTCTTAGCGTGGGGAAAAGTTATTTTCTGGCATAGATATTGCTCGAAATACTAAGGGGCAAAAAGCCTTTAAAACATTTGATGATTTTGAGAGATTTTAAGAAATTTTCTTAAAAGTAGATTAAAAAGTATAAATCGATAAAACGTTTTGTAACTTTTGGTGTTAAACATAATGGTTAGGTCTATCCTAATTACTGTGGTTGGAAAGTGTTTAAGAAGGGTACGTAAATTAAACACTTTGTCTTTGTAACATCATTAGGTCAAGCTACTAAATCGCTGTTGATTTAAGTAATCTTAACCTGAAAACAGAAGCTCTAATTTTAGCACCGCTGCTGGATTAGTAGCCAAACTGCGCAGTTTGCGGTAAGGCTAAGAAATTCAGTACATTAAAAACCGATATAGAGCATTGTTCTTGGGGAATTGCATCTAAGAGGCTATGCAGATTAGCTTTTCTACTTAGATTACAGCGTCGCACTCCACGTTCAGGATTATCATTCGGTACATCTCACACCCCAGCAAAAATTAATCCCCATTTTAAACAGACCGGTAAGCATATGCCAACAAGCGCATATTACGGGTCTTAGATTTAGTGCGTTCAAAACTCTGGCTTTTATATTAAAGGAAACCACTAAGCCAGGGTCTGGCTTGTTGTTGCCTTTTAGGCTTTATCTTGAAATAAAGCACCGGGTAATGACGATGAAAGGAATATTCGATTTTATTCGAGGTAATGATTAAACCTATGATTACATACTTGTCTCTAAATATCAGGTTTATCGAGGCGTTGCAAACTGCGGGTACCTCCTCAGATATGGCGTCTGACCATTTCGGTACAAATAGGGAGGTGGAAACATGTTAAATATTGGAGATTTATTACTGGCGAGCGGTTCTCTGGTACTAACCGCGCAGTCGGCCTACTCGGCGGGCCTGATGTTATATGCCTGGGAAGATGAAGAAAAGCAGGGACGTAATCGCGCCCCGGTCACGTTTGAACCGCCCCGCTTGCGTTTTACAATACTTCTACCTGCCCGCCATGAAGAAGAGGTAATTCAGGATACGATTCAAAGAGTAGTTGATCTGGATTACCCCCATTCTATGGTCCAGGTACTGGTTGTAATTGAGGCAGGTGATCAAGGGACAATCGCGAAAGTAAATGAAAAACTGGCTGTCCTTCAGCGACAAGGTATCCACCATGTACGGCTGGTAACCTTCGATGACCCGCCTATTAATAAACCGCACGGTCTTAATATCGGTCTGAATCAGGCTACAGGCGATATTGTCACCATTTTTGATGCCGAAGACGAACCTCATAAGAACCTGCTAAATATGGTCAATACCGTTATGGTACGTGAGGCTGCTCCGGTTGTGCAGTGCGGTGTACAGCTTATGAACTACTCGGACCACTGGTTTAGTGCTCTCAATGTTTTGGAGTATTTTTTCTGGTTCAAGAGCCGCATGCACTACCACTGCAAAGTTGGAATGGTGCCCCTGGGAGGTAATACCGTTTTTATGCGGCGAGATGTGCTGCAACGTTTTAACGGCTGGGACCAGTACTGCCTGACAGAAGATGCCGATATCGGTATTCGCCTTAGCGCTGAAAAGATCCCGATCAGAGTGGTTTATGACGATGAGTATGTGACCAAGGAAGAGACCCCGCCAAGCGTGAGCCAGTTTATCAAGCAGCGTACTCGCTGGAACCAGGGTTTCTTGCAGGTCCTGAGCAAACGCGATTGGATACACCTTCCCAACTGGCAGCAACGTTTCCTGGCTTTTTATACCCTATCCTTCCCTCTTTTCCAGGCTTTGATGCTGCTTTACTTGCCGTTCAGTATCTGGATGATGGCAACGGCTAAAGTACCGGTATGGGTAGCGATTATTAGTTCCTTGCCACTTTACCTGGTGATAATCCAGTTTCTGATTAGCCTGATTGGTTTGTACGAGTTTACCAGTGTACACAAGTTAAAGGCTTCATGGCTCTCGCCTGTAAAGCTGCTGGTAGCATACCTGCCTTACCAGGTTCTACTCAGTATCGGGGCAACTCGCGCTGTCTGGCGCTATATGAAGGGAAACAATAGCTGGGAGAAAACCGCGCACGTGGGAGCGCACCGGTCTCACGAACAGCAGTCAGTTGATGTTCAGACCATCCCATTTGGAACTTTGTTAGGCGAGGAGGAAATCATCGGTGGATAGTGTAACCCCTACGAGGCAGCAGACGATTGTTCCCGCAAGGACGCGCTTCCAATTTTTGGCCCAGCTACGTACTCGGATTGGCTCATTGGGTCTTGAACCGGCCCTGATACTGACCCTGATAGTGATAGCACTGGTAGCCCAGGGTCTCAATATGTTTAACTACCCCTCTTTCACTCTGAAAGATGATGAGGGTATTTACGCTTCGCAAGCCTGGGCCGTGCTGCGCGAGGGCAAACTTACTTATTATACATATTTCTACGATCACGCCCCGGCAGGTTGGATCTTAATGGCTGCCTGGATGGGCCTGACCGGTGGGGTCCACACTTTCGGGTTATCAATCGACAGCGGCAGAATTTTAATGCTGTTACTACACCTGGCCAGCGTACCGCTGCTTTATCAGGTGGCTCGTAAATTGGGTAGTAATATTGCGCTGGCAGCCCTGGCTACTTTTCTCTTTTCAGTCTCACCGCTGGCCGTTTTCTACCAGCGCATGGTGCTGCTCGATAATATTATGATTTTCTGGGCTTTGTTAAGCCTGAATCTATTGTTAGACGGGTGGGGGCGCCTGAGCAGGCTGGTCTTAAGCGGAGTATGTTTTGGGTTGGCTATTTTAACCAAGGAAACTGCTATTTTCCTGCTACCTGCCATGCTTTTCCTGGCCTGGCAGCAGCGTTGGAAGCACCAGGGCCGCTTTGCGATAGCCGGATGGTTATTGCCTGTACTCATGGTTGGCAGTTTTTACCCGCTCTACGCTCTCTTAAAGGGCGAGCTTCTTCCTACCGATGGCAGTACCGGTTCTTTACTGGGGGCAAGCACCGGCAATGGTGTGTCGTTGCTGGATGCGCTTAAATGGCAGGCTACTCGCACCACCGGCGCATCCACCTTTTTAGACCTGGTGGGACAGGATTGGTTACAACGCGATGCCGCTCTTTTTATCGGCGGTATAGTGGCTTCGGCTCTTAACCTGTTGCGCGTTTTCTTGCGCGACCGGCGGGCTTTCGCCACTGGTTTGTTAGGCTTGCTTCCAGTAGTTTACCTGGCACGCGGCGGTATTGTCTTTGATTACTACATTATTTTCGCAGTACCGTTCTTCTGCCTGAATCTGGCGGTTTTACTTTCCGGCCTGACCAAGCTACTGCACTTTCCCCGTCTGGCTACCGGTGGTTTATCTCTCGGTTTAGCGGGCGGTCTGCTGGGTCTTTATCTTGGCACCGGTGTTATACAGCCGCTCTATACGGCGCAGCCTGACGTAGCCGGGCGTGAGGCCATTAGCTGGATCAAGCAAAACGTCCCTGCCGATAGCATGATGATCATTCGTGACGACATGTGGACCGATTTGCACGAGCCGGGCATGGGCGGACCTGCTTTCCCTAACGCTCACAGCCACTGGAAGGTAGCGCAAGACCCTGCTGTCAAAAATGGCATTTTCAAGGATGACTGGCATAACGTCGATTACCTGGTAATGTCCGGCGGTCTTAAAGAAGCTTTCAAGCAAACCAATAATACTGTTGCCCTGGATGCTTTGAATCACGCGCATCTTGTTAAACGCTGGGAGGCTCCAAAAGGGAATGAAGCTTTACACCCTCAACAAATTATAGAGTTGTGGAAAGTGGATAAGCCCGGCAGAACGGACACCAGTTTGTTGCAAGGCAGTAACAGCTATATCCAGGAACAGTTTGACCAGAGAGGGGCTTATACCGGCTCAGATGGTTCTGTTACGGCAGAAAGCCAATCCTACGCGCTGCTCCGCTCGGTCTGGACCGGAGATCGTACCGGTTTTTACCAGGCCTGGAACTGGACCAAAACCCATTTGCTTAACAAAGCAGGGTTACTTGAGTGGCAGTGGAAAGATGGGCAGATTATTAACAGTAACGTAGCTTCGGACGTCAATAGCGATACCGCCCTGGCTTTGCTGATGGCCAGTAAACGCTGGAATGATCCTGAGTTACTTAATGTGGGCCGCAGTATGGCGCAGGCTATCTGGGATAACGGGGTAGTGGATGTAAACAACCGGCCATACATAACCGCAGGCGATTGGGCAATCAAGACGCCGGTGCTGGCGCTCAATCCCGGTTATTTCGCGCCTTATGCCTACCGGGTGTTCAAGGAGGTAGATCCCTCTCATAACTGGCAGGGCGTGATTGATAGTGGATATGAAGTGTTGTTTAACGCAGCCAAATCAACACTCGGCGCAAAACAGTCTTCCGGCTTGCCGCCAGATTGGATTGGATTAAATCGGGCCAATGGTCAGCTTGTGCCGCTGCAACTCTCCAATACCAACAGCACTCAGTACGGTTACGATGCTGCCCGGACTTACTGGCGAGTAGCCCTGGACCTGAAGTGGAGCCAGGATGGTCGTGCCAGCGCGTTCTTGAAACAGGCGGGTTTCTTACGAGATGAGGTAAACCAGCTTTTGCAGGACGGTATCACCCACAAGAATCTGGTCAGTAGCGTTTACAAGCACGATGGTACGGTCGTGCAGGAAGCTCCTACATTATCCGGTACAACCGGAGCAATCGCCGCCTTGCAAACTCTTGATCCGGCCAGTGCGAATGTACTCTATGCTTCCCAGGTAGTAGGCCTGGCTAATCATGGCGATAGTACAGTCTGGTGGGGTAACCCGAGCGATCTTAAGACCCAGGAATGGGGCTGGTTTGCAACGGCTTTCTATACAGATTCTCTGCCAAATCTGTGGCAAGGTACTAACCGCTAACAACGGCAGGATCATTAAGACTGTAGAGTTTCAAAGGAAACCCTGCGGGAGTGGGAGCACTCTATAAAAGAGTTAAGTCTCCCACTCCAGTCGAAAAGTAATCAACGGCAAATTATCAAATTAAGGAAACAAAGGATATTTAACAACAATGAGCCAATCACCACTATATAAAGAACAGGGTTCATCCCTGGGAGCCGGTCGCTTTCTTAGCCGTAAGCGCCTGGTCATTCTCGCTACGGGAGTGGTAGTTTTTGCTCTACTGGGTACTTTTTTAGGACAGAGTTTTCTGGGTGCAGCCGCTGGAGCACCACAAAACCAGAATCCTTTGACTCTTGCCCACGCACCTAACCGGATAGTTGGCGGTTTAGGTCTTCCATCAGGGAATAATAGCAAGCCGGCTCAACCGGCGTTGCCTACTGTTACTGCTGCTCCGACCGCGACGGCTAAAGCCCAGCCTACTGTCACGCCCGGAACCGGCCCTGCTTCTATGGCTAAAGCTGATCCGGCGAAAACGACTCAGGCAAACAGAGCTACAAATACACCAAAAGCAACCGGTCCTAACACATCAGTACCGGGCTCTGTTATCGTTCCGGCAACTCCGACTGTATCTGATGCTACAGTGGACCCCACAGACCCACCCGTGCCAACCGCTACAGATGTACCTACCGCTACATCTGCTCCCACTGTTACGCCTGTTCCGGTAAAACCGGTAGCGCCTCAGAAACCGGTAGCACCCGCGCCACCTACAGCCACGCCTGTGCCCACCGAGGTGCCACCTACCCTAGCCACTGAAGCAAATCCTGATCCGACGGCTACCAGCGTGCCGCCAACCGCAACACCCACCCAGGCTCCCGAGAAGACTCCAAAGCCGAAGCCGACAGAAAAACCAAAACCAACTGCTACGCCCGACCAGCAGAACAATGATAATGGAAATGGGCATGGTAAGAAGGGTGATAAGGGGGGTAAAAAAGGCCACTCTATATTTGACGATATTCTGATCGGCCTGATGAGCTTCTTTTAATCAAAGATAGCTAATAAAGTTAGCTAATAAAAAACCCGCGATATTAATTGCGGGCTTTTTATTAGTTTCAGATTCTTATTTAAGCTTCTATTTGCTGTCGTCCAGCAGAGTGCGACCAATCGCAGTCCCGCCTTCTCCCGCTGAAGGAGTGGTTTTACCGGCGGCAGCAGCGGCGTCGCGGGTGGGTTGGTATTTTTGGGCAGCTTCGGCCAGTTTACTGAGCATTTCATCTCGGCGGTCGTACAGGCGTTTCAAGGGACGTGGATTTACCCTCTCAATCACATAGGCAGCAATTACCGGCATGGCTACTGTGCTGTCCAGGTAGCAAACAATGCTATCGGGTAACTGCTCCGGGTCTACTTTACCCCAGGTCATGGCTTCAGACGGTGTAGCGCCTGATAAACCGCCCGTATCTACCCTGGCATCCGTAACCTGGATAAAGTAATCATGACCCTTTTCGGGAATACCCAGAATCTCCTGAATTTGTGGCTCAGTCTGCAAAATAAAATTCTTGGGACTACCACCGCCCAGGATTAGGACTCCGCTCTTACCGCCAGAATGTTTGGCATCGTAGACAATGGAAGTCGTTTCATTTACATCCGCTTCCGGGTCGAAGCCGAGTTTATTACCCTCCAGTTGCAAGGCCGCTACATTCATGCCAATGGTTGAGTCACCCGGGCTGGAAGTATAGACCGGCACACCGGCTTCATAGCAGGCTCCCAGCACCGAGCGATAGTGTGTTCCAAGCACTTTTTCGCGCTCGCGCACGTACTTGCCCAGTTTGTAATGCAGTTCAGCCGTACTCATGCGGCTCTGAAATTCCGGAAGCTTCATCACTTCGCGCAGGTAGGCATCGGACTTCAGCAGAACTTCCTGGTCGAAAAGAATATCGTAAATACGGATAACGTGTTGCTCGCGCAATTCCAGGTCATCCGTAAAGGGCGAAGTCTGGAAAAGTTCAAAACCGAGCGAGCGGTGAATATCATGGTAAAGATTGGCGCCGGTAGAAACAATCCAATCAATAAAGCCGGCTTCGATCAGTGGCACCAGGGCCGAAGCGCCCAGGCCGGTCGGGGTCAGAGCGCCGGAAAGAGTGACACCCAGAGTTACATCCGGCTGCATGACTTTACGAGCAAGTAACTGGCAGGCTTCTCTCAAGCGTGCCGCGTTGTAGGCAAAGAGATGCTGGTCCACCATATCGGCCACACTCAAGCCCTTACCTATCGGATGAGGGTCGAGCTTGTGACCGTAAGAGGTATTTTCAGCCATTTTGAGCAAGGCTCCTTTCGCTAATTTGCGATACCGTTAAAAATATTCCAAAATAACAGGTAGATCGCTTACCGAAGTAAATATCTCCCTGCTGCTTGTTATAAAGATTATTTCGATTGTTAATTTCAAGCACCCTCAAACTCGCTGTATTATATACCGGCAGCAAGGCACTTGCCACTTCAGCACTCGAAAACCAATTTATGAAAAAAAAGAACTGTGTAGTTTGTGGGCTACACAGCTCATTGTGTATCTATCTGAGAGAGAGCTACGCGCAAAGCGCGATCGCCAAAAATGCGGTTGATTCAGAGGTTTTTAAGTGGAATTGAGAGCGATTAAGACTTAAAACTTCAAATCCTTTGCCTTAATCTTTAGTCCCTCACTAATTACTAATTGCAAGTCTCGTGCCACTAACCCACGATATGACCGCCAATTTTGGCAATTGGGGTAATTAAAATGTCGCTGGACTCCTTTATACAAAGGATTACCAGGGCCTTTTATTTGGCTGTAATTTTTACCTTTTGCACTGCAAAGCTAATGCAGCGCTGATCAGTGCTATTGGGAATATAATCTACCGGGAAGAGGCAGCCCTCTTTAGAATGTAGCTCAATTACATTCTGGCCGGAATTGAGGTTTATTGGTAACTCAGTCGAAAGAGGTTTCCAGGGCTCTTTGCCTTCAATCTGGCCTGTAAGTTTTCCATTTACATAAATCTCTATGGTTTGAGGCCGGATATAAGGCGTGGTTGTTAAGCTGAAAGTGGCCGGGCCAACCTGACCAGGGGTAACCAACAACTGTGCATTTTGAGATACGAGCCGGAGTAGAGAACCGTCTTCACCTTTACCCAGGCCGGCGTTCCAGCCTTCTCCCAGGTGAATGCGGAAATTGCCCGGCGCAACAGGTGGAGGGGTGGTATTGATCAAAGGTAACAAGCGCCATGCCAGCAACGGTTCGCCCTGCACAACTTCCTGCGAGGTTGGCTGGCCCAACTGTTGAACCAGATAGTCTCGCATCCAGGCAAAAGCCGGGCGGGTAGTGCGCAGAGTGACGTAGCCAATTTTGTTTTCTTCCAGCACCTGACGGAACGAGAGATCCAGTGGAAAGATATCGGGTCCACCCGGCGCTTTTAAGGCCTGCCCGTTATTGATGATGGCCGAACTTTCTGCCGGGTTAAACATACCGAGATAACCGGCCTGGTCCCAGGAGAGGGTCATACGATTGGAAATGCGGGTAGCCAGCCCACCTACCAGCCGTTTTTCATGGAATATCTGGTAGTAGAGCGGTTCGCTGCGCGTATCAAGGGGCAATTCCAGCACCTTAAAATCGCCCGGTTCGGCTGCAATCTGCCGGTAGACTGCCGGGATAGTCACCAGGTCGGTGTTTTGCGGCAGGCTGTAAACTGTAGTCTCGGCCAGTGAAAGCAGCAACATTCCCGCGATGATAGCGGGGGAGTAACGTATAACCATGCGGCTTTGACCTTGCGCCAGCTTTTCCTGGAGAGCGTTCAAAGTTAAAGCTGCCAACACAGCCAGGGCCAGAATGATTATTATTCCGAAACGATTTGGCGCTCTAAAATTGGTCAGGAGCGGAAGTTTGCCGTAAATAAAACCATACGGGAGGGTAGGGCCTACTTCCTGTCCCGCAATGTGCAGGCGTGGCCCTAACGCAAAGATAAACGCCAGGAACGCCAGCGTGAGCCAGAAATAGCTTTGCCAGTTGCGCATACGCCTCAGGAAAAGACCACCCAAAGCCAGTCCTGACAGAATATAGCCTGGATAAACGGCCTCCTCGATTAGATACATGCTTTTAAACTTCTGGTAAAGCGGCGCGGTCAATCCTCCAAAGATGGGATTCTGGGAATTCGGCAGGAAGAAAGCCAGCAAGTCGGCGGAAAAGTCGCGGACATCGCTGGAGCGATCACCTACGGAACGGCTGACATCCGGGTCCAAGTGCAGGAAGAAACTGTAAAAAGGCGTAATCAGTACCAGGCCAAATACCAGAGCCAGGCCGTAAAAGCGCAAATTTTTCCACTGGAAGAAAGTGCGGCGCTCTCGAATTGCGAACCATGCCAGGAAGAAGAGTGTAACGGGCAGCACAAAATAGCCCAGGTAGTAGAGATCGGAGAGAGCAGCGAAGGCCAAGCCTAAACCGGTCAGCAGGGCATTTGGCAGATTGGGGCGGTGCTGCAACCGGAAAAGCCGCCACAGATAGAATGGTAACCACTGAACCGTTACCAGTCCCAGGTGGCCTTCCAGGCGAAAGAGATGATAGGTAGAGAAAGTAAAAAAGAAGCCCGCCGCAAAAGCCGCCGGGCGATTGCGCTTTTCCAGTACATCATCGGCTAACTTAAAGGCAAAGAATCCGGACAGGGGGAAAGAGACCAGCATACTGATGTTATAAGCAGCCAGCGCTCCGAACAGTTTGACGAAAGGCCAGAGCAAAAGGCCATTCAAAATACTGCTTATTAGCACCTGAACATCGGGCAACAGGCCGTACATAAGATTGGTACGGGTGGGGTCAAGTCCCTGTTCCAGCGCTTTGCCGTACCACCACATATACCAGATATTCTGGTAGCTATCACTGGTTGGCCCGCCGCCTATTATATGACTATTAAGCTGAAAAGCTAAAGGGAATGTGACTAATACAGTTAGCAGGGTATAGAGCAGCAGTGCTAACCAATCAGCCCGGCGCGCCAGGCCCTTGCCGGGCCCGCTGGCGGGTTTATCAATTACCTTACTGGATGGAGTAGATGAGGTGGATTTAATCATTCCTGAACTTGATCTAAATATCCGAAAAACTCTGCGCTATTATAGCATAGCCATCGTGGTATTAAAAAAGAGCTTCTCAATTAGAGAAGCTCTGTGAGTCATTCAGGAGGTTTAGCTTTTAGCTATGAGTGGTATCTGTTTTATCATGTCCATTGAACTTGTCCACAACCGCTTCGGCTGCCCCTTTAGCGGTGTTGGCTACATCGCTGGCAACATCCTTTACTTTACCCAGGAAGCCCTGACCTTTGCCTTCAGCTTCGTTAGCTTCGCCTTCGGCCCGTAACTGCTCATCACCGGTCAGGTCGCCTGCGCCTTGCTGTAGTTTGCCGCCAACTTCTTTTACTTTTCCCTCGAACTGGTCCTTTTTGCCGTTGTCCATAAGGTTATCTCCTTTCCAAATCCTTTTTACTTAGTTTCTTAACTTTCGTACCAAAATAGGCTTGAACCAATTTTCAGTCTAGCACCTTAACAATTCGTTCAGCTAAACAAAACCAAAGTAAAGGCCCTTTTTAGGTTAAGATACGGTTCCCACACCAACCTTAAGCCTAGAAAGAGAC
>DATAKM010000089.1:0-10960 GCA_036261665.1 Chloroflexia bacterium
GTCGAAGACTTGCGTAAGCGCCTGGAAGAGTTCATTGACTACTTTAATCGAGTCTGTGCGAAACCCTTTCGTTGGACTTACAAAGGCCGTCCTTTACAAGCTTAGCTATCCCTTGAACCTTTTTCACAAACCTGTACTAGCAGCGAGTAGCCACTTGCCTGGTCAGCCATGTTTTGCCCGTACCACGGGCCATCCGGTCCGATTAAGGTTACAAGGTTCGCACAGCTATTCGCCTCCAGTCCTGTTGGAGTTCAAGGTTGACTGTTGGCGTTATCACTGAAGATTTGTAATCCTCTTTACAACTGCTCTCTCCTCGCTAGCTTACAATCGAATGTTGGCTGAGTGAAGTTAGCTATTTTGTTAGAGCGACAAGGATTATGTGCATGAGTGAAGACCTGGTTTTCCATTCCGGCGGGTTTAGTTTTCGCAAGCGGCTGCTTTTTTTCAGCCTGATTGCGGTGGGAATAATTCTGCTGGGAGCTTTATCTATTTTTTTGTATGTTCAACTGAACTCAACCTCGGCCTATGCCACGCTCACCGCACACACTGGCGAGGTCAATAGTGTAGCCTTTTCCCCTGACGGTAAGACTCTGGCCAGCGCAGGGAACGACCGTACTATCCGCCTCTGGAATCCTTTGACCGGGGAAGCGAAAGGTCTGGCTCTAACCGGCCATAAGCAGTGGGTTTATTCGGTGGCTTTTTCGCCCGATGGTAAATTGCTGGCCAGCAGCAGCCTGGATAAAACAATTCGTTTATGGGACGTTGCCACCGGGCAGCCGGTCGGTAAGCCGCTGGAAGGTCATCTTGACGGTGTGACCGGGGTGGCGTGGTCACCGGACGGCAAAACGCTGGCCAGCAGCGGCTTTGACACTACTATCCGGTTATGGGATTCTGCTACCGGAAAACAACTGGGCGAACCTCTTTACGGCCATACCAAAACAGTTTACAGCGTGGCTTTTTCACCGGATGGCAAAACTCTGGCCAGCGCCAGCGCCGATGATACCGTGCGTTTCTGGGATGTAGCTACTCGCCGGCCACAAGGCCAACCCCTGCCCGGTAATAATACCTGGATCAGCCTGGCGTGGTCACCTGACGGCAAAAAGATTGCCTGCGCCGGAGATAAGTACAGCGTGCGAATCTGGGATGTTGGAAGCGGCCAGCCTTCCGGCCAGCTTTTAACCGGCCATACCTCCGAAGTGACAACGGTAGCTTTCTCGCCGGATGGTAAGACCCTGGCCAGTGGTAGTTGGGATCACACGGTCCGATTGTGGGATGTGGCGACCGGGCAGCCGAAGGGTTTTCCGCTGAGCGGCCATACCTCTCTGGTACTGAGTGTGGCCTTTTCGCCCGACGGCAAGCTGTTAGCTAGCGGCAGTCTTGACCGGACGGTTAAGCTCTGGCGTTTAGCAGCATAGATAAAAAGCCTGTAGAGGATTAAAGAAACTAATTGCAATTTAGCTCTGCCTCAATTAGAATCCAGAAGAGTATATGAGAAACCCTGAATATATTATTAACCCCAGAGAAGAGGTAGATGATGGCAGAGTTGCAAGATGCGGTAATTGTAAGCGCGGTACGCACCGCGATAGGCACTTATGGTGGCGGACTGGCCGAAGTCCCGGCGGTTAAACTCGGTGAAATCGCCATTCGGGCCGCGATGGAAAGAGCCGACCTC
This sequence comes from Chloroflexia bacterium, assembly GCA_036261665.1. Lineage (GTDB taxonomy): Bacteria > Chloroflexota > Chloroflexia > Chloroheliales > Chloroheliaceae > 54-19. Next base: position 1,673 of record DATAKM010000089.1, read on the forward strand.
AAACCGGAACAGGTTGACGAAGTCATAATGGGCAACGTTTTGCAGGCGGGTCTGGGCCAGAACCCGGCCCGCCAGTCGGCAATTCATGCCGGGATACCCACTTATGTTCCCGCAATGACTATCAATAAAGTTTGCGGCAGTGGCCTGAAAGCGGTTATGCTGGCAGCGCAGGCCATTCGCCTGGGTGACGCCGAGGTAGTGGTCGCGGGTGGCATGGAGAGCATGAGCCGCGCTCCCTTCTTGCTCGAAAAGGCTCGGTTTGGCTATCGCATGGGCGATGGTACGCTGGTTGATGAAATGATCCGGGATGGCCTGTGGGACGCTTTCGATAACGGCCACATGGGCGTTACTGCCGAGAATATTTGCTCCGATTACAAGCTCACCCGCGAGGAACTCGACCAGTTCGCCCTGGAAAGCCAGCAGAAAGCGGCTCGTGCCCTGGAAAGCGGTGCTTTTAAAGCTGAAATCGTGCCGGTGGAAGTACCGGGCAAGAAAGGCCCAACCGTCTTCGAGCGCGACGAGCAGCCGCGCACCGATACCTCGCTTGAAGCCCTGGCTAAACTGCGCCCGGCATTCAAGCCACAGGGCGGCATGGTAACTGCCGGTAACTCTTCAGCCCTCAATGATGGCGGCGCGGCGGTAGTAGTAATGAGCCGCAGCCGGGCTGAAAAGCTGGGCCTCAAGCCGCTGGCAACGATCCGCAGTTACGCTTCGGCGGGGGTTGATCCGCGTATTATGGGCATGGGGCCGGTTCCGGCTACCAAACGCGCCCTCGAAAAAGCCGGGCTATCCCTTTCCGATCTCGATCTGGTGGAAGCGAATGAAGCCTTTGCCGCGCAATCGGTAGCCGTCGGAAAGGAACTGGGCTTCGACCGCTCGAAGCTGAATGTCAACGGCGGAGCGATTGCCCTGGGCCATCCTATCGGAGCCAGTGGTACACGGGTACTGGTAACGCTTTTGTACGAAATGCAGCGGCGGCAGTCTCATTACGGCCTGGCCACCCTTTGTATCGGCGGCGGCATGGGTGTAGCCATGATTGTTGAAAGCTAGCCTGTAAATAGCTTGAAAAGAGTTTCAGTTTGAAAGAACCAATTACAAACAGTATCAGGGAGTGATACAAATGAAAAACGATGAAGTTTTACTGGCCGGTTCGTCCCGGCTGCCTACAGGCAAATTCCTCGGCTCCTTGAGCGGGTTTACTGCCCCTCAACTGGGCTCGCTGGTTATCCAGGAAGTGGTCAGGCGCACCGGCATCCGGCCTGAATTAATTGAAGAAGTTATCATGGGTAACGTGGTGCAGGCCGGAGAGGGCCAGGCCCCTGCCCGGCAAGCGGCTATGGGTGCAGGCCTCCCGGCCTCAATTCCCGCTCTAACCATTAACAAAGTCTGCGGCAGCGGCTTGAAAGCAGTTATGCTGGCGGCTAACTCGATCAAAGCGGGCGAGCAAGAGGTGGTATTAGCGGGCGGCATGGAGAGCATGAGCAATGCCCCCTATCTGCTGGACAAGGCCCGCAACGGCTATCGCATGGGTAACGGCACATTGGTTGACGCGGTGGTAAAAGATGGCCTGTGGTGCGCTTTTGAGAATCATCACATGGGCTTAAGCGCTGAGATTATCGCCGAAAAATTTGAGGTAGGCCGCCGCGAGCAGGACGAACTATCCGCCGCCAGCCATCAGAAAGCGGCCAGCGCGATTGAGAGTGGTGCCTTCAAGCGCGAAGTGGTACCGGTAGAAATCAAGACCAAAAAAGGGGTAACTCTCTTCGAGAGCGATGAACCGGTCCGACCTGACAGTACTATTGATACCTTGAGCCGCCTCGCCCCGGTCTTTAAGCCGGATGGAGGGGTTGTAACGGCCGGTAACGCCCCGGGCCTGAGCGATGGAGCCAGCGCCATGCTGGTCTTGAGCCGTTCCGCAGCCGAGAAGCATGGTATCACCCCGCAGGCCCGAGTGACGGGTTATGCCTCGGCTGGGATCGAACCCAAATATCTCTTTGCCGCGCCTCCTCTGGCGGTCAAAAAACTGCTGGAGCAAACCGGCCTGCAACTGAGCGACTTCGACCTGATAGAAGTGAACGAAGCCTTTGCGGCTCAAGTGCTGGCAAACGCTAAAGAACTGAAGCTCGATATGGAGAAGGTCAATATTCGAGGCGGGGCGATTGCCCTGGGCCATCCTATTGGGGCCAGTGGAGCGCGCATCCTGACCACCCTGATTCACGCCTTGCAGGATACCGGTGGCAAACGTGGTCTGGCTACTCTCTGCCTCGGCGGCGGCGGGGCGGTTGCCATGAGCATAGAACTGGTTTAACTGAGTAAAACCGGCAATACCTCAATCCGAGCTTGCAGTCAGTGTCAATCTTTCAGGTTGGCATAAGACTTATGTCAGAGCGCCATACATAAAAAATTTCGGCCACCGACCACTGAATACAGCGGGTCGGTGGCTTTTTACTGCTCCTATGCACCTTCCTGGCACAGTACTTCAGCAAAACCGGAAATATCAAAATGAGTTCATCATTACCCTCAAAAGCCCGTTTATTCGAATAGCTTCTTCAGAAAGAACACAGTTGTTACCAGGCTGTACCTTAATCACACGTCAGGTATGAGTTTAGTCATACTAAGAATTAGATGATAAGGTTATATTTAATACATCTACTGGTTTCGCTAGTGTAAGAACTTACTTCATCTTAATAGATATCGGCTAACTCAAGCAATAGCAGGAAAGATAAAACCGGCAAAATGGAAATATTGCGCAGCTTCGGGTGACACTCCCGGTGTAGGCCCAAATTTTTAATTACCGGGTTTATGAAGGACAAAGATTATGCAACAAACAGGAGTCCTTAACCGCAAGCCTGTATACAGCCTAAACCAAATCGAGACAGCGTTTGAAGCCTTCAGGCAGACCTACCAGGCTTTCAATTCGACCTACAAACTGGACCAACTGCGCGCAACCGAGTATGCTCGCCTGGATCGCCAGGGACAGGTTTACCTGGATTACACCGGGGGAGGGCTTTACGCCGAGTCGCAGTTACGCCAGCATGTGGAGTTGCTGAGCAATGGTGTTTTTGGCAATCCCCATTCAAAAAACCTGACCTCCCTGGCAATGACTTCCCTGGTTGAGCAAGCGCGTGATTACGTCTTGAAATACTTCAACGCCTCGCCTGCTGAGTACGAAGTTATATTTACACCAAATGCGAGTGGTGCGCTCAAACTTGTAGGCGAGTCTTATCCCTTTGGCCCGGGCGACAATTATCTGCTGACTTTTGATAACCACAATTCGGTAAACGGTATACGCGAGTTTGCGCGGACGGGGGGTGCTAAAGTAACTTATCTTCCCGTCAATCTTCCTGATCTGCGGGTGAATCCGTTAGATTTGATAAACGGGCTGGGTCTGGCCAGACCGGGAAGCAACAGCCTGTTCGCTTACCCGGCACAGTCGAATTTTTCCGGTGTGCAGCACCCGCTGGAATGGATTTCCCTGGCTCAATCCAGAGGGTGGGATGTTCTGCTGGACGCGGCCGCATTTGTACCTTCTAACCGTCTGAATCTCAGCAAGTGGCATCCGGACTTTGTATCTATTTCCTTCTACAAAATTTTCGGTTATCCGACCGGTACGGGTTGCCTCCTGGTGCGAAAGACCGCGCTTCAAAAGCTGCGGAGGCCCTGGTACGCGGGTGGCACAATCACCTTCTCTTCCGTCAAAGGTTTCAACCACTACCTGACGCCCGGTCCGGCCGGATTTGAAGACGGAACTGTTAACTATCTGAGTCTGCCTGCCGTTGAAATAGGCCTGCGATACATCGAGTGGGTCGGGATAGATTTGATCCATACCCGTGTCATGTGCCTGACAGGCTGGCTGATCGAGCAATTGCTGGCGTTACGCCACAGCAACGGGCAACCTGTCGTTCGTTTGTATGGTCCGGCTAACCTGTTCATGCGTGGCGGCACAGTCCAGGTTAATTTTTTTGACCCGGCAACCAAGTTGATTGACTGTACCGAGGTAGAGAGGCTGGCGAACACTCAAGGTATCTCGCTAAGGGCCGGTTGTCATTGTAACCCGGGCGCCAGAGAAGTAGCTCTTGGCTTTACTCAAGAAGAAATGACGAGCTGTTTCAAAGACAAATACAGGTTAACCTACGAGCAGTTTTTACAGGTGATTGACGGCAAGACCGCCGGCGCTCTACGCGCTTCGATTGGCCTCGCCACTAACTTCAGCGATGTTTATAAATATATGTGTTTTGCCGAAACCTTAGTTGACCGCAGAGCAGAGAGTTAACTGTGTTGATTTTAGTCATTTAGGGGTAAAGACCTTCAAACAAATCATGCTCGGTGCGGCTGGAAGATGGTTTTGGAATAGCCAGGGTGTAATGTTCCTTGCCGGTGAATATGCGACGGACGAAAAGTGGGATGCGCAAGGCCCGGCTCATTTCGCCAAGTTGGCTGCGGTGGCAAAGGGCGGCTTTATCGCTAACTTCCAAAAAGTCTCCGCAATTAATCACCGTGGTTACAGGAGTAGCCTGTTTCAAGGTTTCAACCAGGTCCACGTCTTTGTTCACGCCAAAGCGGGTCGGGTCTTTACCGATAAGCTTGAATGCTCGTACGCCCCATTTCAGGGTGGTAGTCGGAAAAGTAGTGTAATAAAGCTTGGCGGTTTGCCAGGGACTAAATTCAGAATGTGAGTAGTCCGGGTCGGCAGCCACTTTGAAGGCTGCTTCTGCCGCCTGGTACATCTTGATATGGTCTGGATGGCCATAGCCGCCAAACGGGCCGAAGGTCAGTATCACCTGCGGCTGAAGAGTCCGGATAAGGGCCACCAGTTGCTTCACCACCTGGTCCAGAGGGGCCATATGCAAGGACTGAGGGTGTGAGTTGTCGGGCGTGCCAGGCATGCCCGAATCGCGGTATCCCAGGTAATGAACGGCGGAGAGGCCAAGGGTCTGGGCCGCGCAGTCCATTTCCTCGCTGCGGAGGGTTGCCAGGTCGGCATATTTAGCCCGTAGCTCATCTGGAACAGTGCCCAGTTCTCCGCGTGTCGCGCAGGCGTAATGCACTTTTACACCGCTGGCGGCATAGCGAGCCAATGTCCCACCCGTGCCAAAGGTTTCATCATCAGGGTGGGCAAAAATTGCCAGGAGAGTGCGCGGAGGTGTAGTTGCGGCGGGTAGCCAATCCGAAGTTATGCCATATTTGCTTAAATCAGGCTGAATATTTGTTTCCAGGTCCATTTCGCTTTTGTACTTTCTACTTCTGGCTTTTAATGCCATTCCGGATATTATCAGGCAGACCAAAATAGCAGCCAGTAAGAGATGTTTAGTGTAACTTTCAGGCAACTCTATACTACTATATATGTCCAGAGTAGCTTTTTTCAGGTCTGAATGAAATTGGGCCAAATTAGAGTTGTGGTACAAATCCTCACAGAGTAATTTTTACTGCCTGGAGATTTTCGGCTTGACAGGTGGTAATCTATATTGATAAATAAAACTATACCTACTAAAAGTTGGCAGGTAAGACCTGTTTTTATCAGCAATGATTGGTCATGGGTTGTTAGCCGGTTTATGAAGACTTCGATTTATCAAAGCTTTCTATCAAAGCCTTTTATGAAAAGGACTTATAAGATCATGCGGCAAGTTTTACCAGGAAGTCACAATATTCTTCCTAAATTTAGTTTCCGCAAGGGTATGCTCTGGCTAGTCATAACAACTTTCTTTGCTTTACTGCTTGGCGCCTGTAGCGACCAACCCGATTTACCTTCAGAAACTCAAACTGTTACAAACAGCCCGGTACAAACTCCCATAAAGAATAATCTACCTTTGTCGCAACCCGCCATAGTTCCTGATTACAATCCAACTCCGCCTGTAAGTAAAACTGTATCACCTTTACCCGGGTCCGCTAGTTCAACCTTAACTCCCAATCCCCCTCCCGCCCCATGGTGGCAACCTATTACCGACAAGCCTATTCACTGGCACTGGCAACTCTCGGATGATTTTGTTTATCCCAGGGATGTGCTACCGAATGTCACGGTCTATGATATAGATGGAGAGCATACCTCTGCTGAGACGGTCACCAAACTACACGCTCTTGGGCCTAACATTAAAGTAATTTGCTACATTGACGCAGGAGTGTATGAAGATTATCGCTCGGATGCCAGCCGCTTTCCCAAATCTGTCATCGGTAAGGCCGACACGGGCTGGAACGGCTCTTACTGGCTGGATATCAGGCAAATTGATGTAATCCTGCCGATTATGCGTGACCGAATGCAGCACTGGTGCAAGGATAAAGGCTTTGATGCTGTTGAGCCTGATGAAACGGAGGTTTGGAGTAACAATTCAGGCTTTCCTATTACCAAAGCTCAAAATAATCTCTATAACCAGAAGATTGCCGAGATGGCCCACTCTATGGGGTTATCAGTTGGTTTGAAAGGTAATACCAGTGAAGCACCAGAGTTGTGGCAGTACTTTGACTGGAGTTTAAACGAGCAGTGCTGGCACTTTAAAGAATGCGATAAGTTGAAGAGTAGCTTTCTGGATCACGGAAAGGCAGTTTTTAACATCGAATATGAAACCCATCCGGACTGTACCAAAGCCAACACCTGGCATATGAACTCAGCCTTTCGGGATCTGAATTTGGTCGGACCTACCAACCCGGATTATCGTTATTCACCCTGTATAGCTAATGCCCTAAATGATTGGTAAGTCTTGCCTGCTTTCAGTTGCTTATGTTCAATCTGGCCCAAAATAATTATTGCTACTGGAACTGTCAAAATAATCAGCCTGACTTTTAAACATTAACTCTGTAACTTTTTATTTTATTTATTTCCAGTCAAAATATTTTTGAGCAAATGGAAACTCTGTGAGAGGTAAAACGTTTTAGAAGTATTGACTTTTTTTAATCTCTATGTTACTCTTTTCCTGGGCGTACCTAAAGCAGACTTCTTTGTGGTTTAGATTAAATTCTATTCTCTATTGTGAATTTACGAAAAAAAATTAATCCAAACAGTATTCAGTTTTGTTGTATCTGCATTAACCTGAGAGCGAATGGTTAGAGCAAGAACTTAATTCCCTACGTGGTTGCTGGTTTAACTGAAAAAGCTAAATTTTGAGCCACTTAATATAACCAGGACTGATCTTTTACTGAAAAGCTTATTCCAAAAGATTTCGGCGTTCGACTGAGTCTTCAGGTGGGCTTGCTTATAGTAACAGGATTTTGATTCAATAGCTTGAGGAAACAAAGCTCCCAAACATTCTCATAAACCTTATACGTGCTATAAATAAAGAGGGTTTTATTACGCTATCTATTTGCCTACCCTCAAATCCCGTATAGCCTCTGAGAATTACTTGGTTTCGCTTTTCATTTATTGTAATAACCTCATAGCAGTACTGTAACCATCATTTTGTTAGCAAACACATCAGTAGGATAGTCAGGGGATATTTTGTAACTCCTTACGGAGTAGAAGGTGTGTTAAAATGCATACAATAGATAAGCGACTACCGATACATTCCGAATAGAAATTGTATCCCTTAAACCACAGTAGATTCTAGAATAGCATGCATTATGTAAGTAGCTGCTTGCTGTCACACCTTGGCCGGTTTCAGCAAGCAGCCCTGAGTTACTGCTGCAAAGCAACAGTAAATTTATTATACATAATTTATGTTTATATTTCTACTTACTGAGCCGAATGCCTTCTATTAAGCCATAATCCCCCACTGGTATTCAGGCTATCCCTCTACTGCTGGTCTTTGTAATCGGATCCTGCTTCAAATCCTGTTTTTATTACTACGCTGCACTCTATTTCACAGGGTTATTTACTATATCAGTTAAAAGCGCGTGTCTGAAAAAGGAATTTTCACGCACGATCTTTTAGCATCCATTTTGAATAAAACCATTATCAGGGCATCTAAACAAAAGGGTTCGCTCTTGTTGGTCTGGCCGGGGCATAGCTCGGCTTCAAGTACATTGAGTTTGTGAACAGGTTCAAGGACATGCAAAAGAACCTGGTGTGAGAATAATAGGAGGTTTCAATGAGTCGGTCAGTTCTAATTACCGGTGGTGCCGGTTTTATTGGCTCACATCTGGCAGAGGCGTTGCTTGATAATGGAGATCATGTCAGCATCATTGATGATCTCTCGACAGGAGCAATTGCCAATATCCGGCATCTCAGGCATCATCCCCGCTTTAAATTGACTATTGACAATATCTCTAACGAGGCTGTACTGGCTGAGTTGATAGACGAATGTGATGTAGTAGTTCACCTGGCCGCGGCAGTGGGGGTACAGTTAATTGTACATAGCCCGGTACGAACTATTGAAACTAACGTCACGGGTACGGAAGTAGTTCTTAAATGGGCGGCTAAAAAGGGTAAAAAGGTACTGGTTGCCAGCACTTCAGAGGTTTACGGTAAAAGTACCGAAATTCCTTTCCGTGAAGAAGCGGATCTGGTTTTAGGGCCCTCTCACCTGGGCCGCTGGAGCTACGCCTGTTCCAAATTGCTCGATGAATTCCTGGCCCTCGGTTACTATCGGGAACATAAAGTTCCTGTAACTATTTTGCGCTTCTTCAACACGGTTGGTCCCCGCCAGATTGGACGCTATGGCATGGTGGTGCCGCGCTTTGTCCGGGCAGCCCTGCGTGGTCAGCCGCTACAGGTCTATGGAGATGGCCAGCAGAGTCGCTGTTTTACCTATGTCGGTGACGCAGTGCGGGCTGTTATGAGCCTGATGGATAATCCGGCAGCCGTGGGCCAGGTTTTTAACATTGGCAATCCTGAAGAAGTGACCATCGAAGCGCTTGCTCACAGGGTCGTATCCATGAGCGGAAGTAGCTCACCGATTGTCTATCTGCCCTATGAGCAGGCTTACGAAGCAAGTTTTGAGGATATGCGGCGGCGTGTTCCTTCAATTGATAAGCTTTCTCAGCTAACCGGTTATAAGCCACAGGTAAAACTGGATGGGATTTTACGAGCGGTTATCGACTACGAGACCGCCAGCATGGAACCAATTTCGTTTGATGCGGCCACTGCGATGGTTTCAAACGGGGTAGTAACCGAGGTGGCCTGATTCTTTTGCCACTTGCCGAGACGAGAGCTTGTCCCTTTTCAATGTAATAAGGCTATCAACCCAGGAGGGCCAGACCGCTTCCTTTGGATGAGTATTGAACACCGGTGGTGTATATACAAGGTAAGGTCTACCCTCGCCATAAGTATGGAAGGAACTTGGTTAAATGTTGTTAGATTCCCTCCCACTACGCCAGGATAAGATCAGACGGATTGAAACTCGCGATGCCCGTGTAGGCATT
>DATAKM010000092.1:0-5526 GCA_036261665.1 Chloroflexia bacterium
ACAACCGCCTTAAACTAATCCGCCGAACAATGTATGGTCGTGGGAAACTAGATTTATTGAAGCAAAGGCTTTTATTGAGCGCATAACATAGTGGCAACTGTCAGGCTTGTTTGATACTAGCAGCGAGGTTGCGGAAGAGCCTTTATAATTGACATTCAACATAAGGAACAAGTCTATCAAACTATTTAAACAGAAAGACGTCTTTTTGGTGAGATTTTGGTTGGCTATACCAAAACATTAACAAAAGGCATACTTGCTCTTCGACTATTACAAGTGTCTGGATATAGAACAGGCCCTGGCCAGAATCTATGCAAAAGTAGATTTTGACTCCGAACCGCTTCCTCTTCGCTAGGATTCTCGCTGAAAATCCTTATACAGTTCTAGGTAAGTAACTTGCCTTTCAGCCTTTAAGCTCATAAGCTGTGTCATTATTCACAATAGTAGATGGGTAAGATCATTGTGAATTATTGAACGAGAAATCAACAAAACGCCTACTCCTCACAGCTTCTCAATTCCAAACAGAGAAGTAGTTGAATTTTTCAAAAGAAAATGCCATAATTCGGCTGAAAATAAAGCCAACTGATTATAGGAAATTCCTTCCCGAAATCGGGCTTTGTTCTACTTTTGTACGCTCAATTTAGAACAGAATAAGGGCGTTGACACCGGAGTAACTTTTAATTAGTCGGTTTCAATTTCTAGCCCCTGGTAAACTCTTTTTCTTTATCATGATGCCTCAAACCCTTCTCTCCCTTTCAGTGTCTTCAAGTAAAAAGGGCCATACTGAAAATAAAAACAACTGATTTTACAAAATTATCCAATCCACCGAGACAACTGATTTTTCCAACACTACTCTTTCAAGAGCCTGCTCTTCCGCTGCGCCCCCTCAGCCGCTTCCGTCAGCAAGCAAGTTTCAATAGACAATCCTGCCTGTAATAATAGGGTACTCTACCTATCCACTTTGTAGGGGGATTTCAATTAGTGTCTTCTTTATTCCAGATTCTGGCAGAATCTGTTCTCCAGGAGTTCTTGCAGGAGGCTGCCCGGCACCCGGTAAGCGGCGCTTAGTAGCTCTGGGTTGTAGCGGTCGGCTCTCTCGCTTGTTACTCGGGTCAAATTCTTCTAAATATTCGCGTAGCTCTTTCTCACGGGTAAGATATGTGTTACCTTTCAGTACCGCTTTCAGACGACCCCGGTAACAGGCTTTCTTCAAGGTACCGGTCGAAATCCCTCTGGTCTGTTTGAACTCTTCCTTGTGATCGTTGATCCACTGGCTGGCCTCTTCCATTGTCAGGAGGCCGGCTGCCACTTCCTCTAATTTCTTTTCCTTTTTTTTCCGGCCCATTTCTTATTTTCCTCGAAATTTTTTACTTGCCAGATCCTACATACTTTATAAAAAGGCTTTCTCCTGAATGACTCTAACCGGACAACCAAATACAGGCGGGAATTGTTACCTGTAAGCTAGAGCGTACAGACTCATAATCCTCGTAGCTTTTCTACTGATACTGCCCTTTCTGAGCAGGTGAATTTACTTCACCTGCCTTTTTATGCAATTCTACTCAGTCCTGTCTTTTCTTTTGTGAAAAATCTCCTTTGATGAGAACTCCTCCAAAATGGCTAACAATTTCACAAAGAAAGGTTACCAATAACAGCTCAATAATAAACAAATCGAGCTGACCGGTAAGCCCTCAGAAAGAATAAAGGCATAAATTAGTGATAACGAATTTCTAAGCTAGCTCAAATTCGTACAGGACCATACCGGAAAAGACTATCTGGCCGTAACCTTTCGTCTTAAAAAGGATATTTTGCAGGCCAGCCAACAAAATTCTAAAGGAGGTGGCTACATCCGAACAGACCTAAAACCATCAGAATATATGCACCCGATTGACCGGCGGCTAAAGGAACTCGGTCAAACCCGCTCCTGGCTGGCAGGGCAAACCGGCAGGACTCCTCAATGCATCGGCCTTTACTGCAATAAACGCCGGCCCCTTGTGCCCGGTAGCGGTTTCGCCAATCTTGTCTGTAAAGCCCTGAATATTGATTTTAACTACTTGATTACAGGAGGTAACCACTTTTGCACCGCTAGCATTCCTGGCAGTAGCAAGGGAAGATAACAGGAAAATTAAATCCCGACAACTGAATAAAACCGGAAATTCCTACCGTTAAGGCTCCTGCCAACAGGAGCCTTTCAGTTTGTCAGAACAGCCTGCCGGACCCGGTATTCGAAAAGCAGTTCTGGCAATGAACCGGGTATTATTCCAGAGTGTCATGCTTCTGGACGGCCTGCTACTCCTGCCACTTGCGGGGTCTGCCCCTGGTTTTTTTGATTGCCTGGTCCAGACCGGGAATGACACTGAGCGGGGAATGAGGCCTGTAGACCTCCGAGAGCCGGTCTACGTTATCATGCAGGTAGATCTGGGTGGTTTGAATATCGGTATGTCCCATGAGGCCCTTCAAGTCGTATAGATTAACTCCCTGGGCCGCCATGGTCGTAGCAAAGGTATGCCGCAACTGGTGGGCGTGAAACCTGACCCCGCTTTCTTCGCGAAGCCTTCTGATGAGAGTCTGGCAGCCAAAAAAGCTGAGGGGCGCGCCGTCTATCGTTAACCATAGAGCCTGGTCAGCCTCATTCTCAGCCTTATCGGGCGGTTTTGGATGGTAGGGGTGTTGCAGGTAAGCCGTGAGAGCGGACCGGCTGACAGCGCCAAAAACGGCCATCCGCCTCCCGGTTTTACCTTTAACCGTACAGCGGCCTCCCTTTAAATCCAGGTCACAGATGCGCATCGAGAGCAGTTCACCGATCCGCATACCGCTATCCAGCAGAAGAGCGATAATGGCCAGGTCCCGGGTGCCGGTAAAGTTTTTGAGGCGCTCCGGCCGGTTGAGGAAACTGAAGAGCCGCGCAAGCTCGGCCTGTTCCACGAGCTTGATAACCTTATCCTGCTTGCTCTTGGTGCTGAATTTAACGCTGCGGTTAATGGGCGAGCGTTCGATGTAGCCTTCCTGTTCGAGCCAGTTAAAAAACACCTTGATGTGCCGCCCGTAGGTGGAAATGGTGGTCGGGGATAAGGACTGTTTATTGAGAGGCATAGGGGTGCCCCAGCGAGCAGCGGTGGGGGTTCTCAGGTAGCTTACAAATTCCCGGAAATGCCGGGTTGTGATGGAGTCGGGTCCGTCCCCGCAGGTGCCGGCGTAGCCGGTATGGTCGGTCCACCACCAGTAGAATTTGTAAACAAAAGCCCGGTAATCCCTGAGGGTTTCCGGGGAAAGCCCGCCGCTCTGGCAGTATTCGAGCCATTCTTCGACCAGTTTTTGCAAGCGGGAGGGAGGAGTGGTGGAGGTGGTAGCAGGCGCGCCGGGAGCGCCGGACGCGAAAATACCCTCTGCCCCAGTCCCTTCAGAGGGACTGAAACCGGAGGGTATTTTTAACGAATCAGCTGTTTTTCTTTTCATCATGACTCCTTTTTTTTCGAAAGAAGCCACTTTTGCACAGCCTTTTCTTGCGATTGCAATAGCCTAAAGGCTGGGGAACAGGGATTCGAACCCCAACTTACTGATCCAGAGTCAGCTGTCCTACCGTTAGACGATTCCCCAACGTTATCACAACGTTGTCGTTGTTAATGCTTGCTCCCTACCGGAGCGATAGAAGTATACCATGTTTAACTGAGTTGTCAAGGGTTGGAATAGGCTTTTTAGGTGCTAACTCTGCAATTACGCAAAACCGGGCGAGCAGTTTTTCAGAACTACTCGCCCGGCCTTGTGCCACAAGCACCACGCTAAAAGAATGATCCCTTATTCTAAACGAAGGTGGTAACCAACTTGCCAAGCAGGCCCGGTATCCAGTTCTTCGGCATGTTCTGCACCTTCTCGACAATCCAATCGCGCTGATTGTTTGTGACACCCAGTACTGCGATTTCCTGCCCATAGAGCCAGTCGGCGAAAGAAGCGCTATCACGGCTCTCGGCGGTGCTGGCGATCTTGCGCAACACCCAGACGGTCAGGATCTGGGCCGAAATGGTGGGAGCATCGGCGCGGCGCACAATCAGGCCATTATCTTCCAGGATATCCATAAAGCTGCTGTAGCGTTTAACCAGATCCTTAAAACTGACCGCAAATTCGTGTTCGTTGGCTAACTGATCGTTCTCTTCCAGGGCCATGATGGCGAGGGCAATCCTGGCCCGTTCCACCAGAGTGCGTTCCCAGACATCCGAGAAGTAATTGTCAATCATGTCGGTGAAGCGCTCCACCAGGGTCAGTTGCATTTCCTCTTGCGACAGCTCAGCGTCCGCCTTGAGGTCGTAAAGAATACTGGCGGCCATTTGCAGGCGGTAAGGATGTTGACCGGCCAATCTCAGGATCAACTGCTTATCGGCGGCAGTAAAACCGGCACTATCGCCCCAGGAGAGTAGCGTCATGGACTCTTCTGCGGTAAAGATCCCTACCTGGTGTTCCAGCAGAGTATTGAAATAGGGCGAACCGTTCGGATTGAGACTCTGGGTCATTACATTTAGCTCAGAAAGCGGACGGCGAGTGCTGACTACCATCTGGTAGGCTTCCGAGACGCTGGTCAAGGAACGCAGGGCTCCCAGGAAATCGGGTACAGCCAGATTTTTAAGCCCGATAATGTAATCCAGTTCGTCCAGGAAGAGGACAAAGCGATAATTCGAGAGGGCCAGGTCTTCAAATAAAGTGGCGATGGAAAGCGGGCTAAAATCGTCCTGCTTGATGAACTCCTGCACGGTGCTGCGATCATTTGGCTCGGTCAGCGAATTCAGAATGCGTTTGCTGACATACTTCCAGAACTCTTCAGGCGTAGTGCTGAGCGTGAACATCTGGAAATCTATCAAGATCGTTATAACCTGCTCATGTGGATTGGCCGAGTCTCGCATACGAGCCAGGTTTTCGGGCGTGGAAAGGTACTTGAAGATGGAAGTACGGCCAATTCTGGGCGCTCCCACAATCGCGCTATTCTGGCGAGTTTTGATACGCTGCACCAGCCGGTTAATTAATTCTTCCCGGCCCACGAATTTTTCCGGCCTGACCGGACCACCGACTACAAAGGGATTATCTAATCTTTGCTGCATATATTTATTCCCCCATCAGGGCTAATTGCCAGAATATAAAGCGTCTCTAATAATTTTTGACTGACTATTGTTTTTCAGTTCCGGCTGTGGTGAAGGTTGCCACAGGACTGCGCTGCACACTCCACAACCGGACACTTTTATCATCTGAACCTGAAGCTATATACTTTGCATCCGGTGAATAGGCTACGGCATTCACAGCCCCGGCAAAACCGGTTAAGGTCGCGCTTAAATTACCACTACCGGCATCCAATATCTTAAGGGTATTATCGGAACAAGCCACCACTAGAGTCTTGCCATCAGGAGCAAAAGTGATATCATTTACTCCCCCCTGCACAGGGATGATCTTCTGCTCCTGAGCGCTGGTCGAACTGAGAACCGCTATCCCGCTGTTTTCGTATCCCACCAGCAGACTGCCGCTGTCGGGGCTAAAGTTAAGGGCTTTGAC
>DATAKM010000095.1:0-42292 GCA_036261665.1 Chloroflexia bacterium
ACAACCGCCTTAAACTAATCCGCCGAACAATGTATGGTCGTGGGAAACTAGATTTATTGAAGCAAAGGCTTTTATTGAGCGCATAACATAGTGGCAACTGTCAGGCTTGTTTGATACTAGCAGCGAGGTTGCGGAAGAGCCGTAAATCTACCGGTTGTTTATGCTGCCAGTAAATAAAATGGTTTTGATGATTGGAGGAGGTAAAGATGGATGAAGCGACTTTCTGGCAAATAATTGAGGAAACCAAAGCAGCCAGTAATGGAAATATTGATAAGCAGTACCGCCTTTTAATAGATCGAATTGCTCAACTTTCTGTTGATGATATTGTAGAATTTAAAGCTATTTATTGGGACTTAATGAATATAGCGGATACAAGAACAATTGGTGCTGCGTTTCGCCTGATTGCTATTTATGGCTCGGATGACAGCTTTGCAGATTTTTGTGGATGGCTCATTTCAAGAGGAAAAGCTGTATTTTATCAGGCGTTAGAAAATCCAGAAATACTGGCGGATTTACCAGAACAAGAATTAAAAGACCCTGAACTTGACCTTTTTGGCGCAATTTATCATGGTTACAAAGACAAAACCAGAGAGGAGGAGTTTCCACCGGCAAAGAGGGAATCTATTAAACGTAAGGAATTTGAAGGTGACTGGGAGTCGGAAGAAGCTGCAAAAGTTTATCCCAGGCTGGGACTTGTATATAAGAAGAAAATTGAAGAAGAGGACTGAAATATTCTCATCTTGTACCGGTGTTGCCAATTGTAGCTGCCCTGGTCTGTCTCTACCTGATGTTAAACCTGCCGCTAATAACCTGGATTCGCTTTGTAATCTGGCTGGTGCTTGGCTTTGGCCTCTACTTTGCCTACAGCTTCCGTAAAAGTCGCCTGGCTGCGCCAGCCAGTTCGCGCGATGAACGCCAGCGTGCGCCCGGTAGTTCTCGCGATCTCTTTGAAGGTTAAAGCTTGCCTGGCTGCTTTTGCGCAAAGGCCGTAGCCACTTCTTCACAGGTGTAGAACGCGACCTCAGAGTGCTGCTGGATAAAGTCAATCAGGCGTTCCAGCAGCCTCACCCTGGAAGGTCTGCCGCTGATAAAGGGGTGCATGGTCAGCACGTAACACTTCCCGCGCTCTCGTTCGGCATACAGTCCCTCAAACTCTTCCGACCAGTGTTCATAGGCGTTGCTCAGAGCGCTAATGGGCCGCTGGTACGGGGCCCGAAAGAGGAAAAAGGGCGCATCATCCAGCAACCACTGAATCGGCAGTTCCACAATCCGCTTGCCGCTTTGGCCTGCCGGGTGCAGGTAGGGCGCATCGTCATCCATCATATTGCTGGAATAGAGAAAGCCGTGGTTATCCAGCAATTCAAGCGTATTGCTGCTGAAATCCCAGGAGGGCGAGCGGTAGCCTACCGGTAGGCGGCCTGTCACCCCGGCAATTGCTTCAATACCCCGGGCGATAGAGTACTCTTCTTCTTCGCGAGTCTGGCTGGCGGGCGGAATGTGGTGATAACCATGATGGGCAATTTCCCAGCCTGCCGCCGCTGCCGCCTGCACCGCTTCAGGATACTTTTCGGCTACCCAACCCGGCACAAAAAGACTGGCCGGGACGCCTTTAGCCTGTAAAAGTTCAATCAGGCGGTACACCCCCACCTGCGGACCGTACTTTCCGGCCGATAGCACTCCCACCCGGCTGGCATTGGCCGGGTCACTGGCTAAGAAACCCGACTCTGCATCCAGGTCAAAAGTTAGCATAACCGGAAATTTAGCTTCCTCTACTTCTCGGACCATAGGTTATTCCTCCTCAAACTTAGAAGAAAAGATAGGAAAATTAAAAGTACAGTTACAACTTATGTAACAAAGAATAACCAGAAAGTAAGGCTTTCAGCAAACAGTATCGCGCACAGAAACCGGCCTGGCGCCTAAAATTCAAACAGTCCCCTAAAGAGTGTATAATCTGCAAAATTGTTAAGAGATGGACTAGCGGGAGGGATTGCCTATTATAGAGGTTACTTAATCCTTTCCGATCTTTCATACGAAAGGACAGAACCAGAAATGAAACTCCGCGACCAGCAAATCGGAGAAGGCATCCTTTTCACCGACGAATACCAGCTAACTATGGCCCAGGTCTATTTCCGCATGGGTCTGCATGAGCGAACCGTGCAGTTTGACCACTATTTCCGCACCTATCCCGACTACGGGCAGCACCAGGCCGGATATTGTATTAGCGCGGGGTTGGAATGGTTACTGGACTGGATGCAGGAGGCTCGTTTCCGGCCTGACGATATCGACTACCTGCGCTCCCAAACCTCGCGCACCGGAGAGCGGCTTTTTGCTGACGATTTCCTGGAATGGTTGAGCCAGAACGGAAATTTTGATAGCCTGACAATCCGCGCTATCCCGGAAGGCCGGGTAGCGCACCCTCACGTGCCTCTGACGGTCGTGCAGGGGCCGCTGGCTATGGCCCAGATTCTCGAAACGGCTCTGCTCAATTTCATCAATTACCAGACTCTGATTGCTACCAAGGCTTCTCGCATCCGGGATAGCGCCCAGGGCCGCACAGTGCTGGAATTCGGTATGCGCCGGGCCCAGGGTTTTGGAGCGAACGCCGGAACCCGCGCTGCCCTGATCGGCGGGGCTGATTTTAGTTCTAATGTAGGTATGTCCCACCTGCTCGGTTTTCAGCCGAAAGGCACCCATGCGCATAGCCTGGTGCAACTCTTCAAAGCTCTCGGGCAGGATGAATTGTCGGCTTTCCGGGCCTTTGCCGAAGTCTACCCGGATGATTGTTTACTGCTGGTAGACACGATTAATACCCTGGAAAGTGGTATCCCTAATGCTATCAAGGTCTTTGAAGAACTAAAGCGCAAAGGACATACTCCGGCCGGTATCCGCATAGACTCCGGCGACCTGGCTTACCTCAGTATCCAGGCGGCTCATATGTTAAATGAGGCCGGTTTCCCCGATGTACCGATTGTGCTATCGAATGAACTGGACGAACTGGTTATCTGGCAAATTCATAGCCAGATTTTGATGGAAGCTCCCCGCTACAAGGTTGAGCCTGATAGTCTGCTGAAGCGCCTGGTTTACGGTGTGGGCACCAACCTGATAACTTCGGAAGGTAGTCCGGCCCTGGGCGGTGTTTACAAACTGGTGGCTGTACAGGAAGGCCAGGTATGGAAACCGGCTATCAAGATTTCGGAAATGCCGCTCAAGACTCCTAACCCCGGTAACAAGCAAGCCTGGCGTATTTATGACCACCGGGGCATGGCAACGGCTGATTTACTCGGTCTGATGGATGAGAATCCGCTCCAGCAGCCTCAATTTGTGGTTCGTCACCCCACCGACCCGCTTAAGTGCCGCACCATTAAACAATCCGATATCGGTTCCTACGAAACCTTACTGGTCGATGTTCTACAGGAAGGCAAACTGGTCTACGACTTGAAATCGATTGAGCAGATGCGCGAACAGCGGGTACAGGATTTGCAACGCCTGGATGAGGGTGTTAAACGTCTGATCAATCCGCATGTTTATCACGTCTCGCTGACTGAAAAACTGTGGGATTTGAAACAGGATCTTATCAGGTCGCTATCTCAACAATAGTTTGATAATGGCGGCGAGGAGTGGTAGGCCTTTTAAAAGAATTAAAAGCTGGCCTGTTAGTAAAAAAGCGGTCCCTGGAATAAAAATCCGGGGCCGCTTTTCGTATGTTAAGATTTACTGAGTAAAAGGAATATTAAAGAACGTTCTATTGATTTTGAACGACTTATTTGTTACAATAAACACAACCGACGTGTCAGTCGGTTTTTGTAAGGAATAAGGCGTTAAGTGGAAAAGCAGTCGAGTAAAAGCCTTGCCAGGCACAGCCGAATACTGGAAGCGGCAGTTAAAGTCTTTTCGCAAAAAGGCTACCGCGATGCCGCTGTGGACGATATAGCCAGTGAGTCGCAGACCTCCAAGGGAGGAGTTTACTTCTACTTTCCCAACAAGCAGGCCATTTTCCTGGCGCTGCTCGACCAGATGGCCGCTTTACTGCGCTCCAGGGCCGAAAGCGCAATAAATTCCGAGCCCGACCTCTATAAAAAAGGGGATGTAGCTCTGGCAACCATGCTCAAGACCTTTGCCGGGCATCGCACCCTCACCCGGCTTTTCCTGGTAGAAGCCCTCGGCGCAGGCCGCGAATTTAACGCCAAAATTATGGAAATTCATTCCTCTTTTACCCAACTGGTTAAAGTTTATCTGGAAGAAGCCGTAGCCCGGCAGGTTATTGCGCCCCTGGATACCGACGTGGCCAGCGCGGCCTGGTTCGGAGCGGTTAATGAAGTGGTGACTCGCTGGGTCTTAACCGGCCAGCCTGCCGAATTAGAAGAAACTTACCCGGCCCTGCGCACGCTTTTGCGGCGTGGCATTGGCATGCCGGTGGATTAAGACTGCTTATGGTTAGAAGGACGGACGAAATGGCGATTGCGACCAATTATTTTACC
Source organism: Chloroflexia bacterium (assembly GCA_036261665.1). Taxonomy (GTDB): domain Bacteria; phylum Chloroflexota; class Chloroflexia; order Chloroheliales; family Chloroheliaceae; genus 54-19. The sequence goes on from DATAKM010000095.1 coordinate 4,479, forward strand.
GGTTTGCAGGCATTGCAGGAAGGCTTGCTCAAAGGCCAGCAGGTAGCGGCTCACAATAACCGCTCGGCGCTGGTCAGTTATAGCCAGTCTATTCCAGGTCTGGATGCGCTCGATTTCTTTAGCCGGGCCAGGCAACTTACCGCTTCCGCCTTTTTCTGGGAACGCGCTGACGACTCTTTCAGTATGGCCGGCGCTGGCGCAGCCCTTACCCTGCAAGGAGAAGGTAACCGGCGTTTTGAAGCTGTGGAAGAACAATGGCAAACCCTCCTGGCAGAGGCGGTTATCGAACGTAGCGAAGATATTACGGATGAATGGGGCATAGGTCCGGCCCTGGTAGGCGGCTTTTCCTTTGATGCGGCCCACCCGGAAAGCGGGCGCTGGCAGGGCTTCCCGGCAGGCCAGATGGTACTGCCCCGGGTACAGGTCGTTACCCGCGCCGATGGTTGCTATTTGACTATCAATGTCATGGTTGAGGCCGGAGTAGACGCGCTGCCTGAAGCTGAACAGCTCCAAAAACTCTGCGGGCAACTTTGCAGCCCGGTCAGGGAAGTCGAAAAGAGTGAGAGCCAGGCCCTGGAACTGGCGGATGTAATGCCGGCCCAAAGCTGGCAGCATCTGGTCGCTCGCGCCGTCCAGAATATCAAGCAGGGCGCTTTCCAGAAAGTAGTACTGGCTCGCGAGGTTCATGCTCGCGCTAATTCCGCTCTCGATTTGCGGCAGGCCCTGGAACGCCTGCGGGCTAATTATCCCAGCGCCACTCTCTTTGCGGTGGCTGCCGGGGAACGCTGCTTCCTGGGCGCGACCCCTGAACGGTTAGTTCGCCTCCTGGATGGCGAGGTCCGCACCATCGGGTTGGCAGGCTCGGCCCGGCGAGGCGCCACCGAGCAGGAAGACCAGGCTCTGGGCCAGGAATTGCTGGAGAGCCAGAAGAACCTGGAGGAACACGCTATCGTGGTGCGTATGTTGCGCCAGGCTCTCGAAAAAGTGTGCAGTTATGTCTGGGCTGAGGACCGGCCTCACCTGTTAAAGCTCTCGAACGTGCAGCACCTTTATACTCCCGTGCTGGGGCGCTTGCCGGAAGGTTCTGACGAAAGCGTCTTAAAACTGGTCGAGCAATTACATCCTACTCCGGCCCTGGGTGGTTTTCCCCGGACCGAAGCGATGGCCTGGCTGCGCGAAAATGAAGGACTGGATCGTGGCTGGTATGCCGCGCCGGTCGGTTGGGTAGATAGCCGGGGCGAAGGTGAATTTGTAGTAGCCATTCGCTCGGCTCTGGTGGAAGGTAACGAGGCCTATCTCTATGCCGGCTGTGGAATTGTAGCCGACTCCGACCCGGAAAGCGAATACGCCGAGTCTTGTCTCAAGTTGAAGCCGATGCTCAATGCGCTCGGCTTTTAGCTTTTTTGTGGTTAGAAATTAAGTTATAAAAATATCTCCCGGCCTGTAGAGCCGGTAAAAAGAAAATGACTACTCAAACTACTCTAAAAATAGAAAATCCTACTTACGCCTGTGTGGCTGCTTTTATTGATGAACTGGTACGTTCCGGAGTGCAGGACGTGGTAGTTTGCCCCGGTTCGCGCTCCACTCCGCTGGCTTATGGCTTTGCCGGGAATGGCCGGATCAAAGTCTGGATGGAATATGACGAGCGTTCGGCCGGGTACTTCGCCCTCGGCATGGCTAAAGCGGCCGGGAGACCGGTAGCCCTGGTCTGCACTTCCGGTACGGCCGCCCCTAACTTTATGCCTGCCGTGGTAGAGGCCCATTACGGGCGTGTACCTTTAATTGTGCTCACGGCTGACCGCCCGCATGAACTGCGCGATATCGGCGCTCCCCAGGCCATTAACCAGCTTCAGATGTACGGCACTTACGCCAAGTGGTTTGTTGAAATGGCGTTGCCGGAAGCAACCAACGAAATGTTACGCTATGTACGCACGGTAGCCTGCCGCGCCGCCGGGACCGCCGCCAGCAGCCCTGCCGGTCCGGTGCATCTCAATATGCCTTTCCGCGAACCGTTAACTCCTGCGCCGGTTGCGGGGCAGCCTTTGCCCCCTGAAGCGGAACGCGACCCGGTAGCCTGGTATGGCCGACCGGATGGCCAGCCCTATGTCCGTTTGCAACAGGCCCCGCGCCGGGTGGAAGCGCCTGTGCTGGAAGAACTGTCCGACAAATTAGCCGGAATTAAACGCGGCCTTATTGTCTGTGGTCCTCAGGATAATTCCGCTTTGCCTGTCGCCCTGGTAAAACTGGCCGAGGCGCTCGGTTATCCTGTCCTGGCCGATCCGCTTTCGCAGGCTCGCTGCGGTTCGCACGACCGCAGCCTGATTTTGCCCAACTATGACGCTTTCCTGCGCGACAGCCGTTTTACCCAGGGCCACGAATTCCAGCCGGAAGTAGTCTTTCGCTTTGGAGCGATGCCGACAGCCAAGCCTCTGCTGCTTTTCCTGAAACGCTTCCCCGGTTGCCGCCAGATTGTGGTGGATGGCGGCGATGGCTGGAACGAACCCACCCAGTTAGCCGAAGATATCATTCATGCTGAACCTGTGGCTTTCTGCCAGGATTTGGCCCAAATTTTTGCCACGAATAACCGGCGCCAGGATAGAAGCTGGCTGGAAGCCTGGGTTGAAGTTTCGCGCCGGACGACAACCGCTCTGGAAAGCGCCATGAGCGGCTTGAGCGGTATGTTCGAGGGCCAGGTGCTGGCCGAAATGGCGCATCTCTTGCCGGAAGGGGCGACTCTTTATGCCGGGAGCAGTATGCCGGTGCGCGACCTGGATAGCTTTTTTGCCGGGAATGACCTGAATATCAAAGTGCTATCCAACCGGGGCGCTAACGGCATTGACGGCGTGGTTTCGAGCGCTCTTGGTGCCTCTACGGTTAGCGCCGGGCCGACTGTGCTGGTAATAGGCGACCTTTCAACCTATCACGACCTGAATGGCCTGCTGGCGGCAAAACTGCACCGGCTGAACGCTACGATTGTGGTGCTTAATAACGATGGCGGGGGCATCTTCTCTTTCCTGCCGCAAGCCAGCCACCCGGACAACTTTGAATTGCTCTTCGGTACGCCGCACGGCCTGACTTTTGACCACGCCGCTCAAATGTATGGTGCACGTTATAACCGGGCGAGCACTATCGAGGAGTTCAGAACCGCCATGCAACGTGCTATCACTTCCGATGGCTTGAAGATTGTAGAAGTGCCCACCGAACGGGCCAGCAATGTAACCATGCACCGCCAGATGTGGGCCGCTGTGTATGACGCGCTGGCCTCCGGTGATCGCGAGGCAAGCCTGAAGGCATAATGACGCGCATTGTTGTAAACGGCATGGGCCTGAATGTGGAGAGCGCCGGGCAGGGCTTACCCCTGGTCTTGCTGCACGGCTTCACCGGCAGCACCGCCAACTGGCGCAGTCATCTCCCGGCCCTGGCTGCCTGCTGCCGGGTGATTGCCATAGATATGCTCGGTCACGGGCAATCGGATGCTCCCTCTGATCCTGCTCGTTATAGCCTGGAACACACCGCGCATGACATTGTCGCTATCCTCGATTACCTGAACATCGAGAAAGCGGCGGTGCTCGGCTACTCCATGGGCGGGCGTATCGCTCTGCATTTCGCTATCAACCGGCCTGAGCGCTTGAATGGTCTGATTCTGGAAAGCGCTTCGCCTGGCCTGGCCAGCGCAGAAGAACGCGCCGCGCGGGTAGCCTCGGATAACGCGCTGGCCGAAAGAATCGAGCGCGAAGGTATCGAGGCTTTTGTGGACTACTGGGGAAATATTCCCCTTTTTGCCAGCCAGAAAGCCTTGTCGGAAGAAACTCGGGCCGCTTTACGAGCGCAGCGCCTGCAAAACCGGCCTGCCGGGCTGGCTAATAGTCTGCGAGGGGCGGGAACCGGTATGCAAGCCCCGCTCTGGCAGAGCCTGGGCGAGTTACAGCAAGTGCCTGTGCTGCTCCTGGCCGGCGAGCTTGATCCTAAATATTGCGCGGTTGCCCGCCAGATGCAGCATCAGCTAGCGGCGGCGCAGTTAAAAATCGTGCCGGGGGCGGGCCATACTATCCACCTTGAAAATCCGGCCCTTTTTGACCGCCTGGTAGTGGATTTTCTAAAAAGGATTCAGGCCTGATGGCAGAACCTTTGCTGTTGCTGGTAGCCGGAGCGCCCGGTAGCGGTAAAACCACCGTGGCAAACCGGCTTGCTCAAGCCCTGAATTTGCCGCTATTAGTGAAAGATGGCATTAAAGAGACCTTATTTGAAACACTTGGTTACAGCGATTTAGAGTGGGCCGGAAAATTAAGTCTTACAACCTATAACCTGCTTTACTTCTTCCTGGAAATTGAACTGCGGGCCGGACATTCTTTAATCGTTGAAAGTAACTTTGACCGCAAACTGCATGAGTCCAGGATGCATGAACTCCGGCAAAAATATCCTTTCGATATTTTTCAGCTCTATTGCCGCGCTGATGATAGCACTATTCTGGAGCGCTATAGCCAGCGCGGAGAGACGGAAGGCAGGCATCCCGGCCATCTTGACCACCTCCGCACGGAGGACTTGAAACTGGCCTTAGAGGAAGGCCGCTACGACCCTTTAGAACTGGGTGGGATTACGCGAATAGTGGATACCACCGATTTTACGAAAATTGATTACGCGTCTTTGCTTGATGAAATTAAGGCTGCGCTATCTATGGCAGCATAGCAACACTTGAAAATGACCCTGAGACATAGATTTTGTTAGCGCAGAGAAGAAAGGAGCTTTTATAAATGGCCTCGGTAAACTGGCAAAAAGTAAAAGATTACGAAGATATTATTTATGAGAAGGCGGAAGGCATCGCCCGTATCACCATCAACCGCCCGGAGGTGCGCAACGCCTTCCGGCCCAAAACGGTTTTTGAAATGATTGAGGCCTTCGATGACGCCGGGGAAGATCCCGAAGTAGGCGTAGTGCTGCTGACCGGCGCGGGAGACCAGGCTTTCTGCTCCGGCGGCGACCAGCGCGTGCGCGGTCACGGAGGCTATGTCGGCGAGGACCGGGTGCCGCGCCTGAATATTTTGCAGGTGCAGCACCAGATTAAGTACATGCCAAAGCCCGTTATCGCGGTAGTGGCCGGTTACGCTATCGGTGGCGGCCACGTTTTGCATCTCGTTTGCGACCTGACGATTGCGGCGGAAAACGCCCGGTTCGGCCAGACCGGACCTCGCGTGGGCAGCTTTGATGCTGGTTACGGCGCGTCTTATATGGCTCGTGTAGTGGGCCAGAAGAAGGCTCGCGAAATCTGGTACCTCTGCCGCCAGTACAATGCCCAGGAAGCCCTCGATATGGGCCTGGTAAATACGGTAGTGCCGCTTGAGCAACTGGAAGAAGAGTCTATCAAATGGGCTAAAGAAATCCTGGAAAAGAGCCCGATTGCTATCCGCTTCCTGAAAGCCTCTTTCAATGTGGATACCGATGGTCAGGCCGGTTTACAGCAACTCGCCGGCGACGCTACCATGCTCTACTACATGACCGAAGAGGGCAAGGAAGGCCAGCGCGCTTACCTGGAAAAACGCAAACCCGATTTCTCCAAATTCCCGCGCATGCCATAGAATATCGTTGCGTGAATCAGAAAAAGGGCCAATTTACCGGCCCTTTTTTGATGCCTGCAATTACTCCACAATAACACTTTAATTGACAGCCGGGCTCCTGATTGCTATGCTCAAACCACAGAAGCGCTTGAAGACCAACCAGTTTTATTACCAGAATGAGGAAAATATGAGTGTTTCGGTATGGCAGCAACCGCCGGGAGGGGCGGCTAAAGTTGAGGTTGATGTCGCTGTAATCGGGGCGGGTATTATCGGCGCCTATACCGCTCACACCCTGGCGAAGGCCGGAAAAAAGGTAGCGGTGCTGGAAGCGCGCTTTCCTGCCGCCGGGGCAACCGGGCGCAATGCCGGTATGTGCCTGATGGGCGCGGCGGATAACTACGCTACAGGAGTAAAGCGCTTCGGACGCGCTAAAGCCCGCGAACTCTGGCAGTTGACCGCTGAGAACCAGCGTAAAACCCGCGACTTTGTGCAAACCTTTAAGACCCCTTTTGATCCCTGCGGTAGTTACATTATGGCGATTGACGCCGCCGAAACTGCTCTACTGGCCGAAGCTTACGAGCTAATGCGCGAGGATGGCATGGAGGTGGGTTACAGTCCCGTAGATCCTTTAGGGCGGGGTTTTGGCTCGGCTATTCACCAGCCCAACGATTTTGGCCTTAACCCGGTTGCCCTGGTTAACGCTTTGCTCGAAAATGCTCCTGGCGGCAGGCTTCAGCTTTATGCGCCTGCCGAAGTCTTTGCTATTCATTCCTCTAATAGCCATAAGTTACTGGTAGAGGCGCGGGGCATAACGGTCGAGTGTGAACAGGTGGCCCTCTGCACCAACGCTTATTCGCGCACCATTGCACCCTATTTCAATGATAAAGTAGCCCCGGTCCGCGCCCAGATTTTGATGACCGCTCCTCTTAGCCGCCGAGTGATGGATAAACTGGCCTATGCCAATTACGGCTATGAATATTTCAGGCAACTGGAAGACGGCACTTTCTTGATAGGCGGCGGGCGCAGCCATCACCCTGAACTGGAAGTGGGCTATGACGAGGTAGCAACAGGCTGGTTACAGGCTACTATCGAAGAGTTCTTAAAGCGGTACTTCCCCGATGTAGCGGCGGAAGTGCCTGTCGTGCGGCGCTGGGCCGGAACGATGGGTTTTTCGGTAGACGGCCTGCCGCTGGCCGGGCGTTTACCGTATGTACCCGGCGCGTTCGCGGCCATCGAGCGGCCATTTGTCCCGGCGGTTCCCTACTATCCCGATAGCACCGTCCTTGACCCTGCCCTGACTCCGCCCGAAATATATTATGCGGTCGGCTTCACCGGGCATGGCCTGGGCTGGGGTATGGTAACAGCCGATGCCATGCTTGGTCAGATGCTCGGCCAGCGCAGCGATGCGGGTGTATTCGATGTGCGCCGCCTCACTTCGCCGGATATGAGCGCTGTGTAACATTTGATGGGTTGGTTAAAACAAAAGTGGTTTAACAAAGCCGTTTAGTAAGGGAGATCCAAAGAAGGATGAACGCGGAACAATTCAGACTGCAATGTATCCAGAATGACGAGGAACGCTGGGACTGGTTTGGCCCTTACCTGAGCGAAAGGGCCTGGGCCACCGTCCGCGAGGATTACAGCCCTGACGGTAGCGCCTGGACCTATTTCCCGCACGACCACGCTCGTTCACGCGCCTATCGCTGGAGCGAAGACGGTATCGCCGGTATCAGTGATGACAAGCAGCGGCTTTGTTTCGCGCTGGCCCTCTGGAATGAGCATGACTCCATCCTCAAAGAGCGCCTGTTCGGCCTGACGGGCCTGGAAGGCAATCACGGCGAAGATGTCAAGGAGATGTATTACTACCTCGATAGCACGCCTACTCACAGCTACATGAAGATGCTTTACAAGTATCCCCAGGCCGCTTTCCCCTATGGCCAGTTGGTCGAGGAGAACGCCCGGCGCGGTCGCCAGGATTTTGAGTATGAATTGACGGATACCGGCGTTTTCGAGCAGGATCGCTATTTCGATATTTTCGTGGAATATGCCAAAGCCGCCCCGGACGACCTCTTGATTAAAATCAGCGCCGTCAATCGTGGCCCGGAAGCCGCCTCGCTGCATCTCTTGCCCACAATCTGGTTCCGCAATTACTGGTCCTGGCAGCAGGGCCAGGAGCGCCCCATTTTGCAGGGCGGGCGGCGCGAACAGAGCCGCGAACTGGCTTCAGAAAACATGAGTGGCTCGGAAGCCTTTACCTCGATCAATGCCGCTCATCCGATCCTGGGTAAATTCGAGCTTTACTGCGAAATGCCGGGTGAATTGCTTTTTACCGAGAATGAAACAAATACGCAGCGCCTTTATGGCGTTCCTTCTGCCTCGCCTTACGTAAAAGATGGTATCAACGATTACATCGTGAATGGTAAGCATGAGGCCGTCAATCCGGCCCAAACCGGCACTAAAGCTGCCGCTCACTATCTCAAAAGAATCGAGCCGGGCGAGACGGTGGTTATTCGCCTGCGCCTTACCGGCGAGTCAAGCGAACAACTGGCCCAGGTCCATGCGGATGCCTTCTCACCTTTTGCTTCTTTCGATAACCTGTTTGAGCAGCGCAAGCAGGAAGCCGACCAGTTTTACGCCGAGTTGCAGAAGGACATTTCCAACGAGGAAAACCGCCTGATTCAGCGGCAGGCTTTAGCCGGGATGTTATGGAGCAAGCAGTTTTACCACTATATCGTTTCGGAATGGCTGGACGGAGATCCTACTCAGCCGCCTCCGCCTCCCTCGCGTAACCGGGGGCGCAACTGGGAATGGCGGCATCTCTACAACGAGCGGGTCATGTCCATGCCCGATAAATGGGAGTATCCCTGGTATGCTGCCTGGGACTTAGCTTTTCACTGTATTCCGCTGGCCCTGGTGGATAGTCACTTTGCCAAGAGCCAGCTTGATTTGCTGACGCGCGAGTGGTACCAGCACCCCAATGGGGCTATCCCGGCCTATGAATGGGCCTTTAACGATGTTAACCCGCCCGTTTTTGCCTGGGCCGCCTGGCGTGTTTATAAAATGGAGCAAAAACAGACCGGCAAAGCTGACAGGGCTTTCCTGGAAACGGTTTTTCACAAGCTACTGATGAATTTCACCTGGTGGGTCAATCGCAAGGATAGCGAAGGCAAGAACGTTTTTCAGGGTGGTTTTCTGGGGCTCGATAACATAGGGGTCTTCGACCGCAGCGCCCCTCTACCGACCGGAGGCTTTTTAGAGCAGAGCGATGGCACTAGCTGGATGGGTATGTTTTCTCTCAACATGATGACCATTTCGCTGGAACTGGCCCGAACCAACCCGGTCTACGAAAACATTGCCACCAAGTTCTTTGAACACTTTCTGGCCATTGCGGAAGCCCTTAATCAGAAAGCCGGGGATGGTATCGGCCTGTGGGATGATGAGGATGAATTTTTCTACGATGTGCTGCATTTGCCGAACGGCCAGCGCGAGCGTATAAAGATTCATTCCCTGGTGGGCCTGATACCCTTGCTGGCGGTCGAAACTATCGAGCCTGATTTGCTTTATCTCTTGCCCGGCTTCAAAGCGCGCCTGGAATGGTATCTAACCAACCGCCCCGACCTTGCCAGCCTGGTTTCTCGCTGGCAAGATCCCGGCAAGGGCGAGCGCCGTTTGCTGGCCCTGGTGCGTGGCCACCGCATGAAAGCCCTCCTCAAGCGCATGCTTGATCCGGACGAATTCTTAAGCGATTATGGTATTCGCTCCATCAGTAAATTTCACGAAGCCAACCCTTACCTGCTCTATAGCAACGGCCACGCCAACCAGGTGGCCTATGAACCGGCAGAGTCGCGCAGCGGTTTGTTCGGGGGCAATTCTAACTGGCGCGGGCCAATCTGGTTTCCCATCAATTACCTGTTGATTGAGGCTTTGCAAAAATTCAGCCACTTTTATGGGGATGAGTTTAAAGTGGAATGTCCGACCGGTTCCGGCCAGCATATGGAACTAGATGAAATAGCCGCTTTTCTCTCGCAGCGTCTGATTAATATTTTTCGTGACGATAACAATGGTCGCCGTCCCGTCAACGGTGGCAACGAGCGCCTGCAATTCGACCCGCACTGGCGCGACTATCTGTTATTTTACGAATATTTTCATGGGGATAATGGAGCGGGACTGGGTGCGAGCCACCAGACCGGGTGGACCGGCCTGGTAGCGAAACTCATCCAACAGCAGGCAAGCAACTTGCCTCTGTAGCAGGGGGTAAGTTAGCGGAGCGTCGAGGGTAAAATCTTTAACTGGGCGCGGTATTTAGCGACTGTGCGCCGCGCCACGCGAATACCGCGTTCTTCCAGCAGTTCTACAATATCCTGGTCGGTCAGGGGTTTAGCCCGGTTGCGGCCTTCCGTTTCGATGATCTCTTTAATAACATCCTTTACGCTGAGAGAAGCGGTAAAGAAGTCGCTGTAAGGGATCACCTTGCGGTTAGGTAGCATAACATACTTACCGGCGGTCGCGCGGCTAACCGTACTTTCGTGGATACCGATGCGGCTGGCCAGCATCGAGCGGGTCAGCGGTTTGAGACCGCGTACGCCGTCCCGCAGGAATTCTTCCTGGGTTTCGACCAGCTCTTTGGTGATTTTAAACATGGTCTCGCGCCGCTGGTTGATATTGGACATAAAGAACTTGGCTCGCGCTACATACTGGCGGACGTGTTCGCGGTCCTGCTCGCTGGCCATACCCTCTTTGCCGCTATCCGCAGAAAGGCGCTGGTAAAGCGAATTGACTTTCAGGTAGAAGCGTTTCGACTCGACCACTTCCACTTCATACTGGCCGTCGCGTTCGCTGATAATTACGTCCGGCACTACATAACCGGCCCTGGTCTGCCCGCTGCGCATCTGCATCCCGTTAACTTCCCCGGTGTGACCTTCGGCCGGGAAGGGGTTGAGATACTTTTTGATGAAATCGCGGGCTTCGTGTACATCGTCCACCGAGATACCCATTTGCTGGGCAATATAACCATATTTATGCTCACCGAGAGCAGTGAAAAAGTTTTCGATCAGCTCTTTAACGTTTGGCTCTTCGATGCCTTGCTCTTTTAAGTAGCGCAACTGAATCAGCAGGCACTCGCGATAGTCCCGCGCTCCTACGCCCGGAGGCGCCACCGATTGCATTTCTTTCAAAATGCTCTCGACTTTTTCTTCTTCCGTACTGAAGGTATCGGCTACCGCATCCAGGGTGGTAGAAAGATAGCCGCGCTCATCCAGGCTGCCCACCAGGAACTCCGCAATCGGCATATCGTTCGGGTCCAGAATGGCGGATAAATCCATCAAAATGCGCTCGCTGAGCGACATTTCCGCGGCCACGATGGTAATCGGGTCGAACTCTTCGTCACCGCCCCGACCGCCACCGCCTGACCAGCCTTCATCCGGCACATAGTAATCATCAAAGGAGTCGTTATATTCGTCAGAGGTAGATTTGCGCTCGGCGATTGGGCGATTAGAGGCCATTGCGCCAGGGTTCTCTGCCAGGCACCGCTGGCAAACCCGACCGGTATAAGAACTGCCACAGGTGGGACAGACGTTCCGTTCGTCAAGTTCAAGAGCAGGATTGGAGTCAAGTTCCTTGCGGATTTCATCCTGTAACTCCTGGCTGCTCAGGGCCAGTATTTGATTAAGGGCAATTAAGCTTGGAGAAACTCTTACCTGTTGTTCCTGCGAAAGTCCAATTGTAAGATCCAATTTCTAATAGCCCCCTTTCCCAAGCAAACCAGCCGTTCCCTGGTACTTATTGCTCATGCTTTTCATATCTTTAAACCTATCTTACACCCGGCACTTTTATAATGCCACATAATTTCCGTTTAAATCTGCACTTTATTTTCTATACTCTGAACCATCTTATGGTCATGATATAATGCCTGGGCGCGTTTGTGCTTAATTAAGCACCGGTTTTCCATCGCGCGGCACTTTTTCTAGCTGGTTGTTTACCCAATCTCAATTTCTCGAATTGTAAAATTGGTTGTATAACATATAGCATTATAGCAGGAACCGTGCCACAACTATTCAGGCTCTATAATCCAGAATTTAATTATTTATGAGAACCTTAGTTTCTTTCCTTAACGAGCGCCCGCCCTTAGAATTACGCGCCATCGCTGATTACTGGGAGGCTAATCTTACCGACCGGCTCTACGCTGGAAATACTTTTCAACTGGCTCAGGAGATGCAAAGCGAGTTTTTGCAACGCCGGGTAGTTGAAAAATTATCCAGGCGCGAGCAGCAGCTTCTGCTTTATATCGCCGGTCAATCTGAGAACAGCGTCACAATGCGTAAACTGGTCGAAGATCAGCAGAGCGACTTGAAGGAGATGACCAGGTTGGTTACGGGCTTACGCCAGGTAGGCCTGCTCTATGAGGATAAAATAAAAACTACGCCGGATGACCCGGATGCCGCTTCCGCCCCGGCTACCCGCGCCGGATGGGCCGAGCTTTACAGCCGCCGCATGCCTCCTCAGACTGCGGTCATCTACAGACCCGTGCTGGTTATGCCTCGCGAACTGGCCCGTCCCTTTAGCCGCCTGTTGCAAGAAAAGAACAAAAGCGAGCTTCTTCAGCCTGAAAAGCCGGAAATCCCGCTCAGCCGCCAGCCTATTCTCGCTTTACTGGCCCACCTTGAGCCGGAACAGGTCGAGGTGCAGGCTGAATACTGGGGTATCCTGGTCCTGAAGGGCGAGGTTGGTCCCGAGCAAATGCGCAAGGAACTGGCCCAGGCGCTGGCCGATAAAGTTTTGCAAAAACGGGTGCTGGATGATTTACCGGCAGATAGCCGCAAGTTGTTCGAACAATTAAAGAAACAGGGCGGGAGAACTACTTTAGCCACTCTGCGCCAGGAATTGGTGAGCCTGAAACGCCTGGGCAGGATACTGCGGCCCTTAACCGAACGTATGCTGGTCTGGGAGGTCTTTGAAGATCGCCAGGAAGTCGTTTTTATTCCGGAAGAAATTCTGCACGCCCAGGCGCGCCCGGAAACCACCGATCACCAGCCTTTGCAAACGGTAACAGCGCCCTCGGATGCCACCACTTTCCCGCCCTATGCGCTTGCCTGGGATATCCTGACTTACCTGAATTATATCCAGCAAAATGTGGTCGAACTGACCAACCAGGGTTATATTCCCAAACGCGACCAGAAAAAGATTGCGGCCCAACTTTGGGTAAACGAACAACCGGACGAGAATCACCGCATGCGCTTTTTGATTGGTCTCTCCTATAACCGGGGCCTCTACGAGAGGGATTTTGAAACTTCTCAGTTACTGGCTACCCATGAACTGGAAGGCTGGCTCAAGCTGGACTTTAACCAGCAAATGCGCGTTTTCTGTGAAATCTGGCTGGAAGAACCGGCCCGGGTTGGCCCGGTTTCCTTTCCTTACTACTACGGTAATAATAAATATATCAGCAAAGCCAATAAGACTATCCTGGGCTGGCTGTCCGAATGCGAAGCGGGAACCTGGTATTCGCTGGCTTCGCTTTTACAAAAGGTTCAGCGCGAAGACCCTTTCTTTATAATGTCGCGGCGGGATTTATTGAACTTAATGGGCCACCAGCGCCTGACCGAAATGAGCCGGATGTGGCCGCGGATTGAGGGAGAAATCATCCAGCAGACCTTTAATACCGCCCTGGAATGGTTAGGCCTGGTTAAAGTTAGCCGTAATGAGCAGGGCCGGGTAGTAGCCTTTAGCCTGACCGAATTCGGGGCGGAAATGGCAGGGAAGGCCGAGGCTGTGCAGCAAACCATTCCGGCGAATAACGCTTCGCTGCTGGTGCAACCCAATTTTGAAATCATGCTTTTTGTGCCGCAACCTGAGACGCTCTGGACTCTCCTGAAAATTGCCGGCATCAAGCAACTGGATCAGGTCAGCCTCTTCACCCTTAGCCGTAATTCGGTTTTGAAAGGCCTGGAAGCGGGCCTATCTCCCTCCGAGATAACAGACTGGTTACAGGCGCATAATCCGCAGCCGCTGCCCCAGAATTTACTGGTTTCGATTGAGGACTGGAGCAAGGGTTTTAAGCGGGTAAAAGTCGAGCAGGTAACGATTCTGGAAGTGGATGACCCGGCTATTTTAGAGGAGTTGCTTTCTTCCAAACAATTTAGCGGCTCTATTGTACGCCAGCTTTCACCTACTACAGCGATTGTCACGCTCCCTGATGTGATGGAAACGAAAAGAAACAGCCCTGTCAAAGCTTTTAAAAACAGGTTAAAAGCCGGGGGCTATTTCACAAACTGACGGGCGAAGCGGGCTGGCGAAGTAAAATAAAAAGGCAGGCTCAGGCCTACCCTAATTTAAGTTCCTAAACCTGGCTTAAGCTTCGTAGTTATACCCAGATTTACAACTTAAAACCTGTATGATACTTAGAATGGTTAGTAGGTTACTGAAGTAACCAACGCGGGTCTACCCGGTTGCTATCGTTTCGATGAGTGACTTTAGTCCACGCTTTACCTAAAAGCCGGTTAGCCAGGTTTGTAACCAGTGCTCCCAGCGCTAAACCCGCAACACTGCCGATTAGCATACCGATGATCAAGTTGCTGTTTGAATTTTTCGCCTGGTTTTCCATGTTTTCTTAAAATCCTTTATTTACCTGCCGGGATGAAGTAAGTCGCACCTCAACTATACTTAAAACAATAATAGCACTTATGCTAACACACGATATAGTTTAAATCACCTTACTGCACAACCAGGACGGTCTGAGCGTTGCTCCATAGTTTTTCCAGACGATAATAGTCGCGCTCGGCTGCCGTAAAGATATGGACAATAACATCGCCATAATCCAGCAATACCCAGCGACCCTGGTCCATGCCTTCCCGGTTACGCGGACCAATATCCATTTCGCCTAGCTTATCTTCGATATCCCGTGCAATCGCCTTAACCTGGCGTTCGCTATTACCACTACAAATTACAAAATAATCGGCGATTTCGGAGACCTTACGGATGTCCAGCAAAACTATATTGCTGGCTTTTTTCTCTTCCGCGATGTCTACAATTTGTCGCGCCAATTCGTTCGGTTCGATATTAGTATCTCCTTAATTAAACTATATATTTAAAATACGTGACTCGAGCGGAAAAGGTTTCCGCTCCAGGCCAAAATACAAAACGGGCGAGCCGCCCTACCAGGTAGCGCCGCTTCACCCGCAACAATCAAGAAACTCGTTACCAAAAACGAGCGCCTATAAGTTAGCTTTTGCTACCGGCATCGGAAGATGGCGTAGTAGGACTGGCTGGCTGGCTGGCATTCCGCTTGTAGAAGTAGTATCCAGCACCACCTGCCGCTCCCAGTACCCACAGGGAACGCGGTAGACCCAGGAAACGACCTTTTTTCTTCTTACCCTGGAGCTGGCCCAGAGATTCCGACAATTTTACCACGTTCTCGGTTGTCGCGGCCATGTTCCGCAAAATCAAGGACATAGTCTGTTCATCGGTAACTTTTTTCAGCAACTCTTTGTAATCAATCAGAGACTGCTTTTCTTTTTTCTGGAGTAGCTTCAAAGCATCAACCGAGTTTTTGGTGGATGCTACCGATTCCCAACCTTTTCTTAGCTGGTCGCGCAACCCGGGAATCGGGTACTTTCCGCCGGCAGCCTGTAACCGGGAACCGGCTTCTTCAACGTTCGCTTCGTGAACGTCTCGAATATTACCCAGTAAATTCTTGAGGTCGGTTTCCTTCACTTTTCCAATTGCAACTGCCAGGGCATTGGCGGCCAGGTGCTCACCTTCCACCACTTTTCGTAAAGTCTTTTGCGCTTTACCGTTTGCCATTAGCTCATCGCCTCCTTCTACCAGGCTGTTTTGGGTTTCCTTTTCAGCCTGATTTTCGTTTCAGTCGCTCGTTACACTTGTTCTTTGCATAGGATCTATTACCATAGCAACATTTCCTGACAGGCAATTTTTATGCCGTCTAGAGCAATAGATTAGCCTAAATTTGCACAAATTGCAAATATTTCTCAAAGTGACATTAAACCCAACTCTTGACGTTGGCATGAGAAGGCCCTTATAATTCAAGCAGCAGTATAGGCTTAGGGAAACAAACAAAATGAGGCATTTCCGCCAGTTTCATAGCCCTAAAGCTTCTTTCAGTTCAACCCGGACCTGGAAGGGTTTTTTGGGTGTGCCGGGCTGGTTGAGAGTTTTATTTCTAAGCCTGAGTTTACTGGCGGGAGGTCTTAGCTTACTTTTCCTTTCCTACCAGACTCATACTTACACTTTTCGTCTTGATGTAGGCTCCCCAGGGGATGCCGCCTACCTTACCGGCTTTTATGAGCCGCAGCAAAACGGCAGCCATAGTTACCGCTGGACCGGCCCGCTCAGTTACGTAAATCTTAATTACCCCAGCACCCCTTTCGAGCTTACTTTCCATGCCTGGGCGGGTAGACCTGATAACCGCCCGGTTGAGCTTGAAGTAAATATCAACGGTAGAGACCTGCGTAGCTTTGCGCTTGACCAGGAACCGCACGAGTATGTGTTGCGTTCGCGCCTGTTTATTACCGGGCCGCAGGGCCTTAATATTGCTTTCCGGCCTCGGGCTACTTTTACCGATACTTCCGGCTCACAACCGCGCGAACTGGGCATAGTGCTGGACTGGATTGAGGTGCGGCAGGCGCCCAGTCGCTTCGGTTTAACCATTCCACCGTTGTTTATTATGTTCTGGTGGTTGCTTATCGGCGCGGTACCGCTGGTTCTGGCTCCTATTTTGCGCTTGCGCCTGAAAGCAGGCATGTTGTTAAGTGGCGGCTCTTTTTTATTTCTGGCCTTACTCTATGTTGCGCCGGCCAGCACTCCCCAGTTGCGCACGGATTGGCCGCAGGTGGGCGGGCTGCTCTGGCTCTTCCAGCTTTTAGCCTTGCTTGCGCTGCTTGTCCTGGAGCGTTCCCGCTGGCGAAAACGGTTTCCAGGGATTGTCCCGTTACTTTCACCTTCTCGGCGAGCATGGCGGCTAAA
Organism: Chloroflexia bacterium; assembly: GCA_036261665.1. Lineage (GTDB taxonomy): Bacteria > Chloroflexota > Chloroflexia > Chloroheliales > Chloroheliaceae > 54-19. Next base: position 21,002 of record DATAKM010000095.1, read on the forward strand.
AGCTCCTCGTGCGCTGCTTCTTAGCGGTATTCTTTGTTTTTTCTATATTGCCACCGCTCGCGGACGGGTCAGCACTTTCCCCGAATTGCAAATGATGGCTACTAATGCCAATTATATTACGCAGCAACTGGCCCTCCCCATTGATGAACTGCTGCCAGACCCCCCGCCGGGCCAGGTAAATCCTCGCTTTGCCCCTCAAGGTAATGCTTTCGCGCTTGAGTCTTCGCCTGTTTACTGGCTGGGTCAGAAACTGGCCCGGGCAAATCCTTATTTACCCTGGCAAGCTGTTGGCCCGGAAGGATTTCTTTCTTATTTTCTATCCCTGGCCAATTTGATAAATGTGATTGGCTGTTGTCTGGCCCTCTACTGGCTTACCCGGCTACTGGGCTACAATTCACGCATAGCCATGTTTAACGGCTTACTTTATGGTACAGCCACGGAAGCCTGGCCGTATGCGCGTACCTTTTTGCCCACGCCGCTGACAGCCCTGGCTCTTCTGCTGTCGGTGGGAGGGTGGTTGAAATATGACAGGCAGGCTGGCGAAAACCACGGGAAAAGATGGGCCGCTTTTAGCGGCTTCTGGTTAGGCCTGGCTATCATCAATGACTCGCCCAATTTCTGGCTGGCGCCGGTCTTTGCGCTTTTCTTCTATTTTAGCTGGTATCGCCGGACACAGGCGCACATTCAGTCTAAACTGGCCGGACAAGTGGCCCCAACGATACCGGCCCTGGCTTCCCCTGCCGAATCTGCCGGTCTGTTACCTGCTCCCCTAAAGGAAAGTCAGCCTGCCCAGCCTATCAGCACTACCGCCATTGTCCCGGTCAGAAGCTTCCGCCCGGATGCTGCCCTTCTCCAACCCGAGATAACCTTTCGTCCAGGAATCACGATTGATAAGCCCCGCCCGCTCTCTGAAATAAGAAATTCCTGGCAGGCTCGCTTCCGGGTATCGGATTTTAAGCAGCGCCAGGCCTTGCTGCGACTCGCCCTGGCCTGGGCTCTTCCGCTGGCAGCCTGGTTACTGTTACTGGGCTTTTACAATCTACTGCGTTATGGCGGATTACTGGCAAGCGCTCCTGTTTCCGGGACACCGGAGGGAATCTGGGAAGAATTGCACCGCTTGCTTTTTGAACCCTGGCACGGCTTCTTTCTGGCTAATCCGGTGCTGTTGATGGCTTTTGCCGGGTTGGCCTGGTTCTGGCCTGGCCAGGAGGCACTTTTAAAGCTGGCCGCTAGCCTCAGTGTGGTCTACTTGCTTGCGCAAGTCTTGCGGCCTGCAATGGGTAGTTTGAATGAAGCTATTCCCGGCACGAGCGACCTCTTTCCGCTGGTGGGCTTATGGGTGCTGCCGCTTGCGCCGCTGGTGAAACTGGTTCTCGCAGGCCCGGTGACCCAAAAGAGCCGCGCTACCCTTTACCTTTACAGTATCTTCTTAACGCTCCTGTCTGTAAGTGTCGCAATACAAGTCCTGGCCCTGTTAAGGGCAGACCCGCCTGCTTTTGCCCCTGCCTATTATCGAGAAACGGCTCTTTCCGGTTTGGTCGAAAATATCCAGGTATCGGCGGCCCTTTTCCTGGCAGGCGCTGTTCTCTTCGGTTTTCTGGTCAGGTTACGCCGCCACCAGGCTGCTTTCAAAGCCTAGCTTCAATTCTTCCAGCTATCTCACCAGATTTTCGCAAATACCACAAATAGATTCTAAACCTATTGACTCGAATCGAATTTTTGTGCTATAATAGTTCCTGTTAGAACAAATGTTCTAGACCTAAGAATTTTCTCTCCGCAATTCCTATCCCCAATAGCTAATTGCATTGACATCTTCTCAAAAAGCGTCGGCCCTGCAGCGGCGCTTTTTTTTGCACAAATTTATAACGCAGCGCGTTAATTTTCTCTACCCGCAAAGTTCTCGTAAGTGTTACTTATACTAGCGCTGTGCTTGTTAGAATATAATAAAGCCGGAATTATTATGGCCGGGCTGGATTGATTGAGCAAAGTATATCAAGCTGGAAGACAGCGGCAAGGAGCGCCTTATGAAGCCTAAAAAGAATGTCGGTCACGCAGTCCTGCTATCCGCTTTTATCCCTGGCGCGGGACAACTCTATAATGGAGAAATCGGTAAAGCGATCTTCTTTTTTCTGACCTGGATAACCCTAGTCACCTGGCCTTTTGCCGTCACAGACGCCTGGGATAGTGCCCGGCGCATCAATCAGGAGTATTTTAATGAACTGGCCCGGCGTAGCCCCATGACTCCGCGCCGGGCCTGATCGGAAATTAAGCCAGGCCTGCTGTTAAACAGTGTAGGCGCGGTCTTTAAGAGTCAGGTGGAGAGGTTGAGGCGCCGGGGCGTAATTGCCGAACCTCTCCACATCCTGCGCCCAGGCTACCAGGCAGGTGTAATAAGCTATGCGCAGATATGAAGTAAAAGCGCTCAGACCTGCCAGGGCTATGATAAAGACGCCCACCGCCAGGATAAAGGCCATTAGCGGGCTGACGGTAGCCAGTGCCAGAAAGATCGAAACCGTAATCCCCACCACTATTATCACCACCGCGAAACTTAATAATCCGCAAACCAATCCCAGGCCGACAAAACCGACCCCTACCTGGAGCAGGTTATTTTTAATGATGTAGGTGGCGCGCTTTACGGCAGGGCCAACCCCTAAATCTTCCGTAATGATTAAAGGCAGAATAAAGTAGGTGTAAGTGGTCCAGATAGCGTCAATCAGGCCCATGAGGAAGCCGGTTACCAACCGGGCCAGCCCCCGATTGTTTTCGCGCAAGAACCTCCGCAGCGTGGAGATGAAAGCCGAGATGGTAGCCACCGCCAGGATGGTGAAAGCTTTACGCTTGCTGGCCTGCCAGGCCGCCTGTGGCGAACTCTGGCCGGTTTTGAGATGCTGGTAAACCAGGTGGATTGTCATGGAAGAGAAGAAGTAAGTGATGAAGTAATTAACCACCGCCAGGAGGAAGAGCGCCCCGTAAAGAACTACCCCATTGTGCCTGAAATTTACATACATTAGATAGAGTGGTACGGCCAGCACCAGTGAAACCAGCAGATTGGCTCCCAGCGAGTAAAAAGAAGGCTTTATCAGGTTGCGGTCTTTCCCGACCATTGAGAAAGCCTGTTTCATAAAAGCCCAGCCCAGGCCAAACCGCCCAAAGAAACCGATGTTTTGAGTATTGTAAGCAAATCTTTGTTGTGGCTGGCTCTGATAGCCCTGGTTGGTTGAATAATTGCCGTTCTGCCGAGGTGCGCCCGTTGCAGTATAGCCCGTGCTGTTCTGCGAGGTATACCGGGTATAGGAGTCCTGTCCAGACTCAGGGTTATGCTGGTATGAATAACCGGAGGCGGCGCTGGCCTGGGCTTCCATCTGGGCTAACCAGCTTTTGGCGTGGGCCAGGGTAGGGTTGTTTGGTTGCAGCCTTTCGGCCCTGGCAATGACGGACCGCGCTTCCGCCAGGCTGCTGGAAGTGAAGGCGAACCAGAAAAGGGCGTTAACTTCTTCAGGATAGATCTGGATTAACTGGCTCAAAATAGCATGGGCCTGTTCCTGCTGGCCGGCCTGGGCCATCGCTACGGCCTGGTTGAATCTTTGTAAGTCGTATGCTTGCATCATGGTGGTTGGTAGCTCCTGGTGGTTAGGTTGTAGATTTATGCCGTTATAGTAGATCAAAATCAGGTCTGACGATGATGCTCTGTCTTTTAGTGTACTCGAAAAAGCTTACGAAGCTCATTACGAAGATTTTAATTAAGGAAACCATTAAGCAAGGAAAACATCATGCAGCCTAGTGTGTTATAATCGCCCGGCGTTTCTTATAATCGCTAGATGGAGTCTCAAAGCAATATTTTTTGTTTATTACAATATCCAGTAAATTGAGTATATTACACACTAAATTATCTACCAGGCTTGATACTATTCCGGGTCTTAATCTACCCACCTCTACACCCGATTTTCCCCTACCGGCCTCTTTACCCCGGGAAAGGGCCCAGCGCCTTTACAATCAGTGGGCCAAAACTTCTACCTGTTATGTTTCTCTGAATAACCAGAACCATTTCTTTTTTGAAGAGCAGGGTGAAGCTTACCTGGCTTACCGCAAATGCTGGCGTGTGGCTATTACAGTAGGAGAGCCGGTTGGCTCAGCGGAAGGTATCAGGCGCTGTGTTAGCCAGTTTCTGGACTTTTGCCAGCGGGAAAAACTTATACCTGCTTTCTTTGCTATCCAGAACGAGTTAGAGGTTTACCGGGCTTCAGGCCTGAAAGAGCTTCAGGTAGCGGAAGACCCTTACCTGGACCTGACCAGACTCACTTTCAAGGGGAAGTGCTGGCAGGATGTGCGTACCGCTCTTAACCGGGCGGAACGCCAGGATATTGAGCTACGCCGGTTAACCGGTGCCTCAGGCAGCCAGGTAACAGCTCAACTTGAGCTGGTTTCACAGGAATGGCTGGGAAACAAAAAGTTACCCGAATTAGGTTTTTTCCTGGGTAATACCAAAAGTCTTTCCGACCCCAGACTGCGGGTGTATTACGCAATCGAGCGCAGTAGCGGCAAGATACAGGGTTTTGTAAGCTGGCAACCGGTCAATGGCTCAAATGGCTGGGCCCTTGATATGATGCGGCGCGGTTGTGATGCCATGCCCGGCCTGATTGAGTTTATGATCGCTCGCTCCGCTTTAGAGTTTAAAGCAGAAGGTTTCGAGTCACTGGCCCTCGGCGCTGCCCCCCTGGCCCCTGTCCAGCAACCTCGCCGGCTTTGTATTATAGAGCGAGGGATTAATCAAATGTTGCCGGTTTTTAACCGCTATTATACCTTCAGCAGTTTGTACCATTTCAAGCGTAAATTTAACCCGGAGTGGCGGCCTTTGTACCTCTTTTACCCTTCCCTGCTAAAACTGCCCCTTGTAAGTTTTGCGCTGGTCTACCAGTATCTGGCCGCTTGAGTAAACGGCTCTACCGGAAAGGGTAGAGCCGTTTATAGCCGAATAGAGTTATCAGTCTGCTCACTCTAAATATTACTGTTACCCTGAGAGCCGTCTACTACCCAGCAGGCGCCGCTGACAAGACTGGCTCTGGCACTGGCAAGAAAGACCACCACGTTTGCCACTTCCTCAGGAGTGCCAAAACGCCCCAGCGGCAGGTATTTCTCTATAAATTGCTGGCGTCCTGCGGGATTATCGCGGAAGCGGCGTTCCCAACCTCCTCCTTCAAACATAATTGAGCCGGGTGCAACACTATTCACTAATATATTGTCCTTTGCCAGGTCCTGGGCCATGGCTTTTCCCAGGCTGATTTCAGCCGCTTTAGCCGCATTGTAGGCTGCGCCGCCGCCTGCTTCCCGCCCCCAGACGCTGCTGATATTAATAATGCGGCCGCCCTGTCCGCCTTGCTGGATATAAGGGATAGCGGCTTTGCTGGCATGCAGGGCTGCGAAAAGGTTGGTCTCAAACACAGTGCGCCACTGTTCTTCGCTGGAATGGCTAAAACTGCCGCCACCGAACGAGCCACCAACGTTATTGACCAGAATATCGAGACTGCTAAACTCATTAAAAGCTTTCGCTACAGCTTGCTCTACCTCTGTTGAGCGGGTCATATCGGCCTGTATTGGCAGGAGGCTTGCCCCCGGCATGCTTTCCCGAATTTCCGCAGCCGCCTTTTCCAGGGTTTCTACAGTTCGCCCCGTGAAGGCTACCTTGCAACCTTCTGCTGCTAACCCCCGGACTATTGCTTTGCCTATCCCGCGTGAGCCGCCTGTTACCAGGGCTACTTTATCCTGCAATCCCAGGTCCATCTACAACCTCCGTTCACCGGTTTTTTAGATACAGGAGTACCAACCGGCTGTAATAAAAAAAGGCAGGCAAAGCGCCTGCCTCTAAATCTAAGCTTTAAACAATCGAAGGGTCTTTATGCTCGCCGTAGACCTTCCGCAGCACCCCGGCGATTTCACCCAGCGTGGCATAGGCGTTACAGCAATCTATCAAATGCGGCATCATATTCTCGTTGTCCTGAATAGCCTTCTCGCGCAGCTTTTCCAGGGCAGCGGAAGTCTTTTCATTGTCGCGTTCCAGTCGCAGGCGCGCCAGGCGCTCACACTGCCGCTGGTAACCTTGCGGGTCAATATCCAGGATGGGAATACTGAGTGGCTCGTTCTCCACGTATTCATTCACCCCTACCATGATGCGCTTCTTGCTATCCATCTCTTCCTGGTAACGGAAGGAAGCATCTGCGATTTCTTTCATGGGATAGCCCTGGTGAATGGCCGCCATCATGCCGCCCAGCGCGTCAATTTTGCTTTTATATTCGTAGAAGCCGCGTTCCATTTCATTGGTAAGGGCTTCTACCATGTAAGAGCCACCCAGCGGATCAACCGAATTTATCACACCGCTCTCGTGCGCGATAATCTGCTGAGTGCGCAAGGCGATTTTGACCGCTTTCTCGGAGGGTAAAGCCAGGGCCTCATCCATAGAGTTAGTATGCAGCGATTGAGTGCCGCCCATGACTGCCGCGAGCGCCTGAATAGTGGTTCGCACAATATTGATTTCAGGCTGCTGCGCGGTCAGGCTACAACCCGCCGTCTGGGTATGGAAGCGCAACAACCAGGATCGCGGGCTTTTCGCGCCATAGGTTTCTTTCAACTCGCGCGCCCAGATGCGGCGGGCCGCCCGGAACTTGGCGATTTCCTCAAAGAAATCATTGTGGCAATTGAAGAAGAAGGAGAGGCGCGGCGCAAAGTCGTCTACGTTCATGCCGCGTTTAATACCCTCTTCGACATAAGTCAGGCCGTCAATCAGGGTAAAAGCCAGTTCCTGCAAAGCGGTTGCGCCCGCTTCCCGAATGTGGTAGCCGCTAATCGAAATAGTATTCCAGCGCGGCATCTCTTTAGCGCCGAACTCCATTGTATCCACCACCAGTTTCAGGCTGGGTTCTGGCGGGTAGATATAGGTGTTCTGGGCGATATACTCTTTCAGAATATCGTTCTGGGTAGTTCCACCCAGAATATGGCGCGGATAACCTTTCTTTTCGGCGGCAGCAATATACATGGCCCACACGATGGGAGCGGGCCCATTGATCGTCATGGAGGTGGTAATTTTATCGAGCGGCAGGCCATCAAGCAGAATTTCCATATCTTCCAGGCTGCTCATTGCTACGCCGCATTTACCCACCTCGCCTTCCGAGAGGGGATCATCGCTGTCACGACCGTAAAGGGTTGGAAAATCATAGGCAATCGAAAGGCCTGTCTCACCGTGTTCAAGCAAATATTTGAAACGTTTATTGGTTTCCTCGGCGGTACCAAACCCGGCGAACAAACGCATGGTCCAGGGTTTGGCCCGGTACATGTTGGCATGCACCCCACGGGTAAAAGGATATTCGCCCGGCATGCCCAGGTCCCGTTCGTAATCAAATTCTTCGAGGTCTGCGGGGGTATAGAGGCGGTTAACAGGCATACCACTGACAGTGGTAAAGTCATTTTCAGCAGCCCGTTCCGGCATCCTTGCCACAGTTTGCTTGAGAGTGGTATCTTCCCAGCGTTTGCGCTCTTTCTGAATACTGCGCACTTTATCAAGGTTAAAGCTTGCCATTCTCTTTAAAAGTCCTCCTGCCAAGCAACATTGCTTGTGTTTCTAATTTAATTCAACCTTTACATTATACCTTTGTTCCCGCATCTTCATCAACATGTTTTTCGCTTTGTTTACGGTCGTACAAAAGTTGTAAACAGGACCGGTCCTGTTTTTATTAGGAAAAAGGTATTAACAATTTGTTATCTTCAGCTATTGTATTTTTAGCTTAGATATAATATAATTTTTTTAATTAACCCGGTATAACCGGTTATGCTAAACCATCGGGAGTATCTGGTAGTGCGAATAACCAGAATAACTAGCTATTGTAGCAAATCTGCTTGCATTACACTACAAAGATAGTTCTAACAGGGTCTCAGTCATTATTTCGAGTAACTCGTCCGTATAAAAACATGGCTAATACTGTCATAATTTAATTATTTCTTTATACGACGGTGAAAATTAAGAGGTTTAAATAGTGACAAGAGAAATGAGTATGGGAATCGGGGATGAGTATCCAGCTATGCCTATTGCAAACACTAAAGTGGACAACAGAAATATAAAGACTATGGAAGAAATGGTTAGTACTTTAACAAGGGTTCAGCGAAAAGTTCATGCGGCTTCGCAGCCTGTCACTGCTATCCTGGCTCTTTCAGAACTGATCAGCCATAGCACTGACCTGGACGAAATGACTCGGAGCGATATCAACACTATTTACGAACAGGCTTTTCTTCTAAAGTCTTTAATTCATGAGCTTCAGGATATCGTGGCTACCCAGGGTTATTAATAGTTTGCGCTTTTACAGTTTGAAATAATTACCGGCCTTTATTTGCCATACCCTTCAAAAGTTTATTTTATAAAAGCGCCAGGCTGATTGGCCAGGGCATCTTCGATGCGCTCACGATGATTTTCCATCAAATCAAGTCTGGCTATCTCATCCGGTGTAAAAAAACCGATTTCGGTGGTTTCTTCACTCAAGCCGGGTTCACCACCTGTTATTTCGGCGATAAAGCATAACCCCACTATCTGGTTGCGAGTGCCATCTCGATATTCCAGTATGCGGTCGGGACTGGAATATACTCCCAGCAGGTGCTGAACTACCACTTCCAGGCCGGTTTCTTCTCGAACCTCGCGCATACAGGCTTCTGCCGCGCTTTCTCCGGCCTCCATATGGCCGCCGGGCAGACACCAGCGGCCATTATCGGAGCGGCGGGTTAGCAGGATTTTCTGCCGGGCATCATCAAAGATTACGGCTGAACAGCCTACGCTTAGCTTTGCTTCTCGCCCAATACGATCACCAAAAAGTATTTTTGCCACGCTGCCCCGCTTTCTTTGGGAGAAATAATCTGGCCGGATTTGATACTCTTTAATTTTTAGCCTGATACTCCAGACTGCTGTAGGTCACACCGGTTAATTCTTCTGAGACGGTCCAGAGCCTTTGGGCCAGCTCCTTATCATAGGATAGTTCGTTAGAGCGTACGACACCCGGATAACCCCGCATTTCCATCAAACCCACCGGGCCCACATAATCACCTCCCCGCACTTCCTGTGCGGTCGCGGCATATAGCGTAGGCAGGGCGCCCATAGCCGAGCTTTGCGCAAAAAGGCGGTTGGAAACTTTCATGACCTGCATTTTCATTGCCGAGCCTTCCAACTGTGGTCCGGTCATTTGTAAATTGGTGGCGGAATAGCCAGGATGGGATGCCACGCTAATAGCGCTTGCCTTACTCGCTTCAAACTTGCGCTGCAACTCATAGGCAAACAGCAAATTGGCCAGTTTACTCTGGCTGTAAGCCTTCGAAGGGTTATAACCGGTTTTGCCGTGCAGGTCAGCAAAATTAATTTTGCCAGGACGGTGCAACATACTACTGGTGGTAACTACCCTTGCCTGCTCGGTTTTTAGAATAGTGGGCATCAACAGGCCGGTGAGGGCAAAATGTCCCAGGTGGTTGGTTCCGAACTGCATTTCAAAACCCTGCGCAGTCTCCCGGTAGGGAATAGCCATAACCCCGGCGTTATTGCAGAGAATATGCAGCGAGTCATAACGCTTGCTAAAATCTTCGGCAAAGTCTCGGATTGAAGTCAGGTCCGCAAGGTCAAGCTCTATCAGGTCTAATTTTGCCTGTGGTACTGCTTTAGTAATTTCTTCAAGCGCTCGCTGACCTTTGACCTGGTCGCGGCAGGCCATTATTACCGTAGCGCCTTTGCGGCTCATAGCCAGTGATATTTCAAAACCCAGCCCGCTATTAGCTCCGGTTACCACTACATTCTTGCCGCGTAAATCGGGCATTTGATCGGCAGTCCATTTAATACGGTTGCTCATAAACGTTTCCTTTTAGTTTGTCCAGTTCGATTTTTGACTGATTAAACGGGCTTTATTCCCTGATAGCAAAAGCCCTGACCGGAAAAGAAGTACCTCCTTTGATGGCAGGCGGCACGGCAAAGAAGCGAAACGGCCCGGACGGTAGCTGTTCCAGGTTGCAGAGATGTTCCACAATTGGAATGCCTTTAGCGAGCAGCGCGGTATGGGCCGGACGGGAGGGATCGCTCATATTGTCAATATTGGCGCAATCAATTCCGACCAGCCTGACGCTTGCATCTATCAAGTACTGGCAGCTTTCGGCGGTCAGGAAGGGGCCGGAACGATAATAGCCGGCGCTTCCCCAGTGCTTCGACCAGTCGGTACGAATTAACAGAGCCCTGTCTTTTAACTCCAGCCCTGCCAGATCATCCGGATTAATCGGGCCTTCGCGCAGGATAGTGGCAAGCGTGGCGGGTAAATTGGCCATCTTTTCGAGTGGCAGGGTAAAGAAATCCTGGCCTTCAGGATAGCGATGAAAAGGAGCATCAATGTAAGTGCCGGTATTACCCGGAATTTCAAACGTGGCTATCTGGAAAGAAGTACCGGGCGCATATGTTCCGCGTTCCAGGCTCTCCGCGTGCGTAAAGTAAGTATGAAACTGCGGAACCGGTAAGCCCGGATAGGCAGGCATACCCGGTTCTAAAACATGGCTTAAATCAATGTAGCTGGTCATATTCAGCCTTTACGTCAAATAAATAGATCTGTAACAAGCTTTCTTACCCCGGTAATTGTAACATGCCCCTCTCTTTCTCACAGCTCTTTTCACCAAATTTATACCAATATTAACCTATGTTTTTACCTGCTCTTGCTAAGCTTGCTTAGCCTGCTTTTACAGCGGGTTACTGTTTTGTTTACCGCTTTAGCCTTTTCCTCAAATACGCATGAATAGTAGTGTGATGTGTAGCTGGAATCCTGAAGGAGGAATCTGATCTTGATCTTTTCTGACCTGTATGATCGCCTGGAACGCGCCCGCTGGAATATGAGTGAGATACCCTTTGATCGAATTGACCAGGCCAAAATTGATGACGAAATTATTCATGATGTTCGGCACGTGGCTTTAACTGAACTGGCGGCGGTTTCGGCTTCCAAAATGTTCATGCGCGACTTCAAAGAACAGATGGATTTCCAACGCTTCCTCTCAGTCTGGTCTTTTGAAGAGGCTAAACATAGCCTGGTACTGGAACGCTGGTTGAATCACCTGGGCGTAGAACTGACTCCCCAGGAACTGAGTAGCGTCAATATCGATTTTGAAACCGCTCCCTGGATTGAAACTCTAACTATGCATTACCTGGGCGAACAGCGCCTGGGTACATGGTATGCGGCTTTTTCAGGCATAGGTACAGGTGCGAAAGATTCTGATAACGTGGTGCGAGAGCCCGTATTGCGGCAAATCCTCAAGCTAATGGCCGAAGATGAATGGCGCCACGCGGGCTGCTATTTCGCCTTTCTTAAAGAAGCGGTGCGCCAGAATCCTGATTACATGCTGAACATTGGCCGGATGACTCTCTGGATGCTGCGCGGCAAGTATCGCCATCCAACCAATATTACAACACCTTCTATTACCGACCAGCTAGAAGACCCCCAGTATTTTGTACATATGATTGACCGGTTTCTTACCCCGGCGGCTGAAAAGGCCCTGGAAAAACGCGTTCTGAACGCTTTTTCCATCCTTGCCGGACAATCCGTGCCAGGCGTAAAGGATTTAGCCCATTTCTTGAGAAACAGCTATGGCAAGCTGGCTGTCGCCTGATTTCTGGTTTAACAGGCATTAGCGCGGCTGGAAAATCTGATTGATGAATCGCCCGGTAAGTTCTGAACTTACCGGGCTTTTTACTATTCTGACTGGATAAATGCTCTTAATATTGAGGGTAAATGATAACTATTCCGCTTTTCCCGCGTTATATAAGGAGCGGTATAAACAGGAGTTAAGTAAAAATTCATGATAGTTGTTTGAGAACTTTTCGGCAGTGATGACAAAACCGGCATCACTTATTAAAGACTGAGGATCAGGTTTAATGCCAAAACTAAGCTTAACAGTATGGAAACCGGGCGGGCTGAGCGCCTGCCTGTTAGCGGGTCTCTTGCTTCAAGTACTTTATCTATTTACCGGCGCTGCTCCGGCCCAGGCGGAAGGTTTTGTAGCGCCGCCCTTTGAGCAGCAGTGGAATGCGACCGACAGGGCGGTAGCTACCGGGCAGGTTAGCCGGACTTATTTCTGGGGACCGCAAGCTTTTGCCCATACCTCTGAAGTTTATAACGAGTCCCCGGAAGGGCAACGCCAGGTGCAGTATTTTGACAAGGCCCGCATGGAATTAAGTAAAAGACCGGGCCTTGATCCCAACTATGTCACCAACGGCCTGTTGACCGTTGAACTGGTGACAGGGCAGCTACAGGTGGGTGACAACAGCTTTTTGACCCGCGCTCCTTCTACCCAGCCTGTGGCGGGCGACCCGCTTAATAACGCAAATGTGCCGACATATGCCACTTTTAACCATGGCAGGTTGACCTTCGGCACAAGCGGAGCGGTTCCAGCGCCTGACCGGGTGGGTCAGTCTCTTAACGAAGCAATTGATGCTGCCGGTACAATCTCGACCCTGCCAGAATTGCCCCGCAGCGTTAAATACTCGCGTTACTTCAAAGAAACCGGCCATAACCTGGCGGATATTTTCGATAATTTCTTCAAGACAGCGCCACTCGGCGAGGATAAATGGCTGGCCGTGATGGGCTACCCTATTACCGAGCCTTTCTGGGTACAGGGCAAAGTGCGCGTGGGTGGTCAGCCTAATGATGTCCTGGTTCAACTCTTTCAGCGCCGTGTCCTGACCTACACGCCCGCCAATCCTGCCGGGTTCCAGGTGGAAATGGGTAACATCGGCCAGCATTACTATGTCTGGCGCTATAACTTCGATGTGCGGGATGCTCTGCCGGGCAATTATCGGGTGGTGGCTGCCCAGGGCAAAAGCCTGCTTTCCAGTTCAGTTCGCAAGCAGGAAAACATCAAGCTGGGGGATGCCGGCGACAATATCTATAATTTATGGACTACCAGGCAAAGTGCCGCCTTTGTCGCTGCCGGTAATAATCTCTACCTGGCTAACCTCACCAGACCCGGTTCTTTTGCTTCTCTGCCCTTGCCCACCGGTGTCTCAAACCCTGTTGTGCGTGAAGTTGGGCAATCGGCCGACAGCCTGACTGCGGCGGCCTTGCTGGACTCGCGAGTAAAGGATAGCAACGGGGTCTTAACCGTGGAAAAGGCAGCTATCCAGGTTTACAATCCGGGGTTGCTCCAGTCAAACAATACCGCTTTAACCGGGACGTTTACCGCCTATCCTGATTTGCCCCAATCTGTCCAGAAAGTCAGAGTTTCGGCTGACGGAAGTTATTTGGCCTTCCTGGAAGGTGGTCCGGCTTTTAACCAGCCGTTCTGGCTCAATATTATGAACCTTCAGGACAGGAGCACGCGGCGAATAAAAGTGGCCGATTATGGCGACCGTTCAAGCCTGGAATTTATTGGCAGATCGAACCAACTGCTGGTAAGTTTTGGCAACTATGTTTCCAGTACACTCGATAATTTGCTGAAAGTGGCAGGTCGAGTTTTACAGGTGGACGCCACAACCGGCAATCTTAAAACCTTACTGGAAGGAGACACCATCCGCAGCGCCAGCGTATCTCCTGATGGCAATTATTTTGCGCTGTTGACCAGTAGCGACAGGACCGAGGGCGGAATAATTTATGATACTCTCAGTTTCCGCAAGCTTGCCGATCCACAGACTATCCTTGTGCCAACCTACGATCAGGGCACTTCCGGGCGCCAGAGTTATGAACCGACCCTGGAAGGTTGGAGCAGTGACGGCACTGCCATAGCGGTTCGCAGTAGCGCCACCGGTACGGCAGGAGTAGGTTTTCAGGAGGTGAGCCTGGTTTCACTTGTAACCGGGAAACCTCTCCAGCAGAATAAAACGCAGTTGGGCTACTATAGCCAGCTTTTATTCAACCTGTCGTCACCCTACTACTGGACGAAGCTAGATCTTGCCTACAAAGGCCCGGAAGCACCCTCTGAGCAGACTATCAGCGTGGAAAACCTGGACGGAAGCGAAAAACTGACGCTTTTCAGTTTTAAGAATAACGAAACAGGGGCGCGGTTAGCTAAAATGGTACAGGTGCCGCACTATGGCTCCTGACATACTCTGAGAGTATAAGGTAGTTTTTCTTTGAGACTCAAAAAGTCTCTTGACAAAATTGATAAAGTAGTTTATCTTTAGGTTGTCCTGAATCAAGGACAACCTTTACAGTTTAATACTGTTGCTCTTATCCAGAGAGGTGGAGGGAATAAGGCCCTGTGAAGCCCGGCAACCAACGCTAGCAATAAACAATAAGCGTATGGTGCCAATTCCGGCGCTGGTAAATTTACCAGGCGCAAGATAAGGGAACTTGTATATCGGCGTTAATTTATTAACGTGCCGAAGCAAGTTTAAGAATGATTTTCAACCCCTTATCGAAGAGCAGATGAGCGGGTTTTTTTATTGCCGCTTTTCTGCTCCTGATTGAAGTTGAGAACCTGTGAATCTATAGGAGATTGTTGAAAATGACTAACTTGCTGGAGCGCGATACTACTACTACTGCCGCGAGTGCCTTAAAGTGTAAGGAATGCGGCGAACGTTACCCGATTACTCCTACCCACGTTTGTGAGAATTGTTTCGGTCCCCTGGAAGTAGAATACGATTTCAGTCACCTCAAAGCCAAAGTACTGAAAGCTGACATCGAACAGGGACCCAAGAGCCTCTGGCGCTACGCTCCCTTACTCCCTACCCAGCCTTTTGCGCGTAGCCTGGAAGGGGTCGGTTTTACCCCCTTGCAACGCGCTTATAACCTGGGAGAGCGCCTGGGTTTGAATGAACTTTACATAAAAAATGATGCGGTAAATCCTTCTCATTCTTTCAAGGACCGGGTAGTAGCGGTGGCGGTGGCGAAAGCGATTGAATTCGGCTTTGATACTATCGCCTGTGCTTCTACCGGAAACCTGGCCGGAGCAGTCGCGGCGGCAGGAGCGCGGGCGGGCCTCAAAACCTACGTTTTTGTCCCCGCCACGATTGAGCCGGGTAAGATTCTGGCTGCCAGCATTTACGGCGCCAATATTGTGACGGTTAACGGCACCTACGATGAGGTAAACCGGCTTGCCAGCCAGGTAGCGGACGAGTATGGCTGGGCTTTTGTTAATATCAATATGCGCCCCTTCTACAGCGAAGGTTCCAAAACGCTGGCTTATGAAACTGCCGAGCAACTGGGCTGGCGCCTGCCGGATCACGTGGTAATTCCGATTGCCAGCGGTTCGCTTTATACCAAAATTACCAAAGGCTTTGAGGAGTTGATCAAGCTTGGCCTGGTAGCAGACGAGACATTACCTGTTATATCGGGCGCGCAACCCTGCGGCTGTAATCCGGTAGCGGCCGCTTTTGAAGCCGGTTATAGCGAGATACAACCGGTCAAGCAGCCCAATACTATTGCGCACTCCCTGGCTATTGGCAGCCCTGCCGATGGCTTCTACAGCTTGAAAATCGCCCAGCGTACCGGCGGCACTATCCAGCAGGTGACTGATGACGAGGTGCTTGATGCCATTAAACTGCTGGCTTCTACCGAAGGTATTTTCACCGAGCCCGCCGGAGGCGTTACCCTGGCCACTCTGCGGAAGTTAACCGAGCAGGGTAAGATCAGCCGGGATGAGGTGACTGTCCTGTACGTGACCGGGAACGGCTTGAAAACCCAGAACGTCATCGAAGGCTTGCTGCCTATTCCGGAACCGGTCGCTCCCAAATTGAGCGCGTTCTCTCACTGGCTCGAAACGCGGGCTTAAGTTTTTCAGATGTCGCCCGGTTTTCAACATTGAACAATCGAAAAAGACCCGTTCTTCTTATATAACTGAAGAACGGGTCTTTTTTACAGGATTAGTCTGTTCAGGGCTAGGAATGGCGGTAAGTGCGGGTGTAAATACGCGACCCTTCGCTACTGAAGAAGGCAACCGCTAACCCAACGATGATGCCAAAGTCAATGCCCAGGCGCGGTATTATATTTTCGAGGGTATTGAACCCGGTCAAAGCCGGCCAGAAACGCGCCGTAACAAACAGATCGAAAGGCAGCCAGGCTACACGATGTTCATCGGTTCGCATGATGGCATCGGCGAAGTTGTTATTGTCGGCAATCCAACCCACATAGGCCGTTACCACCACTACCACGAAGGTGAAAAACATGGCTATAAGCTGTTGTTCCAGGCTATGGCGCTTGCCGACCCCGAAACGTACCAGCCTACCGATAATAAAGCCTGGTACAAAAGCAAAGTAACAACCAATCCACTGCCAGAAATTGTAGCTGGTATCAGACCGCACCGACCAGATAGCCAGCGAAATCAAGATTGAAGTAACCAGCGCCCCAATCACGGCCCAGATCAGCCCTAACAGTAAATCCGGCCCGCTACTACGCGCCCGCATTTCTAGCTTTAACTCGGTCAGACATTCCGGGCAAACCACCGCCGCCGCTTCCCAGTTAAAGCGTTCTTTGGAAGCTACCGTAAGTTCTTCGGCTGCAAAAGGGCGATAACAAATAGCGCAGGCCTCTCCTTCGCTATCCGTCAATAGCGCTTCTTCGGCTTCCGGTTGAGAAACTACCGGGGCAGTCGCGGCTTTCTGGCTACCCAGGCCGGTTAGAATCTCCTGCCAATCGCTTAATTCGGTTGTTTTTTCTTTTGGAGCTGGATTCTGGAATTGTTCACTGGACATCTATACTTAAACCTCTTGCCTGACTCCGGTATTCCCAATTATTATCCTGTCGAAATCGCATCATAATACCGGAGACATTTAATAGCAAATTTAGCTTAACCTTTAGCATAAATGTCCGCAATAGGAATATGGTCACACTCTAAGGCAGGTGTGATTTTGCTTAGAGCATATTGGCCGGTAAGGGGGCCTGTCCTTTTCCCGGTGGCACGTATACTACCCGGCCGAATCCGCTGTGGTAATCGTATTCTCGGCCCCCATAATTTAGAATTATACGGTAGCCGGGCACATAGCCGGGAGCGACTTTACGACCCGGTTGAGGATAGCCGAGTGTCATATCCTCCCAGGTTACAGCCGTTACGCTCTCTACAGCGATTAATTCGGACTCGGCTGAAATATTCTCACGCTTAGCCAGGTCTTCTTTGGCCAGTTTGATTAAAGCTTCCCGGTTACCCCGGTCGGCACTTTTTACCCAGGTTGCCTCGCTCATTGTTCCTTCCAGTCTTTCTCAACTAACCTTTAAACAGCGCTTCTACTCAGGATTATAGCTTTTTCCGCTGCCATTTCAGCAACACAGGCTACAATTAGCTTTGAGTAAAGCGGCTTTCAGGGTACGGTTGGAGTGAGTTTTACAACACTCGGGTCATTTAAGATGATGAAAGCGGAGGCGATAAAAACCAGTAATAAGAAAACCAGGATGATAATCAGAACCAGGCAGCCGATTAACAGGGCCATTTTCTGACGACTCTGCGCTTTGCCTGTTGCCGGTGAATTTGAGTTTTCCATAGATTCAAAAAGCAGGAATGCTTCAACTAAAAAGCCAACAAAAAGAGGAGTCTACAATTAAGGCTCCTCTTTCCTCTACTACTTACTCACTTAATCCAGGATACGTGCGTTAAAGAAATCGGCGCGTTTACGAGCGCGATCATCCGGTTGGGGCGCTTTAGGGGCGGCGCCACTGTTACCACCTGCCGGACCGCTTTCGTCAACGCAATCTATGATGATCCGCTGGCCAATCACGCGAGAAAAGTGATCCTCCACATTGCGGCGAGTAGCTTCCTGGTTGATCTTATCGCGGTGGAAGCTGTAGGCGAAAGCCAGGGCTACCCGGTTTCCTTTGACCGAAGCCGGGCGGGCTTCCCGCAGCAAAGCAGCCGTCATTTTACTCTGGGCCTCGATGCTCCTGAGAGCCTGCGGCCATGCCTGGGCTACTGTAGCAAGCTCAAGCACTACAGTCTCTCCGGTCTCATCCGTTACCACCACCGTTTCGCTCTCTTTAGCCACTACCTTGACCGGTTCAGGGGCCTGTTTTGGCTCTTCGGGCCTGATAGGAACCGGTTCGGCTTTCCGAGCGGCTACCTCCGGTTGGGCCGGGACAGGGGCAGGCCGTGACACAGGCGCGGCGGGTCTGGCCGCTTCTGCGTAGCTGCGCTGAGCGGGAGCGCTTACCTGCGCGTAGACAACGGGCTGCAAGAGGCTCTCCATCAGGGCAATTTCCAGCGGCAACTGGCCGTAGGGCGAAACTTTCAGGTTATAGTCTACCGCGCTGAAAATCTTCAGGAAGTTAACGATAGTGTTCAGCTCGATTTGCCCGGCCTGTTCGCGCAGGCGCTGGTAGGCTTCAGCGGTAAGGTCAACCGTTTCTTTACCGTTCGGATTAACCTTAATCAGCATCATATGGCGAAGATGCTCCACCAGTTCCCGGTTGAAGCGCTTGAGATCGGTGCCTGCCTGTACCAGCCGGTTAATCTGTTCCAGGCCCCTCCCCATGTCGGCGGCAATCAGCGAATCTACAAAATCGGCCACCGCTTCGGTATTCATGACGCCAAGCATCAGCCGTACAGCTTCAACGGTAATATTACCGCCGCTGTAGACGATTAACTGGTCGAGCAGCGAAAGGGCATCGCGGAGCGAACCGGTAGCCTGCCGCGCCACCAGTTCCAGGGCGGCTTTATCAGCCTGGATGTTTTCCTGTTCGCAAACATATTGTAAGCGCCCGACAATTTGATCCAGGCTGATGCGCTGGAAGTCAAAACGCTGGCAGCGCGAGACGACCGTAGCGGGGACATCCTGAGGGTCTGTCGTGGCCAGTACGAAAATAGCGTGTGGGGGGGGCTCTTCCAGGGTTTTGAGCAGGGCGTTAAAAGCCGGCTCGGTCATCATGTGCACTTCGTCAATGATGTAGACTTTTTTCTTGAGGAAGCTCGGCTGAAAGTTAATTTTATCGCGCAATTCGCGAATTTCATCAATACCGCGATTGCTGGCGGCATCTATTTCGATCAAATCCATGGCCCGCGCTTCCGCAATCGAACGGCAGGCTTCACACCGGTCACAGGGACGCGCTTTGGGGTCGGGGTCGAGGCAGTTTACCGCTTTAGCCAGCAGACGCCCGGTGGAAGTTTTGCCGGTGCCGCGCGGTCCGCAGAAGAGATAAGCGTGGCCGGTTCTTCCGCTGGCAATCGCGTTCTGGAGCGTCCTGGTAATGGCATCCTGGCCTACCAGTTCTTGAAAAGTCTGTGAACGCCATTTGCGATAAAGCGTCTGAGAGCGGTTGCTACTGGCATTATCCGAATTATTAGCTGGCTGAGTCTGGTCGGTAGAGGCATCTATAGGCACGCCCGTCCGGGCGCGGTTATTGTCTGAAGTCATTTACAATCCCCGTTGCATGTCGGTTGGTAACGGTTTTAGCGCTTGCGCGTGAGTCATTTGAGTTAATATATTGAGTTAACAGAATTGGACCATATTATACTCCAAATCCCCCTGTCTGAAAAGCCGCACAGGTTTCAACTGATTCTAACCTTTTCTAAGCTTCTATAACTTGCCGGGCTGCCGGGCAATCGCTATAATGGCTGAAAGCCCTCGGGCTGATTATACCGGCGATAATTTTATATTTGGACCTGTCAAACTATCTTTTTAATGAAATAGATTGGCATACAGAGGATTAAGAATTTATGCAGATAGAGCCAGCCGGCCAGCAAAATGCCAGCCTCCGTTCTCCTTTAATTGGGTCGGAAGCGGCGGACGGTAGCCAACTTGAGGAACGCTTGGGTAGCCTGACTGTGGCCGCCACCCGCAAACCACCTTTCTTGCTTCCTATCGTCTTCGTCAGCGGAATGTCGGAAATGGCGATTCAGATGTGCGCCAGCCGGTTGATCCAGCCTTTCTTTGGCAGCTCTCTCTTGATCTGGGCTAACCTGATCGGCTTTACTATGATCTGCCTGACCCTGGGTTACTTCATCGGTGGCCGCCTGGGTGACCGCTTCCCGCGTCCCACCATCCTCTATCTGCTGACCGGGGCCGCCGCGATTACTATGGCCCTGACCCCCTTGATCAGCGAGCCGGTGCTGAAAGTCGTAACCGACTCCACCAAAGGCATCGAGTCGGGCGGACTTTTTATCGGTTCTATGGCCGGTATAATTATCCTTTTTACCCTGCCCATGTTAATAGCCGGTTGTGTTTCGCCCTTTGCGGTGCGCCTGCTGCTCCATAACGTGCAGGGCGCGGGCCGGACCGCCGGCACAGTCAGTTCGCTGTCAACGGTTGGTTCGATCCTGGGTACTTTTCTCCCGGTACTCTGGATTATGCCCGCGATTGGCACACGGGCTACTATGTACCTCTTCGCAGCCGTCCTGCTCCTTTTCTCGGTCATCGGCCTGATTGTAGCCCGGCGCGACCCCTCTTTTGGCACGGCGGCGACCGCTGATGCTAATAAACAGCCCCAGGAAATTGAGCAAAAAGCGGCTGAAACCAGCTACGAGCAAACTGAACCGATCCAGACTCCTTTCCTGCTGCCGATTGTTTTCATTTGCGGTATGGCAGTCATGGCCGTTGAAATGAGCGCCAGTCGCCTGATTCAACCTTATTTCGGAGACTCACTCCTGATCTGGGCCTGTCTGATCGGCTTTATCATCATCTACCTGGCGATTGGCTATGCTCTCGGCGGGAGATTGGCTGATCGCTTTCCCCGGCCCGGTTTCCTCTACCAGCTTGCCGGGCTGGCAGCTTTCGCCATTGGCCTTATCCCGGCCATCAGTAACCCGATTTTGACCATCGCCAATGAAGGTTTTAAGACAGTCAATGGTGGCCTCTTCTTCGGTTCCCTGATGGGTATAGTTCTGCTCTTTTCCGTTCCGGTAATTCTGCTGGGCTGCGTCACACCTTTTGCCGTGCGCTTGCTGATGCATAGCGTGCAGGGGGCCGGGCGCACCGCCGGGAAAGTCAGTGCCGTTTCAACCTTTGGCTCGATTGTAGGTACTTTCCTGCCCGTACTGCTTTTTATCCCGCTGGTAGGTACGCGCTCAACCCTTTACATTTTCAGTCTGGTGCTGCTGGCTTTTGCCTCGGTCGGGTTGTTGTGGGTCAATCGCCGCCGCGCCCCGGTTTTTGCCGCGATGCTGGTGCTGGTCCTGGTGATGGCAGCGTTCGTTACCTTCAAGATTAAATCAGCCCCTTACGGCACTCTCTTATATGAAAAAGAGTCGGCCTACAACTATATTCAGGTGGTCCAGCGCGATAACAGCAAACAGGTTGATCTGGTCTTAAATGAAGGCCACGCCGTACACTCCATTTACAACCCTGATACGGTCCTGACCAATGGGCCGTGGGACTACTTTATGGTAACG
>DATAKM010000096.1:0-16147 GCA_036261665.1 Chloroflexia bacterium
TACTCCCTGCCCGGTGCAATTCGGGCAGGTCTGGCCCTGGGCGGTCTGGGTTTGACCGGCGGCGGGTCCGGGCTGTCCCCGGTAAGCCTGCGCGGTGGAGGTCGAAACAAAGAGCGCCAGGAGCGGAATAGCGATCAGGCTAAAGACCAATCCGGCGATAATTACGAGTAACTTTCCACTGGTTTTCATCTTATGACTCCTTTCTCAGTCAGGTTTTGAAGAAGGAATTAACTTCTTACGCATACATTATGGCCACAGAAGATCAAGCAAGCCTGCTAAGAATGGTCAAGATTCGGTCAAGTTGTAACAGAGAGATTGAGCCAGGGGAGTAAAAGGAATGCGGAGTCAACCGGAAATTTTGGGCTCTTCCCGGTGCTTTGCTTCAGTTAGCGAGGGCTAATAATAAAGTTATACAACTGTTAGGATATTTACTTAAGAGGTAAATACCTTTTTGTGTGCTATTACTGAAATTTCTAATCGTGTCTTCCGCTAATAAAGTACAATTAATTTAGGAGAGTTGTGAATTTGTTAACTTTTTTATCCGAGTAACAGAGCCGGTAATTGCCTTCGTTCGGGTTAAATAAAGCCAACAAATAAAACAAATGTCATATCAGGGGTAGTAAGATGCGGCACCGAGCAATCAGTCAAATTATTGATATTTTGATACTGGTAATCCTCCTATCAGTAGCAGTATCTACCGCTGCCTCTTATTACTCGGTGAGTCAGGCTAAGAATGAAGGGCCTGCCGTAGTTGAAGTAACAGGACATTCAAATTTTAATGATACTTCAAATGTTCGCTTTAACTACCGGGAGAAAACCGGTTTTAACAAAAGTATCATTCAACTTAACATAAATAACAATAATACTACAGGCTTTTTACTGAAGATAGTACAACCTGCTCTTCAGAATGGGCAAAACGAAACTATAGTTGATCTGCCTATCCCCGATGACCCTTTTGAGAACAGGAGTATTACAGGTAAATCAACAGTACCGATCTTTTTATTCTTGAAGGAAAAGCCCTTATCCGGCTTAGCCTGGCTGGGTAATGGCTATGCTCAGGAGAAAGTTTTTTCCGGTGAGTTTCTAGACCTGCCGGGACTCCATCAAACCAGGTCTTCTTTAATCTCTTTAAGCGCAAGCGGAATCTACCTGTCCGGGCTGGTGCAAACCGGCACTGACCTTTGTCTCGTAGTTCACCTCACCAGATATGCTTTTGAAACCCCTCTTGCCATTAAAACAGTACCTCTCGCCTGTAATTCTTCTCCACAAAATTCCAGTGACCATACTTTTCCTGGCCTGCTGCGAACCATTTACTACCGGTCATCTTCACCATCAGGTATTACACCGGCCGGTTGGTATAGCTATTCGGTGAGCGTTTTCCTGGCAACCTGATGCCAGTAGTTCCTGCAAAGCCAGTCTGTTAACCAAAATAGAAAGAAGAGTTCTTATGTTAGCGCCAACTGAAGAATATAAAAATAAGGTTATTACAGGGCTGTCTGAAGACGAAGCAACCAGCCGCCTGAGAAATGAAGGCTACAACGAACTACCAAAACCTAAAAAAAGGACGTTTCTGGTGCTGACTACCGAAGTGGTCAGCGAGCCGATGTTCCTCCTTTTGATCGTGGGTGGCATTATTTATATGATCCTGGGCGATTTGCAGGAAGCCTTGATGCTGCTCGGCTTTGTCTTCCTGATTATCGGGATTACCGTTTACCAGGAGCGTAAAACCGAGCGTACTCTAGAGGCTCTCAAGGAGTTGTCCAGTCCCAAAGCCCTGGTTATCAGGGAGGAACAGCAAAAGCACATACCCGGTCGGGAGGTAGTCCGGGGAGATTTAGTCTTACTCTCGGAAGGCGAACGTATACCGGCAGACGGCGTGGTAGTCTCCAGCCTTAATCTTTCTACGGACGAGTCATTACTGACAGGTGAATCACTACCGGTGCGCAAGAGTGTCTGGGAGAGTGAAGAGCCGCTCGTAATGGACCGCCCGGGAGGCAGCGACTCCCCCTTCGTATATTCGGGCACGCTAGTAGTACAGGGCCAGGCGCTGGCCAGGGTACTGGCAACCGGACCGCGCACTGAAATGGGCCGGATTGGCAAGGCTTTACAAAAAGTGGAGACTGCTAAAACTCCTCTGCAAAAGCAAACACGAAAACTGGTGCGCTTGTTTGCGGTTATCGGTATCTGCCTGTGCATCCTGGTCGTGGTGGTCTACGGCATCAACCGGGGCAACTGGCTGGAAGGTTTCCTGGTTGGCATCACCCTGGCCATGGCAATTATGCCAAACGAATTCCCGGTCGTCCTCACCATCTTTCTGGCCCTGGGCGCCTGGCGCATCTCGCAACAGCGCGTACTCACCCGGCGGGTACCTGCGGTAGAAACCCTGGGAGCGGCTACGGTGCTGTGCGTGGACAAGACCGGCACTCTCACCATGAACCGCATGTCGGTAAAGCAGCTTTTTGCCAATAAACAGTTTTATGAGGTCGCGGCAGCCAGAGACGCAGAGAATCTACCGGCTCAGTTCCACCGGTTACTGGAATATGGCGTGCTGGCCTGCCCGCCCGACCCCTTCGACCCGATGGAAAAGGCAATCAGAGAACTCGGGAAGTGCCGGGAGGAAGAGTTCGGCTACAGGCACGGCCAGCTAGAACTGGTAAACGAATATCCTCTCAGCCGGAAGTTGCTGGCAATGAGCCTTGCCTGGAAAGTACCGGCCTCAGGAGGCTATGTGATAGCCGCCAAAGGCGCCCCGGAAGCGGTGGCGGAACTCTGCCGCTTTAGCCCGGCTCAGTCGGAAGAGTTACTTGGGCAAGTTGCCAGGCTGGCTGCCCGGGATTTGCGAATACTGGCAGTAGCAGAAGCCCACTATATGGAAGATAGCTTACCGGCTGACCAGCGCGCCTTCAATTTCGAATTTCTGGGTTTACTCGGGCTGGCAGATCCGGTTCGGCCTACCGTACCGGCCTCCCTTCAGGAGTGCTACCGGGCAGGTATCCGGGTGATTATGATTACGGGTGACTATCCCGGCACCGCTCAGAGTATTGCCCGCCAGATTGGCCTCGTACCTAACAATGAAGTAATCACCGGACCGGAACTGGACCGGATGGAAGATGCTGAACTCGAAAAGAGAATTCGCACCGTTAACATCTTTGCTCGCGTGGTACCTGAGCAAAAGTTGCGACTGGTGATGGCTCTCAAGGCAAACGGTGAGATCGTAGCCATGACCGGTGATGGGGTCAATGACGCGCCTGCCCTCAAAGCCGCTCACATCGGCATCGCTATGGGAGAACGCGGTACGGACGTAGCCCGAGAAGCGGCCGCTCTGGTCCTGCTTGATGATGATTTTTCAAGCATAGTCCGGGCGATCAAGATGGGACGGCGTATCTTTGACAATTTAAAGAAAGGGATGGTTTACATCCTGGCAATCCATGTGCCGATTGCCGGAATGTCCATTCTGCCGGTCATCTTTGGCTGGCCGCTGATGTTACTACCGGTACACATTGCCTTTCTACACCTGATTATAGACCCGGCCTGCTCGGTAGTCTTTGAAGCCGAAGCGGAAGAAGCAGGCGTAATGCAGCGCCCACCTCGCTCTCCGCGTGAACCTTTATTCTCCCGGCGCACCCTGGGAATAAGCCTGGGGCAGGGTATAAGTGTGCTGGTACTGCTTGCTCTCATTTTCCCGATGGCCCTCTACCTGGGAGAGGGAGAAGGAGAAGCGCGGGCCCTGGCGTTCACCACCCTGATTGTAGCTAACCTGGCCCTTATCTTTACCAACCGCTCCTGGAGCCAGACCGTTTTCAAAACTTTCCGCCTGCCGAACACTGCCCTGTGGTGGGTGGTAGGTGGCGCCCTGGTTGTACTGCCATTGGTGCTGTATCTGCCCCTTTTACGCGAACTCTTTCGTTTCTCTACTCTGAACCTGTTGGACTTGGCGCTCTGTCTGGTTGCGGGCCTGGTAAGTACCGGCTGGTTCGAGTTTCTCAAGTACATCCGTAACAGGCCGGCAGTAACCCCCCGGAGAGCGGCAGGCCGGACCATTGAAACAGTCTTATGCGAAGTACCAAAATTGCCCGAAAAGGAGAGGAGCTAAGCCATGAAATGTCCTGCTTAGATTATGCCTGCCGTTAACTCTCTTTAACCCCGTTTTTAAGGAACGAGCGGTAGAGTCTTATTAAGAGCTACAACCGGTTAAACCCTATTACCTTTTTTCGCGCCGGAACACCTTACCCGAAAATGTCCCGGAAGGCTGGCGAAGAGCGCAAAAGGTTGGTCAGGGGGTGAGAAAAATGTTGAGAAATGCCTTTTTTAAAACGCTGCGCGACTACCGCTGGCAGATTTTGCTGTGGGGCGCTGGCCTGGCTATCCTGATGGTCGCTCAGGTACAGGCTTACTATAACTTCTTTAGAGGACCGGACAAGGACACTATGCTGGCGGACTACCGGCAGGCTGCCGAATCCTTCTCATTCTTCTTCGGTAAGGTTTATGACGTGGAAACCCTGGGTGGTTATATCCATTTCGAGATAATGATTTACCTGCCGGTGCTGCTGGGTATCTTTGCTCTCATGGCAGGAAGCGCCATTATCAGAGGTGAAGAGGAAAAAGAGGCCCTCGACTTACTTTTGAGTACGCCGCATTCGCGGGTGTTAGTGCTGCTTCAGAAAGCGGCAGCGGTAACAGTTGCAGTGGTGCTTATAGCGGCTATTGGCTACCTGAGCCTGGTGATTGGCGCTGCCGTAGCGGGAGTGGAACTGAGCGCCGGTGGAGCGGCCCTGGCCCACCTCAATATTGTACTGGTAGCACTACTCTATGGAAGTGTGGCCCTCTTTTTCGCTCAACTGGTTCCATCTCGCAAAGCGGCGGCCGGTTGGGCCGGAGGGTTTCTGGCGGCAGGTTACCTCATGAACAGCATGGGACAGAGTATCGAAGGTTTGCGCTGGTTACGCAGCTATACGCCTTTCTACTATTACGATTTAAGCAAACCGATGGCTAAAAGCGTTGGCACCGATTGGGGAGCTATCAGCCTGCTGGCCTTCCTCATCCTGCCTTTCCTGGCAGGCGCTCTACTCATGTATCTCAAGCGCGATCACAGCGGAGTCTTCCAACTTCCGGCTATTGGGAGAAAAGTTGAGGTTACCAGTTCCTCACGAGTTACTGCACCTAAAGCACCCTGGCTCTTCAGTACATTTACCTTCGGTTTGAAGTCAAGCCTCTTCGGCGTAATAGTCTGGGGACTGGGGATGGCGGCTTATGAAGTAATGGTGCTGGGTAGCTTTAACGGCATGCGGGACAGTATCGGGAGAATGTTGAGTAATGATTTCTTCCGCTCGCTGGGCTTTACGGTACTGCCGAGCAACGAGAGCATGGTAGATTTGATAGTCTTTATCTTTTTGCTGCCGCTGTGCGCTGCTTATGCCATCATCCAGGTGGCAGGCTGGGCGGGTGAAGAAAGCAACGGGCGATTGGAACTGCTGTTAAGCATCCCAATCCCTCGCTGGCGTCTTTTAATCGGACGCTTTGTGGCAAGTATCTGTGCCTCGGCCCTGACTGTGGGTATCACCGGATTAGGTTTTGCGCTGTGCTGCCAGTTCTTCAATATCACGATTAATACAGGTAATGCCCTGGAAGCCTTTGTGGGACTATGGGTAATATGTGTGCTGGTAGCGGCAACCGGTTACTTGCTAGCGGCATTCGGTCCATCCTGGGCTGTAGCGGTCAGCGGTACCCTTGTAGTGGTCAGTTATGTCCTTACCATTATCGGCCCGGCTCTCAAACTACCGGACTGGACCATTGATCTATCCTTCTTCCACCAGTACGGCAAGCCCCTGGTAGAAGGTTTGAACTGGACCGCAACCCTGGTAATGCTCGCTGTCAGCGTTGTATTTCTGGCTCTCGGCGTCTTCCGGTTCTGGAAACGTGACCTTGCTAAATAAGGTAAAGCTGATCCTAAGCACGGCCACATGCGGCTTAACTCAAAAAGCGTCAAGCTGGGTTTCCATTAGAGCTTAAAACTGGATCCAGAGCTTGAGAGCCGAACAGGGAGGTAATGATCAGAGATGAAAAAAGAGAATTCCAGGTTACGGCCGGGTAAAGTTTTTCTCCGGATTCTGGGTCAAATTCTGACCCAATTGCTGGCCATAACCATCAATTTTACAATACGTTTCCTGGTAGGCCGCTATATTGCTAATCGGCACTATGACCGGCCCGGCCATTTCAAAGATGACGGTAAAAGGGCCAGGCTGAAGGAAGTTCAGGAGTTACGAGTGCTGCCCCTGGTTGACTGGTACTCTCTTAGACCTGCGCTTGAGACCGAAGCCGGGGTGGCTTATCTGGTGGAGACCGGGGAAACTACCATCCTTTTTGATCTGGGGTTAAACGGAAAACGAGAAGCAGAGCCACCGCTTTACAGAAATGCCTCTCGCTTGGGAATAGACCTTGCCCGAATAGACTTTATTTTTAACTCCCATCCTCATCCTGACCACCTGGGTGGCTGGCTGAACTTCTTCACCCACAGAATAAAGCTTTCCGGTGAAAAAGACCCGCTGGCTGCCAAACCGCTTTATTCCACAAGGCGGATTACTCTTAAAGGCGGCCAGAATTACCTTGTAAAGGCGGCGAGTTGCCTGGCAGAAGATGTTGGGACTACCGGACCGCTGCCACGGCAACTGGTGATGGGCTATATTAAAGAACAGGCCCTGGTAGTAAACCTGGCGGGTAAGGGGCTGGTGGTAATAATAGGTTGCGGCCATCCGGGGGTAGAGGCGTTGGTACAAAGAGCGGAAGAGGTTTTCCAGACTCCGGTCTATGCCGTAATCGGGGGTTTCCATCTGTTGATTACCGGCGACCGTTCAGGTTCCACCCGGTTAAAGCCACAGAGGCTTCTGGGCTCTTCAGAGCTGCCCTGGAAAATACCTCAGAAGGAGGAGACTTACCGGGTAATTGCTTTTTTGAAAAGCAAAGCGGTAGAACTTGTCTCTGTTTCGGCCCACGACAGTTGCGACTGGAGCCTGGAAACTTTTGCTCAGTTATTTGCCAGCCATTATCTTCCCCTCAAAGTTGGTCAGGAAATTTTGCTGGCAGGACAGCCCGGCCGGAAGCAGGTAGAGACTGTACCGGTTTGACCCAGGATTAACCGGTAACAATCAACCGTAAGGAGTCCTTTTACTAAAATTTGATTTAGGCCGGATTAGCCGAGTGGAGGTGAAAAGAAAATGACCACTCTAGAACAGAAAAAACCTGCTCCTCTCACTGCAAATTTAGAGAACAGTGCTAAAAGCGCTATTAAAACTGAAAAATTGACCAAAAGTTATGGCCGAAATCGCGGTATTATCGAGCTGGATTTAGAGGTTTACCAGGGAGAAATATTCGGATATTTAGGACCAAACGGCGCAGGTAAAACCACCACTATTCGCCTTTTGATGGATTTGATTAAACCCACTGGCGGCAGCGCTTCGATCTATGGCTTAGACTGCCAGCAGAATAGTGTCGAGATTAAGAGATTTACCGGCTATCTGCCGGGAGAATTTTCGCTCTACCCTAACCTGACCGGCGCTCAAACCCTTAAATATTTCGCTAACCTGCGCGGCGGAGTGGAGTGGAAGCGGATAAAGGAACTGGCCGAACGTTTGCAACTCGACTTGAGTAAGAAATTCAAGGAGTATTCGCATGGAAACAAGCAAAAAGTGGGAATCATCCAGGCCGTGATGCACCAACCCCGCCTTTTGATTGTGGATGAGCCAACCAACGGTCTTGACCCGCTCAACCAGCAGGAGTTCTACAAGCTCCTGCACGAATTACGCGAGCAGGGCAGTACCATCTTTATGTCCTCGCATATTATGAGCGAGATAGAGACAACCTGCGACCGGGTAGGGCTTATCCGGGAAGGCCGCATGGTCAGGGTTGGTAGCATGGACGAACTGGTTGATCTCAAGCGCCACCATCTTGAAGTGGTCTTTGAAAATGCGGTCCCGGTAGAGTTCCTTCAGACCTTACCCGGTCTTGACCACCTGGAGATTACCCAGAAAGACGGCCAACAACTGGTGCGGTGCGTGGTAAAGCAGGAAACTCTTGGCGAAGTGGTGGGGCTACTGACCCGTTACCCCATTGTTGACTTTGTGAGCCGGGAGCCTTCCCTCGAAACTATTTTCCTGGATTACTACAGCCTCTCCGCAGCAAACAATGAAACTGTTACCGGCTAACAGGAAAGGTGGGTATTTATTATGTTCAAACACATTGTAGTGCCCCTGGATGGGTCAGAACTTTCTGAGAAAGCCTTGCCTTATGCCGTCAGGCTGGCAAAATCATTAGATCTTTCTCTAACCCTGTTGAGGGTGGTGGATGTGCC
Source organism: Chloroflexia bacterium (assembly GCA_036261665.1). Lineage (GTDB taxonomy): Bacteria > Chloroflexota > Chloroflexia > Chloroheliales > Chloroheliaceae > 54-19. The sequence goes on from DATAKM010000096.1 coordinate 8,345, forward strand.
GGACCTACCGGCCGTGCCATTGCGGAAAAGGCACTTCGACGAAGTTACCGAGTACCTGCTGAAAATCAGGGACTTTATCAGCGGCAAGCGCAAGGATTATCTTTTCCTGCCCAGGGTAGAAGTTGCCGTTGTCGCCGGTGAGCCTGTCTCAGAAATCTGCCGGTTCGTCAGGGAGAAGGAAGAGGCCCTGCTGATAATGACCACTCATGGCCGTAGCGGCTTCTCGCGCCTGGTGATGGGAAGCGTGGCCGGAAGAGTCTTACACAAACTCACTACGCCTGTTCTGCTGGTAAGGCCCTTTGGCCGGAAAGAAACTTACTCTCTGGAAGAACTGCTCAGTGCGGAGGACGAACCTTTTGCCATTACTTTCCTGGTGGATGGTATCCGGTTGTTAGTGCCGTTAGATCAGGATGAAAAGTCAGAAGCAGCCTTAGACCCTGCCTTTGAACTGGCCAGGCAACTGAAAGCACCCCTATATTTTGTAAAGGTGAATCTGCCGGTTGATGCTATATTATACGGCGAGGCAGCCGCTTTTGCCTTATCTCCTGAAGATATAGCGAAAATCGAGGAGCACAACAGGGAGGAAGCCCAGGCTTACCTGGAACAGGTGGTACAGCTAGCTCAAGAACAGGGTCTGGAAACAAACACTGAGGTTTTGACCGGGGACCCGGCTAAAGAAATTATGGAATATGCCGATGCCGTCGAACCGGATTTACTAGTAATGGCGACTCATGCCAGAGGAGAAGTGGGCCGATTTTTCTTTGGAAGCGTCGCAACCCAGATCCTTCAGTCCACTCATTTACCGGTCCTGCTGGTACCCCCGGGGAAAGCGCATGGTAAATCCGGAGAGGCCAGGGAAAGCTCTGCCGGGAAAGAGCCGGTCGAAACCCAGAGTTAAACTGAGCTCATAATCAGCGAGCAAAACTAAAGGTCAGGACCATACCCTGTAATATGGCAGCCGATATTGCACCGTAATAGGCCGGCTATTTTTAGGGAGAGTAGCCCGGAAGGTGGTGTGTTATTACATTCTCCCGCTTAGCCTGGTTCAGCTCCTGCTCAGGAGATTGGTTAACTGCGGGAGATAAGGTTACAACTGTGAAAATAAGCTCTCAGGTATAAGATGAGCTATTTTTGGCTTGCCTGGCTTTTAAGCCCGGTTTCCCAGTTGTCATCATAGGAGCGCTGGTCTTCGATAGGCTCTATATGGATGGTGGTTTCCAGCTCCCTAAATTGCTTTTGAAGGGACTGCTCAACATTTTCGGCAATTTCGTGAGCCTGGCGTACCGGCCAGTCACCGGGAGTTAGCAGGTGTAAATCAATAAAGCGGGCGCTACCGCTTTTTCTGGTGCGCAGGCCATGGTACGTCAGGTCCGCCTCTCCCGCCTTTTTTAGCTCTTGCTCGATTATTTCCCGAATCTTCCCTTCTTCATTTTCCGGTAACGCCCGGTCAATCAGGCCATCCATGCTGCGCCTGACCAGCTTACCTCCTTCAAAGATGATGTTTAAGGCCACCGCCAGGGCTACGAGCGGGTCCAGCCAGAGCCATCCGGTAATAGCCACCAGGATGACGCCCACTACAACCCCTATCGAGGTAACTACGTCGGTCATAAGGTGCTTGCCATCAGCTTCCAGGGCAATACTATCCTCCTCCCGCCCTACTTTCAGTAGAATACGGGCAACCACAAAGTTCACCAGGGTGGCAACCAGCGAAACAGCCAGTCCGAAACCCACACTCTCCAGCGCTTCGGGTTGTAAAAGGCGTCCAATGGCGGTCCAGGCGATAGCCGCAGCAGCTACCAGGATCAGCCCTCCTTCCAGCCCGCTACTGAAATACTCAACTTTGGTATGGCCATAGTGGTGTTTTCTGTCAGCCGGACGAACCGCCAGCATCAGAGCTACGAGGGCGGCGGAAGAACCCAGCAGGTTTACCATGCTTTCCAGGGCATCCGAAAGTAGACCCACAGAGCCTGTCAAAAAGAAAGCAGTAAACTTAAGTACAATAGTGGTAAGGGCTGCCCCGATTGAGAGGTAAATTACTTTGTTTTTTGAAGAAGTTTGGATATTTTCCTGACTTTCTTGTTGCCGGTCTAATTTTGCGCTTTGTTTGGCTTCCATATTGTGCGCCCCTCTTTTTAAAAGCACCCGGTTAAACTTTTTGGCCAGGCTGTCTCTGACCAGGCCAACTCTTGAGTCTTCCCTGCAAAAAGCCGATTTATTCTGTTACATATTATACAATTATTTGCGGATTTCGAATACGGCCAGTCTCTCCGGGTCGCGTCTTATCATCACTTTCCTCAACCGCTCTATAACTTAAACCACTTAAAACCTAACCCCAGGCTACAAGGTTAAAGTGGCAGAAGCTGAGCATTTACATCGTGATTATGGTCTGGCCGGTGATAGGAGGTTTAATGACAGGAGGTTTAAGGTCTATTAAAGCAGGATTACCATCCAGTTCGGCTACCAGATCATAGCCCGCCAAAGGCATAGCAAGCTTTCGTTTCTTTAACTCCTGCTTGAGGCTTTGAGTATAGATTCCGCTACCCTCAACCAGGCAGTTCCTTATTACGGAATTCATTTTCTTGACTGTAACCGTGTTAACGTCCAGGCTGGCAAGCGATGTTATTACTTTATTGATCGCGAGGGTTTTGGTTACCCCGCAAGAAGGTGAGCCATCTACCCCTACTACCCCAACCACTTCAAAGCCGGTAGCGAGATAGTCTTTAATCTGGCTGGCCGTCTGTTTTGCCTGCCGTCTATAAACCCACCTGGTATAGGCCAGGAAGAAGGGAAGAGCTACTTTAAGCAGAGGATAGAAAAAAGTAGTTCTGGTACCATAAAGCAAAAGCAGCCTTCTTTTCAGTACGCCACCCCAGGCCTGCTGTTCAGGACAGGGCATCTGTACCATACCCCACTTATTTTCAGCACAAAGGTTAGTAATCTCGCTGTCAAAACAGGCTTTACAGGCGCCCCCGGCATAGCGAGTATTTTCATTTAAGAGACAATGCGACAGGAAGATCACTTTTTTGCTGCGCTGATCCTGAAGTTTTTTAAGCAGCAACTGCTTTCGGTCTACTGGCTTACTGCGTTTTACCTTTAGGAAATCAGTAAGCCTGGTCAGTTTCGAGGCAGTGAATGTTATTTTGGTCGAAAGCGAAGAGTCATCGAAGGATCTAGATCTTCTGCTAAACATTATTATCGAACCTCCCGGCATACCCTGGCCTGCCTGTAAAGGGCAAGTGTTAAGCAAATCATGTTTAAGCCTTTGCTCATTATTAACAGGGTAAACCCGGCAGGTGATACAGCCGTGATATTAGCATTAAAGCCAGATTAATAACTCTGGCTATCAGAAAAAAGATAAATATCAAAGGATAATACTTACAATCTCCTGGTGAAGATACTCTCTCAAAGAAGACCTTCTCTTGAGTATAACTCTAGAGCCTTTGCAAAAGAAAAAGGCATTCTTTCCGCCTTTCTTTGAATTACAGGTGTCAATGAGCGTGGAGTGCTATAATTATAGTGCAGAATAATTGAATAATCCTGCAATTCTCTAACATTGGATACGGGATAAAATGTAGTAAGGAACTCTATGGAACTTTTGACTCAGCGTACCGTTGAGCGCGAGGAAATCAAGACCCGGGTTAACCAGGGAGAACTGGCGGAACGCATCGGGAGGGCTATAGTTGAGGATGGGGTAAAAGAGGTCTTACCGGGTCTTTTCTTTCAGCACTCCTCCAAACTCACCGAACCAAACCACGGGCTATCTGACCCGGCCTTATGCGTGATTGCCCAGGGCAGCAAAGAGGTTCTTTTAGGTGACAACCTCTACCGCTATGACCCGGCCCATTATCTTATCGCCACCGTCGAACTGCCTATCACCAGTAAGATAATTGAAGCCACCCGGGAGCGGCCCTACCTGAGCATGCGTCTACAGCTTGACCCGAACCTGGTTAGCTCGGTTATCGTCGAGGCCGGATACCCGGCTCATAGAAATGCAAGTAAAGTTAAGGCGATTGATGTTAGTCCACTGGATTCAGACCTTCTGGACGCGGCAGTGCGGATGGCCAAACTGGTGGAATCCCCTGCCCAGGCCCGTATTCTTCAGCCGCTAATCACGCGAGAAATCATTTACCGGCTTCTTTTGGGGGAGCAGGGTGAGCGGTTGCGCCATCTGGCAGTGCTGGGAAGCCAGTACCAGCGCATCCTCCAGGCGATTGAGCGAATCAGAAAAGACTTCGACAAGCCGCTCAGAATTGAGGTAATGGCCCAGGATATTGGCATGAGTGTTTCCGGTTTCCATCACAATTTCAAGGCGGTTACGGCCATGAGCCCGGTGCAGTTCCAAAAGCAGTTACGGCTTCAGGAAGCACGCCGTCTTCTGCTCACCGAGAGGTTGGATGCGGCGAGTGCAGGTTACCGGGTAGGCTATGAGGACGCTTCCCATTTCAACCGCGAGTACAAGAGTCTCTTTGGCAACCCGCCGATGCGGGACGCGGAGCAACTGCGGGAAGCGGTCAATCAGATTAGCTGAAGGAGGTAATAGCGGGAACGAAGTCGGATAGAGGTGTTTCCCAGGTTTAGAAAAATTGTGGTACGGAGATAAGTCGGTGAGTTAAGCGGCCACTAATTGAGTTTTCAGGGCGGCTTCGGCCATGCAAAGTTCTTCAGTCAGGCGGTAGTATTCGCAAAAATCGCTTTCCTGGCGGGCTTTCTCCAGTAACTGCCGAATAGTTCCAATTAAACTCTGAAGTTGAGTATATGTTGCCATTTCTTTCCTGCTCCACATCTGCTTTTTGATAGCTCTATTTTTCCACTCGTTTCTCTAACTACCTTTATTATACCTATCGAAAATTTTAGAACTATGAGCCGCATTACATTTTCAGTGTGACTTTTGAGGCAAAAGTTCATGGTTAAAAGTGAATAAATTGCAATAGACTCAATTTATGTCTATAGCTTTTTGTATGCAACTGTAGTATTATTAAAGTAAGTAAATCTTATTACCTGATTTAGTGTTGCCAGGGTTTACCTGAAGCCGTAAATCCAGGTAAGTGATGTTTTAAGAGGGTAAGGTAACCGGCTCAATCTACAGGTTAGCGTGCCGTGTGATGCTAAAGCTGGAGTTTCCTCCTCCGGCTCCCCTCATTCCTTCTCAGTACTAGAGCAAAAAGTATCGTGGCAGCTTCGTTTTAGACATAGATTAAAATATCACGCTCCTGATTATGATCAGTTTTAATAGAGCGCGTGGGCTTAGAAATTGGAGAGGGTAATGGGTATGAACAATAGTTACGATTTGTTCCCCTCAAACGGTCACAATAACAAAAACGGTAACGGCTATACGAACGGGTCGTCCGCCAGGAGCTTTGGCGCGCCCTCTACCCTGGGTAACCAGCAGCGTTCCTCTGCTGATAGTAATGCTCCCCGGGAGAAGGAAGAGAGTCCTGCCAAAACCGGCCCTTTGAACTCAGAACAGCGCAGCCCGGTACAACCTAAGACCGGTTCTTTACGCCTGGAAGGTGATGGGCATACGACCTCCCAGCCCGAGCTAACGGCACTAAACACTGCCGCGTCTGCGCCGCGCCCAAAGCCGGGTAGCAAGGTTTTATCCGGCGCTCTCAGCGCCTTTTCCACCAGTTCGCTGCTCTCTCTGCTTAATATCCAGAAGCAGACCGGCTGGCTGCGCCTTAGCAACGGCAGTATCGATGGCTATATTTATGTGGATAGGGGTGAAGTCTACGATGCCGGAATCGGCACGATGAGCAACGGTCCCCTGGCAGCCTTCCAGTTGTTCGGTCTCAAGCAGGGTGAGTTCAGTTTTGAGGTCGGCGCGCCACCACCCGAAAAACGTACCATTGAGGCTTCCTTACCCATCCTTCAGGTTCGCGCTACCCTCTGGCTGGATAATATGAACAAGTATAGCGCTATCATTCCCAGCCCGAACCACCGTATTTCCATCGCTGCCGAACCGCGCAGCGAAGTGGTGATTGAACCTTATCAATGGGCCGTCCTGACTAAAATCGTCTCGAACTCGTTGAGTGTGGCCGAACTGGCCGCCAGGTTAGGGCAGGATTTGTTAACCGTTACGCGAGTTACAGCCGAACTGGTTAAAATGGGAGTGGCCGAGGTACATCCTCCCGAGGAATTATAACTCCGGCTAACCGGAAGCAGTAAGAGTCGCTGAGAGTAAAAAGAGACAAGGGGCAAACTGTAGATCAATTGGCCAGCTTCTTTAAGAAATATTCTTTACTGATAGCCCTTGTGGTGCTGCTTAACTTTACTCTGGCGGCTTGCGCCGGGCAGACTGCCACCCCCTCCGAAAGCCAAAATGTTACGGCCAGCCCTACAGCCAGCGACCAGTTACCGCCACCCTCCACTCCCGATCCGCACAGGCTTTCCGCTACCGTGCAGGAAGACCTCCCTACCATCTTGCCAGACTCCACTCCATTAGATGTGCCTTTTGTCCCACCTACCGCGACTATCGCGCCTACCCGCACACCAGCGCCCTCACCGGGTATTATTGGGAATTTCGCCGGGATAGGTAATCTGCCCCCCCTGGTGGGAAATCCGATCAATGGGCAGGTGATGGTGCAGCTAAACGGGCAGGGCAAGGATGAGAAAGGCAAACCGGAAGCTCTGCTCTCCAGCGCCATCTCGCCCGATCATAAGTGGCTGGCTCTCTCCGACCGCAACATAATCTGGGTGGTAGATTTGAGTAACGGAAAAACTCTGCAAACTCTGCTGGCCAGTTCGGCCACCGGCAGCGACCAGGGAGCCAGCAGCCTCTCCTGGTCGGGCGACGGCACGATGCTGGCAGCGGGCGGCTTAAGCGGGGTAATAACCCTGTGGCGCTGGGACCATTCCTCGAATGAGTTTCGTAAAGGCCCCCTGCGCCTCTCCCCCTCGGCCCTATCAGAGAGCTTTGGCGACAGTATCGAAGTGGCTTTCTCGCCGGACAGCAAGTACCTGGCCGGGTTCGGTTCGGATGGCAATATCACGGTTTACGATGCTTCAACCGGGCGAGGAGTGTACGGCTTCAATTCGGAATTTGCCGGGTATATAAGCTGGTCGCCGGACAGCAAACGGCTGGCAGACGAATTCCTGCTGCTGCATTATCTCGACTCTGGCAACAGCGTCGATCCTTCTGAGGATATCGGGGTAGGCGGGGATGGACCGGAAGGGGTGGCCTGGTCGCCCGATGGCAAGAAAATCGCGGTCAGTGGAGAGGCTTTTGAAGTGCTGCTGGTAGACGCACCCACCCCGCAAGCGCCGGACCAGCTTAATCCCTCTGTAACCGCCAGGCCGCTACGGGTAGCCCTGCGCAACCGCAACGGCGATAATGCCCCCACTACCATGCCCCATTTGAAAGAGGGTCGCCGGGTAGCATGGTCGCCCGATAGCCGCATGGTGGCGGTAGCCAATGTGCCGGAAACCGGCAAAATCAGCCTTTGGGATAGTACAGGCCAACCCCTTTTGACCCTCGATGCTGGGACCGATACGATCAGGACCTTACTGTGGCCCCAGAATAATCTGATGATTTCTGCCGGAAATGACGGAGTGGCCCGCTTATGGCAACTGACCGGGCCCGCTCCCTCGACCACACCCACACCCTAGCTATACATAATATGAATAAGAGCGACATGATTACTCGCTTTGAAGAGTTGAGTCTGAACGCCTGGCCTGCCTTGCAAACTCTCTGTTATGATGGCTGGCTATTACGCTTTGCCCGCGGCTATACCAACCGCGCTAACTCGATTAACCCGCTCTACCCGGGCAGACTCGAACTGGCGACCAAATTAGCCTATTGTGAAC
>DATAKM010000110.1:0-87171 GCA_036261665.1 Chloroflexia bacterium
GCTCGGGCAGGCGGCTAAAATTGACCCATAGCACCGCCCGGAAGCAGCGCTCCGCGCCCTTTTCGTGGTAAAGCTCGTGGGCAAGCTGGCGCGCAAGGGTAGTTTTGCCGATACCGCCCAGCCCTTGCAAGGCGGTAATCGGCACCATCTTCTCGGCTTTGAGCATCTTTTTAAGTTCAGATAGCTCGGCCGTGCGCCCGCCAAAGACATCAGGCGGCGAAGGTGGTTCGGGGCAAAGCAGCTTATCCGCCTCGATGGTGTAGGTAATCGAGCCGTAGTTGGTACCGAAAATGTTAACGCCCCCAAGGTTGTAAACCAGGCCCTCGACATAGGCCCCGCCCCCGGTATCTACCTGCCGGTTATCCGGCTGACTTTCGCTCATAGCCGCATCCTGTAGAATTTAAACTGATTGGAAAAGCCGTAACTAAAGTTATAAACGCAAGCTTTAAACTTATTATGGCAGAATATGTCAACCTGGCAATGGGTATTCAGGATTTGAGTAAAACAGGAAAGCAAAAAAGGTCCGGACGCGCACCCGAACCTTTCTTATGGCTTATTTACCCGCCTTTATGCTTCGCCGTCTTCGTCCGAGGCGGCTTTTAATTCCGCTTCCAGGGCCTCGATGGTCGGCATGCTCTCTTTTAGCTGGTCGGGCAGCACTTCCGTTAACTGGTAGGCTGAGACGCCGATAGGGGTGGTGGTGTTGCGCAGGGCGTACTCCACAATCGTTTTATCTTTGGTCTTGCACAGGATAATCCCGATGCTCGGCTTGTCGTCGGGGTGGCGCATCTGGTCGTCCACGGCTGAGAGGTAGAAATTCATCTTCCCGGCGAAATCCGGCTCGAAGTCGGCCACCTTCAGGTCAATTACCACGTAGCAGCGCAACTTCAGATGGTAAAAGAGCAGGTCAAGATAGAAATCGCGGTTAGAGACCTGGAGATGGTACTGGCTGCCCACGAAGGCGAACCCGGCTCCCAGTTCCAGCAGGAACTCGCGAATATGCTCTACCAGGCCGCGTTCCAGGTCGCGCTCCTGGGCCTCTTTACTCAGGCTGAGGAAATCGAAGTTGTAGGGGTCTTTGAGAAGCTGGCGGGCTAAATCGGACTGCGGCGCGGGCAGGCGCTGTTCAAAATTGGTATCGGCCTGGCCCATCCGGCGGTAGAGTCCGCGCTCGATCTGGTGTACCATAATATCGCGACTCCAGCCGTTCTCAATGGTTTGCTGAATGTACCAGCTACGTTCGTCCGCCGAGCGCACCTTATCCAGCAGCATACAATTGTGGAACCAGGGAATTTGCGCAGCAAGCTGCTGCGCAATTGCCTTATCCGGCCAGGCCTCGGCGAAGGTCCGCATATATTGCAGGTTGCGCTCGGAAAAGCCCTTCATGTCGGGAAAAGCTCGGCGCAGGTCGCCGGCCAGGCGCTTGATGGTCTTCGCGCCCCAGCCCTGCTCCTTCTGGCGCAGCATGATATCCTGCCCGATCTCCCAGTAAAGCATGACCAGTTCCTGGTTGACCGCCAGCGCGGCCCGCACCTGCGATTTACGGATGCGCTCCTTCAGGCTGTTAAGAAAATCCTCATAGCCATCCGCCAGGGGAATTATATCGGTATTATCGCTCATCGTCCGGTCTTTTCTGTGGCCCGTTCACAGGCCCTATAAACGCTATTTTTAACACGAGTAATTATACCTGCTGTAACCAGAACGGGAAACTTAGCAAAAGTTCGCCAATTCTGAGCTATAATAGTCAGGCTAAATAGATTGCCTGAGTCAGAAAGAGAGGTAACTGTAACGGTATGAGTTCCGAAACGGAAAGGATTCTGGGAAAAATCCCTGAACTCTCGATTGCTGAACTGCTAACCTTGCAGGAAACGATAACGCAAGAGCTTCGCCATAAAACCGGGGTGGAAGAGCCCGTGCCTGGTTCTCATGTTCGGCTGGCCCATGCTTACCGCCGTACCCGTGAAGAAATTGAAGCCAGCCTGGCCGCTATCTTCACGCCCGAAGAACTGGCTCAAATCGGCAGGCGGGATTTTACTAAGATGCCCACGGATCCCACTCTCAAACCGCTTTCGCAGCTTGTAATTGAAGACCGCGAGGATAGGATTTAAGCCGATGCCGATTCTTTTTCTGGATACCAGCGCCTTGATAAAACTCTATGTCGCTGAAATCGGTTCGAACTGGCTGCGTCATTACGTCAATGGTCAACAAATCGCCATTTCCGAGCTTGCCTTCTTTGAAGTGGCTAACGCCTTGCGCCGTCGTTATACCGAAGGCACCTACACTCGCGATGAGGCGACTGACTTGTTCGGCCAAATTGAAAAGGGTAGCACAGACTATGAGATTGTTGCGCTTGGCGGACAACTTCAACTAAACCGGGTACTTACTTTGCTCTTCAGCCTACCTGGCGGTCAGCGCCTGCGTACCCTTGATAGTTTGCACCTGGCGGCTGCCGAGCAAGTTCAGGAGGATGCCAGCCAGCTTACTCCGCCTCAGCCACTGGTTTTTCTGAGTTCAGACATTCAACTGCTGCGCGCTGCTCAGCTACTCGGCCTTACCACCGAAAACCCTGAAAGCCACCCCTGATATAGAAGCAGGTGGTTCTTAGCCCAAAAGTTCCTTTAACCGCTCTACCAGTGCCGCCACCTGGGCCTCTCCCTCGGTTGGCAGCTTGCCTTCCTGCCGCAACTGCGCCAGCCTGCTCATGCCTCGTTCTACCTGCGCCAGCGCTTCCTGCCACTCCTGTAACTCACTCGCAGAAGCATTGTGATAATCTTCACCAGATTCCCGCAGCGGGGAGCTTGTAGCATAATTCACAATTCCATCAGCGAAGAAATCGTTACTTTTTTCACTAGTTTCCCGCAGCGGGGAGATAGTTACATCTTTCACAATTTTCCCGTTGACCTTCAGGCTGATAGGACCGTCAGGATCAGTCGCAGGCCTGCCGGAAACCGCAATTCGGGTAGCTTTCGAATTCTGCGTCAGGCGTTCCTGGACCTGCTTGCGGGTCAGGCCCTTACTCAGCACCTCCATAACGAGCCGCTGGCGCTGGAACTCCTCTTTCACCCCGGCCAGCAGTTCTACCAGGCTGAAAGTGTCTGGCCTTTGCGCCACCATCTCCTTTAAGTCCTGCGGGGCGCGATGCAGGGCTAACCGGCGCTCGACCCAGCTACTCCCCTGCCCGACCATCTCGGCAATCTGGCGGGCCGAAAGGTTCTGCTCGTTCGCCAGCAGACCGACCACGTTCGCTTCGCCCAGCGGGTCGAGATCCTGGCGCGAGAAATTTTCTGAGGCCATGATGCGCATCATCTGGAACTCGCCAAGCTCAACTACCTTGACTGGCAGAGTCACCAGCCCGGCCCGGCGGGCAGCCTCTTTGCGGCGGTGGCCGTAGGCCAGTTCGTACTGGCTGCTCGTACTTTTCTTGCGGCGGGCCAGTAACGCCCCATAAAAGCCGTTCTCGCGGATCGAGGCGGCCAGCTCTTCGAGGGCTTGCTCGTCCAGTTGGGGCCGAGCCAGGTGCTGGTAAGGGTTATCCTGAAGCTGAATGATGGGGATTTCTACTACCGGCAGGCGCTCCGCCTCGCGTTCCAGTTCATCCTGCGCGGCGTTATAGCCGAAAGGTACGGTGGCGCTCTCCTGGGTGATTCTCTTGCCGTTAAGGCTGTTGGCTTTGAACCCGGCCTTAAAATCTTTGCCTGGCATGCTCTAAAATCCTCCTATAAATTAAGCCGGAACGGTCAGGCCAATGCGGGTAGCCACTTCCTCGGCCAGGTTGCGGTAATCCTCGGCAATTGCGCTATCTTCGGCGTAGAGCGGAATAGGGGTCGCCATCGCCTCGGCCTCGCGGGCCAGGGTAGCGCGGCGGATACTGGTATCGAGCAGATATTGCGCAAAGTTCTCCTGGTTGTACTCGCGCAGGCTGTTCATGACCTTCGTGCGCTCCATCATGGTAATGACCAGCCCCAGGAACTGGCTCTGGGTGTTATAAAAGCGCCGGTTATCCTCGGCCTTCTCCAGGATCACGTCCACCGAGCGCACCGACCAGGCCCCGCTAATCGGAATCAGGAACCAGTCTGAGGCAGCCAGCACATTGATACTGAGCTTTCCCAGGTTGGGCGGGCTATCGAAGAGGATAATATCATACTGCTCCCTGGCCTCCTTGAGGGCGCTTTTCAGGCGCAGGTCGCTTCCCTGCTGGGTCGGCAGCATCATCTCCACCCGCGCCAGGTCCACCGTAGCCGGAACGAGATCCAGGCCCTCTATGCTGGTGCTGACCGCCGCCTCAAGCGCCTGAATCTTGCCCAGGTAGAGATCGGCTACCGTCCTCATATCGGACTGGCCCAGGGCATCCACGCCCAGTTGCAGCGAGACATTCCCCTGCGGATCGTTATCCACCACCAGCACCCGCAATCCCTGCCCGGCATAAATGGCAGCCAGGGCCGCAACCGTACTGGTTTTACCCACGCCGCCCTTCTGATTGCACAGCCCCAGCGTGATGCCGTTGCGCGTTTCTCCGGTGTAAGCCATCCTGGCAACTCCTTTTTCCGTGCCGTCCGCTGCCGTCAGACCGTCACGCTTGGCCTGGGAACGGTAATTACTGAGGTACTCCTTAAAGCTGGCGCTCTCGTCATCCACCATGCGTATTCCGCCGACCTTCTCGGCCTTCAAAATATTGCGGTGAATGGCGGCGCGCAAGGTAGTGGACGGAATGCCGTACTCCATCTCGATCTCTCGTAAAGCCTTACGCATAGTTTATCTCTTCTGCTCTAAAATAAAAAACGCAACGTATTCGTTGCGCTAATTCTAGCAACGTATTCGTTGCATGTCAAGTTATTTGTAAAGCTGTCTACCAATTCCTTTTCTCTTTTGCAATCAGTAATTTTCTATTTCTGTAATGAGTCCTGTAATGTCATTTTGCTTTAATAGATTTAGCATCAACAAACGGTATTCGCTTTAAAATCAGCTTCACATCAAGTTTCACCAGTATAAAAGGCTTCTCTAATCTACGTTACAGCACATACGGAATAATCTTATCCTTTCAAAAAGTCGAGGTAAGTTGTATCAAGTGAGTTTGGATTAGTTTCGTTTTTGCCGTGTTATCCAAATAAATGAGACCGTGGTAACTGCACAATATAGGAGATAAGGTTTAATGCCTGAGTACAATAATCAAAAATTACTCGAACTTGCCAGAGAATTACTACCGGGTGACTCATCTTTGGCAGAAGAGGTTAAGGAAGCACTAAAAGAACCTGTAGTACAGGGTATAAAGTATGAGGAGTACTGGGATGTTACCGGCCCTACTGTTATTGAAATCGAAGAAGATAACAGTAATTTTCCCTGGACTACTCTACTGGAAGGGCTGCTGGAGCGTGGTCGTTTAGTGGAGATACCAGTTAATGAGACACCTGAGAATATTACCTGGGAACTTGATGAATTACTGGTGAATAGGCCAGAAGACCCTGATCGGTGGAACTGGCTTAGAACTGAAGGCTGGCAAAACAAGCCTCTAAAACAATTTCTAAAAGAAGTGCAGCATCGGATAATAGGCCGGAACAGGGTATTGGCATACATAGAGGATGAAGATTTCGAGAGTTATTCGCTTTGCTTGATAAAAGCTGCCAGGTTTGGGAGGATTGAGCAACTGGTGCGGGAAGCTGGCTTTGGGAAAATAGTGAAAGTAGAGGATTTATAGGGTTTCAGGTTTCTCGGTGGACGGGGAAGCTACCTCTACAATCAGGCTGGGGTTGGTCAGCACATCGTTGCGGCCCTCCACAAATAGCGGCTCGCCGCACACCACACTGGCGTCAGGGTACGACTCCAGCCCGACCGACTGCACTCTTATCCGCATAGCGCTGTTGTAGACCCGGCAGGTTTTTCCTCGCAACGCGATATTCAGTTCGGCGTTCACATTACTGCTAATCCGGTTGTGGTTGACCGAGCCACCCGCCATCGCAAAGATTTCGCCCCGGTAATACTCACTCCTGTAAGGGGCAGTTTCTTCCATCTCCAGGTATTCTTCAGGTGTGTAATATTTTCTGGCAGCCGGGCTGATCGGTCTTACCTCCTGTAATTGCCTGCCGAACTGGGACTTATCGCGCACATCCAGAAGAATTATACAACATTGGTGTGAGTCAAAGGTTAAGTACTAGAGGTTCTCGCTCTCCGGCTCGAATTCCACGCCTTCATAGAGCAGGGCCAGTGGGATTTCCACTCCGAGCGCCGCCAGTTTCAGGCTCTCCGAAATTTCCTCCAGGGGCGGCTCGACCAGCCAGCCGCCTTCCTCTACCCGGCGCAGACACCCCACCCGCACCTGCTCTGAGTCTATCAGGACGTAGAGCGCCAGCGAAGGGATGTGCCGGTACTGCTCGAACTTGAAAGTGCGGTCATAATTGCGGGTAGAAGGACTCAAAACTTCAAAAATAATCAGGGGATTGGCGAGGGTGTGGTGGTCGTCTTTGTAGTAGAGTGGCTGGCCGCAGACGACAGTAGCATCCGGGTAGGTAATAAAATCTTCGCGCTCTCTGGAGCGTGGCTTTCTGCCTGTGCTTTTTGTGCGGGTCATGCCAACCTTGACATCGCTGTTAAAGAGCCGGCAATCTCGCCCGCGCAGCCCGCTACGTAGCTCCCCCAGGAGATTGACCGCTATCTGGCTGTGCTGAAGGCTGCCTCCTGCCAGGGCGTAAATTTTACCCTGGTAGTAATCGCTCTTAAAGTCGGCGCGCTGCTCCTGCCAGAGATATTCTTCAGGGGTGTAATAAGGAGTATTAGACCCGGTTGCCACTGGCAAAACTCTCCTTTCCGGCTGCCCAGGTTACTACTCCTTATTGTACCGCATAACCGGTTATAAAGGTTAAACTAAAGCTTCAAAGTTGCCTGTCTGCCCATATTTATTTGAGGAAGGAATAATAAATTTCGGATGGTTACTACGACAACCTGTAGTGACTAAAATTTATGCCAGTGGTGGGAGTAATAAACCTGAAGACAAAGAAAGGAGCTGGCAATGCAGCATACCAACCCCTCTGACCGCAAACCCGATCCCGAAGTGGTCCGCCTCTGGCTTTTGGTCACTTTACTTATCGCGCTCTGCCTGCTGGCGCTTTTCGGCCCTGACCGGTAACGGCAGGCAGCCCTGGCTTTGAAGTAGGCCAGAGCAGCCTGGATGAAACCGGGGATAGACCTCAAGGATCTTGAACGTTTGCCAGGTGGTCGTTACCCTACCGAACGGCGGCGCTAACAGCCCCGTCCGGGAAAAAGAAGTGCTAAAGGGTAATATTCAAGCCCTTGCCTGGAGCAGGCAACTAGGAAAGGCCCTCTATAAATTTTTCGATGGCCTCATTTACCTGGTCCGACCGGGTAATGGCGCAAACATGCCCACCCCCTTCGATAAGTGCAAGCTGGCTGTTTGGTAGATGAGTAGCCATATATTTCCCGGCGCTAACCGGCCCGAACGGATCGCTGGTGCCGTGGATAAGGAGGGTAGGAATTGTTATTTGCCTCAATTGCTCGGCTGAAATATCTATGCTGTAGAGGGTTTCAAGTAACCTGGCGGCCTGTGCTGGAGGAGTTTTTCTCAGGACACCCTGAATCCAGTAGCGGATGGTTTCAATATTCGGGTCAGGCTCGGGGGTAAAGGCCAGGGCCATTTGCCGTATATAAGCTTCATAGTTTTGCAGGATCATTTCAGCGGAAGATTTTAGTCGCTGGCTTAACTCAGGAGGCGTGGTCGGGAAGACGCCACACATCAAGACTAATCCCTCGAAACGTTCAGGCTGTTTGAGGGCGGCTGAAAGGACTACTTTTGCTCCGGTTGAAAAGCCTCCTAAAACGCATTTATCAAGCCCGAGAGCGTCCATAACGCCAAAGACATCATCCACAATACCTTCAGCAGTGATATCTTCAACCGCGGCCTGGGTATACCCGGCGCCCCGGTGATCGTAGCCGACCGCCTTATATTTAGCGCTTAATGCCTGTAGCTGTGGCTGCCAATCTTCCCAGGTACCAACCCAACCGCTATGCGCAAGAAATGTACGCGGACCCTTGCCTGAAGAAAGGTAATTGATCGAGTGGCCATTCACATTTAAAAACATACCATTTGCCATGTGAGCTCCTTATATTTTAAAAACCAATGTTGCTAATTGAGACTGTTAAAGAGGAAATTGAGCAATCGCCAATTGACCCCTTGCCAGTGCAGGTAAACAACTGAACATGCCAGCCCTATAACCTATACAGGCTGTCAAATACTTCTCAGCCTGCTGAAATATTTTCTTGAAATGATTGACAACCGTGCGGCCCTGTTCCGGTAGCGCCCTCAGGCAGGTTAAAAGCAAGCATCAAACCCGCTTAAAACTGACCGTTTCCTTGCTCAGATTAACGCTCTCGACCTGCCAGCCTGTTTCCAGCCAGGCCCGCGCATGGGAATGGGTGGTATCAGGCGATTTATCGAGCCACCAGGCCTGATATTCCCTGGCGGAAGGCGGAAACAGGACACTGCCGGCCTCTTCCAGTTTTCGGAAAGTTACGTGCAGTTCAGTTTCCGTTTTAGCCTGGGCCGCGAACCACTTCTGTAAAGTTTCGTACATACCTTTATAACTCGAATATTGTTCATTTACTTCGATATTCATAAAGTCCGACCACTTCTTGCCGCTTAATTTATGGGCCAGGAAACCGGCAGTGCTGACACCGAGACTGCTCACATCGTAGTACCTGGCGCTATTTTGCATACCGCCGTGGGTGTCCTTGTTGAAATTAGTAGCCTGAAGCGGTCCCAGGAGAAAAACGCGGACCGGAAATTCGTTTTTAGGCCGCAAGCGGTTAGCACCTGCGACCGCCTTCTTCCTGAAATCGGCCTCCTTGACTGGCCAGACCAGCCAGCGCACGGTAGTGCTGTCATCAGGATTGACATCCACTACCGCCTCGATATTGGCAACATGCGAAACCTTCTTATCGTGGTAGACCCCAAAATAACGCGTTGGATGGTGGTTATAAGCGCCACCGGCTGCCGGGCAGATGTATACTCCTTCCGCCACTACTTCCTGCCAGCTTTTGGAGCAATTTACGATTAGCAAGGTCTGGTTATCATCGGGTAACTTTTCGGCCATATTAGCACCTTTTTGCCACTTTACTTCTTCAAGATCACAATCTCATAATCATAGACGGACCGCTTAACGTCACAGAGCGAGACAAAACCCCAGGCTCTTTGCGGCGTAATCAGGCCTGATTTTTCGGTATTCCACTCTACTTTGACGGTATGTTTGTGGCTGGAGCGCTCCGCACGCCACTGGTAACCCTCGTCAAGCACTTCTCCCACACCCAATATCTGGGAAGTTCCTTCGACGGCTACTACAGTATCCCCGGCTTGCAGTTTACGTAAAGTCCACAGTTCGCGGGCCTTCCTTGTGGTTATACCTTTGTTGTAGAGCTTAAGGGTTTCTCTATAGAGCTTCTCAAAGCGGTCAAGATATTCGGTGGGGTCTTGATACTGGCGCAGGTCGCCCATTTCATCCCAGCCGTGTTTTAGCCCGACGCAGATATAACCTCCGCAACGGCAATCACACCAGAAATTAGCTTTACTGCCGGGTGTTATCTTGACGATTAAAGGGAGTCTGGTACCGGTGGCGGAATTGCTCATTGATAGCACCTTTCTAACTAACACATTACTTACTCGAATTGAAATAGTCTGATGCTGCTATAACTGTTATTAAAACAAATTAAGCTTACGGCAGACCTTACGATAGTTTATAAGCGTGCACTATAACAACTTGTTTAAATCAAATTATAATTCAGCTCAATTGCAATATAACGCTGAAAAGTAACTTTAATATTAATATTTTAGCCTATTTTAGAGCGCTTTAGCATATTGACGACTGATGGTTTATAAGCTATACTTTGTTTAAGATTAAGCTACAACACTATGTGTTAAAACTTTTTCAACAGCGCTGTCTTTCCAGCTAAGAGGTAGCCAGAGATGTCTATCGGTAACAACATCAGTCTAATGTTGAAAGAGCGCAACGAGAAAATACGCTCGTTCTCTCGCAATATCGGTATAAGTTACACGACCGCTTTCGATCTCTATCACGCCAATACTTCGGCTATTAGTTTTGAGCTTCTCGATAAGCTTTGCCGGTATTTTAATGTTACTCCAAATGAGCTTTTCCCCTATAACCAACCGGAACAGCATTTTGGACTAAACGATAGCTAAATTGCTGGATTGTAATCAATCCGGTCATATTCTTTGAATTGTAACCGTGTCCCCTCTGGTAACGGTACTTTGTCGTTAATTTTTACTTTTATGGCGTTTTACTATGATTAATGATGACCTATGGGCGGAAGTAGAAGACGAGGAACAGGCTCCGGCTCAACCAGCGCCTTCAACAAATATTAATATAAATTCCGGTGAATCAGAGCAGCCTCAGCCAAAATCTGGCCCTCGTAATCTTATAACCAATTATGTAGGTTATTTATTTAACCGCGTGAGTCGTAAAAACTCGCAAGGTAGTAGTTCTAAAACGCTAACCCCGGCGTCCCAACCGGAAATTAAAGCCGCGCCGGTAATCACTCCACCGCAGCCTGCGCCCGTTATAACCCAGCCTGCTCCGCTGCCCAGTCCGGTTTTAGCCAAACCTGCACCTATACCTGCCCACCTTTCAGCTCTTGATTATAAATCTACTCTAGTTCCCGGTGAATTGGATAACCTGTGGGGCGACCCGGAACCAGCCGAAACCGAAGAAAAGCCTGCTCAAGCAGAGCAGCCCGCTGTTCCACCGGTAGCGGTAATACCTGAGGTTAGCCCGGATTTGTGGTCTATCCCGGAGCTGGTTGCAGAGCTACCTCCTCCCGCACCTGATGTTACTGGCAGTCCTCTGCCTGAAGTGCAATCATTTGACCGAGACCTGCTAACCGTAAATGTGTCTGCTGAGGAAAAGTTTACAGCAGCGCCTCCTGAGATAAAAATCTTTGAAACAGACGAAAAACCGGTACTTGAGGAAGAAGTACCCGCAGAACTCATCGCTGAAATAGAAACGGCTACCCTGGCTGATAATTGGTTTGCTGGCTTCAACGAGACAACCGCATCTACCCCTGATTTTGCAGCCTCGCTGCCTGATGTCGAGGTTGCCAGCCTTGCTCTCGACCTGGACTGGCTGCCTTCTACCGGTAACTCCGACCTGCCAGATGACTTTGACGTATTGATAGATGCGGACTTTGCCGAACCCGCTACTGCCCAGCAGGATTATCAGTTTGGCCCTGATAGCGCCGCGCTCGATAGCCTCGACCTGCCGGAAGACCTGGAAAGCCTCCTGGAGGAAATGGAGCGCCAGGCTGCCCAGCGCGCCGCAGAGTTACGGGCAGGCGCATATAAAGCTCAACTTAGCCCCCGCTTTAAATCACGCCCTGGCCTGCCAAAAGAGTATTATTACGAAGATGTTATTTTGCAGTATTTAAGCTACCTGCCGCGCTATTCCATGCTCAAACCGGAAGAAGAGCGCGAAGTAGGCAGGCTAGTTGCCGAGGGAGACGCGCATGCCAGGCAACGATTAATAGAGGCTAACTTGCGGTTGGTTTACTGGGTTGCTCGGCGCTATATTAAGCATTGTAATCAGCTTGATTTGGCAGACTTAGTACAAGAGGGAAATTTGGGGTTAATTCGGGCTGTTGATAAATTTGATTATACCCTGGGTTATAAATTTTCCACCTATGCTACATGGTGGATTCGCCAGGCGCTTTCACGGGCAATTGCTGATAAAGACCGTTCTATCCGCCTGCCGGTACATATCAACGAGTCGCTTGCCCGTTTTGAAAAAGTTAGCCGTCAATTGTCTTTTGAATTGGGACGCGAGCCGAATGTTGCGGATTTAACCCAGGCTTTAAACCTACCGGAGGAAAAAGTCAGGCAGTTAATGTCACTTAGCGCCCATCCTATTTCCCTGGATCAGCCCATTGACAACGATGATGACGAAACCACCAGACCTGGTTATATGGGACGCACGGAAGCGGCCCTGGCGCTGGGTGTTTCGCGTATTGAGTTTGAACAATTTTTGAATCATGCGGATGAAGAAGGTGAAATAGGTCTAATTAGTTTGCTGGAACTAACCGAAGATCCAAAAGCAGATGATCCAGAAAAACAAGCTGCTGAGATTTCGATGCGTGCTGCGGTACAAAAAGCATTATCACAACTACCAGAACGTGAGCGAAAAATAATTGAATTGCGCTTTGGTTTAGACCAGGATGGAGGTGGACAGCCTCGGACTTTAGAGGAGGTTGGACAGTATCTTGGCGTTACGCGAGAGCGTATTCGTCAAATTGAGGCCAAAGTCTTCAGGAAATTACAACACCCGCGCATTGCTCTGAATCTTAAAGGATTCATAGAAGTTAATCGATCAGCTAAAAGAGAGCCAACCGGTACATCTGAGTCAAATGCACAGCCGCCAGTTAAGAAAAGGTGGGAATTATAAAAATCGAGGTAAAAGTCTTATCGAGTAGTAAAATGTTGTAGAATAGCCAGACCAATTGCAGTTTTTCTTTACTTCAAGTGAAAATAAGAGTCTTCTAGAAATTTATAAATGACCCTAGACTTTTTTGCTTCTATCACCGCGGCGCCTAGCGATATTCGCAAGATAGAAAGCCTGGTTACTAAAGCGGCGCCTGAAAATGACCCGCTGGCAAGGGTGCTTACTACACCCCTATTTCAAGGTAAAGATTCGACTAAACTCATCCGCCGCTTAAAGGATGAGCGCGGCAGCCAGATTTGTTTTGATAGCGCGGGCTATTATGTGCAGGTAGGCAAAATAAAATATCACGACCTTTATATGCGCTTGCTCAACTGTTACCGCGAGCAACGCTGGGCCGACCGCTATGTCCTGCCTGATTATGTCCCGCTCTCGACCGATAAACCTGAAATGGTTGAGTATAAAGTGCGTGAGACGGTACATTATTCCTGCCTGTTCTTTGAGGAAATGCCGGACGAGCTTAAACCAAAGGCCATGCCGGTAGTGCACGGTAGAACCCAGGCCCAGGTTGAATATTGCCTCGAAAATTACCTTAAACTGGGTGTGGAGTGGATTGGGTTTGGCAGTTTTGGTACCTTTGGCAAGAATGCCGAGGTTAACCTTGCCACCAATACCGCCGTTGAAAACGCCCGGCTGGTAGTGCAGGTGGCTTCGCAGTATGGCTTAAAGGTGCATTTATTTGGAATTGGTGCGCCTGCCCTGGTGGGCATGTTGCATAGCATCGGGGCTTCTTCTTTCGACTCGGCTTCCTGGTACAAAACTGCCGGGTTTGGACAGGTTCACCTGCCGCTAATGCGCAGTTATAACATCACCTACAATAATGCCTCTTCGCCTATACAGAAGGGGATTAGCTGGAGTAATTTCACCCGGCTAAAAGAACTGACCGGGCACGATTGTATCTATTGCGCCGATTATCAGACGCTGGCCGGTCCAAAAATGCACAGAGTGGTACATAACCTGTTTGCGGTAAACGAATCAGTTTTAATGCTTAATCAAGGTGAGTTAGAAAAAATTCGTTGTATCTACGAAAATGGCTCTGCAAAGTATAAAAAGGAATTCGATAAATGGCTGTCTCTGTCCCTAAGTTAACTTTTCACATCCCGGTTGCGGCCAGCCCGGCCAAGATCCCGACTCTCTTACAGGTTTTATCCGAAACAGAAGAACCTGTAGCCAAAGGCCCTGTCCTTGATGAACTGGCCCTCGAACGCAGTACCGAAACCACCCGCTTTCAAGAGTCACGTGTGTTGGCCGAAGAAGAGCTTGGCCTGATTGTCACCAGTAACAAGGCTTTACAACTGACGCCTAGCGCTACCGTTCTGCTAAAGAAGCGCGCAGCGGTCCAGTTTGATTTGCTGCATTTCCTCTTTTATACGGCCTGGGACAAAGCTCAGCCCACCGAGAACGTTAAATCCTGGCCTTACCGGACCATATGCAATTATCTCTGGGAAACCCAGAGCTTGAAAATTGATAAAGAAATAAGTAAGACGCTAACCCAGCAGATTGATAACCAGGCTCAAGAGGATTTTGCTGAAGTGCCTGGTTTCTCCTCTGAAAAACTTTCTATTGGGAGGCAAAGTTTAGCCGGTCTGCTGGTCTGGTTACGCAGCCTGCAACCGGCTGTCATGCAAGATGAGGAGTTTTGTCGCCGCTCCACCTGTTCCTCAGAACTGTTTTTGCTGGCGCTCAGTCGCAGTTACGAGCTGAGTGATGCTACTGTGGGGATGGATTTATTACTATCTCCGCAGCGCCGTAATGAAATTTGCCAGTTGTGTTTGCTAGACCCACTACATTTTGACCGGATGCTGGATTGGGTGATCCCAATCTACCCGCAATTCCTGGCGCAAGGCACCCGTTCCGGTTCGTATGGACGCTTTGTGCGCTTAAATCGGCTCGTTGGAATTGAAGACCTAGGATAGATATAGACATGTTAACACAAGAAATTGAGCACCTTGAAGTTATCTTAAATAAGAAACCCATTATCGGTACATGGTCGGCCCAAGATTTGATTGAACGGCCTGAAATGGTACGCGAAAATTACCTGGAACATGTCCGTTCCTTTGTAGTTCTCAACCGGGTAAGTTCTAACGAAGATGACTTACCAACCGTTGAAGATTACGAAAAGCGCCTGCTTAAGCTGGTCAAAGATCGTGAGGCAGCCAAGGGTTTCATAACCGCAGAATACGGATATGGCAAGACCAGCACGGCTTTGTTCATCTGGAACCGCTGCGAAGAGGCCAACATCGTGGCTGTGCCGCCCTTCCAGATTCAGCAGTTGCATCACCTGATTAGCGCCACTTATGGCTGGGTGCGCTTCAAACTGTCGGTTAGCTATCCGGCACTGACCGGTGAGTGCGACGCCATTTACCAGAAGTATGTCAGCCGCGACATTGAGACGCATGGCCAGAACGAAAGCGAACGCGCCGCTTTGCGCCGAGCCTGGCAGGAAGGGCGCTATAGCCTGGACTTGCGGCCGCTCGATTACGTTCGCTTCTTCGAAGAGATGACGGCCCTGGTGGAAAGGGCTAATTTCAAGGGGCTGGTAGTGCTGGCGGATGAATTGCAGCAGTACATTGACCCGGATATAAAGGCCGGCGTCAAAGATCCTATCACGCCGCTCTTTGATATTATCCAGGCCCTTATCACCCGGCGCGGCCAGTTGAGCTTTGCCCTGCTCTTCAGCATTCCGACCAAAGAACTCGGTTTGATTAACGACCAGCGCGGAGACCTGGTGCATCGCCTGAAAGGTGACAAGTTAGCCCTTGATTTGACGGCCCTCTACAACCCGCGCTTCGCCCGCGATCTCTGGTTCCAACTGGCCGATGTGCTGCAATTCCAATCGCTGCGCGACAAAATCATCGAGCCCGAGGCGCTGGAAGCCCTCGGCCAGATTTCCGCTCGCTCCGACCTGGCAACCGGCCCGCGCACCGTGGTAGACGTCTTTAACCTGGTGACACGCCGCTATAAAGCCAAACCTGATGGCACGCAGCCTTTCTCTCCGCTTGACCTGGTTAACGCCTTCCTGAGTGGAGAGATTAGCTACGACAACACCGGCAAGCTCCAGCAGGTCATCAACGGCCACCTTAACCATGAGTTCGTGCAGCGCAAGCCCGAATACCAGAAGGCCATCAAGCTCATGGCCGCCTTCCCGGTAGACGGCTTGAGCGATAGCCTGTTCGACCGCTATGGCGTGCGCTCGGCCATTGCCGAACTGACCGGCGAAGCCCAGGGCGATATCGTGACCTACATGGGTGGTGGCGTGGACGAATACGGCCAGCCGCGCCCCTACCGCGCTATGCTGGTGGGGTTGGAAGAGCGCAAGATCAATACCGACTGGCTTTCCACTACCCTGCGCGAGTTCACCCGCAACTATGTCGAAAACAGTCCTCGCATGAGAGCCCTGGTAATGCAGGGCTTCCGGGAACTGCTGCGGACTGAAATCTTCAAAAGCGGCACCTGGAAAGAAAGCAACAGCTATGAGGCTACTTTAACCCAGAACCATTCGGTTGTATATGAAGGCGCTTTTGGCACGACCGCCAAACGCTTCCCTAACCGCCGCCTTCACCTGAGACTTATTGGTGTGGGCGAGACTCTGCGCGAAAATAATATAACGGGTGACCTGGCCCTCAATTTCGAGCTACTCCTGCACGGTGAATTGCCGGAGAAAGACCGCCGCAATGTGCCGGGCGAAATTAGCTATCCCCAGGACAAGGTTACTACCTTCAGGCTGAACCTGAGCCATAACAGCGAGCGCGAAAATTACGGGGATTTGCATAACACCCTCGGCCCGATGGTTTCGCCCTGGAAAATTACGCCAGCTTTGCTGCTCAGCCTATACGCCTACCTGAACGAACGGCGTGCCGCTAACGCCATTCCGAAGGCCGACGACGAATTTATCCGCAGCAATTTCCAGCCCATTCTGCTGGAACACGCCCTGAACGAACTTTTTAACCAGGAACTCGGCGCGGTCTTCAACGCCGCCCAGGCGAGAATTGTAGAGGAGGCAGTCCGGCGTGAACTGGAACGCCACTACAGCCAGTACAAGACCTTGATGGGTGTAAGTCAGTGGAGGCAAAACCTTAGAGATTACGCTAAAGCCCTGGAAGGTCTGCCCACACCCTTTGAGCGCCAGGGTGTTCAGGTCTTTGAAAAGAGCGGGACAGAGTTAGCCAAACTATTCGCGAAGACCGGCCCATCTACCGAAACCTTCATCAGTAATCATCCCCTGTTTATCCAGAAAGCGCCAAATGGCTACAGATTTATCCTGCATCCCCTGGAAAACAAGCTGTTAGGTATGGTTAAAGGCAGTTCCTTTACCAAACCGCCTGTAACAGGTAGTGACAAACCGCGCCATTATCTTAAGAGTGAGATAGCTTTGAAGGCTGCCATGCAGCTAGGCTACCGCGAAGAGGAGTACGAGGAAGCCCTGAAGCTCCTCGAAGCGCGCGGTATGCTCTCGCTTAATGCAGGCCGTACCGAGTTAATCGAGGAACATAATCGGGTTCTAAGCGTCAACGAACTTAGGGATTGGAATAAGGAGCTTGGTACACGCCTGAGTCTGGTCAAAACTGTACTGCCGGATAATCCACAGTTAGCCAAATGGCTGAAAGATTTTGAAGCGATTAGCCAAATGCTAAAGATACTGGAAAACCAGCCTGACGAAAGCCGGCAGAGCAGTCTTCTCAGTAGTATCAAAGCTCGACAGCATGATATAGATTTGTTGATAGAGGGCAAGCGCAGGGAAGTCGAGCAGAACCTTGCGAAGCGAGTGCAGAAGGGCTTCAACGGTAAACTCAATTGCCAGGTTCTTGAAAAACCAATTGAACCGGTATTGTTCGGTCAGCAATTAGAAGCGCAGCGAAACGCCCTCCTGAAACTTTGCCAGGATAGCGCCGCCCAGGTAGAACCCCTGAAGCAGCGCCTGGCGGACCTGGTTGCTGTAGCCGGGCAATCCCCGCTGCCGGATGAAGACCTTTCCCGTCTTTTGCAGGATCATAAACAACTTAACAACGATATTTACCAGTACGAAGAGCGGCAGGCTAAACTGGGTGTGACTCTAGGTTACTATGAGCGAAGCCGCGCTCTACTGAATACTGCTCAAGGGCTGGAGCAGCGCATCTCCTCCGTTCCGGCTGACTTACGGGATGCATTTAGTGACCGGTTGCAGGGGTGGTCTCTGGAAGTAACCGGGGCGCTCAGTAGCGCGAAACTCCAGGCGCTAGAACATTACGCTACCTGGGATAGCGATTTTGAAGTCATTAAGCGCGAGTTTGACGAGCGGCTGGGAGCAGAACGGGCCCGTTTCCAGGGTATTCAGCAGGATTACCGCAATTATCTAAGCCAGGAATTCCCGCAAGTTCCGGGCTGGGCCGAGGTGGTTTATAACCAGACCGAACCGCAGGATAGTTACAACCGCCTCTGGGAGAGCGTTCATGAGGTCTTTAAGCAGGCCATTGAGCATATCCGGCACGAGGTGCAGTCGGTTTATGACCGGGCGGTACGCTTGCAGGGTGGTAGTATCAACCAGCTACCCCCGGCGGACAGGCCGCAAGCCCAGGCTGCTTTAAATGAGGCTATTATTACCTTAACGGAATTGCTCTCAAGTACAGGTCGGTGGGTAGCTGCGGTAAATAAAGCCAACTTTATGGACCCTGTACGTAGTTCAGGTGCTAATACTCAAGCCGAACAGATGCTTAAACGGGTGATGGATACTATCCATAAATTGAACAGTAATTTGCCCACCCCCGTAATTGATGAGATTGAGCAGCGGGTAAACACTAGCACCCTCACGCCCCAGGAAGAAGGGTTGATGCAGACCTTGCAAGCCATTTCATCGGGGAATGCCTCGACCGGAGTCGAGTTAGGTCTGTTATTACAGCAGTCTGGCGCGGTGGACAATCAAAGCGCAGCCTGGCAAATTCTGGAAAAGTTGTATTCCAAAGGCCGCCTGCGCATTCAGATTGCGCCGGTCAACTTTAACAACCCGGAGTAACGCTTAATGCTGATTGAAGCCAATCATACAGTCTCCATCATACCGGCCAGCCAGTCACACCTGGCCGGTACGAAGCGCCTTTCGGACCGCAATAAACGCGAACTGGGCTTTGTCAACCGGGCCATCCTGGAGAAAGCGATTGTCGCCGGTGAGTTACTGGTGGCCGTAGACAGCCGGGCTACCGAAGAGGAGCCGGATGTCGCCGGGTTCGTCCACTTTTACGTCCGGCGCGACCAGGTTATCACCCTTTACAGCATTGTGGTGAGCCAGGCTTACCAGGGTACGGGCCTGGGTCGCAGGCTGTTTGAAGCGCTGGTAATAGAGGCACGTCAGCGTGGTAAGCAGCAAATTTTGCTGAAGTGTCCTACCGAATTAGCGGCCAACCTTTTTTATGAGCGCATGGGCCTTGAAATTATCCGGGTTGAGGAGGGCAAACGCCGCCCCCTCAACGTCTGGGCTTATACCATCAGGTAGTTACCAATGTTAATTGAACATGATACCGTTACAGCCGAGAAGCCTCTCGTTAGCTTCTTGCGCCAGAATTTGCGCCAGTTAGCCTCCGTCTTTAGCGCTGACGCTCATCAGTTGCATGATCGCTTGCGGGATAAACTGGCTTCTTTGCGCTTCAGCCTGCCGCCCGACTCGCCTTTACAGCCTTTTACGCTGGTGGGCGGCCAGGCTTTGCCGGGCCTGTCTCTGAATAGTTTAAACCAGTACCTGGAAAATTATGGTCTGCCACCTGCGCGCTTTTTGGCCCAACCCCCCCATGCTTTTGATAGCGCCCTGGTTTCTATCGGGCCTGAAGCTGGTGGCAGCGGTTACCTCTTTTTCTGGGATACAGCCTTGCCGGGCGAAGATATTTATTACCTGTTAGCCCACGCCTGGGGCCACCTGGCGTTGGGCCATCTGCGCGCCGGGGATGAATATAGCCACTGGGATGTGCTGTCAGATTTGCAGCGCCCGGCTGGCCCGGCTCGGCGCTGGGATCTTGCCGTCCAGAAACTCTTTCCCTACTGGTTTGAGCCGCTTGAGCAGGCCGGCAAGGAAGATGAAACGGGTATAGAACCGGTCAAGTGGCAATTTCCTGACTTTGAAGAAGCC
The DNA here is from genome assembly GCA_036261665.1 of Chloroflexia bacterium. GTDB lineage: Bacteria > Chloroflexota > Chloroflexia > Chloroheliales > Chloroheliaceae > 54-19. The sequence continues at coordinate 19,594 of DATAKM010000110.1, forward strand.
TTCTGGCGCTTTGACTCTAATGCCCTGGATAACTCGGCTTTATCCGCCCTGGCCGCCGCCCAGCGCTATACCGGGCAGATGGTGCAGGTGGATTTTGATATTGCGCGGGATGCCGCCCTCTTCCCTCACCAGTTGCGCGGCGCGGTAGAACTGGCCGTGCGCTTGCAGCGCCTCGGGGTCGCCCTGCTGGCCGACTCGGTTGGTCTGGGAAAAACTCGCACTACCGCCACCCTGATTCGCCTGCTGCGCCAGAATAATATCATCGGGCAAGCGGCAGTCTTAACTCCCCAAAAGCTCGAACATAACTGGCGCGCCGAATTCAAGCAGCTTAAATTGCGGGTGGGAGAGCCGGGAGACCCTCTCGCCGATGTGGTAGTGGTCAATAAAGATAAATTTAAGCGTATGGAACCGATAAAAGCCCGCGCCCAGGTGCGTAACTGCGACCTGCTTATTATCGAAGAAGCTCACCAGGACTTACGAAATACCTCTAACAAGTTTCACCGTAACCTGCGGGAAGCGGCCATCGGTAAGTATGGGCTGCTGGTGACGGCTACCCCCTGGAATAACCGGCGCGGAGATATTTTCGCCATGCTTCATCCCTTTGCCACCAATGCCCTGGGCCGCGAGCGCCCGGCCTCGGCATGGGAATGTTTCAGCAAGAGTATCAAGGATGGGCAGAGCGATTTTGAGAAATACGATGAAATTTTCCGCCAGATTTACTCGTTGACTGCTTTACAACGCACTCGCCGCCAGCTTAGCGCCAGCGGAGATAACGCCCAGGTTTTCTATGCGCCGCGCCGTCCTTATCTGCTAAACGTGCCGTACACCGAGGAGCAAAAAGTGGCTTTTGCTACTCTGCTGGATAAAATTCAGCAATTGCGCCTGCCGCAGGTCAATTTCATGCGCTACCTCACTTCCGACGAAAGCGAAGTCTATCTTTCAGGCTTCCAGCGATTTGGCCTGCTCAAACGCGCTGAGAGTAGCATGTACGCTTTCCGTAATTCGCTGGACGCGCTGGCCGTTAAAGCCGAATCGCTACTAAGGGATTTGCACCAGGTCAAAGAGAGCAATGATGGCATGGCGGAATATTTGTACAAGCGCTTTAACCTGGAAAAGCCTGAAGAGAGCGAAAACGCTACTCATGAAGTTACGGCAGAACCGCCCAAAGCGCGCTATACCAATGAACGCGCCCGCAAACTGATTGAACAGGCCGCTGAACATGGCCAGTTAATAATTCTACACTCAACCCTTATTAGAGATTGCGCTCACGACCTTCAGTTAATTCGCCAGATTCAAAAAGAATTCCACGACCTTTTCAATCATGACCCAAAGTTGGAGCAGGTGCTGGTGCAGGTTAAACAGGCTATCGCTGCCGGGCATAAAGTATTATGTATTTCGCAGTATGCCGATACTGCCTTTGCCGTATATCGTCACCTGGTAAGACAGCCCATACTGTTGCAAAAAGGGGTAGGCCTGGTCGTGGGTGGCGCGGGCAAAAGTTATGACGCGGTGCAAATTAACCAGCAGCCCGCTACCCGCGAAGAAGTCCTGCGCCGTTTCGCGCCTACTTCCTGGGCCGCTAATGCCTCAACAGGCAACAAGGACGGTAATAATCGCCTGCCGCTCAATATTGATATTCTGGTAGGTAGCGATACCCTTTCGGTCGGTCAGAACTTGCAGGATGCGCGGGTGCTAATCAACCTGGATCTCTGCTGGAACCCTATGCAGCACGAGCAGCGCATTGGCCGGATTGACCGACCGCGCCACGCCAGCGACTCGGCCCCCCTCGATATTTATTACCTGCTCAACCTGGAATTAATCGAGTCGGAGTTAAAGCTTCAGTCCACCATTGAAAAGCGCCTGACCGCTACTTATCAGGATACCGAATTTGATGATGAAATTCTGCCCGGCTACTTCGAAATGATCGAGCAATTCCGGCGTTTGCGCCAGGAACATGCTCCCGACCAGTTGATGTTAGCCGAGGCCGACACCGTTTTGCAGGATATTGCCGAAAGAAGCGCTCGCCCTCCTCAAGTTTCTCTGCCAAATAACGAGCAGGAGCGGGGAGCTTTACTCCAACTGCAACAATGGGCCAGCCAGCAGAGCGAGTTACTGGAGTCTGCCGATCTGAACCGCCTGCTGGTCACTAGCGGCAAGATCAGCCTGTACGACCACAACCAGGCTTTACGGAGCGATTTGCCGCAGATGGAACTGCTGGCGGAACTGGAATTCAGGCCGGTAGATGCCGCTGAACATCCGGCAGGCCAGCCGGTTTATCGCCACTGCTACCTCAGTTTAAAAGCAGAGCCGCCCGCTTCAACTGAATGGCAAATCGAACTGGACACCGAGCGGCTCACCCCGCTGGTAAGTGGCCTGCTTTCGGAGCCGCTGGACAAGCCCCTTACTCAGCCCCAACTGGCCCAGTTGCAGGCCCTCCTGTTGCGGCTGGAAGAGTATGGCAAAGAGGAACTTGAAAGCCAGCAAACTAACCTCCGCCGCACGCTATCCCGCCTGCGCAAAGGAGGAAGGCAGGCTGACGATGAAGAGTTGCTTAAGGCTCAAACCATCCAAATCCGTCTTATTAACCTCAAGTGCCTGGTGCTGTAGGTGTCTATGCCTGATATAACTGCAAAAAGAGTCGTGGTCCTGCACGAACTGATGGAACGCGCAAGCCGGGAGAGTGCGCAGCCCGGCCAACTCCTGGAAGAGTGGCTTGGCGAGGTTAGCGCCTGGGCCAGGCTGGACGAGTATAAATCACGCCTGAACCAGGAGACCAATCTCTGGCTACCGACCAGCGATGAAAGAGAATTGCAGGCCATGCTGGGCCTTTCGCTGCTGGCAGGCGCTTTGGATTGCCGCCCTGCCGAACTAGCCCGGCTCATCTTACGGCCCCAGGAACAGGAGCAGCCGCCAGTTGTTAAAGTTGAACCGGTCCCAGGGTTGTCTCAAACAGAACCTTCCCCGATAACGCCGCTTTCAGAAGAAACTGACAATGTCGGAGCGGAAGAGGGTAAAAAAGCTTCTGTGCAATCTTCCACCGGCTACACCGAAAAAGCCGCGTTGCTCCTGGAAGCCCTGGCCGAGTGGCAGGATACCCTGCAAATGGCCCTGGCGGAAGCCGGGGACAGGCTAGACCCGCTAGAGTTTCCGGCTGAGGATTTAAAAGCTTACCTGAATGAGATGTACCAACTTTTACACGCTTTCCTGTCGGTAGAAAAGAGCCAGGTATGAGTAACGAAGAAGCCATGCGGCAGGCCATTGACGCCGCTTTTGCCGAATTTCCCGGCCAGTCCGTAACCATAGAGGCGCTTTTACCCCTCGTTTCCCGTAAGTTTGGCCGCCCGGTCAATGCGCGGGTGATTGAACGGGTGCTAAACGCTTTCCCCTCGGCTTACCAGCGGGATAACGCCGGGCGCTGGTCGGTAGTGCAGCCTGAGAACCAGGGCAGCGAAGAGGACGAACCCGAAGAGACTCCGACTAATTCTGGACGAACCGACTGGTCTTGGATTACGCCCGGCTGTTATGTGGTTTTCGACCTGGAAACCAGTGGCCGCCTGGATGCGGGAGACGAAATAGAGATTCTACAGGTAGCCGCCCAGCGTTACATGCATTTTCAGCCAGACGGCGAACCTTTTATGCGCTTTGCCAGGCTGGAAGGCCAGCTTAAGGCCGCTATTACCCATCTTACCGGTATTACCCTGGAGCAACTGCAAGAGGCACCCCCGGTTGAGGCGGCCCTGGCCGAGTTCTTTGATTATGTAGGTGGCTTACCGCTGGTAGCGCATAACGGCGCCCTATTTGATGGCCCGGTAATACGTAAGGTAGCGGCGCGTAAGAGTTTCCCGCTACCTGCTGGCCTGCTGGTGCTTGACACCCTGCCGCTGGCCCGCGCTCTCCTGCCGCTGGGTAAAACCGGTTCTTACGAGGCTGAACCGTTAAACAATCACCGGCTGGGAACACTGGCCCAGTACTATAACTGCGTCCTGCCTAACGCTCACCAGGCCGATGTTGATGTAGCGATGCTGGGCGGCGTTACCCTCGGTTTAATCAAGGAATTGACGGACGGCCCGCAGGCCAAGTTTATTCTAACTCTGTTACAACGTGCCAGCGACCCCTGGGCAGCCCTGTCCGGTGTCAGGGTAGATGCTACTAACCTGGACCTGGCAGAGCTTTTTAACCAGTTTGGCGAAAACGCCACCCCTCTGCTTGAACCACGTCAGGCCGGTAACAGTAGTGGCCCTACCGAACAAGCCATCGAAACAATCCTGGATGGTTATACTACCGCAGGTAAAACCCGCCGCCCTCCGCAAGCCCAACTTGCCCACCTGGCCGGGGACGTATTTTTAAATGACCGGTTTGCCGTAGTGGAAGCCGGAACGGGAACCGGTAAAGGCCTCGGCTACCTGGGGCCCTCTTATTTGCAGGCTCGCGCCAGCGGCCAGCCGGTGGTAGTTAGCACTTATACCAGGGTGCTTCAGGATCAGCTTTACAACAAAGATTTAGAGTTTTTAGGAAAAGTGGTTTCCGACCTTACGCCGGGCGAAGAGCTAAAACGCGCTTTACTAAAAGGGCGACGTAATTACCTCAGTAGTCGTTGCCTGGCCGAAGAATGGCAGGACGCCTGGGAAGAAGGGCAACTGGAAGCTGGCCGGGCCTGGGGGTTAGCCACCCTGGCCGGTTTTGCCCGGGTAACCGTCGATGGGGACCTGGGAGCCGTGAATGGTGCTTTCACAGGCCTGGCTAACCTGATTGAGAAGAACCACCATACTTATATGTTATTGGATGCACCCGCCGAAAGCGAAGGAACCAACGCGGACACCTGGAATTTACTGGAACGTGTGCGCGTTACGGCGGAAGTACTGCAAGCCCCCTGGCCTGCCGGCCTGCCTCGCAGCCGGCCTGATTTCTTAAAAACGGCCCAGCTTAATGCCTCCAGGGCCGATATTGTAGTAGTTAACCACTCCCTGTTACTGACTAAAGCGCTCCGCGAGAGCGAAAAGGAGCAGGAACAAGGTCAAGTGCCTTCTCCAGACCAGCAGCCCAGCCCTCCGCCGGGCTTATTATCCTCTTATCTGGTCTGCGACGAAGCGCACACCCTGGAAGATGCCGCTACTTCGGTTTTAACCCGCAGTGTGGGATTGCGGCAGTTGCGGCGGATTTTAATCGCTTTGATTGGCCCCGGAGGCTGGCGCGGCGGGGCTCCCGGTGGACTACTGAGAACCTGCCGCAACCTGGGATTATCACCGGATGAGCCTAATCTCAAGGAGCTACGCCGGGTAGGTACTGAACTGGTGGCCCAACTGCGTTCGCTCGGCCAGTATCTCAACAGCTATATCGAGCGCCAGGTTGTGGTTAACCGCGAGGACCGCCTGCGCTACGGCGTTAGCGCCCAATTGACGCGCCGAGCGCTCACCGGTCCCGGTGGCCCTGCTCTCAACCAGGCCGGGCAGCAATTTTTGCAACTGCTTGAGCAACTCTTTAACGTGCTGGACGAGTTAGCCGCTCCCCTGGCCCGGCAAGCTGAAAACGCCGGGCGAGCGCGCCGGGTAGCTCGGGCCGAGCGCATACGCCTGGCTGCGCTGGAAGAATTAAACGAGCTGGTAGAGTCGGCCCGCTGGTTCTGGAAATTCTGGGATGAGAATAGCACTATCCGCGTGGTTCAATTTGAACCGGGCGAAGTCGAGCAGGCGGATTGGAGCCTGAAGGGTATGCCGGTGGCGGTCGGGGCGCTTATGTACGCGGGTCTATGGTCCAAACTCAAGGCGGCCATCGTTACCTCGGCTACTGTTACTACCGCTGCCGATGGCTTTGACTTTTACCTGGGCCGGGTTGGCCTTAATCGCCTGGAAATTGGGCGGGTAGTGACGGAGGTGCTGCCTTACGCCTTCGATTATCACTCGAATGCCCTGTTTATGCTACCCAACCACCTGCCCACCCCAAGGGGCGCCGCATTGCGGAAAGCTTACCCGGAAGCGGTAGCGGCAGAGCTTCGTCGGTTTATACCCTACTTTGAAGGCCGCAGCCTGGCGCTTTTTACCGCCCGCTCTCGCATGGAAACGGTGCATGAGCAAGCCGTGGGAGCGCTGGAAAAGGCTGGCTTGCCGCTTCTGACGCAGGATGAAGCCGAGGCGATAGAGCGTTTCAAGGCCGATGAGCGCGTCTCTCTGCTGGGTGTGCGCTCCCTCTGGGAAGGAGTAGACGTTCCCGGTAAATCGCTTAGCTATGTGCTAATTGAAAAATTCCCCTTCCCTTCGCTGGGCGACCCCTTAGAAGCGGCCCGCATGGCAGCGGTAGAACGCGCCGGGGGAGATGGTTTCTACCAGTACTTGCTGCCGCGCGCTATCTTTCAATTCAAGCAGGGTTTTGGCCGCCTTATCCGTAGCGATAGCGACCACGGCGCGGTAGTAATGCTGGATAAGCGGCTGCGCTCCGCTATGTACCGGGGAGAAGTGCTGGCATCGCTGCCCAATCCCACCATTGGCTACGAGTCGGATCTTGAGATGTACCGGCGCATCTGCGAATGGATGGGAATTCCCTTTGACCCCTCTCAATTGCCACCCAGCGCCGACGGCAAAGCCCTCGAAATTCTGAACCAGAACATGCTGCCCTCTAATTTCATAGCGGAAGCGGAATGGGAAAGCGTGGCGCGTCCACGCCTGGAAGCAGTCTTAAAGGCGCTCTGGGGGAGCGAACGTACCTTAAGGCCTTTCCAGGTAGAGGCTATTAAAGCGGTGCTGGCAGGTCGCGATGTGCTGACCCTGGCCCCTACCGGTTCCGGCAAGAGCCTGACATACCAGTTGCCCGCCCTGGTACGCCACGGCTGCACTCTGGTCATCTCGCCGCTGATTGCGCTTATCAAGGACCAGGTTTCCGCCCTGCGCGAAAAGCTTGGCCTCTCGGTAGTTAACTGCCTGGTGAGCGGCATGAGCGCCGCCGAGCAGGAGGAAGTGCTGGCAGAAGCGCGCGCCGGGCGAGTGCGCCTCTTATATCTCGCCCCGGAACGTTTGCGAGACCCGCGTTTTCGAGCTACCCTCGCTCAACTGCCACTGGTGCAACTGGTGGTGGACGAAGCGCACTGTATCTCCACCTGGGGCCATGATTTCCGCCCTGATTTCCTTGAAATCACCCGGCTTTTACCGGCTACGGGCGGTCAGCGCGTGCCTGTTCACGCTGTAACGGCTACCGCCACCCCTAAAGTGCAGGCCGAGATTCGAGAAGCCCTGGGCTTTGGCAGTATACCAGGCCGTCCCGCACCTTTTACTCACCTGGCCGACCAGCAGCGCGAAAATCTGGTTTACCGCGTCTATCACTGCCAGAACGCCACTGAAGGCGAAGCGCGAGTGGTAGAACTGGTCAAACAATTGCTGGCCGACCAGCAAAAGGGCGGTTCCGGCATTGTCTATGTGGCCAGGAGAGCCAGCGCCGACCGCCTGGCAGAACTTCTGCGCAACGCCAACATCTCCTCTTACGCCTATCATGGGGGCCTGCAACCGGCTGAGCGGCACAACATTCAAGAGCTTTTCATGCACGATGAAATTAAAGTGGTCTGCTGCACCAACGCCTTTGGCATGGGCGTAGATAAATCGGATATTCGCTTTGTCATTCACTATGACCACCCCTCCTCGCTGGAAGCCTACGCCCAGGAGACAGGCCGGGCCGGGCGGGACGGCCAGGAAGCTTACGCTATTCTTTTATACAACGCGGCTACTCAGCGCACCCATCGCTCTATCGCGCGCAAGGGCTGGCAGGACCAGGGTGTAATCCCCGAACTGTTAAAGTTGCTGGCGCAAATGGCTGATAATAACCGGGTACTGACTTCCTTCGAAATCCTGAGCGAGAGACTGAACGTAGATGAAGTAGCCTTGCGGGTGCTAGTCTACAACGCGGAGCAGGCCGGGCTATTAAAGCGCGGTCAGGATGTCATTCTGAATGCTGATCTTTTACTCAGCCTGGATATTGATCAGATAACGGCGTCTTTAGCGGATGAGCCACAGCGCCTGGAAGCTCGGCGTTTACTCAACTTCCTGGCCGGTCCCAGGCAGCGCCATCCTTTATCGGCCACAAATAGCGTGCGCCTGAGATACGATGCCTTTAGCTGGCAGCAGGCCGGAGGCGACCCTCTAAAGGCTGGCGCTTTGCTCAGCCAGTTAAGCGAAAGCCAGCCGGAAAACTGCATTTTCCGGCCCTTTGCGCGCGGTCTTACCCTTGAAATTACCAGCCAGGCCAGCGAAGCCGCTTTCAATCAGCTTTCCGAAACCTTCTATCAACGCTACGCCAATTTTGAGCAGCGCCTGCAAAAGATGCTGGATTTCGTGGACCTGCCTGCCGGGCAGTGCCGCCGCGCTTACCTGGATAACTACCTTCTGGGCGGGCAACTGACCGTAAAAGCCTGCGGCAAGTGCGACCAGTGCGCCCCCAGTTACTCCGTACCCTGGAATGATCGCCGGATTGAAGGTGCTTTGCAGGCAGTTACAAAACTTCCCAGCCTCTCCGTTACCGATGCCGCTATGGAAATACTGGAAGCTTTGCGCGACCACGATGGCTATTTCAGCGCCCATACCATCATTAAAATGCTGCTGGGAGAAGCCTTCGGGCATAGCCGGGACGGCGGAAATTACCCTATCAGCCCTACAGCGCGTAACTCCGAACATTTCGGCGCTCTCAAAACCGCCCGCCTGAAAACGGAGCAGTTGCAGGCGCTGCTAAACCAGCTTTTGAACCGGGGCTATATCGAAATCAAGGCCCGGCAGTACCAGGTGAACGGCGAACAGGCCGAATATAACGCCCTGGCGCTGACCCAGGCAGGCCGCGATGTCCTGGCCGGTGAACGCAGCTTAGATTTAGATTCGTCACAGACTAGCACCCAGGAGAACGCGCATGCCCAGGCCTAAGAGTCAACTTCTTTTTCTACAGGAACCGGAAGCGCTGCCAGAGTTGGATAGCTGGGTCCAACTCCGCGCCCAGGATCGCCAGCCCTTTACTTTTGCCGAGCGCGAGGCCCTGAATTATCTCTGGGAAGAAGGGCAGGAAATTCGGCTGCGCGAAGATAACCGCTTTGTGCCGGTAAAACTCTCGCCGGGCCAGTGGAGGCTGATCATTGAGAGACTTGCCAACGAAAAGCTCTACGAAGCTCTACTCGATGAGAGCTGGGACGGCCAGGATTTGCTAAGCTATCTGCATTCGCTTGATGCTGAAGCTGACAAGCCTTACCGGCATATCTTTTGCCCGGCAGACCCGCGCTTCGAGCTGGTTAAAGCCTCTGAGGGTAGTTACAATCTCAAGCTGAAAGCACTTTCCGGCCAGCACGAACTGACTTCTGAGCAAAAGGCCCAGTTAAGCCAGCTACTAACCCAGTTCGTGGCGCTGGAAAGCGGTGTAACCACCGGCCAACTCCTGGCCGCGTACCAGCAGCAGTTTACAGGGGAGGCTCTCGCGCCTTCCGCCCTGGAAAGCTGGCTGCTCCAGCAACCAGAGTGGACTCGCATTGGCCTTGACCGCTGGCTACCGCGCCAGTTTGTACCTGCGCCTGCCCCGGTAAGGCGCTATGCGGTCCTACCCGTAACCGGTGGTAAGCTTGAGCCAGTTGAACCTGAAATGGGCGCTACCACCATTACAGAGATTGAGCCTGAAGATGACCGGGAACCAGTGGAAGAATCAGGGCCGCTTGAAACTGAAGAAGATACGCAAGCGCCTTTAGCCATAGGTTGGAAAGTTACCCTGCGAGCATGGCAACTTAACGAAGGAGTGGTGAGCGTACCAAAAGCAGCCCAGACGCTCTATCCCCGCGCTTACAAGCTCGGTAAGATTCTGGCGCTATCTGCGCTGTGGTACGAAGACGGCGCTGACTTTACGGTATGGCTGGACAAAGCCGCTCACAGGCTTTTTGGCCCTGAACTGCAAGAGAAACTGGATTTTTTGGGAGCAGGCACTATTTTGCAAGTACGCTGGAGCCAGGCCGGGCTGACCTTTACCGTGCTGGGCGAAGATAGCGCCGTCAGCGCCGAAGAAGCGCGCCTGGTAGACCTGACCGCCCTGGCCGCCTTGCGCTCTACCGAACTGGAGAGCTATCGCGCCAGCCTCCGCGCTCTCCTGACCTCGGGCCCCTTATCCTTCGCCCAACTCTATGAGCAGCTTTGCCAGCGCCAGCAGCATAAAGCTAACCGGCATACGGTTAGCTCCATCCTATCCGGTTCTCCCGAATTCAGCTTCGACCATGCCACAAAGCAGTGGGCCTTGAATCTGGCCGTTTCCAACGAAGACGGTGCCCGGCACTTGCGCCAGGCCATTATCCTTAGCAAAGGTGCTAACGATAAGGACGCTTCCTCGCGCACCTTATCCGAAGTTGTATCTATCAATATGAAGAAGCTGGAGCAACTCAGGCAAAAACTACTGGAAAGGCCTGCGGAAAGTTAATTTCGCTGTGTTAATTCTTAATTCTTCTGTTGTCGGCCTCTATACGGCACATGGAGCAGGCTGGCCGCTTTCCGCTTGGCGACCTCTCCGCGCCGGTCGTAGCGGGCGGTGGTCGAAACATCGGCGTGACCGGCCAGCTTTTGAACCGTGACGATGTCGGCCCCGGCATCCAGCAGGTCGCTGATGAAAGTGCGGCGCAAATCATGCGGACTGAAGGCGCGTACTCCGGCCTGGGTAGCGCGTTTCTTAAGTAATTTAAGCACGGCCTGGTCGGTCATGGTCTGGCCTAGCACTATCCGTCCGGCCTTATTTACCGGGCAAAAGAGCAGCCCTGACTCAGTTCCGCGCAGGGTCAGCCAATCTTCGAGGGCTTGCCCCGCGCCATCCGCGCCCAGGTAAACCACCCGGTCCTTATTGCCTTTGCCAGCCCTGATAGTTAAAGCGCCGCTTTCATGGTCGTAATCGGCCAGGGTGAGTTTCACCACCTCGGAGCGGCGTAACCCTGCGGCGTACAGCACCGCGAAGATAGCCGCGTCCCTGGCCCCGGCGGGCCCGGTATCAGCGGCGCAGGTATCCAGGATGGCGATGATTTCACCGCGCAGCAGCGCCCGGCCCCTGGGCAAAGTCTCGCTCTTGATTAGCTTCACGTCCGCCGCCCGCCGGTAGTCCTCGGCCTCCATCAGCCCCAGTTTCCAGGCCTGCTTTAGCACTCCGCGCAAAGCTTTGAGGGCAGTGTTAGCCGTACTGGGCTTGTAGTGGCTCTCTTCCAGTTTCGTCCTGACAGCGGCGGTGTGCTGGTAGCGCAACTCCTGCCAGGCCAGGCTGAAAGCATCCTCCCGGCCACCTGACAGCATTCTGGCGATAGTATTCAGGTGATGCTGCATGGAACGCCGTCCGCTCGGCCGCAGGGTAGAGAGATAGACCGCTGCCGGATTACGGTCAAGGTCGGACTGTACCTGGCCGGGGCTTATTGCAGTGGTCGCTTCCTGGTCTTTGGCTAAAATTATTTCTTGAGTCATTTCCGCCTGCTTTCCTGGCGTGCTACTAACAAAAATCGCCCGCCGTACAGTTTGAATCTCTGGGCCTTTAGCTCTTCTATTATGCGGTCCGCTCTCTGGTAATCAGAGTCGCAAGAAATATATTCTTGAACCAGCCCTTTCACTTCAGGGCTTAACCGGGATAGATCGCCATGCGCGCCATCTCTGATAGACCACCATAAGCCTGTTTCCAGATAGCTCTGCAAACCAAAACCCAGAACCTGATCCCACTCTAAAAGTAAATTCAGGCGGGTGAGGGGATGAAGCTTCGCGTAAGGCAACTTCAACATTTGCCAGAGTGTACTTATGGCAGAAGGCAAGGCTAAATTGTTATGTACGTGCTCCCAGAACCTTCTATTATATTCGTCTCTTACCGCCTCCTCTCCGCTGAAAACCCTTCCCAGTTCAAGCGCGCTAAGTTTTGAGAGTTGAAAGAGGTCAATCAGCCTGGCTCGTAAGCGGATAAGGGTAAGCTGGGCCAGTTTGAGGCTTTCCAGACTAAAATTTAAGCGGTTACGATAATGGGCAGTGGTTAAAAAGTAGCGAAAAGCCAGTGGCTCACAACCATACTCGTTTAGTTCGCTCAGCATAGCGTCAAACCCGCTAAATTTAACCTTTACCGGTTCTTTAACCGAGAGCGTTTCACAGCGAAGCCAGTACCTGGCAGAACCTGGCTTAACCTCTTCCTCACCGGCAAAGCCACCTGCGGAATGAGCTACGGCAGTTACTACCGCATCATATTCTCCTGCAAGCGGAGAAGACGCAAGCTCCTTATATGGAATCAGGTTAAGTTGCTCTTCCGCGTTCTCTTCAGTGACATTTCGGTCCAGGCTTACGTTGTATCCCTCTTTTATGAGTGCCCGGCACAACCAGTCTGATACCAATACAACCCTCAGATTCGTTAAATAAGTTTCGAGATCCTCAGGCTGACGGCAGTAACGATAAACTCTAAAACGATCACGATTCTCGGCAAGTTCAAACATCTCTACAGGCTTCCTCAGCAAGAGTAATATATCTTATGAAGATAGGTTTTGAGAACGAGTGTTCACATAACCTATCTTATAATCTATAAACGGGTAAAAAGCAATAGCCCTCAGGAGGAGTTTCGTGTCTCGAAGGACTCTGGAACTTTTGGATAGAATTAAAAAGAGCCGCTGTCCTATCACAGCGACTCCTTTTATAACCACTACAGGCGCAACTCTGCCGGAAGTAGGTTCTTAGCCCGGCGCAGACTCGGTAAAGCTGACGTTACCAATGGAACCGGCCTGGCCGTTCATTTGCACGCTGGCGGAAACAGATGTGCAAATTGTTTTGCCTGGTACACCGGCTACCTGGAGCGTCCAGACTCCTTTGCCCAGTACCGGGCCAAACTGGTAACTGCCGTTGCCGCCGGTAACTGCCGTATAGCGGTAGCCGCCGCTGCTGGCAACCACTACCACACCGCCAATACCGTTATGGTTTCTGTCCACTACCGAGCCGGTAATATTAGATTTGCCCTGGTCGGCGGCGTTGCCCAGCCCAGTACCAGCGGCCTGGTAGGCAAAGAAATTACTGCCGCTACCGCCCGGCGAACAAATTCCGGGTGTCGGGGTTGGAGTGGGCGGCCTGGGGGTCGGCGTAGGAAGCGGCGTAGGCGTGGGCGGGTTGATCTTTCTCTCAACCGCCTCAAGATGCCCTTGCGCCAGGGATTTATCGGCTACATCTATACCCTGGGCCTGGGTATAGCGCTGTTTGGCCTCCTGCCAGGCCGCTTTATTATCCTGCTTCTCGGTCAATTCGCCTACAATGATCAGGCAGTTGTAATAAAGCTCGGCTGTATCGCGGTACTTAGCGGCAGCATTCTCGCTTTTTATTTGATTATATAGCTCGCCAAGCGGATTTACGGCAAAGTTGCACTGCTGATTGTCGTACTGGGCGCGAGCTTTGGCATAGAGTTCGGCGCGGTCCAGGGCGGTTTTCAAGCCACTGTATTCAGGATTAAGCTTGTTAGCTGCGCGTAAAAAATTAGCCGTTTTTTCGGCTGAGGCCAGGTTATTACTGTTGTCTATTTTTAGTTCGGCCATACCCAGTTCGTAATAAGCTTTAACCAGCAGAGGACGGGCCTGCTCGTAAGTAGAGTCGTTAGGACCCAGGGTGGAGAGCGCGGCTACCACTTCTTCCCAGCGCGAGGCGTTGAACGCTGTCTGCCCGGCTTGCAGAATACGCTCCGCTTCATTTTTAGGAAGGGCCGGGGCCGCCACCGTGATAACCGGCAGGTTGGCCGGGGTAACATCGCCGGCACCTGCGACTGTGGGAGTCCGGGTAGGTTGGGCTGTAACCTGTGTGCTATTCGCCTGAACCTCGCCCCCGGTTTTGGAGCCGGAGGAGTTGAATAGCAGCCCTAAAACCAGGGCGGCCACTAGCAGCAGCGCCAGGCTAGCCAGGCCAAAAACAAGCCCTTTATTAAAGCGGCGCTTTCCCTGCTTTTCCCTGAACCACTTTTTCGCCTCATCCGGGTCAAGGCCCATTTTTTCATAATAAGCGCGGGCTTCTTCCTCAGAGGAAACGCCCAGTTTTTCCAGTTGCCAGCGCAACGCCTCTGCGCTGGTGACACCTGTTTTTTCCTGGTGCCAGCTTGCCTCCTCCTCGGAGGAGTATGCAGGCGGTAATCCCGGTTCCTCGCGCTGCAACAGATCCGAACGCTGCCGGCCGGCCTTCTGGTTTCGATTGTACTGGTTCATTATTGCCGCCCTGTTTTAAGTGACTTGTAGAAATAAAGCGGGAAGCCAGAAAGCTCGAACAGGCTTCCCACCTTATTTCCAGAACATTGTTACCGTACCCCTACCCTTTGGTTTCTGCGCTATACGCTATCTACCCTCTCAATGTTAGCTTTCTCAGTCCTGATGCCATCGGCCAGGCTTTTGTAGAACTTATCTACTCCATCAATGGCTTCGCTGAAAACCTTGTCCGCTTTGCTGCGCATATCGTCGCCGCGATTTGCCACAAAGAAAGAGCGGCTGCCGGTAACGATCTTTTCCCGAATAGCCTGAAGTTGTTTTACAACTGCTGCGCCATCCTGCTCAATATTCTGGGCGGTGGTACCAAAGCCGGCCAGGTCTGCCCTTAATTCTGACATGTTTCACTCCTGTTGTTAATTTATTAAAAGAATCTTCCCCTGCAAAAAAGCCTGCCGCTGTTTGCAACAACGCGGAAAAACTAAGATCCGCTAATCTGGGCGGCGCTGTTAGCAAATTTTTTAAAGTGTTCCGCTTCCTCGGTGGCACGCTGGGTGAAAGCTTTGCAGACCGGCTCTACATCTGACATAACCTTATCAACCAGTTTGGCGAGCTGGTTAATCAGGTCCGTAGCGCGCTGCGCTTCATAATAGTTGGAAAGACCGCGCACGCTTTGCTCCAGGTTCTGAAAAGCCGTGCGCAGGGCGGTAAGGTCGGAACCGCTAACTTCGTTCGCCAGTTCTTGAAGGCGCACGTAGTTAACTCTTTTTTCATCGCTCATCGAAATACCTCCATTAAAATGGTAGTTAGACTCAGGGCAGGCTAATAGCTACGGATTAGCGACAGTAGGGACCGGTTGCCCGGTCTGTTTCAGGGCCGCTTCCGTCGCGCTAACCTTTACCTGAGCGTAACGATTATCAGGGACATTCTTAAGTTTGGAAGCAATATAGTAATACTGGTAGGCCTGCGGCAGTTTGGCGCTGGCCGCAAGCGCATCAGCTTCTGATATCAAAGCCTCATAATAAATTTCAGGCGCATCTCGAAAGTCGTTCTTTTTGGAATAAAGCTCGCCAAGATAACTGATGGTACGATCCATAATATGGTTGTTATAGGCAATGATGCCGTTGTAATAGAGGTCGCCCTGGGCCAGTTGTCCGGCCAGGTAAGTTTCCCGGCCAGTGTCGCGCTCCGCCGGAGTGATGTCGCCGGTCAGGGCCTGGGCTTTTTTGTAGTAGCTCAAACCCTCCTCAAAACTGGAAAATTTATCCGATTTCCACAGTTCATCTCCGAGAGCCAGGTACGTTTTGAAGAGCCAGCTTTCCATATCAGGATGGGCCGTTAGAGCGAGTTCTTTTTGCTTTTGGCGCGCTTCTTCAAAATTCTGGGCCGCCTGCCGGTAATTTTGCGCAGCGAAAGTGCTCTTCCCGGCATTGTAAGGCCCGTCCACCTTTTCCAGATTGGAAAGCGCCAGGGCCGTGGCGGTGGCATTGGCGGCTTCGGCGGTAGCGGTGGCCCTGGCGTTGGCGACTACCACCGGGTCGGGCAGGTTAGACCAGCCTAGCGCCCAGAAGACACTCCCGACTACCAGAAATAAGAGCGCCATCAGCACGGCCAGCAACCTCCAGCGCCGGTACTGCCGGTCTGGCCTGGCCGATCCCCGGCCGGAAGCAAGTCCGGCTGACTCTTTAACCGAAAGGGCGCTGCCGGAAGCAGGCGCTTGATTAACAAAGGCGATTGGCGCATCGTCCTCTATAATTTGCGCAAAGGCATCGAGCTTAAGGTTTAAGCCTTCCTTCTTTTCCTCTAGATTCACTGCTGTTACCTGCTTACTAAACCCGTTTAACCGTTGTAAGAAGTTAAACTCTTCAAAAGTTCGCTTGCTTCCGCGTTAATTTCTGCCGCGCTCATTCCCAGCATCTGCCGGTTATACTCTTCTTCGTGGCAAACCGGGCAACAGGGGTCTGGTTCGATTTGAACAAAATCGCTCTGCAAAGGCCGTTCAAACAGCCAGCCCGGTTGCACCTGGGTTCCCCACAACACCCAGTTAGCCGGGAACTCTTCAAAACGGCTTTCCGGGTCGTCTCGCAGCAGTACGGTCAGGGCCATGCGAGCGGCAATCAGCCCGATAAAATGGACATCCAGACCGAGAGCGGGCTGCGGTCGCTCCTTGCCATAGCTTTGAATGGGCTCGTGGGGATACTCGCCAAATAGTTCTTCAGTCTGCTGGCGGAAGCAGGCGTAGCAGGCTCCGGCAGGCGGCTCGGCCAGGAAAATATCACCGCCAAAACCCAGTTCGTAGGCCGCGCCATAAATGGCCGGGATAGCCAGCTTCCAGGCTGCCCGGTTAAGCTTCATTTTGGCTTCCTCAGAATCCGTCGCACCGATTATGAGATCGCAACCGGCTAAAATATCTGGCAGGAGCAGCGGGTCGGCGGTAATATCCAGGCAGTGGGTATCAACTTTTACCACGGGGCTGGCATTATAAAGGTAATCGCGCAGGGCATCGGTTTTAAACCGGCCCAGGTCCGCCAGACCGCAGACGTGACGCGCCAGGTTATGAGCCTGCAAGCGGTCAAAATCAATCAGGATAAAATGCCCCACCCCCGCCCTGGCGAGTTCCGCCGCAATAAAAGAACCGCCCGTGCCAAGACCAACTACAGCCACTTTCTTGCTGTTCAGAACGCTCCTGTCAAAAAGACCCTGGCTGCGGTTGTAGTAATCGGTATAGAGCCGCACCGTTTCAAAGGTTACTGGCTCAACGCGGTGTTCCTCGGTAACGCTAAAGAAATGAGGTTCAGGTTCCAGGTAAGCGGCCAGGCTGCCTGCCGCCAGGCCGGGCAGGGCCTCTTCAAGCCCCTCGGCGCTACGCCACCAGCCACCGGGCAATTCGGCGCTTTCGCCGGAGAGGCCGGTTCCAAGTTGTAGTACCATCCCGCCATCGGCAGCGCGACCTACCAGCGGGCCGGAGGGTTCCCTGGCGGCCAGTAAGTCTTCTAAATAATCGCTCGTTATTACTAAATGCCTGGTCGAAATGCTCATTGCCGGTTATCCTTTTCTCTATAGGCAAAACTTGATAATGGCCCGTTCAAAATTTCAGAGCCGAATCTGGTGTTCCATCTGAGCGCCCGGCCAATCCTGCTTGCCGCTTTCGAGCCAGGTTTCATAGCAAAAGAACCAGGCTGCCGCTACCGCCACTACCGTTGCCGCCGTTGCACTACTGGGAAACGTTCTGTCTCCCGGATAGTAGAGACATAATTTGCCATCGGGGTATTGATGCAGCAAATCGCCTTTAGGGTCATCTACGATAACTACCGGGTCTACCGGGAAGACTTCCGGCGGCTTGCTGGGAAACTGGTCAGGATAATTTACCTTGATCAAGTAACTGTTATTACGGTTAGTTTCCAGCTTGCCGATCCAGTATAGTTGCCCATCATCATTGTAGAGCTGAAATTGAGGGAAACGGCTCGCCATAGCCTGCTGCTCAATCAGCAGCCGCCCCGGATTTTCCATGTACCAGGGTCTGACAGACCGGCTCTCAGGCTTAAAACCTTTGAAGAACATTTTTATCCCCTTTCCGGCCTGGTGGAAGCCAGGCGCGCAAACTAGAACCAGCGGCTGGGTTTGATTTGAACAGCGTTACTACCCTGGACTTTTGCACGCACCGCTTCTTCTTCAGGAGTAATTAGTTGCCCCTTATCGTTTACCAGGACCGGCTGGGCCGTTTTTAATTGCTTTTTGAGTTCTTCCAGGTTCTTTCTGGCGTTATTTTTTAGCTGATCGCTCATGTATTGAATCTCCTGACTGGGTGTTAAAATTAAATTTAGCCGATTTGTTGATTTTGTCTTAACTCTCCATAGATTTCATTCACTATATCCTGCAAGGTGAAGCCGGGCTGCCAGATGTCCAGAATACGGCGGCTGTAAACTGGCTCAAGCGCGCCTGCTTCAGGGCTGGTTAGTTCAATTTCAACCGAAGTGGGCGCACTATGGGGATATTGCGCATCGCACACGATATAGATTGTTATGCGGCCCCCGGAATGATAGGCGTTTATGACCGCCGTATAGAGGCCCTGCTCTATTTCCAGCAGTTCCGTTTTACTACCGGCGTAAGCTTCTTTAAGCTCGACAAGCTGTTCCATCAAAACCTGCCGAATGGCCCTGATTTCAGGCCGGTCTTCCAGCAGGTGAGCCAGTTCTTCCGGCACTTGAACGCGGGGTGCCTCTACCTCTGGAAACGGGATGGGTATGGGAGCCGCGCCGGGTAAAGGATAATTCGGCCGGGCCGGTTTTAAGCGGGTGAGTTGCCAGCTAAAGAAGCCCCCTACAGCCAGGCCCGGCACGCTACCCAGTTCTACCGCAGCCAAAATTAACCGCCAATCATTCGGTTGAGCCGCTCTTAGCATAAAAACGAAACCACCCACCACCCAGCTTGAGATTACTACTGCCAGCCAGAGAGGGGCCGTTACTAACTGAGCGCCAACCCGCAGATTACGCTTTATCACCCAGGCAATCAGGCTGCCCAGTAAAAGCCCCGCCAGCACACCCCCGCCCGTGAAGACAATGGTCTGGCCGGATTGTTTGTTAAAAGCGCTATCCAGCACTACGGCAGCGCCCATTAGCAGGATTGAAGTCTCTATTAAAATGAAGGATACCAGTGATGCCATATTCGTTCCTGACTAAGCTGGAGCTTTTTCCTAATTCTGTGATATTCCGAAAAATCGCTGGCCAGAAGTTTGTGTCCTTAAAGAGTCCTGCCTTTCTTCAGGCCCCTTACTCTCCGGCAGTGTTGGAGTGATGTAAGCCTGAACCAGCCTAGAAGGAGTAAAAGGTAAAGGTGGACAAATATCCGGCGGATTACATGGCCCCTTACCACCACCTTTTGTTGTTGCTGGCACAGGCGTATCAGTCGGCGCTGGTGTAGGCGTACTCGTCGGCGGCACCGGTGTATCAGTCGGCGCTGGCGTACTCGTCGGCGCTGGCGCTGGTGTATCAGTTGGCATAGGCGTAGCTGTACTGGTGGGCGCCGGTTTAGACGTGCTGGTCGGTGCCGGTGCTAGTGTGTTTGTCGGTAGCGGTAAAGGTGTAGCGGTGGGCACCGGTCTGGGTGTAGGTGTACTGGTTGGTACCGGCCTGGGTGTACTTGTTGCTGCTGGTACAGGTGTATTTGTTGCCACAGGAGCCGGTATATTTGTCGAAACTGGTCTGGGCGTATTTGTTGTTGCTGGTACTGGCGCAGTCGTTTCTGCCGGAGATGGTGTATTGGTTGATAATGGTTCAGGTGTATTAACCGGTATGGTTGTGTTGATAGCAGCCGCAGTTGTACCGGCGGCAGGTATAGCGGTAGAAGTAGGCAAAGGCCGGATAGCAGGCCGGGTATTGCCCGGCGCTTGCGGCTGGGCGGTAGGAGCACCGGCGGTAGCTGTCAGATTAGCCTGGGCCGTAGCGGTAAGGTTAGCCTCGGCGGTGGCCGTCTGGTTACGATAGCCTATTTGAGCGGTTATAGTAGCTTTCACGCTCTCATTCGCCCCGGATAGGGCGGTGATCGTGGCGAAATCCGCTTTAGCAGTGGCAGTGGCTTGCAGGCTGCGTCTTTGAGCGTTCAGCCTGGCGTCTTCCGCCGCCTGTGCATCCAGGGTAGCCTGTAACTCAGCGCTGATCGTGTACGGTTGGCCCTTTGCCACGGCCGCCTGGTAGCCGGCGGTAATGGTTGCCGCGACATTACGGCGCGAAAATGCCAGGGCTGTCATATCGCCGGAAACAGCCGTAGAAGCTCTGGCTTCGCTATCCAGACGGTCCGCGCTGGCAATCAAGAGGGCGATAATCAGGGCGCTAACTCCCAGTACCAGAAAGCCAAGCAGGCTAAATATCAGGATCAACCGGCGAGAGGTGACCCGGCCAATTACATCATCCACCACCTGGGCCAGAGTGTTGCTGCGCTTCCAGGCCTGGATGGTGGGAGAAGCCGCCATTAAGGGCGTGCCATCCTTTTTTTCAGCCAGCAGCACCGGAGCCGAATTGGGATAATCAGGACGGGTGGTGAGATAAAGGGTGCAGCCCGGTGGGTTCGGTGTGACCACCACAAAAACCGTTGAGCCGTCCTCAAGTTCCTGCACCTGCACGCTTTTGGAGCGGGATCTGGTTTTCAGACTGCGTAATTCCGCAATATAACGCTCCTGATTTTCCGATAACTGATACCAGGGTATCAGGCTGGTCTGTGACATAAAGCCCTCATAAAAGGTAACACTAACAAAAAAGGTAAAACCGGTTGCTTAAACTGTTGAAAACCTGCCGCGCTGCCAGGGTTACAGCTTGATGCACCTTAAAGAAGCCTGACCTGCCAGAAGCATAAGTTCCTGGGTAAATAGGCCTGAACGAAACCCGCGATCAGGGGCGGCCAGGGGCAGGCGTGGGCGCTAGACCACCGGGATACTGTTTAGCCAGGGCCGTAGCTGTGGCGTAAACATTTTGAAGTTCAAGCACCCTGGCAGTAACAGCGGCATTAACGGTAGCGGCCTGAATTGCCTGGGCGGTGGCGGTAGCGTTGGAACGGGCGGTAGCGGTAGCCTCTGCTCGCGCATTCGCTGCCTGGTTTGCCTGGGCCGTCTGGGTCTGCCCGGCCCCGATAGTGGCTTCCGAAGCCGCTTTGCGCTGCAATAATTCTTCCGCTCCGGCAGTAGCCGTCCGGCTGGAATTATCAATACTCTCTCCGGCTTTGGAAGTGTTCAACTGGCTGACTGAGAAAAAGATCAGGCTGCCTATCACCAGGAGCAGGGCTAAACTGACTATGCCGGCCAGGGTACGTACGCCTAACTTACGGCTATTTTGCCGCACCCCGCTTTCAAGCTCCTGGCAGATTTCGGCCAGGTACGCAGCGGGTTTCCAGTCCATAGTGAGGCGCTGCGAGGTCAGCCAGTGGTTGGCTTCTTTGCCTTTGTAATAGACCTGGAGGCTGGGCGGAGTTATCGGGTATTTGCCGTAGCACTGAAATTCAAAATGCAGGCGGGAATTTCTTTTAGAGCGGTATTTGAAAAGCCAGGTGGTTTCGTCCAGGTTGGAAGAGCCTTCCATGCTAAAACCGGCCTGTGCCAGGCGGCGCTCTTCCTCGTCCCGGCGCGCTTCGCCGGTCCCAAGCCACCAGGCCGGGTCGTTCTGGCGATAAAGCGTTTGCGAGCGCAGGGGTAAAGTTTGGCCGCCGGCCAGCAGGCCGGGCAGCATTTCGGCCTGGATTACCCGGCGCTGTAGTTTTACAAAATCAGCTAAAGTTTGATCGAGGTAATAGAAATTGACCAGAAGCTGACCGTCTCTTACTACGACAATAGGATTGATCAGGCGGTCTGGATAATCAGGATAGGCCAGCAAGCGGCGAGCGGTATAAAGATCCCCTCCGCTGGGGCGGTCAAGGGTAGGGGGGTGCTTGTGCCACTCTCCAATGTAGTCAACCCCCGGATACTGGTAGCGGTAAGCAGCCAGCCGATTATTAGCGTGGTCCGTATCTACCGCGAAACTAAGGCGCTCGTGATGGGCAGCGGGACCGGCGCCCGTGGCGGCTACTACCAGAACCGTATCCTGGTCGAGCCACCTGCCGATTAGAATCCCCCCGGTTTCAAATTTATCGTCAACAAAAGGAAGGGTTTCCTGCGTAATCGTCTCGAATACATCAGGGTGAATTAATAGCTTAACTGCAACTTGGCTGATCGTAGCTTCGACTGGCATAAGGTTTACTATAAATATTAACTGGGCTTTAACGTTGTAAGAGCGTGCACCAGGCAGAAATCACTAATATGATAACACAGCTTGAAAGGAATGCAAGTACATGTTTATAATATTTACCAGCTTTGATATTAAAAAATCAAATTACAAAACATTCTTCACAAATTACAAAACAGGTGCTATACTTAATTTTGGTTAATAAAAGTCTCGCTAACTTTACTCTTTTGGTAAAAAACAGGTAAAAATTTTAAACTGTTGCAGAAAAGTCGTGGCTAACGTCGAGTATAAAACTTCAAGTATAACCGTACTTGCCGCCCCTGAAGTAATCGAGCTTATGGTGAGCGAAACTTTGCATTATAATCGCCATAACCTCGAAACAGGTGGAATTTTAATCGGCAAGTGGCTTGATCCTGAAACTGTTTTCCTGGTGAAAGCTACCGGCAGCGGTCCGGCGGCAGAACATGCCCGGTATAGTTTCGCCATAGATACGGACCATGCCAACTCGCAGCTTCAAGAAACGATTACCCGGCATCCGGGAGCGGACTATATCGGAGAATGGCATCGCCACCCGGGTAAATTAACCCGGCCCAGCCAGGGAGACCTTAAAACCGCCCAAAACCTGCTGGCAGACCCTACCTATCCAGACCGCCTGGTTAATCCCATCCTGACCGTTCAAAACGGGCAGGTTAAGATTAATTTTTACTATCTTGATCGCACCCTGGACGATTTTGTTCCGCTTGAAGAATATGGCCGTATGGATGGGCAGGACGAGGCCCAGGACTGGGAGCAAGGTTCGTACATTTTTCACGCCAATATGCTGGCGCGGCCCGCTGCAACTCAAGCTCCAACACCGGTTGAAGGGAAATTAAACTCCCGGCTAAGATTGACGGGCGTACTGCTGGTCGCTTTAAGCCTGGGTTTCCTCCTTTTACTCCTGGCGCTGCAATTTCTTGCTCCTGCCAACCGCCCGGTACAGGGGTACGTCTCTTCGACCCTTCCCCCCACAGTTGTCCCGACGTTTACTGACATTCCAGGGGCAGCCACCAGCCCAACGGCGGAAGCAACGGTAAAAACCGAAGTACCCATTATCGCTACGGCCAAAATCCCGGATACTCTGCCTGCAAGCACCGGCGTTACCCCTGCCGGCCCTACGGTGGCCCCTTCTATTCCAGCCATTCCCATCATCGCGCCTACTCCTACGCCGGTTAAGGCTACCGCAGTTGCCGGTGGAGCGCTTCCCGGCATCCAGCCCACCCCGGATATTAAGCCTGCTGCCACGGCGCCGGTGACAGAATCGGCAGCAACCCAAACTACCGCCGGTCCTACCCCTCAGGCAGCTATTTCCGGTCAGCCCCCGCGCGTAAAAATTGGCGGCGGTGAAGTGGCCCTCGGTCTGGGTTTTCGAGTGCGCCTGGATGAGATTACAGCGCAAACCTCAAACGCCCTGGCGGCCAGGGGCGGCGCGTTACCTTTCATGATAATGACGAAGGTTGAAAATCTTAATCCCGATGAGGCCGGTAGTTATTACCTGAGACCGGGCAGTAATTTTCCCGTAATGTTCAACCTGAACGGCCAGCACCCGGAGACTGTTACTTCTGCCGCCCTCCAGCCAGGCTTTGATCCATGTATAAAGCAGGCTAACTGTAAAATTCAGCTAGGAAGGAATGGGGCTAATGGAAGGCTATCTGTTGATTTTTTAATTGAGGATAGACTGGTTAACACTAAATATTATCTACTTACTATCACTAAAGGCAGGCAATAAAGTACTATTGCCGGGATAGGTTAACTATGAGCATTCTACAAGACAATGTTTTAGAACTGTTTAACGATGCGGAACGCTACGGCCAGGAAGTGCTGGAAAACCTGCTGAGCAATGAGCACCTGGAGGTAAAAGCAGGCGTTTATACCGATATAATTGACGAGCATGGCCGTCCCAACCGCCTGAATGATCTCATTGGTACGCCGCAATGGTCCGATATTGTGGTGCGGGATACCCGAAGCAGCCCGGCCTACAATCTCATTCTCAACCTTAACTACCCGCAGTATCACCAGAAATGGTACACGCTTGCCAGCGAAGTGCAAAAGCGCCAGGAACGAGGCGAGCAGGCTGCTACCACCGAATTAATAGAGCTACTGGCCCTCTCCGTGCTGGTCCGGCAGGATATACCGGCTACTGTGTTGATTGAAACGCTGGCGACACGCCGGGAAGCAGCGGTAGAACAGTTACTTCCCCTGTTGGGGCGCGGTAACGCCCGCTTGCGCAGCGCCGTAGCGCGCACCCTGGCCGCTACCAAAGTTGAAAAAGCCTTGCTGGCCTTGCTCGAATATCTGCCGCAGGAACCGGCCGAGGGAGTGCGCGGCGATATTATTATTTCACTGATTAGCGTCCAGGACCCCTTTTTCCTGAGCCGCGAAACTTTCTATGGCTGGCTGGGTAGTCCTGACCGTAGCGATGCCCTGACCACTCTTTTGACTTTCACCCGCTTTAGCCCGATCCTACCGCCAGAATTTCAGCAGTACATACATCCCGACCACCAGGAGTATCTGGCGCCCTGGTTCGCCTGAACCCTCGCGCTGTCGCTCGCACATCAGGCGGTTCTGCATAGTTGCTCAAACGGTTTGGAGACAGGGAGATGATAATACGTTTTAACACAGAGACTATTAAAAACAGCAAGGAAGAACTGGGCTGGTGCTACCCCGGCCTCTTACAGGTAGTAGACAATATTGCCGAGGCGCATTTAAACCTGCAACAGGGCCACCTGACAGGCGAAGCTTACAGCCTGGTAAATGAGGCGCTGGAACTTACCAGGCACGCCCAGTCAGGCCTGAATAACTTTATCGAGGAACTGATCGCTTTTGAATTGCGCTGCCAGTCCATGCCGGAAAACCCGCTACCGGTGCCTCCCATCTTGCTGCCGCTTGACCCTGGCTTTCATCCAAATTTACCTGACTTTCGTCCAAAAGGCCCTGGCTTCTCGCCGCCTATTTTAGCCCCGACACTCCCGCAACCGTTCCCGCTAGATTTAGGGTCGCTGTTAAGGCCTGACCCGGGTCCCATTTTTGGCCCGTTCTTTCCCCGTGCGCCGTTCCCGCCGCTGGCCCCGCTCTGGCGCTACCTGATGCAGAGCGTTTTTGCCGCAGGTTCGGCAGCCGCAATCCCTTTACTGAATCCGCTCTTCAGCTACGCCGGACAGGCTACCGGGCAATATGCCTCTAACGCCTTTAAACAGCCCCCATCTGACCTCACGGTTAATGAGCTTACCGCTTCGATGCAGGAGATGGTGAAAAAAGTCCTTAATTTTCCGCCGCTATGGGCCGCCAACCCCCTGCTACCGGTAACCACTAAAACCTCCAATTTACTTGAGCAAATGGGCGACTTCCTGGGCAATGGAGCCAATCAAACCTGGCAGTTTGCATGCAACATCTACAATAATGTTGTGACCGGCGGGCAGCAGGTGGTAAATTTCCTGACAGAGCATATCGGGCAGGCTATTACTTCCCTTTCAAATTTTCTCCAGCAGAGTTGGGCTTATGTTTCGGCGAAGCTACATGACTTTACCTCTTTCCTGCAAGACTCTTTTTCAATCAAACCCGGCGTTTACCAGCCCGTACCCGTAACGGAGTTCCAGATTCAGCAGAAGATGGAAACTTACGCTAACACCGACCAGGCGGGTTTGCAGCACCTGTGCAAAAGCCAGCTTGAAACCCTCAATAACTATCAAAAACTTGAGCGAGATTACCTGCAAGACCCGGCCAATCTTTTCGGACGCTGGTTGGGCGGAATCGGGCTGGGACAGGAACCCGACCCGGCCCGCTACGAGGCTACAAAGGTCAGGCTGGAGCAGGCTTACCAGTTGCTTCAGTCGGGCGACCCGGCCCAGGTAGCCGAAGGCAAACGGCTGATGGCCCAGGCCACCCTCGAAACCCAGGCCTTCAATGACCAGTGGAACGCCTGGATGAACCATTCCTACAATAACATGGAAGGTCAGAAGAAGGGCCTGGAAGTGGCGCTGGCGGCGGATATAGCCCTTGCCGTAGCTGTCACTACGCCTGAAGTGGCCGGGGTGTTATTTGAAGTGGGCGCAGAAACCTCACCGCTATTAGGCCTGGTTTACTCCACTACTGCGGCGGGCGGTATAGGCTTTGCGGGCGGCGCAGGCCGCTCTGTCGTGATGGATGCGGTAGAACTGAAAGCCCCTGACCTGCATAAAGCGCTTGACGAAGGGATGGTTGAGGGGCTGCTAAATATGCCGGGAGGGTTGCTTCCTGCCCAGAAATTTATGGGTGATGGAATCAGTATGGTATTTAACGGCAGCCTGAACAGTATGTATTCCGGGCTGAGCGACGTATTGAGCGGCAAGCCTCTCGATTTTTCTAAAATGGGCGTCGCTTTCGCTGCCAGCGTGATTGGCGGAGGACTCTCTGGCGAGAACCTTGGCTTAGCCCGGTCAATAGGGGTGTCAGTCTTAACCGGCGTCGGGGAAGAAGCGACCAACCAGATTACCCACAACGAGTTTGACGGAGATGCGCTGGCCGGTAAAATCCTGACCGGAGCGGCCGGGCCGCTGCTCACTCATAGTATTACCGAGGACAGGCTCATGAAGGTGGTGATAGACCCGCCGGAAGGAGTCAGCCCGCAACGCTGGGCGGCCCTGATGGGCAAAACTTCCAACAAATCTCCAATGGAGATTTACCGGCTGGCAGCGCAGGACGGCTTTACCCCTGAACAGGCTCTCCTACTGGCTGCCGCTAAAAAGGCTAACCAGCTAGACCACTACCCGGAGGGAACCGAACGCACCGGCTACGTACGTGACGGCCAGATTGTAACCGATTTCAAAGTAGCGGAGGGCTACACGGAGCGGGCGACTGAGGGTATCGGTAAGATAAGCGATACCCTGGCACGCCTCTTCCCGGCTGAAGCGCAAAGCGCCGGCGCGGAAAAGGGACCGTTTTCAATAAACCCAGGGCGACTGAGCGAAGATATTCTTAAAGCCCTGCCTATCATGCCCGGCATTAACTGGCTGCAAACCCTGCTGGAGAGTCTGCCGTCACCCCTGGACGGCCATGCCTTAACCCCGCTAAGAGTGCTGGCCTCGGCGGGCGTCACGGCCCAGGCCCAGGCCGGGCAGCACGTGCCGGAAGATGTCGCTAAAGCGGCTTTAGCCACCCGCTTTCTGAACGGAAGCTGGCCGTTTATCCTGGGAGGCGAAGTGGTTGCGGCCATTGAAACCACTATTCTCAAAATAATCACCGGCAACAATAAGGCTCAACAGGAGCAGTCTGCGGAAGCAAAGGCTGAAGTCGGGCAGAAAGCTGCCGAGGAAAAAGCTAAGGCTGAAAGACAGGCTGCCGAAGCAAAAGCGCAGGCTGAACAGAAAGCCGCCGAGGAAAAGGCTAAAGCCGAGCTTGAGCAGCGCCAGCAAACCGAGCATCAGTTGGATATCGGGCGCAAAGCCCTCGATTACGGGGTCGCAAGCCCTAAAATTAATCCTCACAGTCAGCGCAATGACTATAACTGGTATGGGTATTGCCTGGGTTGGGTCAACACCGCTACTCAAGCGAACGGGGGCCACGTCGCAGAGCTACAGGTAGGCACAGCTAAAATGGCTTACGAGGAAGCCGTAAAGCACGGTAAGATTCACGAGGGCAATCCTCCCCCCGGCGCTATCGTCTTTTTCCCTGACTATACCGGCGAGGGACACGTTGGGATTGTGAGTGGCCCTGGCACTTACCGGGGAACCGTTCCCTCTACTGAAAATCGGACCACGATTGCCGACCGGCCTATACCGCCAGATCGTATGAAAACAATCCCCTGGATGTATCCCTATTAAAACAGGAGTCAGGTTGAATTTAAGTTGAGCAAAAGCTTTTGAACGATAGGAAATAGCGAAGTGGCCGATCACAATTTAGTAGATAAGGCGCACCTGGCCCGCCGGGTAGCGGACGACCTGGATAACCAGGCGAAACGACTCTCCGAACTGGACGGTTCGGTTGACCATGCTATCAGGGAACAACTTTTCCCGACTATTGAGGGCAATACGGCCAACCGGCTAAACGAGCTGTATACCGGCTGGGACGGCGATTTGCTCAAGAGCGCGGCCAAACTGCGCCAGGCCGCCCAGCTTTTACGCCAGGACGCCCGGTTCTACTTGCGCTCCTATGATGAGCAGGTCAAGGAGGACCGGGAGCGCGAGCGCAATAAACTTGAAATGGAACAGAAAGCTGCCGGTGACTTGAAACCACGTTGAAGCCCTATTTTTAACCCTAACCCTGGAAGAGACTATGACCAGTTATATAACCACCATTATCCGTGACCCCCAGGAAGTAACTTCCAATATCCTGGATATACCGGCCGATTACCCGGTCTACCGTATCATCGAAGACCTGATCGAAGGGATTGGCCTGGATATTACCGACCAGAATAGCCAGGTATTGCGCTACTACCTGACGCGCAAGCGGGATAACAAACGCATGCTACCCAGCACCACTCTGGCGCAGGCCCGGATTCTACGCGGGGAAGTCTTTATTATTTCGCATACCATTCCCCAGGAGCTAATCTTTAACCGTAATATAGCCGCCAGTTACCGGCGGGCCAGCATGAACTTCAGCAATACCCCCCGCCTGCTGGAAGCCCAGCGTTTGCAGGCTGCCGGAGCATATGGTAAAGCCCTGGCAATCCTCTTGAACCTGTGGGCCACCCGCTTTCAAAAACAGCGCGGCGCCACTGCCGAGCTATCCGACGTTACCATTACCCTTAATCAGCTTGGCGCTTACATCAACGAACTGTTTATGCGTTTTATCCAGGACCAACTGGAGCTGGTCGATTTTGAGAGTTTCTTTGAAACCCTGCAAGTGGATGAAGCGCAGCTTTTCTTTCGAGAACATCCCAACTATTCCGCCCTGTGCGTGGACGCTCTGATGACCGTCAGTGACAAGCTGGCCCAGCAGCAGGACTATACCCACGCCCATGAGGCCGCTATCCTGGCCCTACAGCTTGACCCCGAAAACGCCCAGGCAACCGCCCTGGCGAACCTGGCCCATACTTACACCATTATGCTGGCCTGCGAAGATTCTGAAGAACGCCTGGACCTGGCCCTGGCGATTGCCGAAGCTAATCCGCGCTATGGCAAGATCCAGCAGGATTTGTTGCAGCTACGACAGCATATCCACGAAGCCGGGTACTGGCCGCAAAGCCTCGACAGTCACCCGGCTAACGCCCTCCAGGCAACCGGCAACCTGCCGCCCTGGAATAACATGAATCAGACTCTCCTGGAAGTGAATCAGGCCGGAACCTCTTACTACGCAAATTCAGCCAGGCCAGCTTTTAATCTAACCGCCCTTTTAACCGGCGGGATTGTGTTAGGCCTGGCCCTTTTGATTGTAACTTTTATTGTCCTGAGTGCCCGCTAAACCCGGCAGCGCCCATGAATTACCTTTAATTCTCACCGAAACCGTGTTTTGCTGAATTTTTCTTCACCGGAAAGCTATGGATCAATGACTACCCCAAACCAGGCAACAACAGACGAAATAATGGAGATTACCAATGGCCGGGAGACCTTTAACCGCCCGCCGCGCATTCAGCCGCCCGATTTGAGCGGTCAGCTAAACATCCCCGACCCGCCGGAACCCCGTTTTAAAGGCGGAAAACTGGGCTGGGCCCTGGTGATAGTGCCGCTGGTGGTTATTTTGCTATCGCTGGCGGCCAGCATTACCGTAACCCTCCTGGGCAACAGTAACGCCATGTATTTGCTGGTAATTGTGGTAGCCATGATAGGCGCGTTCGTTACCGGCGTGATTAATATTGTCAGGGATATAAACAATGATAAGGTAGAACAGCGCAACTACCTGGAAGTGCTGGAAAAACGCAATACTACCCTGCGCAACCATACCGAGTTGCAACGCTCTACCCAGCAATATCTCTATCCCGACCTGCAAGAACTCCAGTTGTGGGTAGCGCAGCGCAGCACGCGGCTCTGGGAACGCCGCCCTACCGATCCTGATTTCTTAACTCTCCGGCTCGGCACAGGCTCGCAACCTAACTCTATGCTCATTACCGCGCCCAACCCCGACCGCAAAGTGCCAAACCTGGATAAGGCCCTCGAAATCTCTGCCGCCTACAAATTAGTGCGCGATATCCCTAACGTGACCGAACTGGGGAAAATAGCTTTCCTGGGCGTGTGTGGCGCGTACAGCCAGACTATCCCTTTCACTCGCGCTTTAATCTGCCACCTGGCAGCGCATCACTCCCCGGACGAAGTAAAAGTGATGGCGGTCTATGCTCCCACCAGGGAAGACGAATGGGCCTGGCTGGGCTGGCTGCCGCACTGCCGCCTGGAAGGCCACCGCGAACACGAGATTCCGCTGGTAGCTTCCCAGACCGACCAGTTCGAGTGGCTGATGAAGTTTCTGGAAGATGAAATCAAGCAGCGCAGCCTGCGCCTGGAATCCGCTGCCGGGCGCTACAGCAGCGGGCAAGCCGCTAACTTTCTGCCGCGCTACCTGCTGATCGTGGATGATTTTGAGCTGGTGCGGCACGAAAAGGCTCTTAATGAACTGTTTAAGGCCGGGGAAAAGGTGGGGATATACTTAATCAGTATCAGCAGCCGCCTGGCGCTCCTGCCGGAACAGGGCCGGGCCAGGGTGGAAATGCTGGCGAACGGCCTTTTGCGCTATTCCGTGACGGGAACCAGCGGGTATGTCGGCGAGTCTACGCCCGACCTGGCTAACCTGAGTTACTGCGAGAACCTGGCCCTCAACCTGACCTCCCTGAAACCGGCGATTCCCCTGGCGCTCGGCCAGAAAACCGACAGCATCCGGTTGCTGGAAATGCTCGGCGTAGACCTTAAAGCCGGACAGAACTTCGACCCGCTCCCCTGGTGGCAGCGTTCCAGCCTGGCCCGCCTGAGCGTTCCGGTGGGACGGCTCTTCGGCGGGCAGGAGATGCTGCTCGACTTTACCGAAAAGGGGCATGGCCCGCACGGCCTGGTAGCCGGAACCACCGGTTCGGGCAAAAGCGAACTGCTCATGACCATTGTCAGCGCCCTGGCCCTGGCAAACAGCCCGGATAACGTTAATTTCGTGCTGGCCGACTTCAAGGGCGGCGCGACTTTCAAACCTTTTGAAAAGCTGCCCCACACCGTCGGGCTCTTTTCAGACCTGAATTTGTTTACGGTCGAACGCATGATGAATGCCCTGATCGCCGAGAAAAACCGCCGGGAAAAGCTGCTGGAAGGGGCAGGCGTCAGCCACATCCGCGATTATCACCGTAAGAAACCCCAGCCGGCGGAACCGATGCCCTACCTCTTTATCGTGATAGACGAGTTCGCCGAAATGAAGGACCAGATACCGGACCTGATTAATAATCTGGTGATCATCGCCCGCACCGGGCGCACCCTCGGTATGCACCTGATCCTGGCTACCCAGCGGCCCGCCGGGGTGATACCCGACCAGCTTAAATCCAACATCCGCTTCCGCATCTGCCTGCGGGTCGAATCCCCGGAAGATAGCATCGAGATGCTGGAGCGGCGCGATGCCGCCGATATCCCGGCCTCCGCCCCTGGCCGGGCCTACTTCCGGGTGGGCCGCGAGTTTTACGAACTCTTCCAGGTCGCCCGGGTGGCCGAGGATTACATTCCGCCGGAACAGCTTCAGGAGACGCCCGACGAACAGGAAATCCTGATAGTGGAGACAAGCTGGCGCACCATGCCGCTGGTCCCCGGCCGGAACAGCCAGCCGCAGCGCTCGGAAGAAGAAAGCGAATTAGCCAAATTTAAGGACTATGACCTGATTGTCCAGCAGTGCGGCCTGGCTGCTCATCGCCTGGTGCTGCGCAACAATCACCGCCCCTGCCTGGACGCGCTCCTGCCGGTCTACCACTTGCCGCAACTGCTGGGCAGTTCCGCCATGTTTAACCCGCAGCAGGGCCTCTGGCCGAAGCAGGCTCCCTTCGGCTATGGCGCCACGCTGCTCGGTCTGGAAGACAATGTGAGCGAGCAGGCTCAACGGCCCTGGAAAATCAGCCTGGCGCAGCAGGGCAGTTATTGCGTCAGCGGCGCGCCCGGCAGCGGCCGCACTACCTTCTTGCGCTCCCTGGTGGCAGGCCTGGCCCTGACTCACCGGCCTGACCTGCTCCACTTCTACTATTTTGATTTCGCTAACAGCCTGGAAGTCTTTGAAAACCTGCCTCACACGGCTCGTTACCTCTCCACGCTCAATCTCGCCCGCATGAAGCCCACTATGCGCCTGCTGGTCGAAGAGCTTGACCGCCGGCAGGCCATATTCAACAGTAAGCAGGTAGCCGACATCTGGACCTATCACAACCGCCGCAGCCAGCAGGACGAGGTTTTACCCCTCATTGTGGTGATGATTACCAGCTTTTCGGCCTACCGCAGCGAGCTTCCTTTTGACGCCGAACAGCTCAAAAAGCTGGTGGGCGAAGGCCGCAGACGCGGTATTCACGTGGTGCTGGCCGTTGACAGCTATATTGACTACGAATCCGGCCGCCGGGCAGACCAGTTTTATCATGTGGTGCTGCGCCAGACCCTCGATCATTTACCCTTCTCGATAAACAAAAGCAGAGTGGGGGTCTGGGCCGGCACGCCCGGCAGAGGTTTTGTTATGACTCAAGATTCGACCAAACCGGCCCTGGAAATACAGGTGGCCCTGCCCGCTGCCGAAGAACCGGACCGGCAGTTACCGGCCCTGGAGCAACTGGTCAAACAAATGCGGCAGGCCGTCTCGGCCAATTATAGCCACCTGGCAGCGGCTAAAGCGGCTCTGGAACAGGAAAACTTACCGGGTAATATAGGGGAAAGTGTCCCGGTCCCGGCGCAGCCCGCTAAAGAGGAGCTTTCGCCCGGACCCGAACCGGACTGGGAGGAAATAGCCAACCGGCAGATGGAGCAAATGCTGGCGGACCTGAAAGCTACCGGCTATATTCCGCCCGAAATCGCCGAAGTCCTCGATTTAGGCGACAGCAGCACCGCCGAGACTATCGTGCCGGGTCGAACCAGGCCAGACTCTTCCAACAATCACAAAAACGGCAGGCGAGCGTCGAGCGGTATCAGGATATAAGACTGAAGGGACAGGCAATTCACAGGATGGACAGGAAAAATATAACGCTATAACTGATAATCATGAACCAGCTTCACCGGCAAGCCGGAGCGTTTCGTTATAAACGTCATCCGAGATCCAGAAACCGGCTTTATTCTTCAGATCGTCCAGGATAGGCCGGATATTGCCAATCAGCCCTCTCTTTTTGGCTACAAGCAATACTCCTAATATACCCGTGCGGTTCAAACCCAGACGACTGGCAACCTTGCGTCCCTTGCGTTCATCTACTAACACCAGGTCTGCCCCCAACTCGACTGCCAGAGCAAGAGATTCGGCTTCACCTTTATCCAGTTCTAATTCTAAGGCTGTCACAATACTACGGTTTGTAACCACCTTGATTTCAAGCCAGCCTGCTGACTGGATTTCCGCTGCGCCTGGATTACCGGGACGGCTCGTGACGATTTCCTCAAAGACAGCCTGGGCGATTAAAACGCGCGTATAAAGCTGTTCACGCAGGTTTATTTGGCAGACAGCCGCCAGATTGGCAGCGGTGAAGTATCGCTCACTACAATCATAACTGGCCCAGGCTACGCAAGGTCTGGACATCTTCTGCCAGGTCCTCTACACCGTAGTGTACCGGAATCTGGCGGCGGGCCAGGAGATGCTGGAACTGAAACTGGCTCATCCCGGCCAGTCGGCTGGCCTGGCCTAGCGTGAGTTTTTCTTTTTGGAAGAGCATTATAGCGATTTCCTGGGCCAGTTCTCCTTCTGACATGCCGGTAGCATGTACCAGATCATCAGAGATATTAAAACTCACTTTAGCGCCTCGTTTACATATAGCATATCGCTTTACGCCAGAATTATATCAAAAAAAGATTTACGATTATGATTATTACGGGCAGAGAGAAGGAAGGTAGCCCCAATAAGAGGCCAGTATTCATAATAAGGGTTAGGGTAGCTGAAAACCCAACCGGAAATTTTATTCCAGGGCACTCTTGCCTCACCTCGTTCTTAATTATGAGAGGCTTTCAAAGAACTAATTTAATAGTAAGCTAACTTGTTTTTCCATTAGCAGGATTGTACATTAGCCTGCTACCTTCACAAAGGCTCTCCATATAAGGAAGCCACTTAGCTACTCTGGATTGTGTATCTTGAGCCACAAACTTGATATAAGCTTGAGTGACTACCGCATCAGGTAGTTTGCCTATACTATAGCTATCAAAAGCTAAATTTAGCAGTTTTTTCTGTAACCAGGCATCATCAGGTTGGAAATTATGGCTATACCGTTCGTCCAGGCTGGCATCTCGCAAACGTTGCTCTGCATAGTCATAATACTTTTCTAATTGCAAAGTAATTTGCCAGCGCTGCTGTAATTCCAGAATATGATTCAAATGCTGCAAGCGAGTCTGGTTAGCAGAATTATTTACTTTAGGGTAAATAATTACCTGCTCGCGCCGGTCTGCCGGGTCACGCTCCACTTTTACTACTACTTCATCCCGCGCCGGTCGCAAGAATGGATGGAAAATTTCATCCATGGAAGTAGCGCCGTAGGCCGGATCGAAGATGTCCTTATCCCGTTTGACCCGCTGATTACAGTAGCCACACAGGGGGACAAGATTGAGCGGGTGAATGGCGACAAAAGGATACTTTGATTCCGGGAAGAAATGGTCAAGGTCAGGGTCGTAGCGTACTTCTTCAGGGTGGGCATTTATTTCGCCGTCGCAGCCCGGACATACCTTTAAATTGCCTCTATAAGATTGCACAACATAGGGCCGGTTTAGAATATCCGGCTTCCCAATCAGGTTACCCGGTACGCCGGCATTGCGTAGGACTTCCTTGTAGAAGTAACGCATAATCTCGCCGACAATCTCCAGGGCAGCCTGATTCCCGACCGGAATGTTAAGGAAATTGAACTGGCCGCTTGAAAAACAGTTTTCAAGCTGCTGGTCGGCATCAAACGCGGGCAGGATCTGGTCTTTGTTGCAAAGTGGAATATCCAGTAAAGCGCGTAAATATGTAAGCAGTTTAGGCTTATTGCAAAGCCATTTACCGGTTTCTTCCTTACCCTGCTGCTTGCAGTAGGCCGCAAAAAGTCTTTTTACATTTCCAGCCTTAATAGCGGCCAGCCCCAATGTAGTGGCATCATTTTCAAGGCCAAAGGCCAGGAGTAAGCGGGCAATTTCGTTTAGCTTCTGTAACTGTGGTGTGCAGGTGGGTGGATTAGTGAGCGGATGTAACACGGCGTTGTAACTCCTCAAGCACTCGAAAACGGAAATAACCAGGGCCAACGTAATTTAAGAGCGTTTGTAGTTCTTCAGTGGTGCCGTTCGCAATCAGGTCGTTGATGCGGCGCTGGGCTCGTTCGCCCACGCTGTATCTGGAGCCGAATACGGAACGCAGGATTTCACTCGGTTCCGTGCCCAGGGTGAGCGGCACGCTTTGCTGGCGACCGCCCGGACTGAGCAGCACGACCTCTTCCGGGTAGGCGTCGGTAAGGGTGATGCTTTCGTGGGTGGTGAGGATGACGGCGCTATCGGTTCCTGTCAGGGCCTGCTCGATTTGAAAGACCAGGTCGCGCTTCCAGGTGTCGTTAAAGTGGACTTCCGGCTCGTCCAGCAGGAAGAGACATTCTTTGTCGTTGAAGAGGTGCACCAGGGCCATGCGCCCCAGGAAGTCGCGTTCGCCGTCGCTCAGGTTCTCAAAGAGCAGGGTTTGATAAGCCTGCTCATCCGCCGCTTCCCGGCTCGCTTTGTTGATTACCAGGTCAAGCCGCCGGATAATCCCGGCTTCCTGTAGCTCAACCAAGCTTCGGAAAAGTTGTAAGGCCGGTATAGTATCGTTATCGCCGCTACCCTTCATAAGCTGTTCCGCCAGCGACTGGCCTTCATAGTTAGCGCCCAGGTCGAAGACCCACTGGCGCGGCTCCCAGCGGTTCAACCTGATCGTGGCGCTCTTTTCAAAGCGGCTCAGTAACCACTCCTGCGAGCCGGTTAGCTGCTCCCGGCGGTATTGCAGGTGTAGCGCGAAACTGACCAGTTCCCCGACCCCCACCTGCTTGAGGGTAGCGTCAAATAGCTCGCGGCGCGCTCCCTTCAAACCATCAGCCTGGAGAAAAGCGACCAGCACCGCCAATGGCAGGTGGGCCGGTTCGACCAGGTAAACCCGCTCGATTTCGTTGGCCTCTTCAGCCTGCTCCGTCGGTTGCTCGCTCCCGGCCTCTTCAAGGGGGTTAATCACCGTCAGATTGGCGTAAGAGCCTCCGGTAAGGCCTGAATCAGTGGCGTAAAGCACGGATAGTGGCTGTTCCTCATCGGGCAGGAGGGTGGGAGGCAGGCCTTTCTCGGCGCTCTCCTCATCGCGTTCATTCCGGGCAGGAGGGCGAAGCAGATCGCTCCAGGTGGCAATATCGCCGCTGGTGTAGATTATGACGGCCTGCGGCAGAATGGTATCCTTCCCCGGTATTTCGCCATTTTCGTAGCGCACCTGCTCCGGCCTTTTACCTTTTTCATTCGGGCTGTTACTTTGTACCACAAAGGTCAGGCCCTTGCGCGTGCCATGCCCGGCGCTGTTCAGGCTGACTGTGCTGCCCTGCACCTCGTATTGCAACTCAAAAGGGATGTGATAGGCCGGGTTGCCGGGCCGTTCGTTCCGGTAATCGTCATCCAGGGCGGCAAAGGTAGCGGCGATAAAGCGCAGCAGATTGCTCTTGCCCGTGCCGTTCACTCCTACCAGAAAGCGAATAGAACACTTACGGTTGCTCGGCTCAGGCTGGCCCAGGCTGAAAATAACGGGTAACTCGCGCAGGTTGCGGTAGCCGGTCGGTTTAAAACGCAGCAGCCTCATGCCGGTTGTAGCTCCCAATCGGCGGCGCTCGCCCGGTCGTCCGGCCCGGTCAGGCGGTAGGCCACCTGTCCCTGCACCACTACGGGCAGGATAAAGCCGAGGGCAGCCAGCAGGCGCAACCGTTCCTCGATTTCGACCTGTGTCAAGCCGTTGCCCGCCAGGTCGGCGGGCCGGAAATAGGCCGCCTGCTCTTCCAGTTCCTGCAACAACTTCAGGCTGGCAGGGTCGAGTTTCTGGCGGGCCGGGCGCTCCCGCTGCGCCGCCTGCTCCTCTTCCAGGGCTGCCACATCCACCAAACCCAGCACCAGTTCTCGCGGAGCGGCCTGCCGGCGGGCCAGAGCATCATCCCGCTGCCGGGCCGCTTCAGCCAGTTCTTCACGGCGTTCAGCCCGCCACTGCGCCGTTAGCTCCCCGCTAAAGGCCTGGGCTAGAAGGGAATTGAAAAGAGTTTCTAAATCATCCGTTACCTTATCTTTTGTAGCTTGTACTGTTAACAATTGGTATGCTTTTTCCTCAAACTCAACTTGCTTTTCCAAATCTGGTACAAACGTTTTATACTCCAACAAATCTTCACGGTTGATTTTAGGTATTTGTGCACGTCCGGAAACACGAGCAGTATACTGAGTAAAATGATTGGTTCGTAATAGTTGAGCCACAAAATGCTTAGTTACAAGCCCTTTAATAGTTAAAGGATAAATATCGGCACTACATAGCCCCACAAAGTCAGGAGTTGCTACTTTTTTTAAAGCCGGTCGAATTTTTGAATATAAAATATCATCTTCTGTAAAAAGAAATTTGCCGCTAATTGCTTTTACTTCCCCTACTGGGCGTAAATCTATCAACCTACCTGTTTCAGCCTCAATGTTATCACTTCCAACATGAATTAGTGCGGCATATTGCTCTTTTTTAGGGTCTACAAGGGATGATTCAACATCAACAAGCTCTTCTAGACGTCTTTCTTTCCAGCCCCTCTCATTTCGAACTGGGTCGCCAAACATCTCGTGAAAGAGCGCGGGTAGCAGCTTTTCGGCTTTGCGATTGGCTTCGCTGCGCAGGTGGCGCAGTTCATCCACCCGGCGCAGAATGTCGGCGATGCGCTGCTGCTCCGGTAAGGGTGGTAATAGGATTTGGACTTCTTCAAGATCTTTCCTGCTAATTCCAGGCACGCCAACAACTAGTGAAAGATTAGAGAGATTTCTAGTCTGAATAAAAAAACTCAAATATTCAAGATCAACATGTGAATTGATATTACTAAGGAAAAAAGCAGTATCAATACACCAAAATGGACCAGATTCATAATATACAGAACCTACATTACCTTTGCGGCCGATAATAATACTAGGCCCTGAATGTAAGGATATATTATGCTCACCAACAATTCCACTCGAACCATATACCAGTACTCCACCTGAACCGGCGCGAACTTCTGTGTGAAGGGCTTTACCATATTCAATTCTAGCTAAATCACCTAAATTTACTTTTACCCAATGTTCTGGTAATTTAGCTGAAAAAAACTGGCTCATCTTTTGCCCTCGACCATATCAAGGAGTTCTCTCAAGCCTTCCGTGATTTTAGCTTCGTCTTTAAGCAAAGATTGGATAAGTACGGCGGGCGGGTCGTGGTGGACGGCGGCCAGGGCTTCCGGTTTGTAGCGACCGGCGCTCAGGTTATAGTCGTTGGCGGCCAGTTCTTCAAGGGTGGCGGTCCAGTCCTTCGCGGTTTTGATTTCCTCAGTCTTGAGGCCCTGAAAGACCTTGATAGCGCCTTCCTCCTGTTGCAACTCGCCAAATTCTTTGGGCTGGGCGTAGCGCAGGGAACGCTCGGCGGGGGTAAAGCGGCGCCACTCCTGCCAGGTGGCCTCGTCCACAAAGGCGGGCGGCTGGATTTCACGGTAATTAGCGGCCTGGCGCAACCGGTATTTCAGGATTAAATCCCACAGGTCATTTTTCTCCGGGCGCTCGGTGCGTTTGGCGTTAAGAGCCTGCCCGTCCTCCTGTACCTCGTAGAACCAGACCTCGCGGGTGGAACCGCCTTTAGTAAAGAGCAGAATGGAGGTCTTAACGCCGGTATAGGGCTGGAAAACGCCGCCCGGCAGCGAGATGACCGCTTCAAGCTGGTTTTCCGTAACCAGTTGCTTGCGGAGAGCGAGATGGGCGCGAGTGGAGCCGAACAAAAGCCCTTCCGGCACAATCACCCCGGCCCGACCACCCGTTTTAAGCAGTTGCAAAATTAGCTCGACAAAGAGCAACTCGGTTTTAGTCGTGCCGAGATGGTTAAGAGTCTGGCCGATGTCGGACTTATCAATATTGCCGGTAAAAGGCGGATTCGCCAGGGCCACGTCAAAGCCCGCTTTTTGCCCGTTCCGAAGGGGCTTTACCATCTCTTCATTAAAGCGGTTGCCCAGGGTATCGGCGTAATTTATCTCAGAGTTATCCAGGTGGTGCAGCAGCATATTCATCCAGCCCAGGCGGCTCATGGTGCGGTCGAAATCGTAGCCGTTAAAGTGCTCTTTGCTATGCAGAGCGGCTTCCTGTTCCGGCGTTAGCAGGTCGCCAAAAGTGTTAAAGGGCGTGCCGTCGGGGGTGAACTGAAGGCTGTCGCGGTTGGTATGGCTTGCCAGGATATAGTGGTAGGCGTTGAAAAGGAAGCCGCCCGTACCGCAGGCCGGGTCAATTACGCGGTCGCCTGGCCGCACGTCCACCAGTTCGCAGATAGCGCGGATAATGTGGCGGGGCGTGCGGAACTGGCCGTTCTTCCCGGCGCTGGATACCTCAGAAAGCAATTCCTCATAGATGTCACCCAGGATATCCTCGCGCTCGTAGCGGTTGGTGTCAAAGAGGCGGTCAATGCTCTCCATCGCGGCCTGTAAGAGATTATCGCTGGGAATCAGGCAGATGGCATCGCGCATACGGTCGGCATTGCCGCCATTGAGGGTTTTAAGCCAGTCGAAAATATCGCCGCGCAGGAGTTCCAGGCGGCTACGGCTATCCCAGTTCTTGAGGACGCTCCAGCGGTGGGGGTCATCCCGGCCATCAAAGTAGGAGCGGTAAGCAGAGTTTTCTTCGGCTCGGCGGTTGTCCTCATCTTCGATGCGCTTGAGGAAAATCAGGTAAGTAATCTGCTCGATGGCGGTCAGCGGGTTGGCAATTCCGCCGGACCAGAAGCGATTCCAGAGACTCTTAATTTCAGATTCTACGCCAGGAGGAAGCATCTTTAAGCTAATCCCTTTTCTAGTTTCCGGCAGCGAAAACCGGAATGGAAAGATAAAAAGAGCGGCCTGAACCGGAGCGGCAATGACACAGCCGGGATAACAGGTGAAGCATGTGGCGCTATTTTCTCATACTACCAGGCGGTTGGCAAAATCTAGCAGCTCGGCCAGTTCGCCGGAACTGAAGAGGCGGCGAACCGGCCCGACCCGGCTAAAGGGCGGGCGTTCCAGGTCGGCCTCGCTCAAATGGGCCTCACGCAACACGGCGGAGCGCACCGCCCGCACAAAATTAATCTGCACAGCGCTAAAATGGGGATGAGCGGCCAGGAACTCGTCGAAGCTCTCCTTGATGCGCTCCTCGCGCCCGGCCAGGTGTTGCAGGCCCAGGGCGTGGCGCAGCAGGTCGGGCAGCCCGGCCTCGGCCACATCGTAGACCTGGCGCAGGGTATCGGGTGTGATAAAGAGGTCAGGCCGGTTGAGGGCTTCGCTCAGGCCGGATAGCTCGGCAGAATCGAGCGGCTGGCCCTGGCGCAACTTATCCAGGGCGGGCAAGTGACCGGCCAGTTCCTTCAGGTGAGCCTCGACCTGCTCCCGGTAATTCTCGACAAAAGCGCCTTCGCCGCCCGGCCCGTAAATAATCCAGCGGCGGCTGGTAATCTGGTCGTTCAGGTTCAGCTTGATAATTTCCTGGCTCTGGCGCTGGCGGTAGCGCATCAGGGGGGCAAAAGTTTGCTGCAAATCCATGACGCGCTCGTAAGTGAGGTTTTGCCAGAAAGCGGCCCCGGTCATCCAGGCCAGTTTAGCCGCGTGGGCCTGCACCTCGCGCAGGGTGGTGGGCAGCAGCCGCAAATCCTGAATAACCTTATCGCGCAAGCTCTCTACCCGCTCGGGCTGGCCGTTCAGGTGGGCTACCGCCAGGCGCTCGGTACGCAACTCGAAAGACATTACGGGCAGGTTCACATCCGGGTAAAAGCGCAAGAGCGGCGCGATAACCTCGGCCAGCCTGTCCAATGTAGCGGTGGTCAGGTTTTCCCAGGCGGACGGTTGGGCCAACTCCTGCAAAGCGGGCAGATGAGGGCGCAGGTTGAAATTATCCAGCGGCAGGTGATCCAGCATCTGGCGGAGTTGGGCGGCGGTAGCGGCTTCGACGGCAGTGTCGGCGCGGCCATGCAGCAGGGTCAACTTTTCCAGCCGGACGCGGAAGAGCCGGACCGGCAACGGTTCGGTGGGGTTAGCAATCTCACCTTCCGTATTCATGTCGAAATAGGCGAAATTACCCCAGTAATCAATAATCAGGAAACTGCTCTTGGCCTGGCCGGTCTGCGGATCGCGCCAGTGGCGAGTGCCGCGCCCGATCATCTGCAAAAACTTGACCCGGCTAAAGACCGGTTTGGCAAAGACCAGATTTTGTACCGCCGGGACATCAATGCCGGTGTCGAGCATATCAACCGAAATCGCCACACGCGGCATACCATCCCCTTTAAAGTCGCTCAGGGTCTTGTCGGCCCGTTCCATATGGCTATCAATTACTTCGGCCAGGCCGCGCCGCTGCATATCCGGGTAGAGCCGGTTAAAGCTATGCCAGAGTTCCAGGGCGTGGCGGTGGCTGACCGCGAAAATGATAGTCCTGGCCGGGAGGGTGCCGCTGGCATCCTTGCGGCATTTCTCCATAAACTCGCGCACAATCGCGTCATTCGTGCCGGTATTGGTGACGCGCCGTTCCAGGTCACTACCCTCAAAATCAATCTCACTCAGCTCAATGCCCTGCTCGGTCAATTCCTGCTGCACTTCCGGCGGCAATTGTCCGGCCCGAATGCCCTCTAACTGAAAGCGGGTCTGGGCATCCAGGGCTACGTAGTCCACCAGGTAGCCCTCCTGAACGGCCGTCTGGTAAGGATAGCTGAAGGTCGGCAAATCGCCGGGGCACTCGAACAGTTCAAAAGTATTATGGTCAATGTAATCGGTAGGGGTAGCGGTAAGGCCCAGTTGCAGGGCATCAAAATAGTTAAAGATAGCACGGTAGCGATTGTAAATCGAGCGGTGGCTT
Source organism: Chloroflexia bacterium (assembly GCA_036261665.1). Classification (GTDB taxonomy): domain Bacteria; phylum Chloroflexota; class Chloroflexia; order Chloroheliales; family Chloroheliaceae; genus 54-19. The sequence goes on from DATAKM010000110.1 coordinate 61,617, forward strand.
TCGTCGGCGATAATCAGGTCGTAATAACCGTGCGAGAACGGCACGGGCGACTGTTGCAAAAGCTGCATCATGCCGGGATAGGTTGCTACATGAACGCGAGCGGCATGGTCAAGCTGGCCCGCTTCCAGGCGCGCGCGGGTTTCGTCCGGCAAGTGATCTTTGAAAGCGCCGAGGGCCTGCTGCACCAGTTCTACTCGGTCCGCCAGGAAAAGCACCTTTTGCACCCGGCGCGCCCGCATCAGCAGGTCTACCAGGGCAATCACGGTGCGGGTTTTCCCCGTGCCGGTCGCCATGACCAGCAAAAACTTACGCTGACCCTGTTCCAGGGCCTCGGTTACGCGCCGGATAGCCTCCAACTGGTAAGGGCGCTCGACAATCTGGAGATTTGGCGCTATTTTGGCAAGCGGCTGCTGGTAGCGGCGCTGAAAAGCCAGGCGTTCCAGGTCGTCCCGGCTATAAAAGCCGCTCACTTCTCTGGCCGGGTAGCGCCCGCGCTCCCAGAAGAGGGTGCGCAAGCCGTTACTGAGGAAGATAAAAGGGTCAACGCCATAGCTAGCCTTAATAAGCTCGGCGTAATCCTCAGCCTGGCGCTTTCCGACCTCCGGGTCGCGGTTAGTGCGTTTAGCCTCAACTATGGCGAGAGGCTTGCCGTCGCGTCCGAGCAAGGTATAATCGGCAAATTCAGGGCTGGCGCGATAAGGCAGACCGCTCTCCGCCAGCTTATTTTTAGTGGGGGCCAGTAAAACTTCTTCGAGCAAATTACCCTGGGCCAGGCTCCAGCCGGCTTGCTCCAGTTGCAGGTCAATCAGTTCTTTGCGGGTTTGTGCTTCGTTGGACATGATAGGTAACTGGTAAAGGTTAGAAAGAATTACAAAGAAATAAAGAATAATGCTACTTAATAGGATAACAGTTACAGGCGGTTTTGGAAAGAGAAATTTTCATTTTAGATAAAACTATTTTTGATAAAAGCAAGGGTAGCAGAGTTCAGCTAAAAATAATAGTCCAAACTTACAGGAAGCAAAGAGCGGCCAGAAATTTCTGGCCGCTCTGAAGGGTAATATTGGGAGCTAGTTTTAGCGACTTATGGTAGGTCGAACCAGCGAAACTCCCACTACCATCCCCAGAATAAAAGATACCAGCATTAAAATTACTACAACCTCGATACTCATAATTTCCCGCCTTTCCGCTTCTGCCATCAGTTTACTTGCCTTTCCGCGAAGTCACAGCGCCGGTGTGTGCCTGACATAATGGTAGTGGAAAAACTTTGATTTTAAAATAGAATAATTTTGACAAAATTGTATTGTATTAAGAATAAAGCTGATAATTTAATGACAGAGAGGGAAACAACTCTAGATTTACCGGTTTTTGCCTGTAGTTTTGGCGCTAAATAACAAATAGGCCTGGCATTACGCCAGGCCTGCTAATTCTAATAACTTCAAGCGTTGCTGGCTATTCGTAAAGACGGTAGCCTACTCCGTGCCTGTTTTCTAGGTTCCTGGAATGGCCTAAAATTGGTTCAATTTTCCGGCGCAAAGAATTTATAACTCTCAGTATCGCACCGTTCAGACTGCTGTCGTAAACTTCGCCCGGATATAATACTTCGGCTATTTCTTTATAACCAATAATCTCTCCTTTACGGCTGACCAGCAGGCAGTAAAGTTTATCCTCCAGGCGCGGCAGTTGCAGGGGTGTTTCCTGTATCAAAGCGGTTCTACTGGCCGGTTCATAACGGAATATGCCCTCTCCAACGACCAGCTTCTCTTTTCGCTGTAAAGCATTACTAACCGCCACCTGGAGCAATTTAAGCTCTTCCGCACGCGGCACAGTTTCCATTATTTTTGGCAGACTATGTTTAACACTGTTACGGCGGAGCGCCTCTATCTTGATCTGAATATCATCTCCTTTGATAGAGTAGATTATTACCGGAATATAGGCAGTCTGGTAATCTTTACCCAGTTCGTTCAGAATATCTAAACCCTGCATCGGCCATTGTTCCTGACCTTGTGGTTTGAACAGCCAATCGAGCAAAATTAAGTCGGGTTGTTCTTGCCGGGCTTTTGCCAGGCCTGCCTCTCCGCTTTTAGCCCAGGTAACGCGGTAGCCTAAACCTTCAAAGAGATCTATGGCTGACTGGCAGGTACGTAACTCGTCATCAATAATAAGAATATGCGTAACTTGCACAACCTGCCTCCCTTCCGCTACAGAAATTAATCTTTACAAAAATAGCGCCAATTAATTATTGCTAAGCTGCGCCCGCTCCAATTCGAGTGGCCCACACTCCCCTAGCGCCAGAAGAGGTAAAGTGAGGGTAAAACAGGTACCTTTGCCCAGTTCACTCTGAGCAGTTAGCTGTCCATTATGGCGCTCAGCAATGGTACGGGCAAAATAAAGTCCGAACCCGGAACCGCTCGAACCTGCATTACTACCTTTGAATCCCTTTTCAAAAATGTAATACAATTCGTCAGGGTGGATGCCCTGCCCGGTATCTTTACAATGAATCTTCACCAGCCCCGACTCTACAGTGTAACTTATAGCTATACTTCCCTGGGAAGGGGTATACTTAAGCGCATTCTGTACCAGTAGTTCAAAGACGGTCATTATCGCGTTTTCCTGGGCATTCACATGGGGTAAATCCACAGGATAGGTATGAATGAGGTCTATATTCTTTTCTTTAGCGGCGCTGTAAAAGTTTTCGGTTACCCTGTCTACAATTGTCACAAGATTAGCCGGCTCCAGTTTCAAGGGTTGAGTAGAATATTCTACCAGGGCTTTAATTCTTTTCAGCAGCTCGCATATGTGGACCAGCTCTTCATGAGCCGTTTTTAGCCGGTCCTGTTGTTTTTCCGGACTAAGTAATCCACTGAAATACATGTACAAATGGTTGCGCGCTACAATAGCAGGTGTTTCAAGTTCGTGAGGCATTAACTCAAGCAACAATTCCTGGTCCCGCAGCATATCCTGGCGTTGCTGCTGTAACTCAGCTCTTATGGAATCTTCCTGGATAACAACCTGAACCGCCTGTAAAGTCAGGGCTGCTATTCTAGCCAGAATCTTCCCTGTTTGAACATCATCATTAGAAAAGACTCGCTTTGTACGGCTGGCAAAGAAAATAACTCCACTGTTAAGCTCCTGATCTTCAAGCCTTATACCTAGCCAGGTCTTGATTTTCTCAGCCTGCATAAAAGGTGCGGACAACTCTTCTTCGTCTGGAAAACCTTGTAAATAGCCATTCTCACTCTTAAGGGTACGAGAAAAAGCGCCATTCGGACGTGGCTTGCTAAACTGGTTATTGGACAACCGATTGCCACCTATCCGAATCCATCTATTGTTATATGGTTCTACGTCTACGTAAGTGATATTGTTTGGATAAATACAAGCCAGGTCTACTCCTAAAATTTCGACTCCTGTCTCAGCTATGGCCTGTAGGGCCATCTCAGGTTGGTTTCGACTGGAAAGAATAGACTGAATATTCTGATGCAATTCCAACAATTTGTCCTGAATAAAAATACGTTTGGTACGCTCTTCAATCTTACGAGCATGCTGGCGCTCTCGCCAAACTGCAATAGCTAATTGTGAAGCCAGAATCTGCGCCATGTAGAAATCCTCTGGTCTGAAACGTCCGATTTTCTCCGAACCAGTGGTGTTAATAATGCGCATCACACCCCGGCAATGCTTTTGATGATCCAATAAAGGTACTATCATCATAGTGTGACAATCTCTGGAGGGTAGAAGTTCGTAATGGTTATCATAGCCGCGATAAGCATCTCTTTCCCGGTATTCACTACCATAGGAAATGAACGGCGCTTTAGTGGTGGCTACCCAGCAAATTAACCCGCACTTGTTAAAGTCTTGTCCTTTTGGTAGGGAACGATGCTGCCAATTTAACCATTCTGGCTCACCACGTTTGATAGTGGTAGACTCTACCAGGTTTAAATACTGGCCGCTTTCGTCCTCACTTACCTCAAAAATTGAAACATCTTCGGCACTGAAAAATTTAATTGAGGCCCTCTGGGCATAGCTGTAAAGTTCATTTTTCGAAGTAATTGAAAGAAATTGAGCATTAATGTTGTTTAACTCATCTAGCTGTTCACGGGCATTTAAACTCTGTAGAACGCTACCGGCAAGGTTGGCGATAATTGAATAGGTTACAGTGTCGTTGTAAGTGAAGCCTACATTGTCAACTTTCCCCGCAGAATCGAGCTTATTCATTATACGTAAAATACCAATGACTGTTTTAGTGGAAGCATAAATAGGCACTGCCATAACACTGAAAATTTGCCCGGAAGGTAAAACCTGGCTATAGCTCGCGGCATATTCTGGCTTTACCAGAGCGCTCAAAGCTGTCCCCTTTTCAACCACAATGCGCCCGGTCAAACGCCCATCGTCAGTGTATTCCAGTACACGCCCGGTCAACCCTTCACCCGGACTATAACTTTCAGGAGGCAGCCGCTCATCTTTTTTTCCACAAATATAGAGGTGTTCGCGCTCCGCCTGGCCTTGCTTTAAGAAAAAGATGGCTGCCGTTTCGCAACAAATAGTAGTAGTTGCTATTCTTAGCAACTCGTCCAATAAATGTTCCCTGCTCTGCACTTGAGCGGTCTGTAGCCTATCTGAAATCTGCTTGACTAGATCAGCAGCCTGTTCAGGTTTTGTTGCCCTTAGCCATTCCTTCAACAGTGGGTGCACAGGAAATTTATGCTGCCAGGTAGAACTACTACCCATACTAATCTTTAACTGGTCTATTAAGCGGATGTAATCCTAGAATATGAGGCGCAAGAAAATAGCTATCAAAACAATAACATAGCGCATTGGAGCCTGAAACGGGACTGGTAACATATGTCTATCTGGCGAATTTGGAGCAATGAAGCTAACTACTGTTATGCACAGGACAACCAGTAACATCATCACAGAAAAGCTCTTTAGATTGAGGTAACGGGCTGCTACCAGCATGGGTACAAAATAAAATAAATAGACATCCGATTTAATGTCACTCTGTAGCCAGTAAACTACGGTGATGAAAACTATATCGACTGTTATTTGCTCAAGTTTATTATGGTCACTTTGAAAAAATAGCCAATTATGTTTACTAAGATATCTGGTTCTACACAGGTAAAGAAAGTAAAAAAGCGGAAGCCAGAAGGGAACCTTTATAGCATCCTGGAATAAATATGGCAGGACTATATAACGCAGCGTGAAGAGAATACAGATGCCTAACCTTAGCTTTAAAGCCACCTGCAATAAACCCTGGGTAAGTAACTGTTCACGCCATAATAGCAGCTTTTCTTGAATAATACGTAACGGTGATTGTAACTTCTGTAGTAGAGGATAATTCAAGCTAGCACCTCCATTTTACTTCGAAGATGGCAAAAGATTTGTATAAATCTATTATATAAGGAGTCTAGATTTCAAATCCAGAGGGATTTAATGATATTTTACTGATAGTTTAGTGTCCTGGATTAGGCGAATAACAGAAGATACTTTATATAAAATATAGATACCTTGCCCATTCAGCGTGGTTGTGGCACTCTCTTTTTGAGTTTAAGTTCTGCTCTAGCCGTTGTACACCCGGTTTTACACTTACAGTAGGGTTTTTTAGCACGTGCAACCGGGCGTGCTAACACCTCATAAGGCTAAGAACATGAAGCGGCTGCTGCTAAAACTCTATTGTTGGCTTTGCGCGTTTCCTGTGGCACTAATTGCAGAATGGCACCTACTTCCGCTGCCGTGGCTACGCCCCACCAACCGGTAGCCTTGAACAGCTCTTGATAACGCTCTACCAATTGCTGATTGTTGAACAGGGCATACAGGTAGATTTTTCTGCGAAGCGCTACCGGCTGGTAGAGGTCGAGCCTGCTCAGCATGGTTTTTGCACTGGCGTCGGGCGGAAAAAGCACAAAGACTACTGCATAGTCCTGCTGACCGGTAAAGGCTACGTAGTCGTTACACTGCGAGGGAAAATCTTTTATGATCCTCCGGCTGTCAATCTCCCGCTTCAAGTCGCTTATGTCATACCCTGCCTGCCGGTAGATTTCCGCCCAGGCTTCCTCTTGCCTGCAACTGACCTCGCTGATGAGCCAGGCCTGGCTGGTCAGCCTGGGCATGGGGTGCGCTTTTGAATAAATACCCGGTTTAACCAGGGACCAGCCGGTGGATAAGTGCACCTGCCGAAGTAGCTCAATCTGATCATCGCGGTGAGCCAACTGGTAGGCGTTGGGCCTGCGCTGGTAATGCCTATCGTATGAGATACCCAGTAGATCGGCACCCGCTTTGCACAGTAACCAGCCATAGGGACTGGCTCTTCCTCTTTCGGGAAAAGCCACAAAGCTATCAATCAGGCCAAAATCCTTCAGCCGGGCCAGGTCGCCCTGGGTCTGCTGCACCAGCGTTTCAGGAGGATACACCAGGAAATGGATCTGCCTGGTCAAGAGCCAGCGATATTCCGCCAGGGCTTTCAATATTTCCACCCTGGGTTTGGAGAGTGCTTCAAGCGATACCAACCGGACCTGACATTTAAGTGGGAGCTTGCGCCGGTGGGCGGCACCGGGTGTGGAAGTAGCGGCCTGTGCCGGTGCTGACTGTACTAAAGATTCCATAGCTCTCTACCTGCTTGTTTATTGCTTTCTAAAGCGGTTATTTGACCTGTTTAGCCCAGGGTAAAACCAGGAGAATAAGTTTGCCGCTGGAGGCGTAAGGCTCCAGCGCCCGGCGCAGTCTCTCGGCTCGAGGTTCCGGCACCACGTAGATGGTCTGGTCCGGCAGCCTTGCCAGGGAAGCCAGCTTCTGATCCAACTGTTTTCCCCAGTACTGTCCGTCCATCTCCAGATATACCCGGAACTGAGAACCGGTTATCAGTTCACCTCTACTGTTCACTCGGCCCAGAATTATCTCCCCGTCCGGTACCTCAGCCATATGGGAGGGGCCTTCGGCACTCTCATCCTGTCGCAGCCAGCCGCTACCTCCCTCCAGCCGGTTGGCTAAAGCCCTTCCGCGCACTACCCGCTCGTTGGTCCACTGTATTAGACGGAGGTGCTGGGTAGGGAGATAGCGCTCCAGATAGAGGCGCGTATCCTGGGCCATCAGGATTTGTTTTTGTTCGTGGTGGGAAGGCAGGCCGATTATCATTAACTCCCGCTGGGCCGGCTCGAACAGTTCTGCCGCTCTACCGGTCAGGCAGAAAACCAGCTCGGCAGGCCAGCGCGCCCCGATATAATGGTGGGTAAGCAGCCCGGCTTGCTCCAGGAGGGAGAGGCGCGCCCTGGCCGTACGCTCCGATTTGGATGCGGGCCAGAAGAGGGCCAGTAGCTGGTAAAAGGTCGCCAGCCCGTTCTCCCCGGTATACTGCAAGAGGTGCAAATCGCGTTCTCCTAGTTGTAGTATTTTTCGCATAAATCTGTTACTGCCTGCCAACTGCCGAATTTACTCTGGCTAATGTCGCTGCACCGGGCTGGGAGCCGGTCCCACTGTGGGAATACCGGGCGCTTTTGGCTTAGCGCCCGGTCCGCTCGTACTGTTACGGCCATCCGCTGACGCTCTGCTATTTTCGCCTGGGCTGTTACCAACAGGGCCTGAGCCGGTCGGCATCCTGTTAGCGCTCTTTGGCCCAAGCCTGCTCAGTTGTAACTCAAGCTCGGCTTTTACCGGGCTGATCGCACGCTGAAGCACCTCTACAATCTCCCGGCTTTTGCGTTCTTCAGCGGACTGGCAAAGCTGTTCGGCCTTATGTAGCTGTTCCCTGGCCTGCTGGAGCTCGCGGCGCAGTCCCTCGATGGTGCTTTCATGCTCCTGAATTTTACGCTGGTAGGTTTGCTCCTTACGCTCTACGGTCTCCAATTTGGCCAGCATGTCCCGCAATTCACCCACCAGGCCGCGCTTGGCCGCTTCTTCGGCCCTGTATTTCGCTTTGTATTCCTCCAGCAAATTTTGTCTGCTTTCAGATACCTCCGCAACCTTTTTCATCCGGGCCTCTACCTCCGGTAGCGCAGCGGCATCGGCTAAAATTGCAGGAATTTCCCAGGTCAAGCGCTGGCAGGCGAGAGTAGTCAGCCAGCCGGTTAAGGGCAGGCCTAGCACCAGCAGACCAATATTCCAGTCCGGGCCGGGGGTTAGCGGTACCCAGCTTAAAAAGAGGGCCAGATCAAAAGGATGCAGCCTGGCCAGCAGATCGTGGAGCAATCCCACGGCCAGGATGACCGGTAACAGCCGCAGAATAGAAGCTAAAATATGGTGGCGTAGATACCAACCCAGCCGGGTTTGCCAGTCTGCTTGCTCGTACATAAAAGCCCCCTTCAAACAAACAATCACGCTGAAGGATTAGCCTTATCCACCAGAAAAGCGTATTTCCCGCCCGGCTCGAACTTTGACCAGTCGAGAGTCCCGGCCTGGGGAGGTTTTTCTGGAGCTGCCGGGAAAGCGGTGGCTTTTTGGGCTTTGGGAGAAGCGGGTTTCTCCAGATAGCGCTCCTGGTTAGCCTTGATTAGCGTGGTTAAGACAGCAGCCGGTGATTTGATGCCGCGAGCGGTGGTAACATAGGCGGCCAGACGCTGGATATAGTTCGCATCCCGGCCGTTACAATAAGCGATTTCGACCAGGTGATAAGCTTGACGAGGATTGATACCGGGAATAGCTTCTAGTATCTGGCAAGCTGTTATCCGGTCCTCTTTATTTTGGATTCGGCTTTCTTTTGTGAGGTGCAGATTTTGCCCCTCTGTATGCTGCCTTTCTGGCAAAACTTGCCCCTGATTAGATGGCTCTTCTGGCAAAACTTGCCTTTCTGGCACAATTTGCCTCTCAACACCATATTCTTCTGGCACAATTTGCTCCTCGCAAGCCCGTTCGTCCGGCAAAAGTTGCATCGCGGAAGGAGCGGTTTGTGGCACAACTTGCACCTCTATATCACTATCCTCAGCCGGATAGATATTGTTAATTTCTCCAGCAACCTTATTCTGGAGGGAATGGCCTGGCTTATTGATTGCAATAGTAACGGTAGCCGGTGCAAAACCATTATTTCTCCTTGAGATAAGGCCCCGTTTCTCCAAAGAAGCGAGTGCAGGAACCAGGGCGCGTCTGCTTACTCCGGCTCCACAGTCTACCCTGCGACCATCCTCTGCCCTGATACCGTGCATAAACTGCTCGTAACTGATGACATCGGCCAGCTTCTGGTAACCAAAAGTGTGCCGGTAAATGTATAGCATCACCCGAAGCTCTGAAGGGCTTAGCTCCGGGGCTACCTGGTCCAGAAAATCATTCGGAATACATGTGTAGTTTATCCCTGCCTCGGCCAAGCGGATGACCACAGGAATAGAAAGATTTTGAAGCATAACAAACCTCCCGACCCCCAATACCAGCGGACGAGGCTTGACCGGGCAGGGCTTCTATGCTACCTTTAAAAGGCAATAGAAAAGCCAGGCTCCTTTGGGGGCTTGTGTTTCTAGAAAACCCCGCTTGCTTACCAGGGCGCCGGGGTTTTCGGCTTTATTAAGTTTAGGCTTTGTTCAAGCCCGTCTCACTAATCTAACCGTTCACTTCAGGTAAAAAACATAAGCGTGCCTCCGGCATTACTGCTCCGGTTACCACTTATAGATATCGTTCTGGTGAATAAGATTGAGCATGGCTTTGCAGTAGCGGTAAAAAATTAGACTGCTCGCGCAGAACATACTACCCGTAACAAGCGTACCAAGCGCAAAAAGAAACGCCCCGCTTACCAGGCTTAGCAGGGCCAGGCCCCCGAAAACAGTAGCGCAGAACAGGGCAAAACCGAGCCAGAACCGCGCTCCCAGGCGGTATACCAGCTTGCTGGCCTGTAGAAAAAGCTGCTCGCTGCTTTTTCTGTAAGAATGTTCCTGTTCCATGCGTTATTCCCCCTGTCCCTGGCTGGCTATAGCCGCTTAAGCGGTGCGCCACCCCAGTAACCTGAAGGCAGCAGGCATTATCACCCTCTGTTCGGCCTGGCTGCTTATGCTGGCCTCGGCTTCAGCCCGCAGCCAGGCTTTATAGGCCAGCATCATCCTGGCCCGCTCCTCGACCGGAGTAGTTCGGGCAGCGAAGTATTGCAAAGTCTCCTCGCTGGTCACCAGTTCTACCATTTGCCGGTTACAATAGCTGTTTTGAGGCACAAAGAAAATCCATTTGTGTTGCCCTTCCTCAGGATGGGCGGTATAGATAAGTTCATCCACAGTGAGGCCAACTGCACGTGACGCAATATCGAGGGAGCCCAGCATGGGTTCGGCCAGGTCGTTTTGCAGGTCAATAAAGAAGGGCCTGGACAACCCAGTCATCTCCGAAAGGCGGCTGGTGGATAAGCCGAGTTCCTTACAAAGTGCGGTGTAAGCTGCTCCCAGTTTTAAGCCCTCTCTGGTGCTCCCGGCTTCCATTTCCAGAATTCGCACCTGCTCAGCAGGCCCGGGTATTACATATTCTGCCCGGTGCTGCTTGAGATAAGCAGGCGTTAAGAGTTCTTTTTCGGCAATTTTTCGGGAAGTTGCCACCAGAATTTCGCAGCGATCTCTGAACCCTCCTGCCCAGTAATGTTCTTCTTCCAGCAGTTGCAGATTGTTCAGTTCGCGCACTTTTTCCACGATGTCTGCTTGCACGATAGTATGCGGCAGGCGGATGAAAGGCTCGACGCCCTGGAGGAGAACTGGCAGGCTTTTTTTGTGCATTTTCAAAACATCGTCTATACGGTAGCCGAGCATGCTTATAGCCAGGTAGACCTTATTCAAAGTGGTTTCCTTGCCACGCTCGATAGCATACCAGGCCGGTTCGCTAATATTAGCGATAGCAGCCAGTTCAGCTACGGAAATACCAGCCGCTTTTCTAATATATTCGAGGGCTGCCAGGTCTCTTTTTTCGACTTTACTTGGCCGCATGACTACGCTTTTCTCATTATAACTTATCAAAATTAAATCAAACTACAACACAGCTCCATAATAAACCAGAAAAGCAGTTAATGCAAGAGGGGTTGCACATGCATCTTTAACTTCTAGCAAACAAAACAACTTTCTGATACATCTGGATTACGAGTGCTTATTTCCGGCCTAAGGACTGCTGGTAGAATGCGCTTTAGCGGATTTGCAGGAAGAAACGAGCGGGTAGTTTAATTTTCGCTAAAGCGTTGCAATAGCGCAAATCTGCGTTAAAATTATAAGTAGCGGCAGTTTGAAGCGATTTTACCCCTTGTACTTATGCATTCTAAAATTTCAGGAGGTTCAGGATGAGCGATAGCGGGAACCGGCAGGATGAAACCAAACCGGCAGGCAGCGGGCGCAACGTTAATACCGGCGGCGGTATGTATAACGAAGGCGGCACCATAAACAATAATGGCGGGATTAACATCAGCGGCACCTCCCAGGGTGCAATTAACTATTACGATAATCGCATAAGCGCCGGGGAAACGGCCAAACTGGATGAGCTACTGGCCCAGTTGCGCCAGCAGGTCACGACCCTGCCCGCCACCACCCCCGAGGAAAAAGCGAACAAAGAGGAAGTCCACCAGGCTCTCCAGGCACTCGAAGGGGAAGTCGAAACCGTCAAGAAAGACCCCGAGAAGAAGCCGAATAAGTTTACCATGAACGGCCTGCTGCTGGCCTTCAAGAAGGTGGGCGGACCGGTCCTGGGTACCGCCCTGACTCTGCTGGGCCAGCCTGTCATGGGCGCTGCGGTCAACCAGCTTGCCCAGAATGTCCAGGCCGAGGAAAAGAAGTAATTCTCAAGTAATGACTGACGACCATGCCAACCAGCCGCCCGCCGGTAACGGGCCGATTAACACCGGCGGCTGCTGGCAGGATATGGAAGCGGCTACCGGCGGTATTAGAACCGGCGGACAGGCCGGGTTGTTCCGTAATAAATCATCTCTTTAGAGCGGAGTTCATAGAAAAGCTTGTGAGTAATATGAGCGCCGGCCTGATACAGCTTTAACTCGCGCAGATACTTTTCCCCTTTTAAATCAAGCTGCCAGGTAGAACAGCCCTTATTGTGCCCACCCGGGTTATGGATATAAGGATGACCGTCAGTAATGCTGATTTTGAGAGTAGGCATAAAGCTTAAGCCACCTTTCTTTGATTAAACTTAGCTTTTTTCCGAATATCCGACAAACCGTTTTTGTTCTTGTAAAGCGTTAAAACCTGAGTCCCATCGTTGGAAAGCACCACGATAAGACCTTCCAATCTTTGAATAGCGTCCGATCTGCGGTCAGTAAACGGAATATCACGCTGGCCCAGAAAACAAAAGCAAGCTCCGGCGGTTCTAATCCTGCGGCTATAGCGCAAAACATAATGAACATCGCTCAAGCTGAAATTGCGTTGCCTGGCGCGTTCTTCAGCATGCCTGGTGAAAGTGGGGATGTGGGAAACGGTAGCGTCTTGAACCAGCGACAGCTTACTTTTGCTTGCCATACTTACCTCCTTTTAAGAAACAAAAAGCCGGAGTACTTATCACTAAGCACTCCGGCCATAAGACCTTAAATCAGCTTTTCGCGACCCCTGGCAGGGGTAAATCTTTACCTTAAGGGTTAAAGTCCTATAAAGTAAAAAAGACCGGTATATTTACCGGACTTCCCCTGACGTTCAGCCTGAGCTCAACGAAGATAAAACTTTACTTGCTAAATCCTTTTATTCTTCCTTTACCAATAACTTAAAGCTATTGTTGAGCTGGCGGCTCAACTGGGAAAATTGTAGCAAAAGAAACCAAACCTGTCAAGACAAGCCCTTATATATTCGTGCGCACGCGCGCACAAAAGATATTATAGCATATAGACCATAAACACCATAAGGGTACTTATAGAAATCGTATAGCTAAAAACAGGCTAAAAACAGGCTAAAATAAGGCCTTTTTAGCGCAACTATTATAATAAACTATAGAAGTATTTAAATATATAATTCAAACCTATTAAGCTTCAGGCAAAGGTTTGAGCAGCGAGAAGGTTAAAGGTTTTGCTGAAAACAACAAAGATGCCTTACAAGGGCAATAAACAGCATAACGCTAATTATATAAAACCGGTCTAACTTGCTCCATCCTGTGAATCGTAACCCAATCGTAAAGTAAGCCTAGTCGAAGTCGTCCCAGGGGTCGGGGCCGGATAGGTTGTTGGTAAGGTCGTCCAGGAAGTCTTCTAGCGTCTGGGTGCGGGCCGTTTCGTCCTGGATTAAGGCGCGATCCCAGCCTGCCGCCAGGGCTTGCTCATGTACTGCCGCCTCTGTTTTTGCATCTATGGCAGGAACCGACTGCTCATTTTCACTCTTTTTCTCATGAGATATATATGTGAAATCAGGCGATTCGGCTGGGTCGGTTGCGATTAGCTGCCTGACTCCGGTCAGTTCGTCTATTTGGAGGTCGGCGACAGGCTCGTTGCACAGGATCAGCACCTCCACCGGTGGCAGGTGGGCCGGGCGCAGGGCAGCCCGCAAGCGCCCGATGGCCTGGATGATATGCCCGGCGTAGTCATGCTCGATGGCGGCCTGCACGTCCGGGTCGGAGTGGGCCTGCATCCAGCGTCCGGCGGCCCGGCCATAGCTCGACAGGTGGTTGTAGAGCCGCAGGCGGTTCGCGGCATGGGCCGGAGCAGCTTCGGCTTCGCCGGTCCAGGCCTTGATAGCGCGCACCTCGGCCTCGATACGGTCTATCGGGCGGAGATGGTGGCCGACCAGGGCCAGGCTATCGCAGTCGCTATAGCGGTTGGTGGCACGGTGGCGGCCCCAGTGTTCTACCATGCTGTTTTCGGGCAGGGCCAGGGCTTTGTCGCCTTCTTCGAAGCGCAGCGGCACTATCGAGAGGTGCTTCTGGCTGTGGCGGGCAAAGGCGGCGATGCCACGGGCGACCAGCCAGCGCGTTTCAGGCCGGTGCAGGTCGGCCTTGCTGTAGAGGGCGTTGGTGGTCTGGGTAATCCTGAGGCGCTGCGGCACGTCAAAGCGCACCTCCTGCAAAAAGGGAAAGAGCTTTTTAAGCTGGGGCGGCACGGTCGAGTCGAGAATGACGATGGTCTTCTGGCGCAGGGCCTCTACCAGGTGGCCGCGCGCTTCGAAGATTTCGAGCGCGAAGCTGCCCGCCGCATTCTTGAGGCTGTAGAGCGGTTGCTGCGGATCGGCCAGGGCGTTCAGGAGCGAGGTAGCGGCGCGGTAGGGCAGGGCCAGCCTGCCGTTGTGTTTGTAGGGCAATTCGAACTTGTAAGCCTCATAGCGCAGGGCTTCGGCCAGGTCGAGGGCGCTTTCGTAGAGGCACAGGTTCGCCAGGGTCGGCAAATCGAAGCCGTAGCGCTTGAGAGCTTCGTTTTCGAGAGTGGCGCGGGCGTCCAACAGGCGACCGGCGGGCAGGTCGGGCCGCTCGTTGCTCAGGCGGTCGAGGGTGGCCTCGATTATGGCGAAGAGCTTTTGCCAGTGGGGCGCGTCCAGTTCCTTGAGGGCGATTTTCTCGCGCCAGCCCTTTAGCACCTCGGTGTCCATCCGGATGCCGCTCTCTATGAGATGGGGCAACAACTCCTCGTCGCAGATCACCAGGTCGAACTTATCGAGTTCCTTGCTGTTGTTGAGATAGGCGTCTTTGGTGGCCAGCACGGCCTGGGCCTTGTGGCTGGCGCGGCGGCTGGCGATATAACCTTCCTCCTCGCACTTGAAGGGGCGCGGCTGGCCGGGATAACTCTTCTCCCAGTTCTCAGCGCTGCCGAAGGGGCAATCCTTGCAGACGAACTTGGCGGCGGCGTGGCGGGCGGCCCCGGCCTCGAAGGCCTGCGGGTTGGCGCAATCCTCCGGTTGGGAGCTGCGCGGCTTATCGAGGGTTATCAGGTTGCGCCCGCGCTGGATGACGAGCAGACCTTCCGCCAGGGCTTGATACAGGAGCGTGCCGGGAGCGGTGCGCTCGGCAATATTGGCTTTATCGGGGCAGAGCAGCAGCACGCGGTGGCGGATCGCGCCGTTCAGCAGAGCAGTAGCGAGGGCGTCGTCGGCGGCTTTGCTCTTGCCCGTGCCTGTCGTGCTGGTAATCACGGTGTGGCTGCCGTCGGGCTGTACTACCAACCGGTCGAGCAGGGCGCGATGCTGGAGGCGAGCTTCCTCCAGGGTGTAGAGCGGCTTCACGCCGGGGAAAGCGCGAGCCAGCACTTCGGCGGGCAGGCCTGTCACCAGGCGTGGGCCCTCCGAGGGCGTGGCCGGGTCGAAGCGGCATTCCGCCCCGGCTTTGAGGGCGTCATCGAGGCCTTTGCCATAGGCGCCGTCCCAGTTGAGGTAAAAGAGTTCCAGGTGCGGCAGGGCTGCCGCCAGTAAGCGCAAAAGGCGCTGCTCGGCCTCGCGCACCGCCTTCTTCTCGCGCTTGTCAGCATCGAAGGCCAGCGAGACCGATTGCACGCCCAATTTCTCGACCGCCTGGAGCAGGTCAGAGTCTTTGTAAGCGGTTACACCGGCCAGGCTGAGGGCGTGGCATTGCCAGGTACGCGCCGCCACCGAAGCCTTTTTGTAACCCTCGGTGATAATCAGGTGATGCCGGCTTTCCGCGCCGGGTGCGGCCTGCATGACCGTTAGAGGCGTACCGCCGCGCCCGTCCGAGGAGAGCCAGCGGTAGCGGTCGTCCTTGCCGCGCGGCTTATCCTTCCTTATTTGCAGGCCCAGAATCAGGCCGTCCACGCCGAGCGCCGGAAAGAGGATGCCATCGGCGGCGGAGGCGATAGTCCACCAGCGTTTGCCGTTGGCGCTGGTCACTTCGCGCAGGGCCGGGTGGCGGCGGCAGATTTCCTCGCCAAAGCGGGCTACCAGGGCGCGGGCTACCGTGGCGGCCTGCGAGTAGGCCAGCGAGCCGCAGCCCTGCGGATCTACCCCTTCGGCTTCCAGGTAGGCCCGGTGGGCCTCGGACAAGGGACATATCCTCAGTAGCTCGCGGTTAAGCTCGTCTAGCTGCTCCGGAGTTAGCGGTTTGAACTCTACAGGAGGATTGGGGATAAGTCGCAAATCGGCAAGCGTGACCTGCGGCAAGGCTAGACCCAGGCGGTGCAGCCATCCTCCGCCGCGCGCCCGCAGCGGCTTATCGCTGGGTACGCGCATGCAGTGGACCAATTGGCCCACATCGCTGATTTCGCACCAG
The DNA here is from genome assembly GCA_036261665.1 of Chloroflexia bacterium. GTDB lineage: Bacteria > Chloroflexota > Chloroflexia > Chloroheliales > Chloroheliaceae > 54-19. The sequence goes on from DATAKM010000110.1 coordinate 77,676, forward strand.
TCGCGGTGGCCGCAGACCGGGCAGGGATGGCGACGGCTGGCTCGCAGCCAGCGGATATTCTCATTGGGGTTGTAGGAGCGCGGCAAAACACGCGCATCAAGAGCCGTTACCATACCGCCACCACCCATTTCAGGCAGGCGCGGCTAAATAAGACTCCGGCTACAGAGAAGTACACCCAATCAGTCGGGATTTTGGGCATAACTAATTCTCCTTAGCCGTTGACAGAGCTTTGAAGTTTTGTTATCATCTTGTTAAGGCTGCTGCTAACAGCCGAAAAAAGACAAATAAAAACTGTGCCTGTCAAGGCCGGGTTATAATCATTATTAAATTGGTTATAGTCCTACCCCTGCCAGAGCCGGGTTTAGAGGAAAATCCCAGTGGTTTGGCCGCCGTCGGGATTTTCGGTTTTTATAGGACTTTTTCAGCAATCACCTGGCTTTGCTAGAGCCGGGCGATTTTACTTCACAACAAAACCTCCCTGTTTCTCAATGAACCGGCTGTTCCGTGACCAGTCTTTGAATGGTTTAGTGCATTGCCTTCCGCTAAAAGCCCGTGGTGTTTCCCGGGGCTGTGACATGGCATGAAGTGTAGCAAATTAATTCCTCTCATGCGAGTCTTTTTATGCTAATTACTCCTGAGTTTCCGCAGGCCTATTCTTTGGTCTTTTCACCCTCGTCAAACATTGAGAGTTGCTTATTTGACTGCTCTTTCGGTTTGGGTAAATAGTTTTCCTGGCTGACCACAGAATGCCCTACGCGTTCTTCCAGCGCTCTCCTGGCTGCTCCGGCGGCGCCACCGGCATCGGTAGCGTCCTGCTTGAGTTTCTCGAAGCCCTTGCTATCCCGTTCTCGGTGGAACATGGTAGCCGTAGCTTCTCCTAAAGAAATCAGGGCTAACTCTACACCTGTCATGTGATCTCGCAAATTTGATTTAACCGGCAGTAGTTTGTAATGTTTATGGGCCTGCACGCTTAATTCAAAAGTGCCCTGGTGGATCTCGTTGGTTAAAACGGCGTATTCCACGCCTTCTTTAGCCCCGCGTTCTTTCCACTCATCCGTCAGTTCATTCCGAATAACATCATTTTTGATGCGCTGCTCGATCCAGTCATCATCGTATCCTTTGGCCCGGTAGGTTGCCCGCATGCGTTCCAGGGCTACTTCAGGATTTTCAATCTCCTCGAACCGTTCTTCTCCAACTTCGGCCAGCCACAACCTGAAGGGTTCTGCCTTGGGCGATGGCACGGATTGAATGATGCGCAGCAGGCCCTGCCGGTTGGCGGTATCGGTTTCCCTCATCCTGCCGTCTGGTGACTTTAGTTTCAAGCGTTCGATCTGAACCAGCGTGTCATCAAAGCCCTCTTTTTTGAGCCTGGACTTTAACACGTTCCAGTAGTTGCGAGGGTTGGGCGAATCAGTAAGCACGGCAATAACGTCTACAACGCTGTAATACCACTCCTCTTTGTGCCAGATCCGCCGTAGCGGCTTTTGCTCAAACAGTGAAAGGCTAGAGTTGTTGTCCTTTTCCATGAACCCTCATTTCGACTGTACACAAATTGTGTACAGTTCAATTGACTCATCTACTTGTTTTGCTCACCGCGTTCGGCGGGGTATCCTAGCCCTAAAAGGTTTTTAGGTGCTACGAGCGCTACCCGGGCCGCGCTGGCGTTTTCTTCAGGCGCTCAGGTTTCCTGCTTGCCTTACTCATTCGTGTGATACGAACACCTTGAAGGCAACACCAAACCGGGGCCGGGTGTTCCAATCCCGGCCTTACCGCCAGTTTATGCTGCTGTCATTCTTCCGCGCTAAGTGCTAAAGCTTATCCCCGCGACCTGTCGAGCAATCGGTCGCTTTTTCGGGGGTTGCCGGGCCGCCCGGTTCGGACTCTTGTCCGCGATTTTCCCGCCTGCCTTCACCGGCCCTTGCCTCTACCGGCTAATTTCCTGGCCTTTCACCGCTATTCAGCGCTTGAATACTCAATCACTGGCAATAGCCGGGGCCACAAAAAAAGAGCTTTTCAGGCGCTGGCCCGGTCCGGTTTGGCGTAGGTCTTGATAATCTGGCCGTTCGGCAAGAGGTTATCAAGCTGTTCCCGCGAAATCAGGCGCGAGCGGCCGTCCAGGGGGTTCTCGATAGGCTTCAGCCGCCCGGAACGGATCAGGCGGTTGACCTTATCGCGCGAAACACCCAGGTAGTCGGCGGCTGCCATGATGGTTAAAAATTCCTGCTTTTCCATTTGCCTGATTGCCTACCTCTGCAAACCCGTCTTGTTGAATGCGCTTACTCATGCTGTTATAACACCACATGCCAGGTTAAGTCAATATGCATGAGCAATATTAATATTTATGAAAATCTATAAAAATCTATAAAGAGATAGGCAAAAATATGTCTTAATTTGTTAAGGTCCGGCAAGGAGCGCTTTCAGGGAGGGGCCGCTATCCGCCGGCGGGCCGCTCTCACCCCAGCAGCAGGCGGCGGGCCGGCCGCGCCGCAAAACCGGCATGGCAAAGAGCGCCGCAGCTTTAAGCCGGGCGCGATGCCTCTCTCTCTCCTTACCCGGCCCATGGCGCGGGCCGGGAAATCATCTTTAGCTGTCACAATGCTCTGAAACCTGTAAAACCCTGGTAGCGCGGCTGACACTGGTTGAGACCTTTTTCTCTGGCGCGCCTTTTACTCGCCCGGCGCAAGAACTGACTGCTCCCTCCTTCTGCGGTACTGCTGTCTTTAATATAGCACAATTAGAACATTTGTGTCAACAGTACTGTCATATTTTCAGGGCCTATTGTTAGCAATATGGCAAAGAGCACGGGGTTTTATTCGTAACGCTGCCTCGATTCTATAAATAACACCCGGCTCATTAAACCTGTCACGCCCCTTGTGGGTGTGAGGGTCGCTACCGGCAACCAGCGATATGCAGGCCGGTTTCAAGGCCCGAAGAATCTCTCCGGTGCGGCACATAACCATGTCATTCTGAGTACTTTGACACATTATTACTGTTACTCGTTAGCTTCTAAAGTATAGCGTCGCTGCTACCCCTGACTAAAGTAGGGGCTATCGGGCTCAAGTGCGCTGAAGGCACTAAAAGGTTATTGGTAAGCCTTAAATAGTCGCTTTAGTCGACTTTAGCAGGTAGCTCGGCCTGGCTTTATGCCCCCCTTGCGGGTAGTGCCGAGTAAGCGCGGTGGCTTAGCTTTTGCAAATGATGCCGCTTTTTTGTGTCTGACTACTGAGCGCAGCGAAGAATCTCGGCCGTTGGCGAATATCGCAAGCGGGGCAAAGAGATTCTTCGGGCTTCACAATGGGGTAACATTAAGAGCGGGGCAATGATGGCCCTCACACCCACAAGGGGCGTGACATGGTTGTAAGCGGGGCGTTATTGCTGGAATTGTGCCAGGCGTTCGAGCGTGCGGGAATCAATCCCCGCGCTAGTTCAACGAAGCCCCATGAATGAGGCTGATAGCATCCATGCCTTTGCAACGCTACATCTGCTATCAAGGAGTTTTAATCCCTTTCGTTGAACTAGCCCGGTTCCTTTAGGTCCGGGCGCTCGCTAACCTACCTCGCGCTCTTTCGGCTGCCCTTACCCTTCCGTTTCTCCTTCCTCCATCCGCTCCCGCAACTCCGCCAGGCGTTCTTCGGCTATCTCTGTCCATCTCTCATTACCGAGCGCCCGGTACAACTCGGCGGCCCGCTCCACATCCACTAAACCCTGCTCGCGCTCGCCCAGCTCAAAGCGGCATGGCCCCAGGTATACCAGCGTATTAGCCCTGCCGAGAGGTTCTTGCACGGCTTCGTAGAGAGGCAGAGCCTGCTCGAAGAGGGAGCGGGCTTTCTCGTAATGGCCCAGCCTGCGTTCGAGTTCGCCCAGATTACGGAGAGTATTAGCCCTGCCGAGAGGGTTTTGCACAGCCTCGAAGAGTGGGAGGGCTTTGTCGTAGAGCGCGCGAGCCTCATTGTAATGACCCAGTATATATTCCAGGTTACCCAGGCTTTGGAGAGTATTAGCTAGACCGAGGCGATGTTGCACAGCTTCAAAGAGGGGCAGAGTCTTGTCGTACAAGGCGCGGGCCTCATCGTAGTGGCCTAACATGTATTCGAGTTGGCCCAGGCTATGGAGGGTATTAGCCATACCGAGGTGGGCTTGCTCTGATTCAAAGATGGGTAAGGCTTTATCGTAGAGGGAGCGAGCTTCATCGTAGTGTTCCAGCATATATTCGAGTTGGCCCAGGCTATGGAGGGTATTAGCTCGGTCTATATTATATTGCAGGGCTTCATAAATTGGTAAGGCTTTATTGTAGAGGGTGCGGGCCTCTTCGTAATGACTCCAATAGCATTCTAGTTCGGCCAACTGGTAAAAAGCATCAGAAAGGATGCTATTTTCAGGTTTACTCTCAATCACCTGCTGCAAGCCCTTTTTCAGCACGCCATATTCACCTCTAATCCGCAGGAACTGGCAAAGACCAGAGCTGAAGAGGATTTGAAGCAGGCCTGGCGCGCCTTCCGCCTCGCGCGTGGCGGCCAGCAGGTTGGTATAGTAGCGGCTGATAGGGTCTAAATTGGGGAAATGTTCATCTATTAGCCATTCGAAGTAACGGGCCTGCCTCTGGCGGTATTGTTCCAGTTCCCCGGCTTCTTTCAGGCGGGCGCGTACGTAGCTGTGCAGGACCGGGTGCAGGCGGTACCAATTTGGCCCGTGGCTCTCCGCCAGGGCCCCGCCCGTCTCCAGCAGGGCCAGCCGCCACAGCCGCTTGCAAGTCTTTTCGGCCTCTTCTGCTTCCACCTCCCACAGCCAGGCCGCCAGGGCGATATCGAAAGGCTGGTCGTAGGCCAGGCCGCCCAGGGCCAGGAAGCGTTGTTGATCGGTTTCATCGAGGACCTCGTAGCTGAATTGCAGCGTTTTGGTTAAGCTATCCTCCTTGCGCACCTCCTCGCCCGGACGCTGCTCTTTTTCCAATTCCAGGCGGGCAAAGCCGGACCCGGCGGGCAGCTTTTCGCGATACTGCTCGATATGTTTCGGCAGGTAGTAAGCCGGGTCGGGTTCCTCCGCCAGGCGGGTGGCCGCCAGCTTGAGGGCCAGGGTATAGCCGCCCAGGGCCTCGGAGAGCGCTTCCAGTTGGGCTTGCGGGTAGTCGCCGGGCAGGTACTCGCGCAGCAGTTCAGCCCCGGCCTTTTTGGAGAGGTAGCGCAGGGGCAGCTTATCTTTGCTGCCCAGGCGGGCCGCCACCGTCTCCAGGCGGGTAGTGACCAGCACGGTGCAGCGCTCTGGCCGGGCCTCTTTGACCGCCCGCGCCGCCTCCAGGCTCTCCTCCCAGACGTCATCCAGCACCAGCAGGCTGCGGTTCGGCCCGCAGTTCTCGCACTTATCGCCAATCGCGCTGTTGAGGGCCTGGCGCACCCGGCGGGTCAGGCTCGGCAGGTTCTCGTTCTCGCCCTTCACGAAAGCGGGGTCGGCCTGTTTCGCCATGTCGAGCAGCAGGGCCTCGGCGCTGGCCGTGCGAGTCACATCCAGCCACAGCACCGCCCGGAAGCATTTTTCGCTGTCCTCCTCGTAATAGAGGTCGTGGGCCAGTCGGCGGGCCAGGGTGGTCTTGCCGATGCCGCCCTGCCCGTTGAGCGAGGTAATCGCCACCTGCTCGCTGCCCTTCAGCCTCTTCTTGAGGTCGGCCAGTTCGCCATTGCGCCCGCCGAACTGCTCCGGCGGCGGCGGCGGCGAAGGGCAGGTGCGCTTATCCTGGGCGGGCGGCGGCTGAAATTGCGCTCCCCGGTAATCATAATAATTGGCGTCACCCTTCACCGTGCCGCCGATGTTCTGCCCGCCGCTCTGGCTGTTAGTGCCGCCCTCGTGATACGCCCCGCCGCCGGTGTTAATCTCGCGCGGCTGTTTATCCGGCTGTGCCTCTTTCTCGCTCATCTCTATCCCTGACTGTTGAGTGTATTATGCCTTTGCTACACGTGAAACGCTATGCCATTTGTGCGACCGCGCGGGAATACCCACAGGGGGGGCCTTCAGCCAATCCCCGCGCTAGTTCAACGAACCCCCATGAATGGGGCTGATAGCATTTGAGGCGCACGAACGGTAGAAATGCTATCAAGGGGTTTTAATCCCTTTCGTTGCACTAGCGCGGTCCATTCATGGCCGGGCGCTTGCACACCTGCCCCGCTCTAGCCATCACGCCCATCATGAACGCATGTCATTCTGAGGGCCGTTGTTGCCCCGCTCTTAACCTTACCCCGCTCTGAGGCCCGAAGAATCTCTCTGCCCCGCTCTGTAAGGCCCTGAAAGTGAGATTCTTCGGGCCTTCAATCCAACCTGCACATCATTGGTTGCCCATGTCGGCCCTCAGAATGACAGCCATAAAAGCGGGCTATTGTAAGGTGGTATCAGGCGTTCGAGCGCCCCGGAATGCCCACAAGGGGGGCTTGCAGCCAAATTCCAGGGCTATTTCAACGAAATTCCGTTGGAATGATACAAGCTTAACTCTTCTGCAATGGGTAGCATGTTGTTAAAGCACTTCCTGCATTATCCCAACGGGATTTCGTTATACTAACCCGGAAATTTTATTTCCGGGCGGTCTTGCGGATATTTCCGGGGCGGTCGTTACCCTATCCATCATGCCTGCTCCTGGTCAGTTAGCGCCGCCTGCAACTGCTCTACATAACCTGCTTCTACCTGGGCCATAGGCGACTGCACTTGCTCGAAAAGCTTCTGAGCCTGCTGGCATAACTGCAAAGCCTGCTCCCACTCTCCTAGCTTCCATAATGTCATCCCCATGTTGTGAAGAGTATATGCTTCACCATTCTTGTCACCTACCTGCCTAAAGAGGGGCAAAGCCTGGTTGTAGAAATCAAGAGCTTTTTGCTTGTCTCCCAGGTCAGAGTAGACGCCGCCGATATTGTTGAGGGTAACGGCTTCCATTTGGCGATTACTTACCTCACTATGTATAGGCAAAGCCTGGTTGTAGAAGGAGAGGGCTTTTTGCTTGTCTCCCAGGTCAGAGTAGACGCTGCCGATATTGGAGAGGGTAGCAGCTTCCCCGGCTTTGTTACTTAACAGTTTATCTAGAGGCAGAGCCTGGTTGAAGAAATCGAGAGCCTGTTGCTTGTCGCCCAGATCAGAGTAGAGCGTAGCCAGCTCATGCAGGAAAAAGCCTTCTTGCCGGCGGTCTTGCAGGTGACGGCTGATCGTCAGGCCCATTTCCAGCCATTCGTCGCGTCTTACCTCCCGCCGCCTGCTCAGATAGCGACTGGTGTTCCCGGCGAAGAGCAGGGCTCGGCGCAAGAGGCTTTCGTCAGCCTGGCCCGGCCCGCTACGCTCGACCAGGGAAGCGCCCAGGGCCTCGATATGCGGCAGGTAGGGCGTTAGCTGGCCCCACTCTTCCGGCGGTAGGTCTTGAAAATCCTCGGTAATGGTCACAATAAAGTCTTCGTAGCGGGTGGAAATCTCCTCATATTCCTGCCGGTCGGCTTTAAGCAGGGCCCGGGCGTAGCTTTGCAGCAGAGGATGCTGGCGATACCAGCCTTCCCCGTAGCTCTCCTGGCTGGCGGGGTCCGCTTCCAGCAGGGCCAGTTGCCAGAGCGCTTCAACCTGCGGCTCTACCTGGCCTGCTAGCGCTTCCCACTCCTCGCCATTTTCCCACTTATAACCCCATAGGGCCGCTACGATACGCAGGTCGAAAGGCTGGTCGAAGGGCAGCGCTCCCAGGGCCCGGAAGCGAGCCTGTCCGGCCTCATCCAGGCTGCTGTAGGTGTAATCCAGCACCACTTCCAGGCTGGTCTCGCGGTCTTTCAGTTCCAGGGCCTTCAGGGGAGTGCCTTCCCGCAAACTCTGCCGGTACTGCTTCAACTGCTGCTTGAGGGCTTTTTCCCTATTAAGATGGGGCAGGCGGCGGGCGGCCAGCTTGAGGGCCAGGGCGTGGCCTCCCAGGGTTTTAGCCAGTTCTTCCAGGTCGGGCAGGGGCAGGTCGGGCAGGTAGGTTTGCAGCATCTCGGCCCCGGCCCTCGGACTCAGGCGGTCCAGTTCCTGCCTCTGGGCGTAGAGGTCGTCCGCTACCGTGCCAAAGCGGGTCGTTACCAGCACGGTGGCCTTATCGGGCCGGGTCTCCTTGACCCGCCTGACTATCTCGATGCCGTTCTCCCAGACATCATCCAGCACGAAGAGCACCCGGTTAGGCCCGCACTCGGCGCATTCTTCGGCCACCGCCTCGCGCAGAGTGGCCCGCACCCGCTCGCGCAACTGGCCGAGGCTCTCCTGCTCGCCGCGCCGGAAGCCCGGTTCAGCCTGGCGAGCCAGTTCCAGCAGCAGGCGTTCCTCCTCCGGGGCGCTGGTCACGTTCAGCCACAGCACCGCCCGGAAACACCTCTCGCTGCCCTGCTCGTGATAGAGGTCGTGAGCCAGCTTGCGCGCCAGGGTGGTCTTACCGATGCCGCCCAACCCCTTCACCGCCGTAATCGCCACGGCCTGCTCGGCCTTCAAAGCCTGCTTGAGGGCGGCCAGTTCGCCGTCGCGGCCCCCGAACTGCTCCGGGGCAGGCAGCGGCGCCGGGCAGGTGCGCTCTACCGGCCCCGCCTCATAGTAATTGATAATTCCTGCATTATTTCCGTAAACGCCGACACCGCGGTTCTGGTTGATAGTGCCGCGTTCGTTATACATGCCGCCGCCGGTGTCTATCTGCCGGTTATCCTGCTGATTGTCGCTCATCTCTATCCCTGCCTGTTGGTAGTTTTCGCCTCTGCTACACGTGGAACGCTGTTTATATATTGTGCCATCCGTTCGAGCGCGCGGGAAAGCCCACAAGGGGGGCGTAAAGCCAATCCCCGCGCTAGTTCAACGAACCCCCATGAATGGGGCTGAGAATACCCTCCATCTTCAAAGCGTATCCAGGCGGGTTCAGCCGCCTTTGTTGCACTAGCCCGGTTCCTTCAGGTCCGGGCGGTCGTAATGTTGCCTCGCTTCTATAAATAATACCCGGCTCCCCGACATGTCACGCCCCTTGTGGGTGTGAGGGCCGATGCTACCCCCGTTTTAACCTTACCCCGTTCTTCGGCTGCGGCCTCAGAATGACAGGGTTATGCCTGGGGCGTTATCGCTGGAATTGTGCCATCCGTTCGACCGGGCAGGCCTTACCCTGCCGCTCATGCCTGCCCCTGGTTGGCCAGGACCGCCTGCAACTGCTCCAGATAAGGCCGGTAGGGATTATCCTCCGGCAGAGTTACCGCCTGCCCGTCCAGGATAGCCAGCAGCGCCCCGCTAAAGGCTACTTCCATCACCCAATCCGGGCCACGCGTTTGCCACTCGGCCTGCAAACCCTGCAACTGCTCGCGCCACTCCTCCAGCTGTTCCGCCGCATTTGTTTTTACCGCGAAAGTATTGTGCAATAGAGCCTTAATTTCTTCCTCCGGCATGGTAGCGGCTTCCTGGACCTGCCCGCCTGCCAGTTCCGCCTGCATCTGCTCTATATATCCTGCTACTACCCGGGCATTGGGCGACTGCATCTCCTCGA
>DATAKM010000119.1:0-84559 GCA_036261665.1 Chloroflexia bacterium
GATAGGCGCGCGAGATCGGGAAGCCTTAGAAAGTGCAATCGGGCAGTGTGCCGAACTGATAACTAAGCAAGATGCTCTTGGTTATTTCAAACATTGTGGTTATTCTTCATTGGTTCAATAACTTTGCTAACTGCTGTAATAATAATTAGGCTTTAGTGATGGGTTAAAAGCGGAGGGAAATCTTTTCTTTATACGCAAAGACCGCTACCAGTATAATACCGGTAGCGGTCTTTATTATTACAGGATACCGAGTTTAGCCGACTACTTCGATGTTATCGAGGCCGCCGTAAATTTCATACCAGGGGTGCGCGCCCTTGGCCAGGGTTTCGTTTAGGGCTTCGATATTCTTGACACCGCGATCCAGCAACCACTCTTCCAGGGCAGCCGGGCCACCTTTGGCAAAAGCAGGAATACCTTCCTTCCAGGTGGCGCGTCCGCAAAGTACTCCACTGAAAGGCACACCTGCCTCGGTAGCCAGTTCCAGGTTCTCGCGGAAAACATCGTCATCCACACCGGCGCTCAGGTAGATGAAAGGTTTTTTAGCGGCAGCAGCAGCAGTCTTGAAATGCTCTAGCGCTTCGGCTTTTTCGTAAGCGTAGTCGCCGCCTTTGTAGGCCCGGCTATCTTTCAAGTAAACCACGTTGATCGGGATTTCGACCTTCAGAATATCAACGCCATAGCGAGGTTTGGAAAACTCTTCCATATAGCGTGTGACATATTTCGGCTTCAGTTTGGCGAATTCCAACCCTTGCTCGTCATAATTGTCATCATAAGCGATTGGTTCAAGGAACAACGGCACATCGTTAGCCTCGCATTCCGCGCCAACACGCTCGATGAAAGCGTGCTTGATGGTATTGATATTCTCATCGTCGAACGGGTTGTAGTAAAGCAGGATTTTGATGGCATCCGCGCCCGCTTCAAGCAATCGTTTCACGCTCCATTCCGGGAGCAGATCGGGCAGGCGGCCCTTGACCGAGACATCGTAGCCGGTTTTCTCATAGGCCAGTAAGACGCCTGTGCCAGGAGCACGCTGCTCCAGGGCCGGCAAACCGTATTCCGGGTCCATCAGAATGGCGCTGGAGTGGCGGGTGAGGACTTTAGTTACAACTGCCTTGAAATCGGTAAGATCCTGGTCCGAAACGGAACTGCCGCGCAATTTTTCAATGCTCTTTCTGAGCGAACCACGCTGATCCATAGCCGCAGCGGCAATCACACCATTCTTATCGGCGCAAGCCTGGATGTGATTAAATTTGCCCTTGTTTATCTGAACTTTAGCCATACTCTATCGTTCCTCTTCTTTACATATTAACATTCCGGCCTGAAAACTCCTCTTGTCTAACCCGCTTACTATAAAAAGATACCGCATAATCACTTTCTTGGCAAGGTTTTAACACCTGTTTGTATAATTTTTCACTTATAATACGGGTTTGCATCAAAATCCGTAATCAACCGGGGCAGCCAGGGCCTGATTAGCAGGCAAGAGCGCCTTTTGCCGTTCCGCGCCCAGTCGGTTAAGATAACTCGCCTGGTCAGGCGAATCGAGCACCCATTCTTTGAGCCAGGCTTCAAAGCCCTCTGGTTTGCGACTGGCAACATGATATTCGCTGAAGAAAGCATGATCGCGGTTATAATAACCGGGTAAGGGTGATGGATGGCAGCCCCAGGGAACATGGCACACCGCCGCTACTTTAAAGGCAGGGGTAATAATGCGGTTCGGATCGCTGGTAATGACTTCGTGTGGCACTATTTCTTCCGCGGTAATAATAACCCGGCGGGCGGCCAGGGCCGCCTCTTCGCTTACTCCCAGGTTTCCCCAGAGATGGGCGTACCCTTCTTCATCGGCGCGTTGGACGTGCAAAATAGTTACATCCGGTATTAAGGCCGGCACAAGCACTACCGGAGAATGATCGAAAGGCGAAATGGCTTTCTGGAAGACTTTGCTTTGCTCCAGGATATCGCTACCACCAATGGAGTGAGTAGCTACATAGGGCATACCCTGCGCCCCGGCCAGTAGAGCCAGCGAAAGCGTGAAGTTGGAGTAATCTGTAACTTCGATAGGGTGCGGCAAGCTCTGTTCGACGGCCCGGCGGTAATTGTGGCCCAGCCCGGCTGAGACGTTTCCAACCCATGCCGCTTTCACCTCGCTGACGCACGCCGCCCCAATTAGCTGGTCAAAAAGAATGTCCGAAATAGGCCCGATCAGGGTCAGGTTGTGGCGTTGCTGGCGAATTATTTCGTGACCCGCGGCAAAAGGTATAGCCGCTTCCAGGGCTGTTCCCATGGCAATCGAACAGCCGTCCGCTACATAGCGTTCAATGGCGATATCGAGTGACATCAGTTTAGTCATTTTGGCTCCTTGCGCTAACTCCTCAAACCTCGAGGCGGTTGGCCAGGTAAGTCGCGGCCCGGTGAGCGATAGTTTCAATCGTTATCATAGGATTCACCCCGCTGGCCCCGGGAAAAGCGCTGCCATCCGTTACATACAGCCCCGGTGTGGTATGGCATTCATTATATTCGTTAACCACGCTGGTCTGGGGATTGGAGCCCATGCGAGCCGAGCCCATCTGGTGGTAGCTGAAGAAGGCCATCTGGTTCGGACCCCAGCCCTGCCGATCCACGCGCTGCATAAAACTTTCAATGGTCTCGCCGCTGCCGGGCCGGTAGACCGGCGGAACCGTGTTCAAAGTTCGAATTTCGCTAGCGCCTGCCGCTTCCAGCAAGCGCACTGCCCCGGCTACCGTTGCCCGGGCATGGCGCAGATCGTGTTTAGAAACGTTGTAGTTTATAACAGGCAAGCCCTGGCGATTAATCGTAATCGAGCCGCTATCTTTATCCCGGGTAATCACTACAATCGAGGCGGTCTGTTTGACCTTTAGCATGAGATCTTTGAAAGAGCGCCCATCTTCCCAGCCCAGGCCACTGGCTCCTACGCTCATATGAATAGGACCTGTTTCCAGGATCGCCCCGTAACCCTTTCCATCGAGGTCGGAGAACTGGCTGCTGTAAGCTCCCTGCATCACGCCGTTCCAGCTATCTATGCGCTCATCGAACAGGCCTGAAACGGCGGTAGCCGGGTGCAGGCGTAAGTACTTACCGACTGCCGGGCCTCCCAGGCCTGAGCGTAACAGGACGGCCGGAGTATTGATAGCCCCGGCTGCCAGGATCACGGCTTTGGCCCTGACGGTTAACTGGTAACGCTCGCCACTGGCCGGGTCATAGGCGGTAGCCGCAACGCCGGAGGCTCGCCCTCTTTCGGTCAGGACACGGTCGGCGGCGCAATTTACAATAATCCTTGCGCCGTTCTGATAGGCATCTTCAAGGTAAGTTACCAGGGTGGACTGCTTGGCGCCGAGCGGACAACCAAAGCTACAAAAGCCGCAATCCTCCGCCTGGGTGCAATTTCGGACGTTGCGGGGCATAGTATCGCGATGCCAGCCGAGCGCCTCTAAACCGCGCCACATGATCTGGTCGCGTTTGGCCAAGCGGTTATAGTCCCGTGAGACTCCCATGCGTTTCAGAATGGCCTGTGTGCTGCGTTCGTATTGGGGCGTATAAAAGACTTCCCAGCCTTCCTCGTCATCCCATTCCTGGCGCACCCGTTCCGGGGTAGGAAAACTGGTGGTCCAGTTAACTACCGTGCCACCTCCGAGACAACCCCCCGCCAGCAGGCTGATACCTTTATCGGCGCTGGTGGTAAGGCCGCGGTCCAGGTAGAGCTTTTCAAAAGCTTCCAGTTCGTTCTGGTTGAAATCAGCTTCCTGGTAGTAACCACCCTTTTCCAGCACAATTACATCTTTACCCGCCGCCGCCAGTACTCCGGCCACTACTCCGCCGCCGGCGCCGCTCCCAATAATCACGGCATCGCAGGAAAGAGTCTGGTGGCGGTCAATCTTGAGTGGTTTAATTGGCCTGGTTTTGTTAGCCTGCTCAGGGCGGTTCTCTTTGTTATAAGGGGGGCCCGGGTAGCCCATGGCTTCCCAGGTAGGATTTTTGCCCTGCTGGTCCAATCCGGCGAAATAGTAGGCTCCGGTCAGGGCCTTAATGCTGCGGAAGGCTGCGCGCATTTGACTCAGGCGGTGCGTGGCCAGCTTGAAAAGATATTGCTGCTGTTCCTTAAAGCTCATGCGCGAGAAAGCTTTAGGCATAGCCGCCAGGGTTACGTTGGCTACCGGAGACTCTACCAGCCGCAGGAAAAGCTTTAGCTGCTTAATTTCATCCTGATTTTCAAGGTTGGAGAGCGTTTCGATTAGCTGGCGAGGTACGTCCAGGTCGCTGGCGCTGAGCGGATATAGCGGGTTAGAAGGGTCTTCCTCCAGGCGCGGATAAATAGCATCGGCCAGGGCGGTCAGGGTAGCCTGTTCTTTGGGACTGAAAGTGGACCTTGCTACATTGGAAGGAGTCATCTGTTCGGCACCTTTGCTAGATTATAAATTATAAGTAGGCTTAAATTAGATAGGGTTTAGCTAGAAAAGAGGGTCTACTTTTACCCAGATGTCGTCGCCCTCTATACGGGTCTGGTACAAAACCATATTCTTCCGAACCGGCGGGTAGATCGCTTTACCGGTGTCCAGGTTAAATTCCCAGCCGTGCCCGACACACTCAAGAGTTTTTCCCCTGATGATTCCGATACTTAGGGGGAAAGCCATATGCGGGCAAATATCGCGGAAAGCGTAGATTTTACCTTCAATTTTGGTCAGGGCCACCTCTATGGCAGTTCCTTCATCTTCCATCGGAACCTGGAGCATCTCACCTTCGGGAACTTCTTCCAGCCGGGCCAGCCGGTAAAATCCGGCTTCGTCTTTATCGTGCGTCACGTACTTTACAAATAGCTTTCTAAATAGCCTTTAAATAACTTATCAGGTACTTTTAAGTACTTTATTTTCTCAATCAGCTTGACGGGCTTATCCTACCGTAAGCTTGCCTGCTTTGCAACTAAATCGGAGCGCTGCTGGACTGATTTTCTTTTCTTGCAGATTATTGCCGGGTTTTCTGATACAGATATGTAACAAAAAATTTAATTCACAATTTAGCTTGCTATGCTATACTATGGACAAGACAATGATGTCCTCGTAGCGCCACCTCGCGCATTATTATCCCGGAATTTGTAGATGGAGATGGATACGTGCCTCACGAACAGGTTTTTGGTGTTAATTTAATTTCGACGGAAAATCTTATCTCGCCACAAGAACTCAAACAGCTTGTCCCTATTACCGAAACGGCTTTAAATACGGTTATCGAAGGCCGGCGGACTGTCAGAGCGATTCTTGATCATGAAGACCCTCGACTGCTGGCAGTGGTTGGCCCCTGTTCAATCCACGATGAAAAGGCCGCCGTTGATTATGCCCGGAGGCTACGAGACCTGGCCGAAAAAGTGTCGGATACGCTTTTTGTTGTGATGCGAGTCTATTTTGAGAAACCGCGTACCTCTATTGGTTGGAAGGGTCTGATTAATGACCCTTATATGGATAACTCCTATAAAATTCAGGATGGCCTGATTAAAGCTCGCCGGGTGTTACTGGAATGTACCGAAATGGGCCTGCCCGCCGGAACTGAAGCGCTTGATCCTATTACACCGGCCTATCTATCCGAATTGATTTCGTGGGCCGCGATTGGAGCGCGTACTACTGAGTCGCAGACACACCGTGAGTTAGCCAGCGGTTTATCCATGCCGGTTGGCTTCAAAAATGGGACTGATGGCAGTATCCAGGTAGCCATAGACGCTATGCATTCCGCCATGGCTCCTCACAGTTTTCTGGGCATAGACCAGGAGGGCAAAACCTCCTTGATGCGGACCAGGGGCAACCGCCATGTTCACATTGTTTTGCGCGGTGGGCATGGTCGCCCGAATTACGACACAGTAAGCATCAGGATGTGTGAGCAGGCCCTGGAAAAGGCCGGATTGCCTGCCAACATGGTAGTAGATTGCAGCCACGCCAATTCTTTCAAAGATCACCGTTTACAGCCCCTGGTAGTGAGCGATGTTACCAACCAGATTGTAAATGGTAATCGCTCTATAATCGGCCTGATGATGGAAAGCAATATATTTGAGGGTAATCAGCCTATCCCTAAAGACTGTGATATCAGCCAGTTGCGTTACGGCGTATCGGTGACTGATAAGTGCATGGGCTGGGAGCAAACCGAAGAGGTCTTGCTTGAAGCCCATAGCAAACTCAGGGATGTCATTCAGAGCCGCCCGGTAATAAACCCGGTCTACTAAAGTCCCTTCTAAGAAGGAGCAAAAAGCACATCAAGCGGCGCCGAAGGGGTGCCGCTGTTGTGTAAAATTTTTCCGGTGCGCGGATCAACGATCTGTAGAGCGCCGGTGGTAGCGGCTCGAATGACATAAGGTGGCGCAGTTATTTTTGCTACCAGTAACAGGTCATTCGAGCCGAGCGCCAATCGCTCGCCACAAGGCAAATTTGCGGCAGGCGTTCGCGGCGGCGCAGGTATTATTAACAAATCAGGCGCAGGACCGGGCGTAACCCATTCCTGCTCACCGGGTACGCTTGATTGCAACGGATTGGTTAAATTAACCGCGCTGAAGCCTCCCTGCATTTCGGGTTGTACCAGGCAGGAATTCACAGCGTAAAGTTTCTGAGCCTTTGGATCAATCGCAAATTCGGTAAGATGTGTTCCGGTTAAGCCGGTATCAAAACCATAAAGAGCTTTGCCACTATTGTCCTCTGCAACCACCACGTTATAACCGTAAGTAACCAGCAAGTTTCCACCGTAAAAAGCGAATGACCCGTGCGAACCGATGCACCCCCACCCCCGGCGGGTTTGAGGGCAACGCACAAGGCCGCTATTCGAAAGTTCAAAACGATCTATCCCGCCTGTGTTATCTCCGTGATAGCTCACGTAAAGTTGCTGCTCATCGGGGGTAACTTCTCCCTGGTAAACCAGCCAGTTATAGCCGTCTCGTTCCCTGGCAGTCCAGCTTGCTAATTCACTTCCATTTGCCGGGTTCAGGGTAGTTATAATAGCCGTGCCATCGCGATTGCCAAAAAGATAAAGCCTGCCTGTCACCGGCCCAACCGCCAGGCTACGGTAGACTCCTCCCGGAATAGCAAAGCCTATAAACTTGCCCTGGCTTCGGGCCAGCGGGTATATCGCTTTTACCTGGGCCGTACTGGCCTCTATTACCGCTACCCGGTCCGGTTCGTCCGTCCAGCCGGAAATCAGGGCATATAGGATTTTCTTATCCGGGCTTAAAGCCAGGTAATGGCCAGGAATGCGGGTTATCGTACCCGGTGGAACATTACCGGGATGCAAGGTGGCAAAGACACTCCCGTCCTCTCGTAGCGCTACCAGCCGGTTATCGGCCAGCAATCCGTAGGCCAGTTCCCCCTTTACCGGAGGCGTGGCAGGACTGGAAGCCACAGGCGCGGGTGTACGGCTGCCCGGCACGGTTGTTTGTGCCGTTAAATCATTACCTGTTAGCGTAGCGCCCATCGTATTTGAAATAAGTGTAGTTGCCGGAGTGGACAATTCGCTCTTAGAAGTT
This sequence comes from Chloroflexia bacterium, assembly GCA_036261665.1. GTDB lineage: Bacteria > Chloroflexota > Chloroflexia > Chloroheliales > Chloroheliaceae > 54-19. The sequence continues at coordinate 7,505 of DATAKM010000119.1, forward strand.
GTAGCCGGAGTCCCGGCAACCGTTGGGCTGGCTGATTCAGAGCCGGAACAGGCCACCAGCCCTAGCGGTAACATTACCAACCATATTAAGCTTAAAAAGCTGCGCTGATGCGCTTTGCTCATATTTTAGCCTCCGGTGCTGGTGACAGCCCTCGCTTCTGGAACCTGAGATACTTACATACTACCTATTGTAAATTAATACGGGTTGAAAAAGGCTTCTGGAACAATCTTGAAACATTTACAAAAAAAGCCGGGTCTAACCATTAGAATTTTACCTTGTAAGGCCTGGCAGAAAAATTACAAATTGTGGACAGGAAGGAAAAAGTATGACGCTCTCCGGTATTGAAAGTAAAGAGCGTTCCAATTCCCCCGGGACTCAAAAAAGGCGGTGGGACAATTTAGATCAGGGTCTCATTATCATTGGGCTACTGGCTCTCTTAAATTTGATTTTGCATTTAATCTTCAATGGTAATTATAGCTTCTTTAGAGATGAATTGTCTTACCTGGAGGATGCCCGGCGCCTGGACTGGGGCTTCGTGGACCATCCCTGGTTGACGCCACTGATAGGCAGTTTGGCTCATCTCTTGTTCGGCGACTCAGTCTGGGGCTTACGGCTTTTCCCGGCCCTGGCTACTTCTGGTGTAATTTTCCTGACCGGATTGACGGTTCGAGAACTGGGAGGTGGTCGTTTCGCACAAGGCCTGGCGGCTCTGGCTGTGCTGGTTTCGCCGATATTCCTGGGATTCGGAGTTTTATTCCAGTCGGCTCCTTTCGAGCAACTGCTCTGGACCGGCGCCTGCTATTTCATGGTAAAAATCCTGAAGCGGGATGACCCTAAATGGTGGCCCTGGGTAGGGCTGTTAATCGGATTGAGCGCCAACAACAAATATTCGATCTTTTTCTTTGTGTTTGGCCTCGGCCTGGCCTTGTTGCTCACTCCCGCCCGCAAGTACCTGCTCACTCGCTGGTTCTGGCTGGGAGCTTTGCTGGGCTTATTAATCCTGCTACCCAATCTGATCTGGCAAATCCAGCATAACTTTGTCTCATTTGACTATACCCGCTCAATCAACGCCCGTGATGTCTCGATTGGCCGGGCAGATGGCTTTTTGCCAGAACAGTTCTGGATGATTACCAACCTGTTCGCGGTGCCGATCTGGCTGGTTGGTCTCTATTACTTCATTTTCAAGGAAAAACGCTACCGGGCATTGGGTCTGCAATTCCTGATAGTACTTGCTGTGTTTATTGTAATGAGGGGCCGCTCCTACTACCTCAGTCCGGCTTATCCGGTGTTGCTGGCCGGTGGGGCTTATCTGTGGGAAAAGTGGTTGGCAAATCGCCGGGTAATCAAACCGCTCTGGCTGTCTGCGTTGGCTCTTACCGGACTGCTTTTTGTACCTGCTACTCTGCCCGTTTTCCCGGTGGGCTCGGACGGCTTCAAGAGCGCCAGCGGGGTTAACGACACTTTTAAGGAAATGGTCGGCTGGGAAGAACTGGTGGCTGAAACTGCCAACATTTACAGGGGTCTCTCACCACAGGAACAGGCTAACACGGCTATCCTCGCCAATAATTACGGTGAGGCCGGGGCGATTGACCTTTATGGCCCGGCTTATGGGTTGCCCCAGGCCATCAGCCCGGTTAACAGTTACTATTACTGGTCGCAGAACCGCCTTAAAGCCACTACTTATATTGTGCTGGGTTCCAGACCGGAGGACGCTACCGAACTTAGCGCTTCTTGCGGCAAGCTGGAGCAGATAGTACCTCGTTTTGCCAATCGCTACAATGTTAAAAACGAGGAGAGCCACTACAGTATTTACCTCTGCCGAAACCCTAAAATATCGCTTGAGCAAGCCTGGCCCAGTTTGAAACGTTACGGCTAGAAGTTGGCCCTGATTAAGGTATAATTAGACCTGCGCCGGGGGCGATAGAAGCCCCGGCAAGTGGAAACTTTATGGCCGAAAAAACGTAGACTTTTAGGAGTGAGAGCGTGCATAACCCTCAAAGTAATGCCCGAGAGCCGGGTCATCTGGTGGTGGCGGTAGGCTCAAAGAACCCGGTTAAAGTTGGCGCGACTCGCGTAATTCTGACCCAGGCGGTAGAAGGCGGTTTGCTACCCGGCATCGCAACCGTATCGGTAGAAGGGTTGGAAGTGCCGAGCGGCGTGAGCGACCAACCGGTCGGGGAAGAAGAAACCCGGCGCGGCGCTCTAAGCCGAGCCAGGAACGTGCTGAAACAGGTGCCGGAAGCGACCTGGGGAGTCGGAATTGAAGGCGGTATCCTGCGGATGGAAGATGGTGTTTACACCTGCGCCTGGGCGGTGATTGCCGACCGGCAGGGGGTTAGCTCCTCCGGGGGTGGCCTGGTAATGCCTTTGCCTACCGCGATTGTACGCGACCTGGATAACGGCCTGGAACTGGGGGATGCTACTGACCGCCTGTTCGGTGTTAAACACAGTAAGCATGCCGGAGGGGCGCTTGGCTATCTGAGCAAGAACCTTAAAAGCCGCCAGGATGCCTACGAAGGTATTCTCACTTATGCTCTGGTCAAGTTTTTGCACCCGGAGCTATATGAATTGACTTGATGCTTTCTGACCTGTAGTATAGATACAGGAAAAGCGTTCGTATGGAGAGTTGTGCTAAATGGGAATTATTATCTGGATTTTGCAATTACTGGTTATCGCCATCATTGTGCGATCGCTACTTTCCTGGGTTGATCCAATGGGCCGCAACCCGATTAGCCGGATACTGATTCAGGTGACTGAACCGGTCCTTGCGCCTATCAGGAATCTGGTCGGGGGCGGTATGGGAGGAATTGATTTTTCGCCTCTAATCGCTATCCTGGTTATCCAGGTAGTGATACAGGCCCTGGTGCGGGTCTAAAGGCAGTTCCTGACTCAGCCCGAACCTGCTTAAACTTTGGAAGGCGCAGTCGTTAGGGAGTAATAAAGACAAATGGTCATTTTTCAGATACTTGCTCAGATAGTTTTCTGGATTGTCTACGTTTTTTACATTATCCTGATAGTACGGGCCATAATATCACTGGTGGCTATGTTTGTGCCGCCTTTTATGGATAATCCTTTCTATCGCTTTCTGGCCGGTATGACCGACCCGGTTATTACTCCTTTCCGCTCGTTGCTGCCAACCATCAACGGGCTGGATTTATTCTCGTTTATCTTCGCCTTTATCCTGGTGCGGGTGGTGCTTATCAGCTACCTGGGCAGCCTGGCCGGGGTAAGTGTGGGCTTCTAGCTTAGAATATAACCCAACTGATGACGCAAAGCCGCTTATTTGACGATGACCCACAGCTTTCCGGCCAGCCCTTACTCCCGGCTGAACCGGAAATAGCGCCTGACGCGCCCCTGGCCGCACGTATGCGGCCACTTTCTTTTGACGAATTTGTGGGCCAGGAACATTTAACCGCACCCCAGGCCGCTCTGCGCCGGGCCGTCGAGAGCGACCGCCTTAGCTCGGTTATCCTGTGGGGCCCACCGGGAGTCGGTAAAACTACCCTGGCAGAAGTAATTGCCCGGATTACAAAAGCCCATTTTTCTCGCGTCAGTGCCACCTCTGCCGGGGTAGCCGACCTGCGCAAGGTGGTCGAGGAAGCGAGACAGCGCCGCAAAGCCTACAAACAGCGCACTATTCTCTTCATTGATGAAATTCACCGCTTTAATAAAGCCCAGCAGGATGCCATTCTACCCGTAGTGGAAAATGGCACAGTTACCCTGATTGGCGCTACCACCGAAAACCCCTCGTTTGAAGTTAACGCGGCCTTGCTTTCGCGTTCTCGCGTTTATACTATGCGAGCTTTGAGCGATGAAGAGGTACAGTTAATCGTGCGGCGCGCCCTTACTGACCCGGTTCGCGGCCTGGGTAAGCACAAAATTGACCTCGCTCCTGAAGCCGAACAGGCCCTGGTAAACCTCGCTAACGGAGATGCCAGGTCTGCTCTTAATATTCTAGAACTGGCTTTTTCCACCGCTCCCGCGCCTGCCGAACCCGGTCAGGCGGTCAAGATAGATTTAGAAGGTATCGAAAACGCGGTGCAGCGCCGTTCCCTGCTCTATGACAAGGGCGGCGAGATGCACTATGACATTATATCCGCTTTACATAAGTCTGTGAGGGGTAGCGACCCGGATGCTACGCTCTACTGGCTTGCTCGTATGCTGGAGAGCGGAGAAGATCCCTTATATCTAGCGCGACGGTTAGTACGCATGGCCAGCGAGGATATTGGACTGGCCGACCCGCAGGCCCTGCCGCTGGCAATGGCCGCTCAGCAGGCTGTTCATTTTATCGGGATGCCCGAAGGAGCGCTGGCCCTGGCCGAAATCGCCGTTTACCTGGCTACCGCGCCCAAGAGCAACCGCCTCTATGACGCTTATAACCAGGCCCGCGCCGATGTCCAGGAGACTCGCAACGACCCGGTCCCCATCCACCTGCGCAACGCTCCTACCCAGTTGATGAAGAACCTGGGCTATGGCCGCGACTACAAATATGCTCATAATTACGAAGGCGCTTTCGTCTACCAGCAGAACCTGCCGGAAGCTCTCGAAGGCAAACATTATTACCAGCCGGCCGACCGGGGTTATGAACTGGAGCTTGGCAACCGTCTGGCAGGCTGGCGCGCCGAGGCCGACAAAGAGCGGCAGGCGGTTTCTCAGAATAAACAGACAAATGAGCAGGCGCAACCATCTACCGCCTCCGGTGCTACAACCACCGCTCCCGGCGATGATTTTGACCCCGATCCGCCGCTCTAGCCTTTAAGGATAAAAAAGCAGATGATCTTTGTAGTCACCTGCTTTTTTTATTTCTCTAAAATATCCAGCCTGGTTTAGTAGCCGCCGCTGGATTGCTGCTGCGGTTCGGGGGCCTCGCTGTTGTTAGCCTTGTAAAGCTCCTGCATAATCCTGACGCTGCTGCTGCTGCCCAGGCGAGTGGCACCCGCCGCAATCATGCGCTGGGCATCGGCCAGGGTGCGGATACCGCCTGCCGCCTTTACTCCTAACTTATTGCCCACTACGCGGCGCATCAGGCGCACATCGTCTTCGGTCGCGCCTCCCAGCGAGAACCCGGTGCTGGTTTTAACAAAGTCCGCTCCGGCATCTCGGGCCAGTTCACAGGCCCGGATTTTTTCCGCTTCGTCCAGCAGGCAGGCTTCGATAATCACTTTGCAGATGCCGCGCCCGGTATGCGCGTGGTTGGCTACTTCTGCAATTTCACGCTTGACGATAAAATCCTGCCCTGCCTTGAGCGCTCCGATATTTATGACCATATCAATTTCTTTCGCGCCGTGATTAATGGCTGTCTGGGTCTCGCTGACTTTGATGGAAGTCATATTAGCGCCCAGCGGGAAGCCTACTACCGTACAAACCCGCACGTTTGATCCGGCCAGTTCACGCACGCAGAGCTTTACGTGTACCGGGTTGATACAAACACTGGCAAAGCTGTAAAAACGAGCTTCCTCACACAGTCGCACAATCATCGCCTCAGTAGCATCCGGCTTCAACTGAGTATGGTCAATCATGGCTGCCAGGGCCGCCGGTTCGATAGCGGGCAGTTGAACTTCATTTTTATCAGAAGCGGTATCACCGAGGTCTCGGGTGGTCATCTTGCACTCCTCCAATTTTTACCGGTAGTGGCAGGGGCCGGTTTAGTTCTTTTTGTGGCAATTTGATACTTCAATATTAAATTGCCCCTTTATTCACGCTCAAATATTATACCACGAGTGCCGCCCTGCCGGAAATTTGAGACAGAATTTGCTATAATAAGGGCGACCGTAACCGCCTGTACAAGCCAGATTTACAGGCGGTTCATCTTGTCCGAATGTAACGCCGGATGAGACCTTTAATCAGTAGATTTTTATTATATGAGGAGTTAGATGCAGGCTACCAACAACTCTGGGAAGACCAATATAAATAACAGTAATTTTGAAATTAAACCCGGCTCCGTGCAATTTATGGAGGCCGATGAAGATAAAAAAACCGATTACGCTCATTCAAAAGTAGTCATTATCCCGGCAGGCCTAGAGAACACTACTTCCTACATGCAGGGCACCCGTCAGGGCCCTAAAGCTATCATTGATGCCAGCACCCAGGTCGAGCTTTACGATGAAGAACTTAAGTCCGAGCCCATTGATCTGGGCATCTTTACCCTGGAAGACCTCGCTTTTGAAGGCAAGAGCCAGGAAGAAGCCCTCGCTTTAATTGGCGCGGCCTTTAGCAAGGTTACTGATGATGGCAAGTTTGCCGTTACCCTGGGCGGGGAGCACAGCGTTACCATCCCGATCATCCGTGATTTGAAAGAGCGTTACCCCGACCTGGTGGTCTTGAGCTTTGACGCTCACGGTGATTTACGGATAACCTATCACGGTGAACTTAGTCATGCCTGTGTCATGCGCCGTATCGCCGATATGTCGGTGCCGGTCTACATTGTGGGTGTGCGCAGCATCAGCCCGGAAGAAGTGCAGTTTGTCGAAAGTAATCCCCGTGCTGAAATTCTCTATGATTACGAGCGTGCCGAGAAAGCTTTTGACATCAATCAGATTTTGCAGTGGGGCAAGCACGTCTACGTAACGGTGGACCTGGATGCTTTCGATCCTGCCGAGATGCCTTCTGTGGGTACTCCGGAACCGGGCGGACTGCGCTGGCGCGAGTTCTTCAAGATCTTTAAAGAAGTCTGCGAAAAGACCGAAGTAGTAGGCTTTGATATTATGGAGCTAATGCCAGTAAAAGGCCAGGAACGGGCCGATTTCTATGCCGCCAAGTTGATCTACAAAATGTTAGGTTATTTGCGCCGGGCCGGACAACTCTAAAAGAGCTATAAAACCAAAACAGAGGCGACTGAACAAAATCGCCTCTGTTTTTAGTTTACGTCTAAATAAGGGTGGTCTTGGTACCTTCTCCAAGCCAGATAGCGAGGCCCATACCCAGGCCGGTTACGATGGGAAAGAGAACTACGAAGAGATAGATGAACCGCCGGATCCACACTTGTTCTTTACTGTCGTACCTGATCCAATCCTGTTGAAATTGTGTATTATAATCAACCATTATCAACTCCTACGCCTCATATTTTAGCTGCCTACCGGCAGATATTATCTAATATAGTAATATTTTTTGCAAGAGCTATACCACTGTTAATTCCGGCTTTTAGCAAAATAAAAACCGCTTACCCACTTTGCAGCGGATAAGCGGTAGGAGGAATGGCAGGGTGTTTTCTAGAATAGAAGCTGTCAGGGCAAAGGCTTACTTTAGCTTATTAAAGCAGTAACTCAAGCCGCTGTTAAAGTCGCCTGCCGGGGCCGAGCTAACTTTGGAATCACGAAAAGGTCCGAGACCATCGAAACCATCGTCAGCATATGAATCATTACTCCACCCCAGAGGTTATGAGTCTTGTAGGTCAGGTAACCGTTGGCGAAGCCAATTGGTACAGCCATCCCGGCCATCATTGAACGCTCTTTGAAGCCTACCGGGGCAACCGCGTAATGGTTGATGGTGTAGAGGAAAGTAGTCAGGGCCACTACGGCATGTTTTTTCATACCCCGGTCCTGGAGCGCTTTAAAGAGCAGGCCACGCCAGAGAAATTCTTCCGCCAGCACGAGCACCGGGAAGAGATATAGAAACTTTTCTTCTACCAGGATTTTTTCCATCTCGGCCATGGGTTTTCCGCCGCGTTTGTAATACATGTAAGTATTCAAAACATCGGACAGGAAAAGCCCGCCACCGATCACCCCTCCCCAGGTCAGGGCTTGCTTGAGGTTCGTCTTGCTAAGATTAATCTCCTGCCGGGCCTGCCCTGTACCTCCCAGATACCAGGTAAGCCCAAAAGTTCCCAGCACATACAAGAACAGGGCCGGCCATTCCCGGGCGCGGGTAAAATGGCCCAGCAGCCCGCTCAACCAGACTGCCATGATTAATCCAAGGGTCAGTTTAAGCCGGTTTTCCTCCAGGCCGGTAATAGCGCCTTGATTATCTGCGCCGGTTTTAGCCTGCTCGCCTGTACTTTTGTCGGTAAGGGTATTTAAGGCAAGCATTTTGCGGGCAAGGTTAAAGCCTACCAGCCCACTAAGCAAAAGCGCCAGAGGTGGACTGCCTGGTTTGAGCCTGGCGTTTGGCTTAACAGCCCGAAATGTTTCAACAGGCGCATCGGTTTGAGGTTCCGGGAAGATAGGGGTAGCAATAATGGACGCCGGCCGGGGATACTTCTCCCGGCGCGCTTTGACCGTGCGGAAGGCGGCAAAAGCGCCCGTTGCTACGGCTAATCCGATAACCACTTTGAGTTTGAGCATTACCAGTTCTCCTTGCATTAAAATTCAAAAAGTTTTAACAGGCAGAACCGGGCATTTTAGCCTTGTCTTTCTTTTCACAATATAGATAAGACCTGCTCAAAAATCAGTGGTTAAGACTACTAAGGCTGGCCTTCTTCCATCTTCTTGCGCAGACTTAAAGGCCGCATATCTGTCCAGACTTCCTGAATGTAAGCAAGACACTCCTCTTTAAGGCCTTGCTTACCTGCATCGTTCCAACCCGGCGGGTTTTCCCGGTCAGCAGGCAAGATTGAATACTGTTCCTCGTGATTGATTACCACTTTATAAATGGTATTATCTTCTCTTTCATCCCAGCTCATATTGCTCCTTTTAAGAATTTAAACTTTAACAATACCATGATTTAGCATGGTTGCAAAACGAAAGGTGCTTTAACGATTGCCCGAAGCCGGGCGTGTTACAGGTAAGACCAGCCTGACACTGGTGCCTTCACCCGGGGTACTGATGATATCGAGAAAGCCTTTATGTTGCTCAGCGATGCTGCGAGCCAGCGCCAGGCCCAGTCCGGTTCCGCCTTGCTCGCGAGAACGGGCCTTGTCTACCCGATAAAAACGCTCGCCCAGGTGAGCCAGGTGTTCAGGGGCTACCCCGACACCGGTATCGTCAACCTGTAACCAGGCATGCTTTGCGTCCGACCCGGTGCTGAGTGTGATTACTCCTCCGGCGGGAGTATATTTAACCGCATTGTCCAGTAAGATCAATATCACCTGTTCCAGCAGTTGAGGGTCTCCAATAACCAGCACCTTACCCTTTATCTGTTCCTGCAATTCAAGCTTTTTTTCAATTGCCAGGGCTTTAATCCGGCGCATAGTGCTACTACCCATACTGCTCAACTCTACTACATCCTGTTCGAGATGTAACTTACCGGCATCGAGCCGCGCTAACTCCAGCAGATTGTTGGCAATATTGTTCAACTGGTCTGCTTCCGACATCATATCTTCTAGCAGTTCCGCATCGTCCTGTTCTAGCCTATCACTGCCGCGCATTAACAACTCGGCATCGGCTTTTAACAGAGTGAGGGGAGTGCGCAATTCGTGAGAGGCATCGGCAATAAAAGCCTGTTGACGTGCAAAAGCCTGCCTGGTTGGAATCAAGGCGCGACCTGCCAGGAATAGACCGCCCGCCGAAGCCACTACCAGCGTCACCAGGCCTAGAATCAGCAGGAGATCGCGCAACACCTGTAAGGCCGATTGCAAATCTTCTACATTTCTACTTACCTGGATTACTCCCATCGCCCCCTGCCCACCGGCAGCGGGTACTACCAGGGCGTAGAAGTAGATTTGTCCGGTCTGGGCTCCTCCATCGATGCTGTCCGTAGCTTCCGCCTGGCCGTTCTGGCGCCACTGAGCCAGGGCTTTCTGGGCCAGGGAGGAATTGAAGTAAGCACTGTTATTTGTAAACGAATTTAAATCTGAGGTGCGCTGGTTGGAATTAATCAAACTACCGGTAGCATCATAGCAGGCCAGGTAGAAAGGAGCCCTGAACCGGTTACCTTCAGGAGGAAATCCTCCAGGAGGAGGTGCACCTGACCTGACATTGCCGTTGAAGTTATTCCTGTTTCCATCCGGTAGAAGACAGCTAGCCGTATTTTGAGTAATCCACTGGTGCTGAACGGCGTTGGCCTGGTCCTTCATCTCGCTCAAGATTGGCTGCAAGAGACTTTGCTGCACACTGAAATAGAGGGCTACGCCAAACAGCAGCAAGGCGATAGCCAGCACTACCCCGTACCACATAGTCATACGCAATCTGACCTGCCGGAAGAGGTGATGGCCTGCCTGAAGTTGCTCGTGCCGAGCGGTCTTTTCACTCTTAGCTTTATTAAACGGAGCGAGCGTTAATCTTCTCATTAAATTCTCTAAGTGCAGAGCCCTTTATGCTTAAGCTTCTAGCTTGTAACCAACTCCCCGCACTGTTTTAAGCAGGGGATGGGCAAAACCTTTATCTATCTTATCGCGCAAATAATGAATATAGGTATCAACTACGTTTGAAAGCGCGTCCAGGTCGTAACGCCAGATCTGATCGGTTATCTGGGTGCGGGTAAGGACCTGACCAGGGTGGCGCATCAAATATTCGAGTAAAGCAAATTCTTTGGCGGTTAATTCGATAATTTTACCGCCTCTTTTAACCTCGTGCCGCACCAGGTCCAGGGTTAAATCCCCGACTGTCAGCATGGTACTGTTTATTTCAGGAGCGCGGTCACGACGGCGCAAGAGCGCGTTTACCCGCGCCAGTAACTCGGTAATGGCAAAAGGTTTGACCAGGTAATCATCTGCCCCGGCATTGAGGCCCGTCACCCGGTCCTCAACCCCGCCCCGCGCCGTCAACATTAACAAAATTGAGTTAATGCCTTCAGCTCGTACCCGGCGGCAAATCTCTATCCCATCCATACCCGGCAACATCAGGTCCAGGATTATAAGATCGTAACTGTTGCTTTCCGCCAGGTCCAGCCCGCTAATACCATCGTAAGCTACATCGACATTGTGACGTTCTTCGGTCAGTACCCGCCGGACCATGCGGGCTATTTTCTGTTCGTCTTCAACTACTAATATATGCATTTATTCTGAATTTTCCACTCCTTCACACAAAGTATAACCGGGTATTTATTAAGGAGGATTGGAATATTATTGGAAATTTCTCATAAACTTTCAATAAAGGTCTAATCCTGATCAGTTAAGCTGTTAATCGAAGGTTAACTGCCGCTTAGTTCTGCTGGTAGTGTAACAAAAAGGCTTTTGTAAATTCAATATTTTTAGATTTGAAGCTAGACTTGAAACTTTTCGCCTGTAATTCGAATAGTAAAAAGGAATTCTTAATCTTATGAGCACTGTTTTAGAACCTCTTAAAGAGGTTACCGGCGAACCGGTAAGTAGATCGGAAACCCGGTGGAAAGTTAAATTCACCCGGGAGCACCTGGCTTTAAGCGCCATTCTTTTACTTTCGGCTTTCCTCGGCCTCTGGAATCTGAGCATTAACAACTATTCTAACGAATTTTATGCTTCGGCCGTTAGAAGTATGACACAAAGCTGGCACAATTTCTTCTACCTGGCTTTTGACCCTGGAGCATTTGTGACGGTGGACAAACCACCCCTGGCCTTTATGATCCAGGCGGCCTTTGCCAAAGTTCTGGGCTTTAACGGGGTAAGCCTGTTGTTACCTGAAGCCCTGGCAGGGGTAGGCGGAGTCTTCCTGCTCTACCTGATGATCAAGCGGGCCTTTGGAACCGCTGCCGGTCTGCTTTCGGCCCTGATGCTGGCTATCACGCCTATTTTCGTGGCGATGAACCGCGATAACAACCCGGACAGCCTGCTGGTTTTCACTTTGATTGTAGCAGCCTGGGCTATTTTACGGGCGGCTGAACTGGGTAAGTTACGCTGGCTATTGCTTTCCGGCGTGCTGGTAGGACTGGCTTTCAATATCAAAATGCTGGAAGCCTGGATTGTTCTACCCGCTTTTTACCTGATGTATTTTCTCTTTGCCCGCACCACCTGGCTGAAAAAGGTTTTGCACCTGGCCGCAGCAACCCTGGTCATCCTGATAGTTTCCTTCTCCTGGGCGGTGGCGGTAGATCTTACACCGGCCAGTGATCGTCCTTACATTGACGGCAGCACCAACAATACTGTGGTTGATCTGATTTTCGGCTATAACGGCCTGGGTCGAGTTGATGGCAACGAGAACGGTTCGGGCGGCATGGGTAGAAACAACGGCAATGCTTCTCAGGGTCAACTGGCCCTTCAGGGCGGTGACGGCTCTCAGGCCACTAATAGCGCACAGAGAGGTTTCCCCGGCGGCCAGAATTTCCAGGCGCCGCCCAATAGTGGTCAGCCCGGTAATTTCGGCGGTCCTGGCGGTCCCGGTGGCGGGGCAGGTTTTGGTGGACAGCCCGGTATAACCCGTTTAATTGTACCGCAGATGGCCGGCGAATTTAACTGGTTCTTCCCGCTGGCGCTGCTGGGCCTGGTCTTTCTGAGCGCAAATGCCTGGTTCGGCATGAAGAAAGGGCTGGAACGCTCTCGGCGGTTGCAGATGGTAGCTCTGTGGGGAGGCTGGTTCCTGCTTTACGGGATTGTTCTCAGTTTCTCTAAAGGGATTATTCACAACTACTACATGACTATCATCGCCCCTGCCGAAGCTGCCCTGGCTGGAACTGCCCTGGTGATGCTCTGGAAGAGTTATAAGCAGGGTGGCTGGCTGGCCTGGCTGCTACCGGTAGGTGTGGCTGCCACCGCTTTTTACCAGGCTTATATTCTCACCGGTTTCACCAGTTGGAACTGGTGGTTAAGCCCGGTGCTGCTGGTAGCCGGTCTGGGTACCCTGGTCGGGCTCTCCGCCGGAATTTTCCTGAGAAACCAGCCGCTGGGTCAGAAAATTAACCTGGGGATGGTTGGCGCGATTACCGCCCTGCTGCTGGTAACACCGGCGCTGTGGTCCATCCGGTTACTCTCCACCTCGCTCACCGGGTCGATACCTTCCGGTACACCGACCGGCGCTGAAATGGGCGGTTTTGGCAGAAATAGCGCCAGTGCTAGCAGTACTCTGGTTCCTCAAGCCTGGCTGGATTTTATCAAGAGCAATCTCTCCGGCCAGCTTACGCTCCTGCTCTCTGTAGTGGTTTTAGCTGGAGTTGTAATTGGCCTGAAGTTCCTGTTTAGAAAGGGCGCTGGAAAATTCTTCAGCCTGCCCGTGGTAAGCGCGGTTCTACTGGCCTTCTTCCTGATCGGCAGCACCAGTTTCTGGATTAACGTGGCCCAGGCTAAATCTACCACCAGTTCCAGCTTTAGCTTTGACAGGATGGGGAACTTTGGCGGGCCCGAAGGAGGCCAGACCAGCCAGCAGTTGATCCAGTACCTGGAACAGAACCAGGACGGCTACAAGTATCTGGTAGCGGTCAGCGACTCTAACAGCGCCTCCTCGATGATTATCGAAACCGGCCTGCCGGTAATGTCCATGGGTGGCTTCAGCGGCAGCGATAAAATTATCACTACTACCGCCCAGGTGGAACAGTTAATCCGCAGCCATACCGTGCGCTACTTTATGCTGGGTGGTCGGGGCGGCTCTAACAACGCCGTGAGCCAGTATGTGCAGCAAAGCTGCAAGGTGGTAGACAGCAGTCTCTACTCCGCCTCCAACACCTCATCCGGCACTGGTAGTACACAGTCTGGCACAACCAATACCTTCCGTGATGGTCGAAACGGTATGGGTGGTTTTGGAGGACAGCAAGCGCTCTACGTCTGCGGTAGCTAATAAACCCTTCTCTATGTAATCTCTCCTCGGAGCAAGTAGTCCGCGTGGGCTACTTGCTTCGGCTGTATCTCTGATAACAGATACTCCCGTGAAACTGATGATACTAACTGCTTTAAGCACGGCAGCAGGATAAAAATATGCTTAAGAATTGCATCAAATTTTTACAAGCTTATTCAGGGGTTACAAGGGGGCAGCGCCCCCAGGACGGGAGCTTCGCGGGGGTGTACCCCGCGCCTTTCTTCCCCTTTTCCCGCGCCGCCTGGTGGCGCGGGAGTAAAAAAGTGATTGGGGGATCTCTCCCAGGTTCCCCTTGAAGGGGTGGCACCCCTCCTGATCCTGCTGTAGACTTTGTGAAATTAATCTCAAATTGATGATAATATGACAATGATAGATGAAAATTTAGAAAAACCTTTAGTAATTCAAGAGCCGGTCCAGGCTATCAAGAAGCAAAATCTCAATCTCAGGAAGTTATCTTTTTCGTGGCAGCAAATCTCCCTGGGAGGAATATTGCTGTTGTCGGCCTGTCTGAACCTGCTGCTACTAAACCCGGCCAGTTACACCAATGAATACTACGCCTCGGCTGTCAGAAGTATGCTGGTCAACTGGCATAACTTTCTCTACAACGCTTACGATCCGGGCGGCTTTATTACCGTAGATAAGCCTCCGGTAGCTTTATGGTTTCAAACTGCCAGCGCCTGGTTGTTCGGCTACAACGGAGTGAGTATTCTCCTGCCATCGGCCCTGGCGGGCGTAGGCAGCGTTTTGCTGGTATATCTACTGGTAAAGCGCGGTTTTGGTCCACTAGCAGGCTTAGCCTCAGCTTTTGTCCTGGCTATTACGCCAGTTTTTGTGGTGATGAGCCGCCATAATAACCCTGAAAGCCTGCTGATATTCTTTATGCTTCTAGGAGCCTGGGGAATAAGCCGGGCTACCGATAAAGGACGCTTTTCCTGGCTGATCTTTGCAGTGGCCATGATGGGCGTGGCCTTCAACGTCAAAATGCTGGAGGCTTTTATAGTCCTGCCCGCCTTTTACCTGACCTATTTGCTGTTCGCCTCTACAAAGTGGTGGAAAAGAATCGTTCACCTGGGATTGGCAACCGTGGTGCTGGTAATTATATCGCTCTCCTGGGCCGTGATAGTAGATGCTACTCCGGCCAACCAGCGCCCCTATATCGGTAGCAGTTCGGACAACACTGTCATGAACCTGATTTTTAACTACAACGGCTTGAACCGGATTGAAGGACAGAATCAGGGAGGCGGTTTTAACAGGAATGGCAATCAACCCGGCGGCTTTCCGCCAAACGGTAATTCGGCTCCGCAGGGTGGGTTTCAACAATCCGGCGGTTTCCAACCCCCCAACAGAGGTCCACAGAACGGTAATACTCGACCGGGCGGTTTTGGCGGCGGCGGTATGAATGGCGTGATCGCCGGTCAGGCCGGGCCTCTGCGCATGTTCGACCAGACTTTAGCCGGAGAAGCGGGCTGGTTGCTGCCGATGGCTTTAGCCGGTATTGTCCTGGCGGCTATCCAGAACTGGCGGCGCTACCCGACCTGGCAGGAGCGCAAGAAACGCTACCAGGTGCTTCTGTTAGCGAGTGGCTGGTTGCTGACCTTTATGCTAGTTTTCAGTATGGCCGAGGGCTTATTCCACAGTTATTACCTGGTTATGCTGGCTCCTGGTGTGGCGGCTTTGAGCGGTATCAGTATCGAAGCTTTATGGTATTCCTACTGCCAGGGTGGCTGGCAAAGATGGCTGTTGCCCCTGGCGCTGCTGGTTACTGCCGTTTTCCAGTTGAATATCCTTAGTTTGTACTCCGACTGGAATCGCACTCTGGCCCTGATTATGGTTGTGATTGAACTGGTCAGCGCCAGTGGTCTGCTGGGTCTACCACGCCTGTCAAAGTCGCTGGCTTCTGAGTGGTCGGGCGGTGTAGCGGCGGCAGGCTTTTTGGGTCTTTGTTTGGCCCCGGCAGCATGGGCGATTAGCGCCATAGTTAAAAAGTCTTATACCAATGAGACTTTACCTACGGCTGTTCCGGCAGGAACTAACACAAATAGCGGTTTTACCCGTAACGCTATTAATGGCCTGTTAGACAACTTGCTGCATAACTGGAATAGCTGGCTTACGCTGCTGGTAGTTGGGCTGCTGGCGCTGGTAGGACTGGCCCTGGCGTTGCGCTTTATGCTTCACCAGACCAGAGGAAAGCGCCGGTTTAGCCAGTGGCTGACTGTTACTTCTGGGGCGGTGGTAGTCATTCTGGGTGTTTCGCTGACCCTGACCAGTTTGCCAGAGGTAGCCTCGGCTTCGTCAGGCAGTACGAACCCTGTTTCATCCGGCATGATTGGCAACCCCCAGATGATGCTGAGTAACAGCGATAAGCTGATAACTTTCCTTGAAGCGAACCGGGATGGGCGCACTTACTTGTTGGCGACCACCTCAAGCCAGAATGCCTCGCCCATCATTATTAAAACCGGGCAACCGGTGATGGCGCTGGGCGGCTTCCAGGGAAGTGACCAGGTGGTAAACGCCGCTACTTTTTCCCATATGGTCCAGGATAACGTTATTCGCTACGTTTTACTCGATAGCGGCGGTGGCGGTTTTGGCAGGATGGGCACGGGCAGCGGCCAGTCTGCCACAAGTTGGATTCAACAGAACTGCAAGGTAGTTGACGTCACTCTCTGGTCGGATACTTCCGGTAATACCTCCACAGCAAGTACTAACCAGAATAATTTTGGAGGCCGGAACGGCTTCCAGTCCAGTTCTTCGGGGCAGTTATATGACTGCGCTTTGCAGGGATAGCAGTATCGCCACTTAATAAATCAGGTGTGAGTCCGTTCGTCTTCAAATTACGAGCGGGCTCACTTTTTTCTGTGCAGCGCCGATAAACTCCCTACCTGGGCTTTACTGGTCGGATTCTCTCATTTTTTAAGCAAACTTTACATTAATGTGAGAAATTTCTCACAAACATTCAATAGAAACCTAATCTTAAACTGGTAAGCTATTTATACCGGAAGGTACTCCGGATTAGGCAAACATTAGTGACTGTATGAAAGGCACGTTATTTCAGGTACAAACTTATGATTACTAACGAGAACAAATCACTGGTTGAAATAGTAATTCCGGTTTACAACGAGGAAGCAGCCCTCGAAAAAAGCGTAAGGCAACTGCATAGCTATCTAAAACAGAATTTTCCCTACCGCTGGCAAATAACAGTTGCTGACAACGCCAGCAAAGACCGCACCTGGGAAATTGCGCAAAAGCTGGCCGCTCAAATCGAGGAGGTCAAAGCGTTGCATCTCGACCAGAAGGGTCGTGGACGAGCTCTCCGGCAGGCCTGGAGTACCAGTAAAGCGGACGTAGTGACCTATATGGACGTAGATCTTTCTACCGGCCTGGAAGCACTCCTGCCTCTGGTGAAACCGCTGGTAAACGGGCAGAGCACGGTAGCGATTGGTTCCCGCCTGGCCCGGGGCGCACAAGTAGAGCGCCAGTGGAAGAGAGAATTTATTTCACGCAGCTATAATCTCATGATCAAGGCCCTCTTTTTCAGCCGTTTCAGCGATGCTCAATGTGGTTTCAAAGCTATCACAACCGAGCGTGCCATGAGTTTACTTCCTTTAGTCGAGAACAATGAGTGGTTTTTTGACACCGAACTGCTGCTACTGGCCGAGCACAATGGCCTGCGTATTCACGAAGTACCGGTTAAGTGGGTGGAAGATCTTGATAGCCGGGTAAATATTCCCAAAACGGTAGCGGAAGATTTGAAAGGATTGTGGCGATTGCGCCGGTCCTTCTGGAAGGGTGGTGGTCATCTCACCTCGGGAGTTTTTGCCGTTAACTTACCGGAAGCGCGTGAAGCCGCTAAATCCGCCAGCAAGACAGCAGTCTGAAATAAGCCTGATGAACTGAGTCTGAAATAGAAAGCTTTACTCTAATGATAGAAACCCGAACGAGAAATACTCTAAATCTTCCAAAACTAAAGAACTCAGTTGAAGTCGCCCGGTTTCTGCGCTTTTCAGTGGTAGGACTAAGCAGTACCCTGTTAGACTTTAGCGTTTTGAGTGGGCTTAAATCCCTGTTCGGTTGGCCCACGCTCCCGGCCAATATAATTTCTTACTCCTGTGGTATGATTCTGAGCTATTTGCTCAATCGTAGCTGGGTTTATACCCGGGAAAGCAACCAGGCGAATCGCAAGCAATTCTTACAGTTTATCCTGGTAAGCCTGATAGGTCTTCTGCTCAATAATCTGCTGTTATTATTTTTTGAGATTCCGGCGGGGATCTTCATGGGTAATAGCCAGTATGCTTTTCTGCCTGCCAAAATAGGGGCGACTACTGTAGTTATGCTGTGGAACTTTCTGGCTAACCGCTACTGGACTTTCAAAGACGCTGGCTAATGTTGGTACTCATTAGCCAGCGTTTGTAAAAAGACGCTAGTAGCATTTGGGGTGGCGTATGCCGTTTGAGCTTGAGGAGATAATTTTCAAGCAATTTGTTTGAGCTATAGCCGTTTTCGTAGTTTCAAGACTGCACCATACGCAAAGCGGGCGCTCTACGTCAGGCTTAGTCCTTGACTGCTTCGCCGGCCATCGCCCCGGTCATGATGGCAACCGCATCTGACATACTGAACTCGTGGGGCCGGATGACCGCCACGCGCCGGCCTAAACGTTGAATGTGTACCCGGTCGGCTACCTCGAAAACGTGCGGCATGTTGTGACTGATCAGAATTACCGGCAATCCTCGTTCGCGGACTCGCCGGATCAAATCCAGTACCATGCCCGACTCTTTAACCCCCAGCGCCGCTGTCGGCTCGTCCATAATGATAACGTGCCGGGCGAAAGCGGCGCTACGGGCTACCGCTACACCCTGGCGCTGTCCACCGGAGAGAGTCTCGACAGGCTGCCGCATCGAGCGGATACCGATTTTTAGATCCTGCATAGCTTTGCTGGCGTCATCCAGCATCCGCTTTTTGTCCAGCATTCGGAAAACCGAACCCAGCACACCCGGGCGGCGAATCTCGCGACCCAGAAAAAGGTTATCGGCAATCGGCATGGCAGGGGCAACCGCTAAATCCTGGTAAACAGTTTCAATGCCCTGCCTCCGAGCATCCAGCGGACTTCTGAAATGGACCGGTTTTCCATCGAGAAGGATTTCACCTTCGTCCGGTACGATGGCCCCGGATAGGGCTTTAATCAAGGTAGATTTACCCGCCCCATTATCGCCGATTACCGCCAGGATTTCTCCGGGTAATAGTTCGAAGTCGGCCCCATCGAGCGCTGTTACGTTGCCGTAGCGTTTAACCAGACCACGCGCCTGTAATACGGGAGTTAAAGTTGAGCTGGAAGTTCCATTTGTCATGATCTTTGCCTCCTGCGCGCTACCTGATCAACTGTGACTGCCAGAATGACCAGGATACCGGTAATCAGCACCTGATAAATCGAAGCCACTCCCATTAGCTGAAGACCATTGCGGAAGATACCTACAATGAGAGCGCCTACCAGGGTGCCCAGTACGCTACCTCGTCCACCGAAAAGGCTGGTCCCGCCCAGCACTACTGCGGTAATACTGTCCAGGTTGTCGGTCTGCCCGGCGTTAGGATCGCCCACGCTGGTACGCGAGATAAGGAGTAACCCGGCGATGCCGTAGATCAGACCAGCGATAGTATAGACCAGAAAGAGCAACCGCCGAGTGTTAATACCGGTCAGGCGAGCGGCTTCGGGATTATTACCGAGAGCATAGACATGGCGACCGGTAGCGGTTTGCTGCAAGATAAACCAGGTTACCACAAAGAGTACAAACATCAGAACCGAGCCGTAGGTTATGGCTGTCTCACCAATTTTGAAGGTGTTACCAAAAAAGAGTAAAGGATCGGGTAAGTTCTGGATAGTTTGCTCGTTTGAGTAAATGTGCGTAAGGGCAAAGGCTATATTTAAGGTACCCAGGGTTACGATGAAAGGTGGTAGTTTTACCCTGGTCACCAGGGCACCGTTCAGGGCACCGAAAGCGGCGCATAAGCCGATGCCGGCCAGGATAGCCAGGAAAGGATTAAGCCCGTAGTCGGTAGCAAACTTGGTCATAACGATAGTACCAAGGGCCATTACTGCGCCGTTGGACAGGTCGATACCGGCGGTCAGAATAACCAGGGTTTGTCCAATAGCCAGAGTACCGATGACCATTACTTGCTGTACCACCAGCGACAGGTTAGTACCGGTCAGGAACCTGGGGGATTGCAGGGTGAAAAAGGCACTCGCCAGTAGCAATGCTATCAGGGGGCCCAGGGTAGACACCGTTAAGTTCTGCGAGAATCCGCGCTTGAAAGGCTGAGCAGTACGCGCTTCGCCCGGACTCTCTGTTACTACTTTGCTCATCTTTGAACCTCCGGTTGTAGGCGGTGGCGGACTGTTCCGGTTAGCCGGGAAGCCAGCCGCCACTACCTTTCCTACTTATACTATCCCCAGCAGTTTTCCAGGCCGTACTGAACGTCCTTGGAGTCCACACCAGACTGAGGTTTGTCCGTGATAAGGGTAACACCGGTATCGGTATAGCCGGAGACTTTTTTGCCGGTCTGAGCGAAATCTACTACAGCATCTACACCGAGCGAAGCCATTTTCAGAGGATACTGCTGGGAAGTAGCGGCAATCTTACCGTCCTTAATTCCCTGTACACCCGTGCAACCACCGTCAACTGAGACGATCATGACGTCTTTTTCCTTGCCTGCGGCTTTCAGGGCAGTGTAAGCGCCGAGAGCGGCCGGTTCATTGATGGTGTAAACCAGATTGATCGCGGGGTCTTTCTGCAAGCAGTTTTCCATAGCGGTCTGGCCTTTGGCCTGGTCGCCCTGGGTATCCTGGCTGCACACAACCTGCGGGTCGCCGTTTTTGATGCCAAAGCCCTGCAAGAAGCCATCGTGGCGTAACTGTCCGACTGTAATGCCAGGCGCGAGGTCGAGGGTGGCAATCTTGACGGATTTGCCGTTCATAGCAGCTTTGGCATACTGGCCGATTAATACGCCGGCTTTCATGTTATCGGTGGCAAAGAGGGCATCCGTACCCGATTGCGGGTCGGTGGGAGTGTCCAGGGCGATGACGAGAATACCCTTATCGCGGGCTTTCTGGATAGCCGGAACAATCGCTTTGGTGTTGCTCGGAGTAATCAGAATACCTTTTACTCCCGCATTAATCATGTTCTCAATGGCCGTTACCTGGCCTTCGTTGTCCCCGTCGAACTTCCCGGCGGCGCTTATCAGTTTGGCTCCTTTGGCCTGGGCCTCTTTTTCAGCACCTTGTTTCATCTTGACGAAGAAGGGGTTGGTATCGGTCTTGGTAATCAGGCCAATCGTGATCTGACCACCTGTAGAAGAGCCTGCGGCGGCGGCGGTAGTAGCGGCTCCCCCCGCGGCAGTGGTAGCGCCGCTTGCGGCGGTAGTAGCCGAGCCGCTTGCGGCGGTAGTAGCCGCAGGAGCAGGTGTATTGGTATTATCGCCACAGGCTGCCAGCCCTAACTGGCAGAATAAAGCAATGATCAACAGCGCAGGCCAGCCTTGCTTTAACCGCAATGTCCGGGACTGCTTACTTCCTTCTTTGGAACGCCTTAGTTCACTCAGCATTTTTGTCCTCCTCTTGCTTCTGTTGAATAAGCGGGGTATACGAATCGTAATAGACACCAGGTACAGTTTCTGTTACACAAGCATCGCAGCTCAAGCTCTAATCGGGTAAAATAAATAAACCTATAGAGAGTTAAAAAGCTGCAATCTACAGATTTGTTTTAACAAGAGTGGAAAGTTAGTAAGAAGTAGTAACTTTTACTATACCCCACTCAAAAAGTCTATACAATATGGAAAAAGAATTATCAGGAGCGTTGTGTTATCGGTAACATAAGATTATCATACAGTTACTACTCTGTCAATACCCAATTTACGCTTGATTTTAAAAAAAAGGGTGCTAAACTAAAGATAATAATGTTACGCTTATCATAACCTGGTTTCGTATATTGAGACAAAACTTAAAATAAAGGTATAATCATGGCAGTTACAATTCGTGAGGTTGCGGAACGCGCAGGCGTTTCAACGATGACCGTATCCCGCGTTTTAAATGAAAGCCACCGGGTTCAACCGGAAACCCGGCAGAGGGTAGAACAGGTTATAAAAGAACTGGGCTATGTTCCTAACGGACTGGCGCGTGGTTTATCCAGCCAGAAAACCGGCATTCTGGCCCTGATCGTACCTGACGTGGCAAACCCTTTCTTTACTAAACTGGTGCGGGGCGCTGAGAACGTAGCCTGGCAAAATGGTTACCGGGCTATTCTCTGTAACACTGAAAATGACCTGAACCGTGAGAAAGCTTATCTGGAAGATATGCTGGCTCAGCGGGTCGAAGGAGTGATAATTGCCCCTACTTCCGACAAATCGCGCCGCCACTTGAATATGCTGGAACAGCACAAAGTGCCGGCAGTTTTCACTGACCGCTCAGTGGATGGCCTGGAATACGACCTGGTTGAGGGTGACAATGTTGGTGGTGCGCGCCGCCTGGTGGAACACTTAATCCGCCTGGGACACCGCCGGATAGCCATGATAAATGGTTCTCTGGATATTTCAACCTCACGCGACCGCCTGAAAGGCTATCGCCAGGCCCTGGAAGCCACCGGGATTTCATACGATCCTGGAATAGTTATACAAACTAGCGTAGACCAGCAGAGTGGCTATCTTGCCACAAAACAACTTTTGCAACTCAATCCTCGCCCGCAGGCCCTTTTTGCTGTCAATAACCTGGTTGCGGTGGGCGCAGTCCAGGCTGTCCGGGAAGTGGGTTTGAATGTGCCTGAGGACCTGGCCCTGGTTTGTTTTGATGATATAGATTTAGCGTCTATCATCTGTCCTTTTCTGACTGTTATGGTACAGCCTGCCGAAACCTTTGGTACGCTGGCCTTACAACTTTTGCTTGACCGGATCGGTGGGCGCGCGGTGAAACAGCGCCACGTAACGCTTGCAGCCGAGTTGATTATACGCGAGTCGTGCGGCGCAAAGTTAAAAAGGTCTTGAAAGCGGTCTGGTAGCAAGGGCTAATAAGCTTTTAGAAGGGCCGGTTATACTTTTGGAATTATTTTGTTTGCTTATAGATTTGTTTCAGGGGAGAAAAGATTTAGAGAGGATGGGGGAGCGGCGTTGCTCCGTCAAAATTATCCGGCTTAATAGCTCAGTTGCATATAAAGCTCGGCGTACCGGTTAAAAACTTCCCAGTTTCCGCTTTTTTCAGCCTTTTTCATTCCATCGAAAAGTACCTGGCGCAAATCTTCGCGCATACGAGCCCGTAAAATATCGGTAGGGTTAATTTTTTCTGGCATAAACAAACTCCTTTCTGCCATCAAATCAGGCATTTGCTTAGCTTGTGAGAAGCGTAACAAATACCTCCTTTATTATACTTCTTAGCCCTGATTTGTCAAATGTCATATATTAATTTGACGGTTTGAATTTTAATTAGAGCCTTTCAGAAGTTGTACCCGGTTTTCTGAAAGGCTCTGGCGCTAAGCTTAACGGTGGCCGGTTCAAGCTCAGCCAAAACTATTCGTAAACTACTGCGCCATTGTGCCGGTTCGCTCGTAACGTGTATGCCAGCTAAAAGCTTCTTCCAGCAGATGGGGAGTATGCTTGCCGGGAGACATGTTGAGCGCCCGCCGGTAATACTCGCGTAAAGCCGGGCGGAAGTCAGGGTGAGCGCAGTTCTCGATAATCTGTTTTGCGCGCTGCTTGGGCGATAAACCGCGCAGGTCGGCAAGACCCTGTTCCGTAACCACTATCTGCACATCATGTTCGGTGTGATCTACGTGCGACACCATCGGCACAATACAGGAAATGGCGCCGTTCTTGGCCTGGGAGGGCGTCATAAAGAAGGACATATAGGCGTTACGGGCGAAATCGCCGGAACCGCCGATGCCGTTTTGAATGCGTGTGCCCATTACGTGGGTGGAGTTGACGTTGCCGTAAATATCCGCTTCAATCAGGCTGTTCATAGCCAGGCAACCCAGTCTGCGAATTACTTCCGGGTGATTGCTGATCTCCTGCGGGCGTAAGATTATCCGTTTCTGATAATCCTCCATATGTTCATTCATATGCGTGATAGCGTCCGGGCTAAGCGAGAAGGCCGTCGCCGAAGCGCTTAGCATTTTACCGGAGCGCAGCAGGTCCAGCATACCGTCCTGGATTACTTCAGTATAAGCCGTTAGACCCTCAAATGGTCCCTCATTTAAACCGGCCAGGACCGCGTTAGCGATATTACCAACCCCCGACTGGAGTGGCAAAAGGTTAGCAGGCAGGCGGCCTTTTTTAACTTCGTGTTCCAGGAAGTCCAGCAAGTGACCCGCTATCCGGCGAGAATCTTCATCCGGCGCTTTAAAAGGGCTATTGCGGTCGGGCGAGTTGGTTTCCACTACGGCTATTACTTTTTCCGGGTCGCAGTGAAAGTAGGGTATACCAATCCGGT
This sequence comes from Chloroflexia bacterium, assembly GCA_036261665.1. Lineage (GTDB taxonomy): Bacteria > Chloroflexota > Chloroflexia > Chloroheliales > Chloroheliaceae > 54-19. The sequence goes on from DATAKM010000119.1 coordinate 31,538, forward strand.
CATCGGGGTGAATCATGGGGATAGGCAGGCGGTGAGGTGGTAACTGTGTACCATAATAAATATCGTGCATGCCTTCCAGTTTCTCGCTCTGCCAGGAGTTGACTTCCAGGATAACCTTATCCGCCTGGTCAATCCAGGTCTTGTTATTACCGACCGAGGACGAGGGAATGAGCCGTCCGTCTTCCATAACTCCGGCTACTTCTATTACGGCTATGTCTAATTTGCCCAGGAAGCCGAACCAGACTAGCTGAGCCACGTGGCTTAAATGCAGGTCTATATATTCCATTTCCCCGGAATTAATCCGTTTGCGGGTGGTAGGGTCGGACTGGTAGGGTAGGCGCATATCCACCCCATCAACCATGGCCAGGGCCCCATCCAGTTCCGGCGCGGTAGAAGCACCCGTCCAGATATTTACCTTAAATTTCTTTCCAGACAGGTTGGATTCCATAATACGATGAGCCAGGGCTACCGGGACGGCTTTCGGATAACCTGCTCCCGTAAACCCGCTCATTCCAATGCGAACTCCCGGCGTAATTAATTTTACGGCTTCTTCGGCTGACATTATTTTTTGACGAAGGGCGGGATTTAAGACCCTCGAACCGTTTGACATTGTATAAATTCCTTTCTCAATAACTTTTTATCCACCATATATTCTTACTTTCTGATGAAAACCAGGGTAAATATCAGTGAAAATTGGGTGAACAAAAGTAAAAGTGACCTGAGCCTTGAAACTGGCACGGTTTGTGAACGTATTAACAATAGGAGACTAAAATTTATTCTTTTTGGTCGTCTTGATTCTTATTCTGCTCTACTGACTTTGTAGCTGGAAGACGACTTTTAGTGATAGGAGTACGAAGATGCGCTCTATTAGTAACCAACTGGATATGCAGAAAATATCTGGGCCTTCCGGTGGTTGTCCCGTTGACCATTCTAAATCAGGTCAGCGTAAAACTGCTCGCACTGCCGAGCCCCAGAAACCACCTATCAATCAGGATAACAGCGGTGTGTGGCATGTCATGGGTTTTGAAGAAGCTCGCGCCATCCTGCGCAGTGGTGACACCAAACAGGCTGGCTTCCGGGCGGAAATGATCGAACAGATTCCCCGCATGATGAATTTACCCATTCTTTATCTTGAAGGAAAGCCTCACCAGAGCCAGCGCAGGCAAACTGCGCGCTTTTTCACCCCTAAAACGGTCAGCTCTAACTATCAGAAGCTTATGGAACAGCAGGCGGAAGCGCTCATAGAAACCCTGAAGCGCGAAAAGCAAGCTGATTTAAGTAAGCTCAGCCTGGTTATGGCCGTGCGAGTGGCCGGAAAGGTGGTAGGCCTGACCGATAGTTTAATACCGGGAATGGCTAAAAGATTAGAGGCCTTTTTTGAACAGGGTACCGGAGATATGACCTTAAGCTGGCGGCCTGACGTAATCTTCAGATTGCTGAAGAACCAGTGGCGGGTGGGAGCTTTTTACCTCTTTGATGTCTGGCCTGCTATTCGTAAGCGCCGCAAGCAACCGCAGGAAGATGTTATTACCCACCTGATTGAGCAGCACTACAAGAATACTGAAATTCTGACCGAGTGTGTGACTTACGGCGCGGCAGGTATGGTAACCACTCGCGAGTTTATAAGTGTGGCCACCTGGCATTTACTGGAGCAACCTGCTTTGCGCGAACGCTACCTGAAAGGCTCCGATGCGGAGCGCCACGCTATTCTCGAAGAGATTCTGCGCCTCGAACCGGTCGTAGGGCATCTCTTCCGCCGGGCTAAAGCTGACCTGCACCTGGAAAGCGAAGGCCAGCATATTATTATTCCGCAGAACGCTTTAATTGATCTGCATATTTACGCCGAAAATGCTGACGAGAAAGTGGTGGGCGACACCGGGCTTGAGCTTTGTCCGGGCCGCAAACTGCAAGGCGAGAAGATACCGGCCGAGTTGATGAGTTTTGGGGACGGTCATCACCGCTGTCCGGGCTCATATGTGGCTATCCAGGAAACGGATATCTTCCTGCGGCGCCTGCTGGCCCTGGAAAATCTGCGCGTGGTAGCAGGGCCGGACCTGAGCTGGAACGACCTGACTATGGGCTATGAAATTCGCGATTTTATTATTGCGGTGGATTAGTCAGCAGATGGATTGGAAATATAATTACTGGAGCGATGAAGAGATTGCGCTTCATAGCTCAACCTGGCGCTTTCTATTGATAAGCGGTTTACCCGAAGGCCAAAGGTAGCAATCAGGAGCGTAAAGTTAAAATAGCAGGATGAAGTTTTAATTTCATCCTGCTATTTTTCTAAATTCTTATAAGGTAGTTTTAGGATTACCCCGCCGTCCCAGCATAATTAACGCGCCCAGTGTGCCAAAAATCAGACCCAGGCGGAAACCCTGCGCGAAGTAATTGGGGCGCGGCACACTTAAATCATAGTTACGCATAGTCAAAAGACTCCTTAAGGCCGTCCACCCCGGAAGAGTGTGGCAATGGCGGCGCGGATACCGGCCAGGATAGCCGAAATTTTAATGAGCGGAGAAACTACACCCTCACCCACGTAAGCGACGGTTCCTTTAGCGCTATCAGCGGTTTCATTAACTTTGTCAATCAGCGGACCCACCTTGTCTTCGGTCAGGTTAGTGATAACCCTGATGAGTACCAGGACTGCTGCTACCAGCGCGGACGTTACCAGCAGCAGGCCACAGGCGAAGAACGAGGTAATCATGACAGCCATCCAGCCTAACTTTGCTACTGCGTCGAAAGGTACCCATATAAAGACGACTACTAGAATAACAATTGCTAGTACTATGGCTGCGATAATCCCTGCAATTATGCCTTTCATCGAGCTAATCTCCTTAATATCGTGATATCACCCACGCGGGTTTCACCCCAGGTTACTCCCATTCATGCACAGCTTAAAAGAAGGGTACTACTTTGTACGAGCCTGGCGCGAGTTAATGCCCAAACAACAAAAGAAATCCCAAGGATAAGAATATAATAATTGCCAGCTATGGAATGAGAAGGTGAGCCGCAGACTGGTACTGCTTGTCCGGCGGGTCATTCACCGCAACATGTAATGAGCAGATAAACATTACCTGTTGTGACTGGTCCGATTTGTTTCCTCGGCAATAATCGGACCAGCAATACTGCAATGAGTTAAGAAGACGTTACAATATTATCAAATTAAACTGTAGCAAACTCAAGTATAGCACAAAAAGCAAGGGTATTCAAAGCTTTACTGCCCGGTTTCGACCGGAAGACGCGATTGGTACCAGGCAATAGTGCCACCTGACACATTATAGAGCCGTGAATGTCCGGCCCGCGCCGCAATCTGGCAGGCCATGGCGCTGCGGCCACCGCTCCGGCAAATCATGAGGATGTCTTTATCGGAGGGTAGTTCGTGCAAACGCTGTTCCAGGCTACCCAGGGGAATTAGCTTCGCTCCTTCAGCTCGCACCTCCGAAAACTCTACCGGTTCACGTACATCAATCAAGACCGCCTCACCGGTATCGTACATCTTTTTGGCTTCGGCAGGCGTGATTTCCTTAAATCCAGCCTGACCTCGGCCAGAAAAGTTATTCCACATTTTATTTCTCACTTTCTAGACATATTTTATTACCAAGACCACAACACAGTCTTAATAGATTAATCAGATTGTAAAAGAGATATTCCAGATACGCAACAGGCTGGCGTAGCAAACACTCCATCCCATCTTGATAAAAGGCAAATTCCCTTAACCCGGTAGCCAGGTAGAGCATGCTGCAAGCAATAAAAGGGAGCCAGTCATTACGGCTGACTCCCTTTTACTCTGCTTTAGGAGAAAGGAGTGTGCTGGATAAACTTTTTTCAAAAAGCCTTAAAGGTTACGGCCTACTGACCGCGCTTGCTGCACCTGGGCGTTGGTAGCCTCGCCCAGGCCTTCAATTTCATCTTCCAGCCCGGCATAGATTTCTTTCAGGCGCTCGATAGTGGAGGCATCCGCTTCCCAGTAACCTCTGCCATTGGCTTCCAGCAAGCGCCCGACGATACCTTTCAGGCTGTAAGGATTGAGTTGGGCCAGCCTTTCGCGCATAGCCTCATCTTTAACGAAAGTGTTGTCTATGCCATTGTAGACCCAGCCTTCCACCGCCGAGGCCGTGGCGCTCCAGCCAAAAGTATTGCTGACGCGAGTTTCAATCTCGCGTACCCCTTCGTAACCGTACTTCAGCATACCCTCGTACCAGCGCGGATTGAGCAATTTGCTGCGGGCTTCCAGGCGTACCATCTCTTCCAGGCTCTTGATAGCATTACCCTGCGAAAGACCACCTCCGGTGGCGGACTGGCTATCGGCCATCAGGGCAGGCGGACGTTTCCCACCGTTCAGGCGCTCGACCGTTTTGGTAATGCCGCCCAGGTATTCGTAGTAGTGATCTACGTCAGTGATGCCGATTTCAGCGCTATCTACGTTCTGGAAGGAGAGTTCTACCCGCTTGAGAGCGTTTTCCATCAGCTTGCGGGCTTCGGCACCTTCTACTTTAAGACCGTAGGCAAAACCTTTACGAGTGAGGAAAGCTTCCGCCAGATCCGCCTCGGTTTCCCAGGCTCCGCTATCAACCATAAAGTTGACGTTCGCGCCGTAGCTGCCAGGGGCGTTGGAGAAGACCCGGGCTACTGCTTCATCAAAAGGAGTGCCTTTAGCCAATTCTTCGGTCACATGCTTTTTGATGTAATTATCTTCAAGGCTCTCGTCAGCCTGGGCTGCCAGGCGGGCCGCCCGGTCGAGCAGTTCCATCTGGTTTGGCATGAGGTCGCGGAAAATACCGCTGACCGTAACGACTACATCAATCCGCGGGCGCCCGAGTTCATGCAAGGGTATTAACTTCACGTTGCTAACTTTTCCCAGGCCATCTACAACCGGACGCGCTCCCATCAAGTAGAGGGCCTGCGCTACCCCCTCTCCATCGCTCTTGATGTTATCCGTGCCCCAGAGAACCATGGCGATAGTTTCAGGATAGGCCGTGCTGCCCATGCCAAGTTCGGCCTGTGCGCGTTCGAGCATCGCCCGGGCACTTTTCTCGCCGGCTTTGCGGGCGACCGGAGTTGGTACCAGGGCGGGGTCCAGGCCATGAATATTACGCCCGGTCGGCAACACCGCCGGATTGCGCACGATATCATTGCCGCCGCTGGGCTCGATATACTCACCCCGGAAGGCTCGGATCACTTGCTCAATTTCGGTGTTATGAAGCAAGGCTTCCGCCACTTCCGCCAGGTAATCCCACATTGCGTAGGTTTTGACCAGCGGCACTCGCCCTTCGCTGAAAAGACATTCGGCCGCTTCGCGCTTGCCTTTTTCGATCTGTCCGGCGCGTAAGCCTGCCACAAATAACCCTACAGCTCGCTTTTGAATTGAGCTGATGCGCTCCCAGCGGGCCATGTTGTCGTTATCGCGAGTAGCCTGCCTGCGAACGGCTTCGAGATCGTAACCTAGAGCTTCAGCAATCAGTTCGGTCAGGCTGCGCGCTTCTTCATCACTCCCGGCTTTACCTCGTGAATAACTGCTGATCGAGTAAAGAACATCGGTTAGCATTTCCGCGGCGGGAGGTTCATCGGCAATATGCAGGCCGCTTGGAATGAGCCGTTCCTCTACTTCCAGTAGTTCGGTGTAAAGGCTCAGCACATAGCCGTCCGGATCTTCTTCAGGCTTTACTTTAGGACGCAATTCAAGAGCGCGAGCCTGCTCGATAATCGAGCCCAGCAGCATATTGAGCGGCCCTTGAGGCTCTTCAAAATCACCCGCCGAACCGCCGCTATCGGCGGCCATGACCGCCAGTTGAGGTTTGTACTCTATCAAGGCTTCGAGATTGCGTTCGCCGTTTTTCTTACTGAAGCTGTAGCCTTCCGCCAGGGCTTTGCGGTAGACGTTGATGATGTCTTTCAACTGCAAAAGATTCTGGTACAATCCCGCGCTCTCCATAGGCGGCGAAAGGTAACTTAAAAGAGTGGCGAAGCCGCGCCGCTTGGCGATAGTGCCCTCGGAGGGATTATTGACGCTGTAGAAGTAATAATTCGGTAGATCTCCAATTAGCCGGTCCGGCCAGCATTTGGCGCTAAGACCAATCTGTTTGCCGGGCATAAATTCCAGCGAACCATGCGTGCCGAAGTGCAGTACAGTATCAGCCTGCCAGATTTTATCGAGGTAAGTGTAATAGGCCGCAAAGCCGTGATGGGGCGAAGCATTGGTGGCCATCAACAGGCGCATGGGATCATCTTCATAGCCGAAGCTGGGCTGGAGGCCAATCAGTACATTACCGAACTGGCGTCCCAGGATCTGCAAGCCTTCTCTGTCAGAGAGCAGATTGCCGGGCGGTGGTCCCCATAGCTGCTCGATGTCCTGCCAGAAAGGCGTCAGGCGCTGGTAATCGGCTACCGAGACATGCGTGTGCAGGTTAGCCGAAGTGCCATAAGCGGAACTGTTGCCCTCAACCACCATCCGGCGAAACTCTTCAGTATCCGCCGGCAGGTCCACCTGGTAGCCTTCCGCTTTAAGACGCACCAGCAAGCGATAGACGCTTTCAAAGACTGCCAGGTAAGCGGCGGTGCCTACGTTACCCTTATTGGGTGGGAAGTTGAATAGGGTAATGGCCACTTTTTTCTGGCTGTTGGGGAGATGGTGTAAGCGGGCAAACCGTGCGGCCCGCCGCGCCAGACGCACGGTTTCTTCCGGCATGGCATAGAGCGCTTTATCGGGGCCACGCTCGGCTCCTGCCGCGTAAACGCGTGGCTCGGTAGCGCCGTCTAGCTCGGGCACGGCTACCTGTAAGGCCGCCTGCACCGGGTTCAAGCCCGTGCGACTGGCTCGCCACTCGGTTTCAGACTGGAAGAATAGCGGAATAACCGCCCATGCCGGGACATTTAGCCGTTGCAGTTGGGCAATCGCCGCTTCCGCGTCATTTTCGGCTCCGCCACCAACCAGCGAAAAGCCGCTCAGGTTCATCACTAGGTCTACGCTAGGCAGGGGTTTTAGCTCGGCGTTTTTGCTGTGTTTGTCCCTGGCCTCTTCCAGGTAAAAGGTTTCGATACACGGCCTGAAATCCAAACCGGCGGCGTACGATGGCACCGCTTCGACACCGGCCTTTTCCAGTTCCGCTACTAACCGGTCTATATGGTGGTAGTTTCCGGTCAGGTAAAAAGCCCGCATGGTAATCAGGCCAATTTTAGGCCTTTTCTCGCTGCCGGGTTTGGCCTTCGAACGCCACTTATCGAACTCTTCGCGACTCTCGAAAGTACGGCCGGGCGCATCTGGATGAAAAAGAGCCAGGCGCGGGTACATCACCGGCTCTTTAACTTTGCGTTTCAGCTTTTTGAAGTCGAAGCCGGGAACATACTTTTCAATGGCGAAAAGCAGCATATTTTCAAGGTTATCGGGGGTGCCGTTAAGCCAGTAGGTCATGAAAAGGATATAGGCTCGCAAATCCTGGGCATGGCCCGGTATCAGCTTCAGTACGGCAGGCAAGGTTCGCATCATCGCCACCATACCGCTGTGCATGCCTTTTTTCACCGGGCGCGCGTTGCGCAGGCGCTTGCGCTCGTTACGATTTTGAGCCAGTTGGTCCTGGACCTCTTCGGCGTCGCGCTCCTCGATTTTCTGCTCGGGATTGTGCTTTACCAGCCTGGTCATGAAGCCGGTCACTTTAGTAACAGGATTGCTTTTGACAAACTGGAGCATCTTTTCAAATTCAAAATTGCCCAGGCGATTCAGGCGCATCAGTTGCGGCATGGAATTCAGGATGACCAGGGCGCGTTCAGGCTTGAGCGGACCGTGTTTGACCAGCAGTGCTTGCAGGGGTAAAGCCTGCTCGTTCTGCACGATCATATTAGCGAAGAAAAAGTCACATTCCGCCAGGTCACGCTCGAAATCCTGCCAGCGGTCCGAACCTTCTTTCAGGTCTTTGCAAAGGTAATTTTTTATTTCCAGGGGCAACTTAAGCTCACGCCGCAAGCTGGCGGCAGCCTGGTCGAGAGCGTCCAGGTAGATATTGTCGAGCAGTAAGAAGAGGAATTTCATGCCTGTCTCCTAAGCTACGGCTACCGCTTCCGCCAGCACAACGTGGTAGAAGCCTTTGCTGAAAGAACGCTGCCTGACAAGTTGCCAGGAATTGGCAGCCAGGGCCCGGCGCACAGCTTTTTCTCCGATAATTTCAAGCCGGGTAGCGCGATGACGGTGTGGGAACTTCTTGCCCAGCCAGTGCATGGCTCTGAAAAAAGGACTGGCGGGCGCGTAGGTGAAGATTAATCGTGCCGGGGCTAAGGCCTTAAGGTGTTTAAAAATACGCACAAGCTCGTCTTCGGGGTAGTAGATAAGCACATCCAGGCATAAAGCCAGGTCGCGCGGCGCCCCGGAGAGTTGCTGGCCAAAGCTTTCCAGGTCGGAGAAAGTGAAAGTAACGCGTTGCCTTAACTCTTCCGGTTCGGCTTCAAAACGCTGGTAAGCGGCCTGGACCATCTCTTCGGCCAGGTCGCAGCCGTCTACCCGGTGACCGCGCCGCGCCAGGGCCTGCGCCACCAGTCCGGGACCGCACCCGGCATCAATCACCCGCAGGGTGTTACCTCGCGCTGCTTCCTCGACCCAGGCCAGGGACTGTTCTACCACAGCGGCATGCCCTTCACGCACGGTTCGCCGGATGAAGGAAACTTCGCCATCGCCGTAAATACTTTTCCAGCGTTCAAAACCGCCCGGTCCAAAGTAGTCACGCAAGGCCGCTTTACGCGGCTCCAGTGTTTCGGCAATACTGTTGCTACTCACTCTCAGTTTCCTCCTCTGGAAAAGGCAACACTAAACCTGCGCAAATCGCCTACAGCGCCATTTATTTTTTATGCTTGGTCAGGAACCTTGAACAATCGTGAGTCTTGTCCGGTGGCTGTGAACCGCAGTCCCAGGCACAACTGCCGCATAACTTCCATAGCACGCTCTAAGAATAAAGTTATGACAGGCAGAATCAGCTATAACCGGCTTTTATAGCGATACTTTAACAGAGCACTATGTGGTCGTCTGTAGTAGATACTACTTGTAGAAGAGACTTATAAGAAGTTTAGAAGGTTCCAGATCCTTTTAATTATCCGGAATCAAAATGAGATCCAACACTCCCACTGTTTCTCCTTTTGGCAGGAAATAGATGGCAGTCTGGCTTTTGTACCCGTTAGCGCTGGCTTTAACATAGATGTGCGGGGGCCGGTTCTCGGTGGGTGGAGGATAATTGCTTTCAAAGCGATAAATACTGTTACCATCGGCATACAGCGTGGCGCGGTAATCATCGCTATACTGGCCGTCCGGCCCGGCAAGCCAGATCTCAAGTTTTGCGCCGGGCAGCAAGGCGCAACCTTTGGTGGAGCGGACAGTTCCCATCAGGATATAGTCAATTCCCACACTTGATCTTTGCGGGGCGTTAGGCCTGTAAAAAGGTCCATCCGGTATCGCCGGAGTGGGCGGGCAATCGGTGCCTGTGCGATTAGCGGGCGGACCGCCTACCACCATTTTAACCGGGGGTGTGCCGTTAAAGCCGGGATTGCTGCCACTGCCGGGAGTCCCCTGCCTGGTCGGAAGTGGTACGGGAGTCACAACTGGCGTTGCGCCGGGAGTGGGTGTTGCGGGAGGGGTTGAAGTTACGGCAGCAGCAGTAGCCGGGAGCGGCGCGTGTTCGGTCGGATTGGGCTGTACGGTAGGCGCAAGCGTAGTGGCAGGTTGGGTAGGGTTGAGTGAGAGAGTAGTGGGCGCTTCCTCTCCGCACGCTACCAGTAACCCTGATAGCACAAGCAGACCACACCACATTTTTAATTTCTTCATCCTTCCCCTCCCTCCTGGGCAGACAATGTAACGAGTTGCATCCCTGGCTATCCTGAAGCCGTCAGTTTACTATGCTATATCGGCGGTTGGTTTTTTTTCAAGTCCAGGGCGGTTTCTATGGTAGCGCGGATGCGCTCAATTTCGCGACTTATTTCAGCGCCTTTCAGCACATTTCCGTGTCCCGGCATTACCACTTTTGGCTGCAAGCGTTCGATCTTATCCAGAGATTCAAGCCAGGTTTGCCACTCCGCCGGGCCACCGGCATCCAGGTTAGGCGCATAAGCCTGAACCATACAGTCGCCGCAATATAAGACTCCTTCTAAAGGTAGAAAAACTGATATATTGGTGGGGGTATGGCCGGGTGTGAAGATTATCTGGATTTCCAGTCCTCCCAGGTTAAGCTCCATCTCGTCATGAATGGGTCGAGTCGGGTTGTCTATCGCGGTGCCCTGGAAAAAGGCCTGCGCTTCTCCCGCCGCTCGCCGGATAGGATCAGGAATGCAGGCGTTGTAGTCAACAATATCGGACTCCAAATCGGAAGGTTGGCGTACGATCTTATGATGCCCGTAAATCTCTACCTCTTTAGAACGGAAGAAGGCGTTGCCGTTGACGTGATCGAGATGCCGTTCGGTATTGATAACAATAAGCTGGTTTTCTGGCCTGGCACAGGTGGCATAGCCATGAATAGTCTGGGCTGCCAGCATAGTACCGCCCGTATCAATCACCAGGGTATACTCTTTGCCTACCGCAAACCCGGCGTTAACCTCCCAGGGAGGTAAGTAACCCAGCCCGGTTATCGCATAACAATTTTCAGCAATTCGCATCTTACTCTCCACTTCATCAATTTGGGCATACACAGGCTATCTTTAATGTATTACATTCCGGGAGGCCTGGCTATCCCTGTTTAGTACCGGTTTTAGCCCTAAGTCTCATTGACACCCCGATTTTATTATAGTATAAATAGCTAAACAATCAAATAGTAAGATTGTTAGTAATATCTGGCCGGGAGAAAGTGGTGAGAAAATTATTTGGCGGGCTATGGCGTGAAACGGATTTTATGAAGCTGTGGACCGGGCGAACTGTTTCCGAACTGGGCTCACATATCACAGCCTCGGGTCTACCTATACTGGCGGCCTTGCTGCTGGGTGCTTCCCCCCTGGAAATGGGTCTGCTGGCCTCCGCCGGAGCCTTTCCGGTAATAGTGGTAGGACTTTTCGCCGGGGTCTGGGCCGACCGCCTGACGCGCCGCCCGATAATGATTGCGGCTGATTTTGGTCGCGCTGTATTGCTGCTTTCTATACCGCTGGCCTATTTAATAGGCGTCCTGAGTCTTGCCCAACTGCTGATTGTGGCGGCCCTGGCGGGCATTTTGAACATCTTTTTTGAGGTTGCCTCGCAATCTTACCTGCCGTCCCTGGTCAAGCCTGATCAACTTCTGGAAGGCAACAGCAAGCTTGCGGCAAGCCTGTCGCTGGCCGAGATAGGTGGTCCACCCCTGGCAGGATTGCTAATCCAGCTTTTGACCGCGCCCCTGGCGATTCTGTTTGACGCTCTTTCTTTCCTGTTCTCAGCTTTCAGCCTGGGCCTGATTCGCAAACCGGAAATTTCTCCAGCAAGACCGGAAGCACAAGAGAGTATCTGGCGCGAAGTGCGAGAAGGTTTAGAGGTTATTTTAAAGCATCCTTTCCTGCGGGTTTTGACCTTTGCCGGCATGCTGGAAAGTTTCTTTGGCGGCTTTTTTCATACTCTCTACATCTACTACACTCTCACAGAACTGGGACTAAGTCCGGCTTTTATCGGACTGACCGTAGCGGCAGGCGGCGCCGGGGCCTTGCTTGGCGCTTTTTATTCCGAACGCTTTGCCGCGCGCCTGGGCCCTGGTTTAGCCCTGGTAATCGCCGCTATTATCAGCAGCCTCTTTAATTTTGGTATTCCACTGGCGGGTGGCTCGGTATTCCTGGCAATGCTTATCCTTTTAGCCATACAATTTTGCGGGGATATATTCGGACAGATTTACCGGGTTATTCAAATCAGCCTGCAACAGCAGTTAATCCCGGCCCGGTCTTTAGGTAAGGCGAATGCCAGTATTCAGTTTTTGACCGGTTCAGTCATGCCCTTCGGTTTACTTGCAGGCGGTGTTCTGGGGGATCTAATCGGCGCGAAGCTCACTCTCTTCATAGCTGCTTTGGGTATACTGCTGGTCGCTTTTATCCTTTTCTTTTCACCTCTAAGAAAGCTGCGCCATTTTCCGGATGCCCTGACGGAGGAAGCTATCAGGTTAGAAGAAGCTCTAAAGCCATAGCTAGCGACCCCTGGAGGGCAGGCAGAAGCTTCCAGCCAAAAGCATTTTTACTGCTTGCGTCTGTATGATGGGGTAGACTGCGTTTTTCGCGCTGTACATGCGCAACAACCGGAGTCAGTGGCCCAGGCGCTGTTTAATGCGGCGGCGTGGCTCCCAATGCGGATAGACTCCTGCAAAAAGCCCGGTCAGGGCCCGCAGGCGAGCCATGGTAGTTGCTGCCGCTTCCGGCCCTTTACCTTCGGGTGGAGGGCCTTTTTTAAGAGCGGCGATAAGACTCTGGCAATCAGAAAAGAGAACTACATGGAACTGGTCGGTGGCCGGTAAATTACGTTCGGTTTCGAGTCTTTCGATCAAATTCTGGAGGGCTATTTCCGCCGCCATTGCTTCGGCCTCATAGCTGGAACTTACCGTTATCTCCTGCGGTTCGTATTGCCACGCTGGCCGTCCTACCGGTGGATTCAAAATCAATAATCTGTACGAAACATATCCGGCAATTTCGTCTCGCAAACCCAGTTTGCGCAACCTTGCGCCGTTCGAATTGCGGCGCTCTTTGGCGGTATAATAGCCACCATCGGTCCAGGCTGCGGCCAGCGGCACTTTACGGGGATCAAAATCCGGCAGCAAAGGTAAAAGAACATCTTCGTCTTCGCGGCTGACTACCACCACATCGCGTTTGCGGCGTACCCGGTTTAGCCGGTCCGACAGATACTGGGCTTCCGCCGCCGTCAGCCTTAAAGAAACACCTCGCAGTAATTCTTCGATACTGACATTAGAGTATTCGTAAACCGCCGGTATCAGGCGCAGGTAGAGTTCATGGAGATGCTCGCGTTCTTCCAGTTCGGCGTTGGTACGGGGGTCATTCCGAATATGGGAAGTATTACGTTTAATTTCCTGCTGAACCTTGCGAATATTAAAACTACTACTCATTCAATACTATTCTCGTGTTATCCTGGCGCTACCTGCCTTTCACAGGTTTGGCGCTGTCAGAGCTTGCCAGCTTAACGAAATAAGCTTTGTATATTATATACCTTCAATTTAAAGAATATAACTTAGCAAAGTCTATTCCCGGCTATTCCCCCACCGCTGGCAGTGTGGGAGTAAAAAAAGTGACTGGGGGAGGATCAACTGGTTGCCCCCAGCTTCCCCTTGGAGGGCTACCACCCCTCCTGACCCTGCTGTCGATTTTGCGAAATTAATCTGCAATTGTTAAGTTTATTATGGTTTTTAGGGAAGGCGCTAAAGAGAAGTGAGGAAGAACAGCGTTTTGAAAAGGCAGCGGCGCGAGGAAATTTTCCTCGCGCCGGTTTTATAAAATTATTTAGGAACCCCTGTTAGGGGCTTAAACGGTTAATATCTCTTGGAAAGAGCGTGGTTTCCCGGATATTAGCCGCTTCCAGTAACCGCGCCACCCAGCGTTCAAGGCCAATCGCGAACCCCCCGTGAGGTGGCATCCCATATTTGAAAGCTTCCAGGTAGCTTTCGAACGGGTGCGGGTCAAGGCCGCGCTGACTCAGCGCCGCCAGATAATCTTCATAATGATGCAGGCGCTGCCCGCCCGTAACCAGTTCCAACCCTCTAAAAAGCAGGTCAAAGCCACGTGAATAGCCGGGATGGGCCGGATCAGAGTGGGTGTAGAAAGGCCTTTTCCAGGTAGGGTATCCCACTACAAAGAGGAATTCAGAGTTGAACTCTTGCCTGGCCCAGTTTCCCAGCCAGCGTTCGTGGGCCGGGGCCAGGTCCGGTTCATGGCGAATATCCTCGCCTGTCTCGCGTAGAATCAATTCCTGCGCCTCGGTAAAATGCAGGGCTGGTATAGTAGCCGGGACAACAGGTAGTTCCAGGCGCAGTACCTCTAAAGCCTTCCCGGCTTTCTCGGCAATATTAGCCAGCATTCCCCTCAGAGTGCGGGCCAACACCGCCATAACCTCAGTATGATCGGAGATAAAGCCCATTTCTGCATCCAGCGAGACGTATTCATTGATATGGCGGGGAGTATCGTGCGGTTCAGCCCGGAAGACCGGACCTACCTCGAACACTCGCTCGAACACACCAACCATTGTTTGTTTGTAGAACTGGGGGCTCTGGGCCAGGTAAGCGGGACGGCCAAAGTAGTCAAGCTCAAAAACATTCGCCCCGCCTTCGGTAGCCGACTCAACGATTTTAGGCGTCTGTATTTCAACAAAATCCAGATCGCGTAAAGTAGCCCGGAACCCTTCCATTGAGGCCGCCGAAATTTCAAAGATAGCGCGATGGCGCGGATGGCGTAAAGTCAGGGCCGCGTGATCCAGCAAGGTCGGCAAGTGGGCGTTAATGGCCGGGCGAAAAAGGTCAAAAGGGGGCGGCACTGCCGGGGTAGCCAGGATTTCAAGGGAAGGCTGGTGAATTTCTACGCCGCCCGGCGCCTGAGGCACCGCTACTACCTCGCCTTCGATTGCCAGGACTGTCTCATGAGGTAAGTTTGCTATACGGCCTGCCAGCTCGCTATCTTCGATCACTACCTGGGCCAGCCCTTTAGCATCTCTTATAATGAGGAAGCTGACTTTACTCAGGTTGCGCAAGCGGTGTAACCACCCGGCCAGCCGTACGCGCTGCCCGGTATGCTGAGGAAGTGCAGTCGTCCAGATACGTTCCATAGATGACACCTCGATCCAGAAATAAAACAGCCCCCGCCGCATATGCGGACGAGGGAGGCGCTCGTGGTGCCACCGCATTTCGTCACGGCTATTTCTAAATATAACCCGTGACCTTCGGTTGCCTTTTAACGGTGGCTAACCGGCGAGGCTTTGAACCGGCAGGTTTTTCTTCCTCGCGCTCCGGAGGGTCTTCACAGGTTTCCCGGACCGCCATCACAGCCCCTGGCGATTCTCTGAACCGGGCTTTAACCAGTTACTATTCTCCATCTTAGCTTTGTTGGTTGTAGTATATATAATATATTAATGACTGTCAAGCCCTAAAATTGGATGTGCCAGTCTAGAAGCATATGCTATAATAGATTAAAACTTGGTGTTAGCATTTACTCAATTGTAAAAAACGTAAAAGGGATTGTAAATGGCAAACCAACCGGGACCTGGTAACGCTGAGCAGGAAGCCGCATTATTGGCGCGTTTTCGCACAAATGCTGAAAACGACGAACGCCGCAAAGCGCTCAAAGCACTGGAAGAGGCGCTGAACGATTTACGCCTGCGCCTGATAACAGAGCCTGAGGAAGCCCATCTTTTTGCTCGTGAGTTATTGAACCGTTTGCAGGAAGCGGATAGTTTGCCTGGAATGCCCCTGGATGAGAAGTGGCAAAGGCGGCGTGATGCCCTCGAAATGTCCCTCACTAATTTCCTGGCCCAGGCTCTTGTTGAAATTGGCGACTGGGCCGGAGCAGCCGCTACGTATGAATATTGCCTGGACCTCGGAGCGCGCTTTAATATGCCCGAATTCAGGGCCGATAGCCTGATTAAGCTGGGTCGCGCTTATCGCCACGCGGGAGACCTGACCCAGGCCCGAGAAGCTTTTGAAGGAGCAGCCCGCCTTTCGGGCAATCACGCTCTGCCGGTCCTGGAAGGTGAGGCTCTTTACCAGCAGGCGGTAGTAGCTGAACTGGAAAAACGAGTGCCGGATGCCTATAACCTCTATGGTCGCGGCCTGGAACTGAGCGAGAGTCAGCGTCTTTATCCCCTATGTATTCGGTTTTTGAGCCAGCTAGGCCAGTTGCACCAGAGCGAAGGTCATTTCCAACCGGCCCTGGAATACTACCGGCGCTGCCTGCAACTCCTTCGCGAAACGGATGATGATAAAGAGAGTGAAACGATCATTCTCGGTCAGATCAGCCACATTTGCGCTCAACTTGATGCCTACGATGACGGTATTGACGCAGCCGAAGAAGGTCTGAAATTAAGCCGAACTACCGGGCAGAAAGCTGAGGAAGAAGCATTTCTCAATGACCTGGCGCGCCTTTACCGCAGACGTGGTAGTCTGCCGCTGGCTCGCGTTTACGCCGAACAATCCCTTGACCGCGCCCGTAAACGCGGAGATCGCCAGAGCGCCGCTATCGCCTACGACCTTTTACAGCGTATTACCGAACAGGAACTGGAAGAAAAAACTACCGGCACTTTTACGATTGACCCCTCTCTCGACTCTATTGACCAGGAGTATACCGGCGCGGAAGCTTATTACCGGCGTGGCAATCGCTATTATCACGAAGGCGCTTTTGACCGCGCCATCAGTTCCTATAACCGGGCGCTCTGGCTCGACTCGCAGTATATTTCGGCCTATGTGAACCGGGGCAGCGCCTACACCGCTAAAGGCGATTATGACCGCGCCCTGGCCGATTACACCCGTGCAATTGAACTGGCCCCCTCGGACGCCGTAATTTATTTTAACCGGGGCAACGCTTATCGCAAGCGCCGGGAATATAAACGAGCCCTGGCCGACTATACCCGGGCCATCGAACTGGCCCCCGCTGACCCTGATGCTTACTTTAATCGTGGAGAGGTTTTGCGCCGCATGAAGCGTACGGACGAAGCCGCCAGTGATTTCCGCAAAGTCATAGCGTTGAGTGCGGGTCAAGATGAACCCGGAGCGCAACAGGCCCGTAAATTGCTATCCGAGATTAGCGGGCAGCCTTAGCTAAAAGAAGTTCTGATGAATTTCATTTCCGCTCTTTTAGTTTCTTTTTAGTTTCTTTTTAGTTTCTATTGCGAGTGTCGTTCGTACTCGACAATAGAAACCGGCTACACTATTGACTGTACCGGTTAATAGCGTTAAAATTAAATAGTGAATAGGCAATAGAGAACTGGAGAATTGGAGAAAGGTTCTCTCTAGCCGGAATGTGGCCTGTCTTGTGCTGCCCGCCGGTTAGAGTTGAACCTTTTTTGATATTTAAAATTAAAAGTGCTTTAGGAGAAAACTTGTGAGTGAGAAAAGTCGCGCCGAACAGTTAGCTGCTCTAAAGGATAAACAATTCGACCTGATTGTTATCGGTGGTGGAATAATTGGCGCCGGTATCGCCCGTGACGCAGCTTCTCGCGGGTTACAAGTAGCTTTATTTGAGAAAGAGGATTACGCCAGCGGCACGTCCAGCCGTTCCACCCGCCTGATACATGGCGGTTTACGTTATCTTGAAATGTTTGATTTCGGGCTGGTCCGTATGGATCTGAAAGAACGCGAGATTCTGTTAAGAATCGCCCCGCACCTGGTCCGCCCGCTGGCCTTCCTGGTTCCTTTCTACCGGAAGAGCGCTTTCTACCGCTTTAAACTAGGGGTCGGTATGTGGCTGTATGATTGGTTAAGCTTCGATAAAAGCCTGCCCAATCACAAATCTTTTTCGACTAAAAAGACCCTGCAACTGGAACCTTCCCTCAGGGCTGAGGGGCTTCAGGGGGCGCAGATGTATTACGATGGGCAGGTCAATCTGCCAGAACGCCTGACCCTTGAGAATATTATTGATGCTCAGAGTAAAGGGGCCCAGTGTTTTAACCATAGCCGGGTCGATAGCCTCATTCGTGAAAACGGCCGTGTAACCGGTGTTAAAGTGGTTAACGAATTGCCGGGTGAACCCAACCAGCTTTTCGAAGTGCGCGGTCGCCTGGTTATTAATGTTTCGGGAGCCTGGCTGGACGGCGTGGAGCAGAAACTGCTGGGTGAGAAGAGCCGCAAAGTACGCCAGACCAAAGGCATTCATTTTACCGCTCCTTCGAGCGTTAACAATGCTGTCGTCTTGTTTGCCGAAGATAACCGCCTCTTTTTCGTGATTCCCTGGCTGGGTTATACCTGGGTAGGAACTACCGACACTGACTTTGATGAGAAGCTGGAAACCGTGCGCGCCGACCGCGACGATGTTGAATACTTGCTCGAATCGGTCAAGGAGATTTTCCCCAATTCGGATTGGGAAACGATCTACTTCACCAATGCCGGTGTGCGGGCGCTGGTACGTAAGGGCGGAGATAAAGATGAGTCGGCGGTATCGCGCAAACATGCCATCGTAGACCACGAAAAAGCGGGTGACGCGCCCGGCCTGTTATCGGTAGTAGGCGGTAAAATAACCGGCTATCGAGGTATTGCCGAAGACCTGGTAAATGCCGCTACCCGTAAATTGGGCATAAAAGAAAAGAGTGGCACTGCCCTGGAGAAATTACCGGGCGGCTATACCGGCAACATCAAGCGCTTTACCGATGAGATTGCCAAAGATGGCGCCAGGTGGGGTATTACGCCCGCCCAGGCCGAACACCTGGCTAATATTTACGGCAGCCGCAGCCGCGAAATCCTGGCCTTGATCGAGGCAGACCCTGAACTGGCTAAGCCTGTTCACCCTGAATATCCGGTGCTGCGCGCTGAAATACCTTTCGCCGTCGCAAAAGAACAGTGTATGACTCTCTGTGATTTTATGATGCGGCGTACCGATTTGTACTTCACGCCCGACCAGGGCCGGCAGGCCGCCCAGGAAGTTTCGCTCCGCTTGAGCGAACTGTTGCACTGGAGCGAGGAGCGCCGCCAGCAAGAAGAAGCCGCCTATGCCCAGGCCCTTGTTCTGACCCAGCAGTGGCGCCAGGAAAGCGCCTCTCCTAAAGCGCCCGCGACTGCTAAAACCGAAGCCGGTAAAGAAACGGCTGACAAAATGGAGCCTGTTGTAGGCTCTCACTAGAGATCGCCTATCAGAATGGCGGCGAACCGAAATGTTCGCCGCCTTTTGTTTTATACAGGCCTGATTCAGAAGCCAGAAACCGGTATAAAACCCATCACTTAGAATGCCTCTATTTCGATTTAAGTGGTACCAAAAAACTATAGTAATCTTATTAAGATGGCTTTATAATTGCCATGAAATTTTTCTAACTCGGCCCAAAATCAGTTCTTCTTTAATAGCTTTTTAGTAGCTTTCTTGATTACTTTCAAAATAGTGCCTGTTAGTAGCGTTGTAAGTAGTTTTCCCAGCGTTTTCAAGGAGACAGCTTTTGATCTGCATTGTCTGTACTACTGATAATCCCGAAGGTGCTTCCTACTGTGCTAATTGTAATGTTCCCCTTGTAGTTTCTTCCGCAATCGCAGATAATAAACACGATGAGCCTAGGAATATGCCTTTTTCCGGTACTAATAGTTTTTCCAGCCCTGCGGTAAGTAGTTTTCCAGCTTCAATTTCTAGTCCTAATCCGGTAAAATCAAACTCTACTCCCTTTGAAGATTTTTTACCGGCCTGGATGCAACCACCCCAGCCTGTAAAACCCTCCGGGGCGGTTCAACCCGGCTTACCGCATAATGATGAGTTTTCAATTGAAGAATTGCTCCGAGCGACTGAATCTGCTCCACCGGCGCCTTCTGCCCCACCTGCCGTACCAGGCCCTGGCGCTAACAACGGCGCTTATACGGCGGCTTCATCAGCCCAACCTGCTACCGGAAATCACTTTTCGGCAGGAACAGCTACCGGCGCTCTTTCGGTCGATGATCTATTCAATTACAAGGTGAGCCAGACCGTTGGAACTGAACCTGCCCCTGCTGTTGCCGAGAGCGGTAATCTTCCCTTACCCTCTTTTCAGGAACCACCGCTCTGGGGAAAAGCGGCTTCCAGTTCAAAGACCTGGAGCTTTAAGGAAGAGTCAGGCTATAACCATACTACACCTTTCCAATCACCATCTCCGGGTGAATCAACCTCTGCTTATCCTCCGGCGGCTGAAAAGCCTCTGTCTGGTGTTGACCGGGGGGTTTACTACTTTACGGATGATGTGGGTGATGTCAACGTATTCGCTTTAGCCGGATTTGTTCGGCGGGCGATTGGCGCGGTAGTAGATGCTATCTTGCTCGGCATCCTCTCGCTGATTCTTTACTCTGTAATGGGTCCAATCTTGATCGGTAGTTTGCTGCGTAAAGCGACTGAGGATTACTATCGGACAGGCAACGAAGATAGTGTTGTGACCAGTTTTGCGGATGGCCTGCTCCTGACCGCTCTAGGCATGGGAGTCTTCCTGTTTATCGTTTCCTTCCTTTACCCTACCCTGCTGGTGGGCCTGGGCGGGCAGACCCTCGGGCATCGCTTCATGAAAATTAAAGTTGTCCGGCGAGGTGGTCGAGGGGTTGGCCTGCTTTCGGGTGCGGTGCGAACGCTGTATGGTGTGGTGCCAAACTTCGTTCAGCTTGTGCTGCTTTTCGTATTTGGCACTACAGGCGGCTGGATTTCTCTGCTGATAAGCCTGCTGGTCATGCTCGGTTTTCTGCTGCCGCTGGTGGACAAGAATCGGCAGGGTTTGCACGATAAGCTGGCCGATACTTACGTAGTTAGCACTACTCCCCTCTAAAATTGTACGATATGGTGCTTCACACTTTACCCTCAAAGTGTGAAGCACGTCGCAGTTTACTCATCTATTCTATGTTATCCTTTTCCTGGTGAAATTCCATTTTTATTAACTTCAAAAGAGCATTATCGGCTTTTTAAGACTTCTGCGTTGTAAGCCACTCAAATAAGCTGGCAATTTCTCGATCTTCTTTATCGAGATTGTATTTCTTTTGTTTACTTTTTTATTACTTTTTTAGATGGAGGGGAGAGTCCATGACACCTGATGACCCTCGTAACCGTCCGCCTGCGCCTTCACAACCCCATCAGTATCAGCCGACTGGCAGTGCCGGACAATATGACCCGCGTAACGCTTACCAGGTGCCCCAGCAACCATTCTACAACCCTCCGTCACCGGGTTATTCCCAGACTCAGGTTAAAGCTATGCGCCGGAGAAGTCCTTTCTTATTATGGGGAGGATTAACCGCTGGATTATTGGTTGCGGCGGCAATTGTGGTGCTTGTAATTATTCCACTCTTTAACCGGAATACCAAAATAGAGGATAATCCTTTTGCTCCTGCCAGCGCTGCTACCGTCGTTGCTAGTAATAACGCAACCACGGCCATTACCCCCGGCGCTGCGAACGCTGGTGTAACCACCGCTTCTACCACGGCTTCTAATGTAAGCGCCACTACCGGAAGTTCTACTACCGCTGCCGCGACTTCCAATGCAGCGTCCGGCGCTACCACCTCCAAAGCGGTTGCCAGCGCTACAACTGCCAGCGCAACTACCGCTTCGACTGGCCCGCAGATACTCGCGAAAGGCCAATTCGGACGTATAGATGCCATTCACTATGCCAGCGGCACCGCCACTATTGGCAAAACTGCCGACGGCAAACAGGTGCTCCGTTTTGAGAATTTTAGCACCAACCAGGGCCCCGACCTGAAAGTTTATCTTGGCCTGAGAGCAGATGGCAAGCAGTTAAAAGAGGGCGGCCTAAACCTGGGAGCGCTCCCTGCTACCGATGGCAGTTACAATATCGCCATTCCTGATAACGTCGACCTGTCCAAATACAAATCTGTCGTAATCTGGTGTGAAGCTTTCAGCGTAACCTTCAGTGTGGCCAGCCTCAGCTAACCTGACTATAAACTAACAACCTCAACAGGTACATATTCGGTAAAGCCGGGTGATTTGTTTCACCCGGCTTTTTTGTCATAAGCTTGGAGCAGGAATACAAACAGGGCTTTCGGAGGCTTTTAACGCCACTTCAGCCCTCCAAAGACCTCAATAAAGGTTACAGATGTAGAGTGTGGAGTTTTACCAGCTTTAGCTCGTAAGCTTTGCCAGTTCAAGTGGGCTGGCAATGATCAGATCTGGCCGGACATCCAGTTCTTCTACCGGGGCGTTTGTGCGGTTCAGCCAGCAGACGTAGAAGCCAAATGCTTTAGCCCCGGCGACATCCCAGCCGTTGGAGGAGACAAAAGCAATCTCTTCCGGCGGCAAATTTAATTTAGCAGTTGCCAGGCCGTAAACCGAGGGATGCGGTTTATATATTTGTATCTCATCGACACTCAAGACAGCCGAAAAAACCGCTTCCAGCCCGGCATTTCTAACTGCCGCCTCCAGCATTGAAGGTGTGCCGTTGGAAAGAATTGCCAGCGGGTAGGGCGCGAGAGCCTGTAGAGCCTGCCCGGTGTCAGGATAAGGCGCAATAGATAAGTAGCTTTCCATTATGCGTTCAAGAGCGGTCTGGTCCGGTTCAAGCCCCAGCGCCAGGCAGGTATAGCGCAGTCCATCTTCCGTTACCTGCCAGAAATCGGCGTAACGATTCATCAGGCTGCGCAGCCAGCTATATTCAAGCTGTTTGGTTCGCCACATGGTGGTGATGGCCGCGCCGTAACCCGGAAAGACCTCTTCACAGCGGCTTTGGACCGAGCGTACATCGAAAAGCGTGCCGTAAGCGTCAAAGACAAAGGCTTTTAATCTGCTCACTGTTCTTTCCCTGACATTGGCTGGGTAGCCTGGTTGAGCTTTTCATCCGGGGTGATATTTTTGCGGCCTTTTTTCGCCAGGCGTTTCTGCTGCTGTTCTTCTACCTGGCTGGTAATAATTTTGACCGCTTCATCAATATCGTCGGTGAGATGCCATAGTTTAAGGTCATCAGCGGCGATAGTAAGGACTGTATTTAACAGTTCGCTCTCCATCCATTTAGTTAAAGGCTCCCAGTAGGCTCGTCCCATCATAATGATAGGAGTAGTGCGTTCCATCTTACCGGTTTGCACCAGCGTAATCAGTTCGAAAAATTCGTCCAGGGTGCCAAATCCCCCCGGGAAAAAGACATAAGCTTCAGCGGAAAAATCGAGCATAACTTTGCGGCTGAAGAAGTAGTGAAAGCTTTGGCTCTGCTTTACATAAGGATTAACCCGCTGCTCTTTAGGTAGCTGGATATTCAGGCCAACAGAATCTCCGCCTGCTTCCCAGGCTCCCTGGTTTCCGGCCTGCATGATGCCCGGCCCGCCGCCTGTTACAATCGTATAGCCCTGTTTAGCCAGCCGGAAGCCTAATTCGCGGGCCATTTGATAATAAGGGTGGTTTTCCTGTAACCTGGCCGAGCCGAAAAAGGTTACGCTTTTTTCAATACAGGCCAGAAAGGTAAAGCCTTCCACAAATTCGCTCATTATACGAAAGATGCGCCAGGTAGGATTGTTGGAATAATCAAAGACACTGCCCGGACCGGTTCCGTTCCCTGAATTGCTCATCCTAAAGTGCCTCCTGCTCAGTCTGTAGATTTTCTGACATCAAGAAAAAGCTTCATCATGCTAATAGCAAAAGTCGGGCTAGGCTTTGCCGATTCCGCTAAACCGGGCCGCCTGTGAAATACTTTCCAGTGCGGGGTCTTCCTCGTCCATACCAATATCAACCATTGCCCGGGCGAGTTCCCCCAGTAGACTCGTTTCTTCTTCCGTTTGAGGCTGAGGCTCGACCCGCGATGGTACGAACGGCTCGTATGGGATTTCTAGCTCTGGCTTATCTTCATGCGCAGCCGCTTCGATAACAGGCGCTTTACCGAGCAGGCCACACAAGAAGAGATAGTAGTCATGAGCGGCATCTTCTACGCGCGCATTAAGGGCTACATGGCGCCGGGCATTCCGTCCCAGCGTGTAGGCCAGTTCCGGTTGCCGTGCCAGGGCGCGCAGATATTCCAGCAGCAACTCCTCCTCGGCATCATCCACATCCACTTTAATGCAGCTATCGTCCGGCAACTCCTCAAAGGCTCCTGTGCGCGAAACAAGCACCGGGCGACCCGCGCCCATAATGCGCAGTAAACTGGCCGAAGTCTCTCCCGCGGTGGGATAGCGCAGATTGACACACACATCAGCCGCCGCCAGGTAATCCCGCGAGTCGGCCTGGGAGGCGTAGCCTGTCAGAAAAACATTTTTCTCAAGGCCCAGCGCGCTGATCATCGAACGCACATCGTAGTTAGGGGAAGGACTACCCACCAGTACGAAGCGTGAACGGGGATACTCGCGCCGGAAAGCCCGGTAGGCCCACAGCGCGCTATCCAGCCGTTTGTAGGGATTTAAATGGCCGAGCGATACCAGGATAAATTCGTTGTCCGGTAGCCCCAGGCGAGCGCGAGCCTCGGCCTTAGTGACTAACTTTGGGAGCGGCACTCCCATCCGCGCAACTCCCACCGTTTTGGCGAGATATGCACTTTTGACTTTTTCCGCAGCATAAAGGCTATGTACCAGCACGCCCCGGGCGGCTTCGATGGCGCTTTCATTCAGGGGATAGTTAAAAAGCACTTCGGCCAGCTTACCTTTAATCACTTCGCGGGCTATGGCCTCGCCGGGCGCACCGTAATGCCGGGCCATCAGGCGCACATATTCGGCGGCTTTACCGTTATTAAGATATTGTCCGATCAAAAAGTGATGTAGCACAAAATCATGCAAAACCAGCACACCCTGCCCGGCGGTTTCCTGTAAAGCCCGGTAAATGTAAGCGTGGGCCGCGCTATTGCCCATGTGAAAAAGGAATGTATCGTAGCGCCCGGCCTGCCGGCTAAATTTGGTGGCCGGATAGACCGCAAATTGTGTCGTAATTTCATTATTGGAAGGGGTGTAATTATCGACATAGAGATCTATTTCGGCGTAACGCGCCAGGGCCGGTAATAATTCTTCGCTATAGTCACTGATGCCGGACTGTACCGGGTTGAGGGGGCTGAAGTAAGCCAGTTTTAGTTTTTTATCTGCGGTCATTTAAGCTCTCTATTTAGCAATGGTTCTGAGTGTACAAATTCTGGTACAGACTCTGTTATAAATACTGTTGAGAGCTTATTTTAGCACACCCCGGCCGGCTGCTAAGTAATACAGCTTTTATTTACAGGGCAACTGTAAAGTAATTAA
Source organism: Chloroflexia bacterium (assembly GCA_036261665.1). Lineage (GTDB taxonomy): Bacteria > Chloroflexota > Chloroflexia > Chloroheliales > Chloroheliaceae > 54-19. The sequence continues at coordinate 56,296 of DATAKM010000119.1, forward strand.
AGGGGTTCTCAGAGTCTATCCTATGCGGGGTTGCAGGGGTGGCCCCTGCCCTTTTACATCACCCTGCTTTTATTTATTTTCACATTTCAATTATGCTTCCAGGGCTTACACAGAGTATCGAAGAAACGTAACAAATCGGGCTGAAAATACTGCAAAAATGTATCAACAGCTTCTTATTTTGAAAGCGAATAAGGTTGGACAAGGCATTGAGATGTCGCTTATACTGGATTAGCTGAATACTGCTACAGAGTGGGAACGGTGCTTTTGAAATAGCAAGAGAAGGAAATGGTAATGATCAGTAAAATGCCTTTTGGCAATACCGGCCACGAAAGCACTCGCGTGATTTTTGGCGCGGCGGCTTTTTCCAATGTAAGCCAGGACGATGCGAACCGCACCCTGGAAGTATTATTGAAGTACGGTATAAACCACATTGATACGGCGGCCAGTTATGGCGATTCGGAATTGCGGATTGGTCCCTGGATGCGCGAACACCGCAAGGATTTTTTCCTGGCCACCAAAACCGGCGAGCGATCCTATGAAAAAGCTCGCGATCAAATTGCTCGTTCACTGGAACGCTTGCAGGTAGACCAGGTAGACCTGATCCAGTTACATAATCTGGTAGACCCGATTGAATGGCAAAACGCACTCAGTGATGACGGCGCTCTTCGAGCGGCTATCGAGGCGCGCGATAAAGGGATGGTCCGTTTTATCGGGGTTACGGGCCACGGTTTGAGCGTGGCAGCTCAGCACAAGCGCAGCCTGGAGTTCTTTAATTTTGATTCAGTACTCTTACCCTATAACTACGTCACCTACCAGAATCCCAAATACCAGGCGGACTTTGAAGCGGTTCTGAAGATGTGCAAGGAACGCAATGTAGCGGTGCAGACTATCAAGTCTATCGCCCGGCGTCCCTGGGGCATAAATGATCCACATACCACTACCACCTGGTACGAACCGCTCCAGGATCAGAAAGAAATTGACGCGGCGGTGGACTGGGTTTTGAGCAACCCGCAGGTTTTCCTCAATTCGGCCAGCGACATTACGCTGCTGCCAAAAATACTGGATGCCGCTTCGCGCTTTGACCCGTCCAGCACTCCTTCGACCGAAACCTTGCAGGAGATGCTCAATCAAAAAGAAATGGCGCCTCTTTTCTACTAGCTAGTCCTGTTAAGTCTGAATACGGATGGTTGGTTTAAAACACCCGTATTCAGACTTATCCTCAAAAAGATCTAACTTATTCTCCCCTCATAAAAACCGGGATAAATTTTACTCCAACCTCAATTCTGTCACCTGACCCTGGTTTCGATATGCCCTTCGATATATGCGCAGGGGCATACTCAAAATAGGTCACAGGCCACATCAAAAAAAGTATTTCACCTGATAAGCTCAACTGGTAAAGCGAGACGCTTTACCCCTGTCTTTGAGGCCAGCAAGGCCGCTTTCCTAACAGGCGTGAACCGGCAGATTTGCTATACGGTACTTTTCAAAATTCTGTGGACGGTAGCAACTTACTATAAAGGAGATTTCCAGTGAGCTTCATAGGGCAAGTAGCGGTTAGATTCCGCTACCTGGTGGTTTTAATGTGGATCTGTCTGACCATTGCATGTGTAACACTTCTCCCGACCCTGGGAAGTGTCATAAACAGTGATAACAGTTCTTTTCTGCCTTCCGATGCTGCCAGTTTACACTCCATGCAACTGGCCAGCCCTTTTCAGGCGACCGGTGGTTCTAGTGCGGTGCTGGTAGCATCTCGCAAGGAAGGGACACTCACTAGCGCTGATCAAACCGCTTTTGCTACGCTGCTTTCGTCTCTGAAAAATACCTCCCATCTTAGAGATATCCGAGACCAGGGTATTTCTGGAGATGGCGCGGCTCACAAAGCCTTGCTTGAATTCGAGATTGGGACCAATAGCCCTGACGCGGAAGGCGTCGTGGATAGCATTCGGTCAAAGATCAATTCGGCAAATCTTCCTGCTGGCTTAAATCTTAACTTGACAGGGCAACTGGCCAGCGCCATTGATAATAACAAAGCTTCCGCCCAGGCCCAGCGCCTGACCCAGTTTCTTTCTAACGCGGTTATCCTGGTAATGTTATTTATCGTTTACCGGGCCGTTCTGGCTCCGTTTATTACCCTGCTCCCGGCTCTACTGGTGCTGGTGTTGTCCGGGCCGGTTATTGCCGGGCTATCCAACTCCGGGCTTTTTCAGGTTTCCAGCGTGACCCAGGCTATCCTTACCATCTTAATCCTGGGCGCGGGTACGGACTATGGCCTTTTTCTTACTCTGCGAATGCACGAGGAAATGCGGCGGGGGCTTTCTCCCCGGGCAGCGGTAGTGGAAGCTGTAGCAAAGGTGGGCGAGTCAATCAGTTTCTCCGCCGGTACGATCATTGTCGCTATGCTAAGCCTGCTCCTGGCTTCCTTTGGCATCTACAGAGGTCTGGGGCCCAGCCTGGCGATTGGCATGGGCCTGATGCTGCTGGCCGGTTTAACTCTGCTTCCGGCCTTGCTGGCTATTTGCGGCAAATGGCTTTTCTGGCCCACCCGGCTTAATCCGCAGGCAGCCGAAAAACCGGGAGCCTGGGGCCAACTGGCAGTAAAAGTAGTAGACCACCCGGTTATGACCCTGCTGGCCGGTCTGATCCTGTTTGGTGGACTGGCGGTTGCCGCGCTGTACTATGCCCCGGCGGGCTTCGGTGGCAGTTCTAACGGCCCCGAAGGTTATGACTCCGCTACAGGCGCCGCCGCTATTGCGGCACATTATCCGCCTGCCATAGCCAACCCAACAACCGTTCTGCTAAAGTTTCCCGATTCGGTCTGGAGTGACCTGGGGAAAGTAGAACAGGCCGAGCTTTCCTTTGAGAGCGCCGCTGTTTTTCACTCGGTTAGTGGCCCGCTCAATCCTAACGGTACCGCTATTACCGGTTCTCAGCTACAAACTCTTTACGCTCAACTGGGAGCGCCCGGCGCTCTACCTGCTACGCCGCCTGCTTCCTCGAAAATCCCGGCTCAGACTTATAATGCTTACCGGGCCCTGGCTCAGTTTATCAGCCCAGATGGGAAAACGGTCGCTTTCTACACCACTCTTAACGCGGGTGATCCTTACAGCGCTCTTGCCATGAAGGCCGTTCCTGCTATTCGTAATGAGGTGAGCACAGTTGCCGGGCAGGTAGGCGCGGTTGACAGCGGCTTGAGCGGCTATGTCTCAGTGGCCTACGATGTGAGCGAAGCTTCCGATAACGACCTACTTCATATCGTCCCGGTCGTGATGCTCCTGATTGCCCTTCTGCTGGGCCTGGTAATGCGTAGCCTGGTAGCACCTGTCTACTTGGTATTGAGCGTGGCGCTCTCGTTTGGCGCTTCCTTTGGGATTGCCGTCCTGATTTTTATGGTGTTTGGCGGGCAATCCGGCCTGAACTTTGTGCTACCTTTCCTGATGTTCGTATTCCTGATGGCCCTGGGAGAGGATTACAACATTCTGGTGATGAGCCGTATTCGAGAAGAGGCCGGTAAATTCTCATTGCACACTGCCATCGCCGACGCGCTTAACGCCACCGGCACTACTGTTACCTCCGCCGGGTTGATCCTTGCCGCCACTTTCGGCGTCTCAGGTATTTTTGGAGCTACTGACCAGATCCGGCAACTGGGCACCAGTATTGCCATCGGTGTATTGCTCGATACTTTCCTGGTACGCACTTTATTTGTGCCTTCGGTAGTAGCCCTGCTGGGGCGCTGGAACTGGTGGCCTTCGGCTCTTTTCCGTAAGCCTGTACAGCAGGTAAAGGTTGCCAGGGTTGAGCCCGAGCCACTGACAGCCCTAGAATAAACGGCAGTAGCTAAGACTAACCATCAAAAACTAACTCCCTGAAGCTTAAAGAACAGGCTAAACCAGCTTACAGGAACGGGTAAATCTCGCTTCCTGTAATTTTACTTTGGCCGGCATGTTCAGCGAATAGTAATAACTTCTGCTGTTTCAGGCCGGGTAAAATCCGCCAGCCCTTAGAGCTTTAATTCGCATTCAGAGGCCGCCTCTGGTAAAATCTGCCCAGTAACTTAAAAGCAGTAGAGTCTTGTGACAATCAGAGGATGAGCAAAATTTGTTAAGGTATCGCGTTCGCCCGGCGGAACTGGATGATCTGGCTGCCTGTGTGGAGATTGACGCCAGCTATATCACTACCTATGTCTGGCAATTACAGGAGAGTTTTGAAGAACCTTTTGACGATGAAGAAGAAAATTCCGCCGCCAGCGCAGCACGCCCGGCCATTGTCGGTAAGAGTAGCGCTACTCCTCCACCTGCCTTTCGAGTAGAATTCAGCCCCAGTCGTCTGCCGCGTCCTTTGGCAATAGCGGCCCCCCTAAACGACCAGCAGTTGCTGGCTGAATGGAAAAAAACCGATCATTTGCTGGTAGCGGAAGCGGTCGAACCACCTCCTCCGCCCCCGGAACCTCTGCCGGAAGGTGAAGAAACCCCGGAATCAGACGTGCCAGCCCAGCAACCTGCGCCGCAGGGTAAAGCGGATATTATCGGCTATATCGGTTTGACGGTAGATGGGCCGCGCCACGTAGCCTGGATCAGCACCTGCGCGGTACAGCTAGACTACCGCAGGCGGGGAGTGGGTACTCAGTTGTTAAAGGAAGCGCGCGTCTGGGCCGACCGCTACCGCCTGCGCAGTTTGATGATTGAAATCCAGACTAAAAATTACCCGGCCATCAGCTTTTTTCAGAAGAACGGCTTCTTCTTCTGTGGTTACAACAATGCCTACTATCCCACCCGCGAAATCGCGCTCTTTTTCGGCAAACGGCTCGAAAAGTTTACTTAATCCTTTTCTAGAAAGCTATTCTGCATGAAGACTCTGACTATTCAAGAAGCAACCGATTTAGCTATAGATAAAATGTTGCGAGCTGGGGTGCCGCGTGAACAGGCCGAAATCGCCGCGCCAATCTACCTTGAAGGAGATTTATGCGGCAGGCCTTCTCACGGACTACGCCATCTCTTTAATAACCTTGAACAGTTCAGGATGGGAGCGGAAAAGCGTACTCCCCTGGCTATCTTGAATGAAACGCCCGTTTCGGCCCTGGTAGACGGCGGTTACCAGCATGCCTATTACGTCAACTCCACCGCCATGAACATGGCTATCGCAAAGGCCCGCCAGAATGGTATGGCCATGGTGGCCTGCCGTAAGAGCGGCGGTAGCGGCATTGTTTCTTATTACACCCGCACCATGGCGGAGGCCGGGTTTATCGGCGTAGTGCTGGCAAACTCTCCCGCCTCGGTAGTGCCATTTGGCGGGCAGGAACCTTTAATCGGTACCAACCCTGTCTCGGTGGGTATTCCGCGGCGGAACGACCAGCCTATCCTGCTGGATATGGCTACTTCCGCCGGGACTTTTAACCAGATTTTACTGGCGCGTACCACCGGCAAGCCCTTGCCGGAAGGAATGGCCCTGGGACCGGATGGCCGCCCGACTACCGACCCGCAGCAGGCTCTCAATGAGCATGGCCGTCCGCGTTTACTGCCGCTCGGTGGTTACAAGGGTTTCGGTTTAGGGCTGGTCATTGAACTGATGACAGCCGCGGCTACCGGGGGATTGCTCGGACACCAGGAAGGTTATATTCATAATCCGGATTACTTTCACGCCCTTTACCTGGCCTACCGTCCCGACCTTTTTGTCAGCCGGGAGGTGTTTGATGCCGATGTTGAAAAATTGGTCTACGATCTCAAAACCAGTAAACCAACGCCAGGTGTGGAACAGGTTCGGCTTCCCGGCGATGAAACCAGTCGCAAGCGGGCTGCCGGTCTGGAGCGTGGCGCGATTGATATAGAAGACGCCACTTACGAATTTCTGCTCTCTTAAAAAGAGCGGCCTTTTACGCGGGCGCAACTTGCGCCCTTTTTTTTAACCAATCATTTCAATCTCTGCGAAATACTTTTATAATTCATATGCTTATCGAGGCCATTCAAAGCTTGATTCAGGCAGGGGAAGTAAAATGAGTGTGAATGAAACGAACAATACGGACACTACCAGGAACGGCTGGCGCAAGTTCTGGCGCAGCACAGCGGAAGCTTTCAGCAATGTACCAGGAGCTTTCAAGCTAGTCTGGGAGGCGCATCGCAGCGCTACCATCGCTATGGCTATTACTACCCTGGTGATGGCCCTCTTGCCTGCGGCCCAGGCCTGGACCGGCAAGCTAATAGTGGACAGCATTGTAGACTCGCTTAACCGCAAACTGGCCGTAGATACCGGTCTGGGCAATGTCCTGCCCGTAGTGATACTGGAATTTTTTCTGTTCGCCCTGAATTCTTCCATGCTCCAGGTGCGTACTTTGCTCGACCACCTGCTCAACGCTCGCCTGACGCATCATGTTCAAACTACTATCATTCGCAAGGCTCTTACGCTCGACCTGCATTTCTTCGAAAACTCTTCCTACTATGATCAGCTTCAAAATGCCCAGCGGGAAGTCAACTGGCGACCGCTCAGTATTGTGCGCAGCAGCTTTTTGCTGGCCCAGGATACCATTCAGCTTATCTCGCTCCTGGCGCTGCTAATTGCCTTTGGCCCTATCGTGGCCCTGCTGCTTTTTGGCGCGGCGCTGCCTTCCTTCGTGGCCCAGATGCGCTACAGCCGTTTGTACTTTCGCCTGCTTACCTGGCACGCTCCTGAGTTTCGCCTCAAGTCCTACTGGGAGCAACTCTTAACCGTAGACAGCAGCATGAAGGAGATCAAACTGTTCGGGTTGGGCGCTCCTTTGCTGCGGCGCTACGAAGATCAATTCTGGAAATTTTATCGCGAAGATACCGCCCTGGCAGGACGGCGCACTTTTATGAGCATTATGTGGGGGGTGCTGGCGGCGCTCAGTTACTACGGTGCGTATGCCTGGACGATCTACCGCACCTTGCGCGGTGAACTGACCCTGGGCGACCTGACGCTTTACCTGACGGTTTTGCGCCAGAGCCAGGGCAGTTTTCAGGGGATTTTTAGCAGCCTGGGTGAGATTTACGAAGGTAGTCTCTTTATGTCCAACCTTTTCGGTTTCCTCAAGCTTAAACCCCTGATTGCTTCTGCTGACGAAGGTCAAAGGCCTGTGCCGCATCCTATCCGGCAGGGCATCGAGTTTTGTAACGTCTCTTTTCGCTATCCGGGCAGCCAGGAGTGGGCCTTGCGCAATCTTAATCTGAGTATCGGCCCAAATGAGAAATTGGCCCTGGTAGGCGCGAACGGCGCGGGCAAAACGACCCTGGTTAAACTTTTGACACGTCTCTACGAGCCAACCGAAGGTGAAATCAGGCTCGATGGGGTGAACTTGCGGGATTACCGTCTTTCGGAGTTGCACCAGCGTATCGGGGTAATTTTCCAGGATTTTGTGCGTTACCAGGCTACCGCCCGTGAGAATATCGGGTTCGGCCAGATTGCAGCCCTGGATGATGCTGAGCGTATCCGTCTCTCGGCTCGTAAAGGCGGTGCGGATAGCGTAATCGAAGAGTTGCCGCAGGATTACGAAACCATGCTGGGGCGCTGGTTTGAAGGTGGCCAGGAGTTGTCGGGTGGCGAGTGGCAGAAGATTGCTCTGAGCCGGGCTTTTATGCGAGACGGCGAAGTACTGGTGCTGGACGAACCAACGGCGGCCCTCGATGCCGGGCATGAATACGAAATCTTCCAGCGCTTCCGCGAACTGACCGCCGGGAAAATAGCGCTCTTGATCAGCCACCGCTTCAGCACCGTACGCATGGCCGACCGCATCGCCGTGATCGAGGACGGGCAACTGATCGAACTGGGCAGCCACGCCGAATTGCTGGCCCTGAACGGCACTTATGCCCGCCTTTTCAATCTCCAGGCCGAAGGTTACCGCTAGTATTAGTTCTGAACTGTTATTCCTATACCATTGCCTTAAATTATCACTGTGTAGAGGGTTGCAAGGTGCGCAGTCACCTGACCGGGGCCTCGCAGAGTATCCCTCGCGCCTATGTGGCCCTTTCCATAGCCGCTCCACTGTGCCGAAGTAGAGAGTAAATTATTAGTTTATAAAAGTGTATAAAATGGAAAGACCGGGTAGTTGGCGACCCGGCCTTTTGTGAGATAATCACGGCTTAGAGTTGGAGGTAACGTTAATTTAGAGGATGCACCTGCAAAAAGCAGTTGATGTTGTTTCTGCACAAACAACAAAACATGGCAAAGAGTAATAAAATTTGATAAGTGCTTTGTATATTACACCGGCCTCGTCATTCATCTGTTAGACGACTGCCGGTGTATCAACAGGTCAATTAGAGTATAAAGCCTTGCTGCACTAAACGTAATTACCAGAAAGGATTATTAATGTATTAGTCCGAATCATTTACAAAGTTATTCTTGCTAAAGGAAAAGATTAATTCGTTTAACACTTTGTCTGAATCTTGCCTAAGAAATATTCCAATTCTCCCGCATCGCCAAAACTACGCAAACCCGGTCCAATCGCTTATAATCCACTTATTCGCCAACCCTAACTGGAAGTAGTGTTTAAAGCCGAAGGAGAATTGCCCATGCCAAAGTGGACCGCTGAGGAGAAAGAGACTTACCGCAATGAAGTGATGCGCCGCATTATGGAGGGTTTGCCTGTTGCCGAGCAGGAATATTCTCAGCTAGACTGGGAAACCGAACTCCAGGGCTATCGCACCGACCACGAATATTATCCCGATTACATTCATGCCCCTATTCACGGCTCTAATGAAAGCTATACGACAGCCAAAAGCTGCATGGGCTGGGACGTAGCACTCGAACCTATCATTGAACTCAGTCACAAGGTGACGGTACACGAAATGCGCGAGAAAATGGCTTCGCTGATTCCGGCGGATGCCAGGATTGAAAGTGTGCTGGAACTGGGTGCGGGTACGGCGGAAGGAGCGCTGGCCCTGGCCCGGCGCTTTCCGGAGGCGCATTATACCATCACGGATGTCTCGCCCTATATGCTGGTTATCAGCAAGCACAAATTTAAGCAGGCCGGGATGCTCGATCACGCCAGCTTTGAGCAGGTAGACGCCCGTAGTACCGGTTATCCCAATAACTCTTTCGACCTGGTGACGGCTTCACTCCTTTTCCACGAAACTCCCAAAGAATGGACTCCGGTGATCCTCAAAGAGATGTACCGGATCACCAAACCGGGAGGCTGGGTACTCTACTGCGACACTTATCGTGGGCAATATGCCCTGAACGCTTCTTTTCCGGAACCCTGGCTCAGCGACTTTATTCATTTTAATTTTGAGTATGAATTTGCCAGGGCCGGCTTTGACGAACTCGATTACATCCGGCACGCCGTTGGCCTCTGGTACATGGTCGGGCGCAAACCCCTTGAGGAAGAATAATATTACCCGGTCCTTTATTACCGGGCTACAAGCTCAAGCCCGCTGACAGGGCCTGAAACGATGTATGGCAGGAAGTTTAACTTCCTGCCATACTTTTCTTTCATACTTTTCTTTCTAAGAGGTACCTTTTAGGTAATTAAGAATGGAGCGCTTTCCAGATTTTCTCGGGACGCAAGGGCATATCAAGATTGTTGACGCCGTAAGGCCTCAGGGCGTCAATCACGGCATTGACTACCACCGGGGTAGCGGCGGTAGTGCCTGACTCGCCGATGCCTTTAGCCCCCAGCGGATTGCGCGGACTGGGCGTAAAGGTCCGGTCCACTTCAAAGCTGGGAATTTCCTCGGCTACCGGGAAGGTATAGTCCATCAGGCTACCACTCAAAATCTGGCCGTTCTCATCATAAACCAGTTCCTCGTAGAGAGCCTGGGAAACACCCTGGGCCGCGCCACCGACCACCTGCCCGTCCACAATCATGGGATTGATAACTGTTCCGCAGTCGTCTACCGCTACATACTTGAGGAAGCTGACATCTCCGGTTTCAGTATCAATTTCCAGGGCACAAACATGCGAACCAAAGGGAAAGACCACATCTTCCGGATTAAAGAAGCGGGAGGATTCCAGACCCACTTCCATATCCGGCGGTAATTTCCAGGGCTGGTAGGCCATGGCCGCCACTCTCTTGAAGGGGATGGAGCGTTGCGGCACCCCTTTGATAAAGAGTTGCCCCTCACCAAAGTCTATGTCGCTTTCGGCTGCTTCCAGGGCGTGCGCGGCTAATCTGGCCATTTTTTGCCGGACGGTCTGGGCGGTTATTTTAATGGCTGACCCACCGACAGCAGCGCTCCGGCTACCGTAAGTGCCCTGCCCGTAAGGAGTGTCTTTGGTATCGCCGTGACTGACTTCGATCTGGTCCGGGCTGACCCCAAAAGTATCCGCCACAATCTGGGCAAAAGTCGTCTCGCTGCCCTGTCCGTGCGGAGAAGTGCCGGTAAAGACTGCTATACTGCCATCGGCGTTAACGCGTACGACAGCATTCTCGAAGCCCATTGCTCCACGTTCGACATAGGTTACTACGCCGATGCCCATCAGTTTGCGCGGTAAGCGTTCGCCAGCCTCGGCCCGTCGGCGAGCCTGCTCTGCGCGCAATTCTTTATACCCGGCTAATTCCAGGGCTTTTTGCAGATTCCTGGCGTATTCACCACTATCGTATACCGCTTTGGTGGCCGATTTATAGGGAAAAGCCTCCGGCGGGATGAAGTTGCGCAGGCGCACTTCTGCCGGGTCCAGTTTCAAACGGGCGGCCAGCGAATCTACGATCCGTTCAACCAGGTAAGAGGCTTCCGGTCTGCCCGCTCCCCGGTACGCCGTAGTGGGCGTGGTATTCGTAAAAACATACTCGATTCGGGTAAAAATCTGGGGGATGGCATAAACGCCGGAAGCCATCAGGGTAGTGAGTGTCGGGATAAAGAGGCCGTCATCGGTCGCGTAGGCCCCTATATCGGCTACCAGGCGCAAATCCAGGCCTTTGATAATGCCCTCTTCGGTGGCACCCAGGCGCAGGTAATCAATCTGGCAGCGCCCGTGATAAGTGGCGGCCAGGTTCTCGCTGCGGCTTTCAACCCACTTGACCGGTTTGCCCAGCATCACGGCAGCCGCGGCTACGATAATTTCTTCAGGGTAGACCATAATCTTGGCTCCAAAGCCGCCACCCATTTCCGGCGCGATCACGCGGACCCGGTTTTCGGGCAATTTCAGGGCGTCCGCGATGGTGGTACGCGCCAGGTGAGGAGCCTGGTTTGAAAGCCAGATAGTTAACTGGCCGGTTCCCTGGTTGTAGTCAGCGACAATGCCGCGTGTTTCGAGCGAAACCGCCGCCACGCGCTGGTTGTAAATGCGCTCTTCTACAATCACCGGGCAACTGTTTATTGTTTCGGTTACTTTAGCTTTGTCGCCGTTTTCTACCACGCGCACCAGGTTTGAATCCAGGCTGGCGTGAACTTTAGGCGCATCCGGTTTTACCGCCACTTCAGGGTCGGCGATGGCGGGCAGCGGGTCATAATTGACTTCTATATTGCTGGCAAGGTCGCGCGCTTCGCCCGGTTCGGATGCTACCACCAGGGCTACCATTTCACCAACCATTCGCACCTCCTGATCTGCCAGGAAGGGACGGTTGGGCAGCTTTTTGAGCAGCGGGTTAAAATTCAGTCTCTCTTTGAAATCATCCCAGGTAAAAAATTGGGCAGTGGAAGGTATATTTTCTTTACTGATTTCTCCAATTCTGGCGTGAGCATAAGGGCTACGTACAAATTGGGCGTAGAGCATGCCGTTCAAGTGTACATCATCAACATATGTGGCTTTACCTTGAATCAGCCGGGGGTCTTCTTTTCGTTTTACGCGTGCGCCGACTAAAGATCCAATCGTCATGCTTGGAAATCCTTTCGATTTCAATTATGCTGGATTATTTTTGGAGCAGTGAATTGCGGATATATTCTAGCATGGCCCTCTCTATTATGCCGTTAGCTTACGTTGTGGCCTGCCGGACCGGCTAAATATTCGAGATTGTAAAGGGCTGCAACGTTCCTTGAATAAAGTTGCTGATAGAATGACCGCGCAAAGAAAGAGGCCTTATTCCGAGCTAACCTGCTCGCAGTAAAGCCTCTTTCTTTAGAAGAGATGACTGGTGAATTTTTAGGAAAAGCGTCAGGAAGGCTGGCGCAGGAGTATTAGCTGGGCCAGGGTCAGGCTGAAGCCCAGGGCACTGCCTGCCGCTACCTGACCGGGCGTATGCGCTCGCAGATAAATCCTGGCCCAGCTTACCAGTACCGCCAGGGCGTACAGCGGCAGGGCCGCCCAGCCCACTACCAGCGTAAAGACGGCAATCTGCCCGCCCAGGCCGCTAGCATGGACGCTGATCTTCCAGTTCAGATTAATCAGCATCATAATCAGGGAGTTAACCGCGTAACAGATCAGGAGAGCCGTTAAGAGACAAAGGCCTGTTTCCAGCCATAAGAAGACTGCGCCGCAGGCGAAAGAGGCCAGGGTCAGGCTGTAAGGCAAGGTACGCTGTCTGCGCGTGCCGATATGCACGTCGCTGACCAGACCTGTTAACAACAGCATTACCACCGACAGAATCGGCAGAATAGAGCCGAAGAAAAGAGCCAGTCCCAGGCTGAGGCCCAGGTTATAGTTACCAGGGCGATGGGCCTGATCGTAAAGGCCCAGCCCAATAAAGCTGGGTATCGCCAGCAAAGGCGGGGCCGTTACATTGGTGACAATCCGGGCCAGTTTTCTTCGCAGGTATCCGTTAGAATCAAGAGCATTACCGGTTTCCAGTTGTGCCTGGTTGAGCATTGTACTTCACACCCATTTTCTGGTTTTTATTAGCCTAAGAAAAATTATAAGACAGACAATGGCAGATTATAACAGATATAGATTACGAACGAGCTTTCTTTTGACTCCAGCATAAGCGAAAGATATAAACGGGCGGTTAAAAGGTTGTTATTATGCGGAAAAGTGCTGTTAAAAGACTGTTAATTGTCTATCGCGTTTGGGAAGGGCGTTCAACAGCCGTAAAGCCTTTTCCTATCAAAAATTTAACCGCATGTTAAACGCTCCTTAACAGTAAAATAACATCATATTAAACAGTCTCTGGCTTAATGTCCTAAACATATAACAAAGATAAGGACTGTTTATGACATCTTTTGGCCTTGAACAGCGTAAGCCCGAAGTCACTGCCCCTGCTTTGGGTTTTCCCGAAATTTTGCAGCACAAAAAAGTTTTGCTGGCGACAGAGTCGCTCGGCCCGGTGAACGGCGTAACCCGTTCGGTACTGAATTTGTTGAAATATCTCGCTCAAAATAAGGTCGAGACAGTGGTAGTCGCGCCTCGTTCGGACCAGGCCGCCCAGGTAGAGCACAGCCTGGGTTTGCCAGTCATCTGGCTAGATGGTCTTCCCCTGCCTTTTAACCCGGAATTGCGCCTGACCTATCCTTTCCGGCTCAGTAAGGTTTACCGGCGCTCTTTCCGGCCAGACCTGATCTTTTTAGCCAGCCCTGCCACCCTGGGCGCGCAAATCTGGTGGCAATCTCACGGCAGGGATTGCCCGCCGGTAATGGCTAATTTCCAAACCGACCTCTCGGCCTATGCCCGTACTATTCTGCCGCCTGGTCTTAACGTGCCGGGGAGTAAACTGGTGGACTTCTTACACCGGCGTTGCCTGGGCCACCCGGCGGTCCGCAAAGTACTCTATCCCTCACAGGCTTCCCGCCGCTACCTGGAAGGCCTCGGTATAGACCCACGCAAACTTAAACTGGTAGGCAGAGGGGTAGATGTAAGTCTCTTTAACCCGGCCAAACGCAATCAGCTCTGGCGTAGCCAGATTGCCCCAGATGGCGAACCTATCTTGCTCTGCGTTTCGCGGTTAAGCCTGGAAAAGGGCTTTGATTTTCTGGCCCAGGTAGCCTATCGCCTGGCCTATGAGAACCTGCCATTCAAGTTGGTGATTACGGGCGGCAATAATAATCGCGCTATCGAGAGGAAAATTCATGACTACTTTGGCGAACTGATTAACCGGCAGGTCATTTTTACCGGGCCAAAGCTTGGTGAAGATTTATCCCAGACTTTTGCCTCGGCCGACCTGTTTGTCTATCCTTCCATTACCGAGACTTTCGGGCAGGTCATTCAGGAGGCTATGGCAAGCGGTCTGCCGGTAGTCGCTCGGCGCCAGGGTGGACCAGCGGACCTGGTAAAACCGGGTGAAACAGGTTTCCTGACTCACCCGGATTCGGTTGATGAATTTGTAGGAGTAGTTAAAAGGCTGCTAGCGAGTCCTGAATTACGCGCCGAACAGGCCCAAAACGCCCGCCAGCGGGCCGAGAATGCCACCTGGGAGCAGGTTAATTTAACCATAGCCCGCCAGATGGCGGAATGCCTCAGCGATTGAGGGCTTTATTGAAGAAAGCCAGGGTACGCGCCATCGCGGTATCGAAAGCCGCGCCGTTAAGTGAATGGCCCTCACCTTTATAGCTGTAAAACTCGGTGGTCTTATTCAGGCTCTGCAAGGCTTTGTAAATCTTTTCGGACCATGCCGGGGGCGTGGTAGTATCGTTGGTGCCGGAATGGATAATTACGGGCGCGGTAATATCCTGAAAATAAGTCAGCGGCGACATGAGGCGGTACGTCTCGGCGTTCTGGGCCGGGTCGCCGTAGATGGCTTTTTCAGGAGTGTCGCCTCCGCGCCACTTGATCCGGGCATAGTAGTTATCCGCCGCGTCCGCGCTCATCGAACCAAAGAGCGCCGCTACTTTGATGTCCTTACTGACTACCAGGGCATTCAGGGTTATCTCCCCGCCCATGCTGTGTCCCATAATGGTAATTTTAGAGGGGTCAGCCTGCGGAAATTTCTTCACCGCCTCGATTAAATTAAGAATATCATCCGTATAACCGGGGGTGCGGTCGTTGTCGCCTTTGTCGCTACGGGCATAATTGCGGTAATCGCTGGCGATAGTGATATAGCCGTTGCGGGCAAAATAGCGCAACTCGCGAATGGTATCCCAGCCGCTATCGTATTCTGGCGGGTTGAAGTAACCGTGATTGACCAGCGCCACCGGATACTTCTGATCTTTGGGGCCATTCGGCACCATCATCAGGCCGCTTATGCGCAATCCATCACTCTGGTAGTAAATCAGGTGAGCCGTATAGGCGGAGGTCTGCTCGTAAAGCCGGTCTAACTTGATTTCCCCGCCATCGTAAGTGCGCGCTCGCATAGCTTCAATGGACCGAGGCGGCAAATTGGCCGGTTTGGGGGTGACGGTAGGCGCGGGAGTGGCAGTTGGTGCGGTTGTAGTTGGCGGTAAGGCCGTAGCGGTAGGCGGAACGGGCGTATTAGAAGGCACAGCGGCGGCGGTAGTACCGGGAGGGTTGGTGGTAGCGGCTGCTGTAGCGCCTGCGGTTGTAGTGATTGCGCTTGTAGTGATTGCGCTTGTAGCGCCTGCGCCGCCTGTAACGGTGCTATTTGCCACAGTAGTGTTTGCCGTAGATGCGCCATTTACGGCAGGGGTGGTAGCCGGGTTGCTGGCAGTGGGATTATCGCTGCAAGCCGCCAGGGCCAGGCTCAGTACTAAAAAGCTCAAAATTAGCTTTAAGACTCTCGAATTAATATTATAAGCAGCCATACTCCCTCCTTTTCCTGCCGTTAATCCTGATAACGCTATTATTAACACAGTTCTGGATATGATTGCAAGGCACGGGCGCTAAGACAAAGAGAGAGGCAGCGCTGCCTCTCTCTTCAAAAATAAGGGTAGTTTGTATCTATCCTAAAGTGCGTTGAGTCGTTCTCGACCTATAAGTCCCAGTAATACCTGGTTGCCGTTTGGACCGGGATGCAACTCGAAGCGGTCCCGCTCGAAGTACTGAGTGATGTAGGTCTTACCGTCGGAACTGACAGCCTGGAAAGGCTGGCTGATCGGGTAACCGTAACGGGCCAGCCCACCGTTATTCTGCCAGTAACTATAGAAATCAGGCAGGATGGTATGGCCGGTAGCTGCGAAGTACCCTGTCGTATTGGTGGGCGCGCTTACAGGTCGGAAGGCCTGCCTGTCAGGAGGGTTAGCGGCGGTGTATTCGCTTCCCAGGCGTCCTAGTAGCACCTGAGTTCCGTGCAATTCCAATCGAGCGCGCTCGAAATATTGTACGGTATAGGTCTGGCCCTCCTGAGAGTGGTACTCCTGGAATTCGCCGGTAATCGGATAACCGAACTGGCTCAAGCCTCCCTGGCTTTGCCAGTAATCGAGAAAAGCGCCTGAGACGCTATGGCCTGTTGGAGCAAAGTACTGGCTGTGCTGCGGCAGGGTAGCAGATCGCGGTTGGGCGGCTTGAAGCCGGGTTTTGAGCAGGCTGGCGACAGGTATGGCGTAAATCTTTCCATTCTGATTAGCCACGTAAAGCGTGCCGTTGTAAATGGTCGGTCCCTGCGGGTTAACATTACCGCCCAGCGCTTTTTTGTTTACCAGTTTGCCGGTAGCGGCCTCCAGCGCGTATACGTTACCCTTGGCATCGGCAAAAAAGACATAACCGTCCTGGACCACCGGACCACCTTTGACCGGTACGCCAATATTATACTGCCACTTGAGCGCCCCGGTAGCGGCATCCAGGGCAAAGAACTGGCGCGACTCGGAACTGGCCCCATAGTAGACCCCATCAACTATGGCCGGGGTAGAAGCCTTGTTATCATCTACCAGGGCGTACATCCCGGCGTTAAAAGTCCAGCGCAACTTGCCGGTCTGGGTTTCCAGGGCATAAAAGACGTGATGCGGGTTGGTCGGATTGGGTTGTCCTTTTTCCGGCGCGGGCGGGTCGTAAGCAATCCCATTGATATAAAGCAGACCGTTTGAAATAGCCGGGTTAGAGTCATCCAGTCCCAGGTAAACCTCGTTCAGGGGAGTTTCCCAGGCCACCTGCCCGGTTTTAAGGTTGAAGCCAAAGACCTTAAAGGGGAAACCGCCTCCGAAAACCAGGATGTCGCCGTCGCGATTGATCGAACCCATGCTAAAGACCGAACCAAGCTCTTTTTTGTAAAGCAGCGTTCCGGTATCGGCATTGAGAGCATAGAGCGCACGGTCGCCTGTTACGAAATAAACTACACCATCCGCATAGAGCGGCGTGGGCATAGCTTCGCCTGGAATCTGGTAACGCCAGATCAGTTCGCCGGTTTTGGCATCCAGGGCATAGAGCGAATTCGAGCCTGTTCCGCGGATAGCACCTTTGGACGGCTTCTGGCCGGGTAAATAATAACGACCGCCGCTACCGGCGAAGAGCTTGCCGTTAGCTACAACCGGGTTGGTCATAATCCAGTTGTCAGCCTCAAACTGCCAGGCTAACTTCCCGGTAACTGCATCCAGTGCAATAATATGATTCATCATCGTGCCGGCGTAAGCCAGGCCATCCACTACAATCACGTTGGTAAAGGGCACATCGCCTTTGGTATCGTAGGTCCAGCTTATATCAGAATTCTGGGCAGTACCCCACACCGGGTTAAGGGCCTGGTTGGTGCCAATCTGGGTAGCTTCGGTAGGCCATGCCGGTTGGGCGCTTTCAGCCAGAGCGGGAGCAGTTGCCCCGGCGGTAATTGAAAAAAAACTGCACACTAAAGCTAGCAGTATAAAACTGCTCTGGAGTTTTTCTTTCTGAATATTCACTTTTGTTCAGTTCTTTCTTACTATTTTCTGGTTATCTGGTAACGCCGATAACGCTGCTTATTCAGGTGTCCAGCCTGAAAAAAGCGAGTAAAATTCGCCAGAATCCCACTGGAATGCGTGAGTGACCAAATATGGAGCTACAGTGGTTAAGGTAATTATAGAATCTAAATTTAAAAGAATAGAATAATTTTTACAAAGTATACTTTGCAAAAATTAAAATTTCTTAAATTTTACTGCTCAAGGGTTGGTTACCTAAGGCGTTATCGCTGCAAACGCTTCTATAAGCGGTTCTTCAAAATTTGTGGGTTTCTCAAGTCCTGTGGGTGGCCTGGTCCAACCCAACAAAGGCAACCAGAACCACCAGCGCGGGGGTATGTTCGGAAAGAGTTGTGGGGCATTTTCGGCGGCATGGCGTATGAACAGGCTCGGCCAGTAATGAGGTAAAAGTTTCCAGGCTGGCCGGGGCGCTTTGGCTAAAGCTTTGATTAAGCCCCACCACTGCATACCATTTTCATAGCTGGAGCGGGTTTCGTTTAACTGTTCCTGGCATAATCGGCGTAGCTCGGTGGTGACACTTTCCCAGTCCTGCCCGTTTGTTTTTAAATCTGCCGGAGAAAGGGCCTTTCCAAAGTAAATGGTTACGGGAGCAGGCAGGGCAACATAAAAAAGCCAGGGGAAAAAAGGCAGCAGCGGCAGAAACGGGCTGAGATGCAGGAAGGGCAGTTTCAGGCGGCGCGCTACCATATCCAGTAACTTTACTCGCCGGGCATAAGGATGAAAGTATTCGGAGCCAACAATTGAGACAGGGACCAGCAGCGCGTTGTACTGTTCGGCCAGTCTTACCATCGGGGTGGGAAAGGGCAATAGCTGGTAGCGGTCTTTGAAATCGCGGGCGATGCCGGGAATACCCTCTGGAAAAATAATCACATTTTTACCCTGGCGCAGCAGGCGCCCAAAATTGGCGGCGGTAGCGTCCACGCAGCCCATGCGCCGCCACCAGTTTTCCAGGCGGAAGGGTAGTAGAAGAGGATGGCAGGATAAATCCGGGGCTGAGAGTGAACGTGGTTTGTCTTTTGGATTCAGATCCAGGTCGTCTACCCAGTAGCGGCTAACAGTGTAATCCAGCAAGATGGCATCCCAGGGAAAGGCTCTGCCGGCGTGATTGGCCAAAAAGATAATAGGGCGGTTGTCGCGGGGGTCAGGGGTGGCTTCCAGGCCTACCACTTTAACCCGGAAATAGTGTTCAGCCAGGGGCGCGATCACTTCACGGCCTACTTTTTCGGCATAAGATGGGTCGAAACTGGAGTCCACCATAAATTTGTTCAAGCTTACTTCCCTCCCCGGCGGCTGATTTTGATGTGAACAGGTCTGAAGTGAACAGGTTCAATAGTGCGAATGCGTTATGAAGCAATCATAACAGGCGCTATTAATTGATAATATCGCATAGGCTACATTTATAGTTACATTAATAAAGGTATTTAAGGGTGATGAAAAAGTAGAGAAAGAGGGGATTCTTCTGGCAGGGCATGTCTCTAAGCGAGAGAGACATGCCCTGTTATACGATCAGAATCGGCTCAATAACGAGTACGGTAATTATCTACTCCGCCCCAGTTAGCGCGATTTGGCCGGACCAGTTGGTTAACTGCGAAACCAACAATCACCCCTGTTATGAAGCCTCCGATGTGCGCCCAGTAGGCTACTCCGCCGTCTCCCGTCTGCGCGGTACGCTGGCTGATTTCGGCGAAACCGCTAAAGAATTGCAGTACGGCCCAGAAACCGATTACGATGACTGCCGTCAGGCGGGTGAAGAAGAAGAAGATTCCTACAAAGATCAGGGTGTTGACCCGGGCATGCGGGAACATTACGAGGTACGCGCCCAGCACGCCTGCAATAGCGCCGCTGGCGCCCAGGCTTGGTACAGTCGAACCGGGATCAATAATTACCTGCGCCAGCCCGGCAATGATACCGGCCCCCAGGTAAAAGATTAGATACTTGATATGCCCAAGCGCGCCCTCGACGTTATCGCCAAAAATCCAGAGATAGAGCATATTACCCAGAATATGCATCCATCCGCCGTGTAAGAACTGGCTGGTAATCAGTGTATAGAGATTGTGACCGGAGGAGATATCGGCGGGTATTACGGCATAACGTGCCAGAAAATCATTTAAAGCCTGCTGAGTAGGCTGGCTTAACTCCACGAAGAAGGCCACAAAGTTTATCAGGATAAGCCCGTAGTTTATGAAAGGCACTGCTGGTCTTACGGCGTTCTCATCATGAAAAGGGATCATCTTTTTCTCCCGGTGTAGCTACTCTAAGCATACTCTTTATTTACTATTGTAATACCAACTTGATCCGATTACCAGAACTGGTACATCAAAAGCAATAAATGTGCCTGATTTCCGGTTCAAAAGCTCAAGATAATCCCCTTGCTGAACTCGCCTCAACAGCGGACAATTACGCTATTGACAACCATGCCCTCAAGTAATACGATTAGCTTATGTTAACGAATTCTGCACCTTATAGGCCAGGTTTTTAAACATACCCGGGGCCCTCGCAGTCTTTGTTACTTTACATAAATCTTAAAAACTAGGAGAAGAGATTTGGATATAGCGCAGTTGCTAACCATTCTCTTTGGCATATTCGCTGGTATAGCGGTTGGCTTTAGCTATATAAGTTACAGGCTAAAAAGAGCCAACATGGAGATGACTCTTGAAAAGGAGAATATCAACAGGCTTTTAGAAGAGGCTCGTACACAGCAAAAGGAGATCATCCTACAGGCCAAAGATGAAACCTACCAGTTACGGCAGGAGGTAGAAGCCGAACTGAAAGAACGTCGCGCCGAGTTAACGCGCCTGGAACAGCGCCTGCAACAGAAAGAAGAAAACCTGGAACGCAAGCTTGAGAACCAGGAACAGCGCGAACGCAACTTATTCGAGCGTGAGCGTGAGCTTGACCGCGCCCGCCTTGAAATCGAAGAATCACGCAATCGCCAGATTTACGAGCTGGAACGGATTGCCGGGATGACCGCTGACCAGGCCCGCGAAGTACTGATGGGGCGTATGGAGAGCGAGGCCCGACAATATGCCAGTTCTATCGTGCATCGTATTGAAGAAGAAGCCCGTGAAAAAGGCGATGAAAAAGCTCGCAAGATTCTATCCGTAGCGGTTAGCCGCCTGGCCAGCGATTATGTCAGCGAAGCTACCGTCAGCACGGTAGTACTACCCAGCGATGAAATGAAGGGCCGAATCATCGGGCGCGAAGGCCGCAATATTCGCGCCTTTGAAGCCGCTACGGGAGTAGATTTAATTGTGGACGATACCCCCGAAGCGGTTACCCTCAGTTGCTTTGATGGGGTACGGCGTGAAGTAGCTCGCCGGGCGCTTAACAAGCTAATTGCCGATGGCCGCATTCACCAGGCCCGGATTGAAGAAGTGGTCGGCAAATCGCGCCAGGAGCTTGAGCAAGAACTTCTGGAAGACGGCGAAAAAGCGGCCCTGGAAGTCGGTGTTACTGGGGTCCATCCTGATATTCTGAAACTGGTTGGTCGCCTGAAGTACCGCACCAGTTACGGCCAGAATCAATATTACCACGCTATCGAGGCCAGTCACCTGGCCGGGGTGATTGCCACTGAACTGAACGCCGATATCAATGTAGCTAAAGCGGGGGCTTTGCTGCACGACATCGGCAAGGTCATGGATCACCAGATCGAAGGTTCCCACGCGGTAATAGGGGCTAACCTTATTCGCCGCCTCATGAAGAATGAAGCGGTAGCTCACGCGGTTGGCGCGCACCACAGCGACGAAGACCCCCTGACCGTAGAGTCCTGGATTGTGATGGCGGCGGACGCCATGAGCGGCGGACGGCCCGGAGCGCGCCGCGAGCAGGTCGAAACTTATATCCGGCGCCTGGAAGCCCTGGAACAGATGGCCGGTTCGTTTGCCGGGGTGGAACGCTGCTTTGCCATTCAGGCCGGGCGCGAGATTCGCATCCTGGTGCGGCCCGAAATGGTAGACGACGTGACCGCCATGCGCATGGCTCGTGATCTATCCAAACAGATTGAAGAGAACCTGCAATATCCGGGGCAAATAAAAGTGACCATCATACGCGAAACCCGCGCTGTGGATTATGCTCGTTAGTTTTGTAGTTATTAATTGAGAGTTTTTGGGAATGATTGAGTGAGGATGGTGGGCAGTAGAGGACTCGAACCTCTGACATCCACGGTGTAAGCGTGGCGCTCTACCAACTGAGCTAACTGCCCGGAACGGGTGCAATTATACTACAAACTCAATAATAGTCAAGGCTTCTGAAGCCTCATTTTTGCAAATAGTTATATCTGGCTAAGAGGATTTAATTTTGGACAGACAGCAAGCAATTACCAGCGCCTTTCTCTGCGAAGTAGCAGGGTTATTGATGATGCTTTTCGTTAACCGGTTGATGCCCGTTCCACTGGATCTTGTCGTAACCGGCCTGGGATTTTTATTACTATTGTTTGGCCCGTTTTTACTGGTTTTTAAGCGCGACTAAGGCCAGTTTAACCGGGATAAAGTATTACAGCACGGCCTGTCAGCAACAACAGGATAGACAGGAGCTTGAATTTAAGCCTGTCTGTCTTTTCGGTACTTTTGATAAAAATTTAGAGGAGAGGCTAAAATGAGCATGAGCGGCCAACAGCGCGAATTGCGGCGGTTGCTGGTTGACGGTGTGCAGGCTTTGCTGGCAGGGCGCAAACAGCAGGCCCAACAGCTACTGGTTAGCTATGTCGAGCAGAACGAACATGACGAAGAGGCCTGGCTGTGGTTAAGTGGTGCTGTCGATGAACTGGATGATATAGAAGTAGCTCTGCAAAACTGCCTGGCCATCAACCCTGACAACAAACGCGCCCTTCAGGGTCTGGAGTGGGTAGCCGCGCAGCGGACTCGCAGTTAAAGCGGTCTGGCTCTAATTCCGGTTTGTTGCCCTTGCTTTTTAAGGTAATGCGTATGACCGAATTGCCGGATGAGCATCAAGAAATAGTTGTCTCTTCCCAGCAGAAACTGGCCTTTCCCGGCCAGTTAATTCCGCCTGAAGAGCAGGTGGTGGAGGCTGAGTGGGTCAGGCGCTATCCGTCCCGGCGTTTGCGCGGCCTTTTTGACTGGCTGTTGCTGTTCTTCAAGCTGGCGCTGGCGCTGGCCCTTACCTGGCTTTTTTATCTTATTCCTCCTCAGACTTTTCCCACTCCTTTTCAAAACTGGAAAAACCCGGTGATTATTTTTTTGCTGGTCTGCTATATCGGTAAAACCCTGCTGGATACCTTTTTCTACGATCATTACCAGCCGCGCTAAAATCGCGCCTGAATTTATAAATTCCAATTGATTTTTTGACCGGAAAGTGTTATTATAATGCCGAGTTACGCGGGAGTAGCTCAGTTGGTAGAGTACCTGCCTTCCAAGCAGGCTGTCGCGAGTTCGAGTCTCGTCTCCCGCTCTGAATAAAAAAGACCTGTGCCGAGAAAGCACAGGTCTTTTTGTTTTTACCGGCTTATTTCACGATTTTACTTCAGCGTTTTAAGAAAAGCGTAGATCAAAGCCACGTCCGAGTCGGGTAGTTCGGCGGGTGAAAAGGCCGGCATAGCGCCGCTGCCACTTCGTACCTGTCGCAACAGGCCTGACTCGGGGAAGGTTATACCTACCAAAGAAGGACCGAGACCCCCGGTAGCTTTCTCGCCTCCGTGACAGTTGGCGCATCCCTGGCTCTTGAAGATTTCAAGACCACGCGCCGCGTCTGAGGACTGGCCGTTTGCCGGTGCTGCCGCCGTGGTAGCGCTGGCAGTGGTACTGCTGGGAACAGGGGTGCTGGCAGCAGTAGCCTGTCCGTAGCCGCTCGCCTGAGTGGTTGTAGCGGCTTGCACGGACGCTGCGGCTGTAGGATTGGCGGGCGCTAAGGTTGGAGCGGCTACGGTGATACTTGCAGCCGTACCACTCTCCAGAGCGCGCACGTACAGAATGGCTTTCCAGAGGTCATCTTCGCTCAAGCGACTGCCGAACGAAGGCATTCCGACAAAGGAAAGTCCCTTTTCGAGTATCCAGTCAAGCTCGCCGTCAGTTTTCTCTACGGTCTTACTTGCAAGCAGGTTGGCTGCCTGGGGGTACATATCGCGCCCAATCACGCCATCTCCCTTACCGGTTAGCCCATGACAAAAAGCGCAATTACCGGTGTAAATCTGTTTCCCCTGGGCCAGATTCTGGGGGTTATTTTCTAGCGGGTTGGTTTTGTTTTTATAATCGCTCGGAATAGCTGCCGATACTCTTGAAGCGCCGATAGCTTCTTCCAGGGGGAAGGGTGAGCGGTGCTTGAGTAACTCAGGTGAGAGCAAGAAACCAAGAATTCCACCGATGATGACTAAGGCGAAAATACCTGTGATAAACCCTGGCCAGAAACCGCGTGGCAAGCCTCTTCGACCTGTGGCAGTTTCCGGTTTTTCCTCTATTGCCATTAAACCAGTCCTCTCTATAGGCGGTTAGAACTTAGATGGTTAGAATAAGGAAATTACGGTAAACCCTAAACCTGTTAACTAATTATACAAGTTATTATACGGTACTAAAGCCAGATCGGAAACCCGTGAATAGGTTTAGATACAATATATTTTGATGAATTTGAAATACCAGGCCGGCTTTACAGGAAATGCAGGCGCTAATAAAGTATTTTCCAGAATCTCTTATTGCGAAAAATTTTGGTACAACTGCCAGATTTCCAGTAGTTCTGATACGCTCCAGGCTTGCGCCACGCACCCACCCGGTCGATAAGGAGGTTCCGCGCTGAAAACCTCGTTTATCTGGCCCACACAGCCTTCATCAATATGGCGTAGAAAAGGCATCAGTAAATGTTGTAACTGAATTCTGTTTTGCTCTCTATCCTGGTCTTCCAGGGTTAAAAGCGCCCGAGCATATGGTCCCAACGGCCAGGGCCAGACCGTCCCCTGGTGATAAGCGCTATCCCGCGAAATCGGGTCACCGCCGAAAACAGGATGGTAGTCGGGATGGTCGGCGCTCAGGGTTCTTAAGCCAACCGGAGTGTACAGTTTTTCCTGCACTTTCTCCAGGGCGGCCCGGCGTTTTGCGGCGGAAACCAGTTCCGGTGCTACGGACAGCGCGATAGCCTGGTTAGGACGGAGAGCGCTATCCGGTTCACCGGCGTCATTGATATTGTCGTAGAAGTAACCACCCCTGGCATACCAGTAAGTTTCTTCAAAGATAGCGGCTACCCGCCCCGCTAACCCGGTGTAAAATTCTACCTCCGCCGCACTTCCATAACGGCTTGCCAGTTTCGCCATAACTTTGCAGGCCCGGTGCCAGAGGGCGTTAATCTCAATTGGTTTGCCACGGCGAGGTGTTACCACCCACTCCCCGATTTTCACGTCCATCCAGGTCAGTTGCACGCCCGGTTCGCCGGAGAAGAGCAGACCATCCTTATCAACATGAATCTGAAAGCGCGTGCCTTTCAAGTGCCAGTTAACGATATCCGCCAGTACCGGGTAGAGTTCCTGCCCCAACTCGCTATCTCCACTGGCTGTCAGATATTTATCTACCGCATCAAAATACCAGAGGGTAGCATCCACCGTATTGTAATCGCTTTCGGACAGGCCGGAAGAACTCTGAGAGATTTCAACCGGGTCAGGAAACCGGTTCGGCAACATTCCCTTGCTGACATAACGGGCAAAGCTTCGTAAAAGCAGGGCTGCTTCGGAGTAGCGTCCGGTCACAATCGTCAGGCCGGGCAGCGCAATCATGGTATCGCGGCCCCAGTCGCTGAACCAGGGATACCCGGCGATTACCGTGCGGTAATCCGCCAGTAAAGCGCCTGTTCTGGCAGGGTCAGGGCGCCCTACTACAAATTGGTCGGCAGCCAGCGCCAGGCGAGCGGCCAGGTTTTCCAGGGGATCGGCGGAGCGGTAGAGCTTTGCGGTATCCAGCAATTGCTCCTGGCGGGCCAGTTCACGCTCGTAAGCTTCCGGATATAGCGCTGTGATTTCAGCCAGTTCGGCGGTGCTGGCTACAAAGGTGACAGATTGGCCCGGTTCTAGCGTTACTACAAAAGTTCCCAGGCAATAGAGATCTTCATCCGCTATTAGGCCGCGTTCTTTTTCCTGGCGGTAGTGAAAACCCCAGTACCATCCGCTCCCCTCGTTAGCGCGAAACTGGGCAGGGTGGTCCATGACCAGCAAACGCCAGGAGGGCGCTTCCGGCCAGGGCTCGACTTTCCAACTGGCAATACTACTCTTTTCCTGTTCAATCGCGTAGTGCTGGTTAATCGAACCTTTTGTTTCAGCATGATAATCGCGGCAGTTAGCCAGAGGCTTTACCAGCAACTTTACGGGTGTACTACTTTGAGACGCGGCATATTTGTAACGGACATAGGTGGTATTCTGGCCGTACTCCATCCAGATGGTTTTCTGGATGGCTGTTTCTGCTATGCGATAGGTAAAAGTGGGTAAATTACCGAACTGTTCAAAACTTTCGAGGTAATCCAGACCGGAAAGAGCCATCGAAGCGTCGCGCCACTCGTTCACATCCAGTGGGTAATCGCGGTTGTTCAGCCGTACAATCTCATCAAGCTTACTTAAGAGCAAGGTTCTTCCCAGGGGAGGTTGAAGAGCCGCCAGCAGTAGCCCATGATAGCGGCGAGTTAAAGCGCCGCTCAGACTGGCCGCGGCGAAGCCCCCAATGCCGTTTGTAACCTGCCACTCAGTTTCCAGGGAATGTTCAACGTCATTGACAAGTGGTCTTTCCAGCCGGGTATAGGGCAGTTTATTACTGGCCAGCTTTTCTATTTGTTGGGTCATGGTTCCTTTACCAGTTAGAAATGAGGTACCGTTATTTTCCTTGCACTCGGTCCATCAACCGTTTATCACCTCCGAATTATAACATTTACCGCCTGTTTTTGACCGCTATGACCGATCAGGTAGGGTCGATTTTTTGTAAAGGTCTGACATTATGGGGAAAGAAAGGTTCAATTTTGACAACCAGAAGCGCGCTCAAGCCTGCACTTGAGCGCAACTGCTTTATATATCCGGCTTTCCAGCCGGATTCTTTAGCTTTAGTAGGCGAAAGCCTGGTAAACTTCAGGCTCATTGGCTTCTTCCAGGGTCTCTACTACCCGGTTAAAGCGTAGCCAGAATTTAGCACGGTCTGAAAGCTGGTTGTAAGTAACCCTCGGAATCTTGATGGAGACTTCCGGGCGGAAAAGCCAGCGACGGCTATACCCGATCACCACCATCGGGCGTGGAGTGTCGGTATTATTAGGTGTGCCGCGGTGGAGGTGTCGCACATCCCTGATCATTACATCGCCTTTATGTAAAAAATAAGGCTGTAGCTTTAATTCTCCCGCTTCTAACCGGCGCAACCCATCCTCTTTTGAGATCATGTGCGAACCGGGCACAATTTCAATCGGGCCATTTTCAGGCGTAACGTCTACCAGCGGAAAGTTTAAGGCTAACTGGAAAGGCGGCGTCTCTTTACCCCATTCCGGGAAGAGGGGCGGAGTATCCCGGTGGACATCCTGATAATCAGAGCCGCGCAACGGAGTATCGGTAGCCAACTGGCACATTACACCATCCTTGCCCACCAGGTTTTCCACTATGGCAAGCAAGTCGTCATTCTCGAAGATTTCCGGGTCGGCGAAAGGCATCACGAAGGGAAGCGTAACGTAGTAGCGGCTTGGCCCCCGGTTTTTCAAGTGACCTTCTTTCTCAATGTGCTGTTCCAGCAATGGTTTGAACGCTTCAGACCAGGCATCCAGTTTTGCGGTTGGAATTATACCCGGTATGATACAAAAGCTTTGCTCCCGTACTTCTTGCGCATATTTTTCAATTTGTTCCTGACTTAATTTGTTAGCCATAAACTTCAGTTCCTTTCATGAGCTTCAACCGCCCTGGTTATTTAGCACCCCAGGTACAAAAGTTTATTTTGAAAAAAGTGAACACAAAGCTAATGCGTTCTACTTGAGCATTGTAAGACCCAGGCTGAAATTATAGTGTTACTAAAGGGCTAAATTAATGATAATACCTGATTACCAGCAGCAATTTTGTTTCCCAACTCTGGATTGAGTTTAAGTTAGGATGATAGACTTGTCAAGTAGTAATTTTGCGAATTTTAAAAATTGTCGATTAAGAGTTTTCACTATATTCAAATTATAGTATTTGCTCTAATAAAATTATCCCATTTGCCGCTTCATTTTCCAAAGTGCCACAAATTTCTTGGAAAAAGCTCTTGACAAACCTAAAGAGCGATGTAATTATTGAGACAGCAACATTGGACAACACCTTTCTTGGTCATCTACATTTTCGACAGGTAATTTCGAAGAAACCAATCATCAGGTTTACAAGTCAATAAGTTAACTCAAAGAGGAGGAGATCTGTGAAACACAGATGTTTGCCTAGCCTTGTAGTTCTGGCTTTGTTTGCTATGCTCGTGCTTTCTGCCTGTGGCGATAATACCGCCACTTCCGCTCCCGCTGCCACAACTGCTTCCGCCACCACCGCAGCCAGCGCTACGACTGCTTCTTCCGCTACCACTGCGGCTGCCACCACCGCTGCTGCGGCTACTTCAGCTTCGGCTACCACCGCCGCTGCTACATCGGCTGCGGCTACTACTGCTGCCGGCGCTACCACCGCCGCTTCCGCCGGTGGGGCAGGTGCTCTTAGCACCGCTGCTGCGCCTTTTGATACCAGCAACATTCCTAACGCTACCACCGCTCCTAAA
>DATAKM010000120.1:0-9083 GCA_036261665.1 Chloroflexia bacterium
TGTTTGGTAGCATGTTTGTTTTTAGAATTGTCACAGCAACCAACGTGACCGCATTCCAGACATAGACGCAGGTGAACCCAGCTATCTCCGGTCTTAAGACAATCTTCACAACCATTCGAGGAGGCCTGTACCACTTGCATCTGGTCTAAATGAGTGCATTCCATAGTCATGTTTATTTCCTTTCATAGTCCTTTCTCTTTAGCTCTCTCCGATTAGATACTTTTTCTGCCGGCTTGACCCCTCATTTTTCACAACCTGCAAAGTGCGGAAAGGTGTGGTGACTTTGATACCGCTGAAAGACCAATAGCTGGTTTCAGTGTAACCCATCTATTGTAAACTGTCATTACTCTTAGGAAGCATGCGAGATTAAAAAGAGGTTGTGAATTTATAGGCAAGGTAGTAGCGCCGGTTGAGATGACGTTTTACGCCAGTTGTCCTGGCTACCCATGTCAGCTACCTCAAAAGCTCTGATATGTTCCTTTATAAGGTTGGTAGCTAGAACACCAACTCCCTTATAATTTTATGATAGGATTAGTAGTCACTACACCGGTATTTCAACAAAAACCTTAAAATAGGAGATAGCTATGGAATTTGAGTGGAAGTATTCAACACAAACCATTAACTGGGAAGAACTTTCCAATCTTTACCGGATCGCTCCACTGGGCGATAAGAAACCGGCTGATTTGAGCGTCTCTTTTTCAAACAGCCGTTTTATGTGCTTTGTATTTGATGGACAAAGCCTGATTGGGGCCGGGCGCGCCCTGGCTGATGGGGTTGACTGTTCCTACATTTGTGATGTGGCAGTTCATCCCGAATATCAGGGTCTGGGTCTTGGAAAGGAGATTGTGAGCAGGCTGGTAAAGCTGTCAGAAGGACATCGGAAAATTATTTTGTACGCGGCTATTGGCAAAGAAGATTTTTATCGAAAACTGGGTTTCAGGCGCATGACCACCGCTATGGCTATTTTTCAAAATCAAGCCAGGGCATATGAGATCGGTTTGATTGACGAGGCATGATTACTTCCTATGCCGACTTTACTTAACAATATAAAACTTATAGCCCTCGCTGGTGTTGAACCAGCACTTCTTTTTCCACGGCACCTACCACCGGAAGATTTGCAATTCGCCAGGGTTGGTAAAATTCCACCCCATCTGGTCGTACTAAGGACCGGGCCTATTTTGAAAGACAGGCCCGGTCCTCAGGCGGCAAGCCGGAGCAAAAACCCTGCCTGCCGGCTTGCTACCGCGCCAGAACTCAGTCAGGAATCACGCCCAGTTTTCGCAGCATTCCCAGGTCGTCGGTATTACCCCAGCGTTTGCTGATTTTGCCGTTCTCGATCAGGTAGGTACTAATGCCCTCCAGCCCTCCCGTTTTACCGGTAGGCGCAATCCCCATAAAGTCTCCTACATGCGTACCGGAAGCTTCCCAGTGTTCCACCACCTTATCGCCTTCAGCAAGTAGGTGGTGAGTTTTGTGGGTAATACCGGCGAAGGAATTATGCCAGGAACGTACAAAGGGTTTGTAGGCTTCCAGGCCAGGCGGTAAGTCCGGTGGCGCTGAAAAATCAGTAAAATTCGGTGTAACTAGCTCATCCAGAGCCTCTACGTCTAAAGTGCTGCCTGTCCAGGCTGCCGCTACGAAACGGAGCACCATTGCCTTGTTATCTTCCAGTGACATAGGATCTTTCTCCTTTTACTCACAAAAGTGTCTTATACAAGGTTTTCAATGATAAAAACCCATTTACCCACAACACCCACTCAACCCGGTTTAACTGGCCTGCTCGCTACCTGCCGGAATAGCGCCCATCTGGGTCAACATACCCAGCACATCCCAGAGTGCCCAGTGTTCGGCGCTCTTGCCGTTCTCAATTCGCTGCAAGACGCTTCCACCTACGCTGATATGTTTACCTGTCGGCGGTACTCCCGCGAATTCCCCCTGGTGAGTGCCGCTGATAATCCAGCGTACCGCTACCAGGTCACCTTCCGCTACAATATCCTGGATTTCAAATTTGCCGTCCGGAAAGCCGTTATGGATCATGCCGATAACCTGCTTAAAACTCTCCGGGCCAGGTGGTAGGGGTGGCAAGCCCGGGTCATGGTTGACAAAATCAGGACTTAAGAGTTGATCTACCGCCGCCATATCGGCCTCATTCATGGCCTGGTAGAGACGGCGCGCCAGTTCTTTATTAGCTTCGAGCGACATAACTATTTTCCTTTCTGTTTGCAGGGTGCTTTGAAAAGTTAAAAAGCCGGTTTCTTCAGGCATATTTTGCCAGCCATAAAGTAGTTCAGCCGGCCAGCCGGGAAAGATCCGGTTCGAGTCTTGCCCGCAGACTTCCCTGAGTTGCTGTCTGAACCAGCAATCGAAGGTTTGCTCCGATTGGGCCAGTGCGGAGAGAGTCCGGTCTGGTTCAGGCGATTCCAGGTATAGTAAGAGAACTTCTCCCCGGGGAGTGGGAGTTATCCAGGCCATTTCACGAGTGATCTCTAAGGCCTTACGGGAGGTTTCATATTCGGCCCGGTGCAACTCCAGAATTTCCTGGCTGATCCGCCGCCAGTACTCAGATTTGCCGGCTAAGACCGGTATAACCAGCACAATGCCACTCATAAACCGGGCTTCCTCCTCTCTGCTTGCAGCCAGGCGCCGCACTACTTACGCCTGTCCGGTCGAATGTAAAGATTTGAGATTGCTCTCAGGGCTGCTTTGGATTAGAATAAATCTAACCTGTCCCACTTATAACATTCAAGCGTATCAAAAGCGTATCAAGCACCGTGACAACCATGAGCATAATTCGCTTCAACTTGCTTGGCCCCTGCCAGGTCAGCGTGGATGGTCATAGCCTGTTCTTTCCAACTCGTAAAAGCCTGGCCTTGCTGGCTTACTTGCTGGCGGAAGGTGGTCTGCACCAGCGCGATAGCCTGGCAGCCCTTCTCTGGCCCGAGAGTGACCAGGAAGCCGGGCGAGCCGCCTTGCGCAATACCCTCACGCGACTGCGCCAGGCTTTTCAATCCGCCGGTGAGCAGGTACTAATTGGTCTGATTACCCGGCGAGAAGTGCTGGGTTTTGAAACCAGGCTACCTCACGAGGTCGATCTTTACCTCCTGGAAGAGGCCGGCAAGCGTTTGAAAGAACAATTGAATGTAAATCTGAATGAAGCGGCCACCACCACGGCTGACCCGGCTTTAATTGAACTGTTGCAAAAGGCTGCGGACGCCTGCCGGGGTGAATTCCTGGCCGCTTTCTCGCTTGAGGATACGCCTGAATTTGAACAATGGCTTAACTTACAGCGCGAAATCTGGCGCCGTCGGGTGGCGGAAGTTTTTGAAGCGCTCGTCGATTTAAGAATTAAGCATGGCCAGGTTACCGATGCCCTCGAAACTGCCACCCGCTGGATAGCTCAAGATGGCTTGAACGAAGTGGCCTACCGGCAGGTAATCCGCTTACAACTGGCCATGGGCAACCGGCAAGCGGCTTTAAAGACCTACGAGGCCTGCCGGGCAATTCTTTTGCAGGAGATGCAGCTTCTCCCTTCACCTGAGACAGAAGCGTTGCTGGCCCAGGCCAAACCCGGCATTGCCCCTAAAAAGAGGCCCTCAGCAGACGAGGCGGAAGAAGTCAGCCCGCAGATCGCCGGAAAAAATAAGTCCTTTTCCGATTATCTACCGATGGTAGGGCGCGAGGTCGAACACCGTCGGCTGGTGGAAGCTTACCGGCTGGCCTTAGAGGGACGACCGCAGGTAGTAGTGCTGACGGGAGAAGCGGGCATCGGTAAAACGCGCCTTGCCGGGGAGTTTAGCGGCTGGGCCTTCTTGCAAGGAGCTGAAATATTAAAGGGTCGCGCCTTTGAAACGGGTGGGCGACTGCCTTACCAGGCCATCCTGGAGGCTTTGCGCCCTCGCCTGGAACTGGAAAATGCGCCGGATGATCTGCTTGCGGATGTCTGGTTGAGCGAGCTTACCCGCTTGCTGCCCGAACTGCGCGAGCGCTACCCTGACCTGGCGGACCCTCCCCGCTTGAGTGAGGCTGAAGCTCGCAATCGCCTCTATGAAGCGCTAACTCGCCTGGTGCTGGCCCTCACCAGGCGCCAACCCCTGGTACTAGTGTTGGACGATTTGCACTGGGCTGACAATGCTACTCTCGATTTCCTGCATTACCTCAACCGAAGACTGGTTGAAAGCGCCGTGCCTGTTCTGCTGCTACTCACGCTGCGTTCTGAAACTCTCGGCACCGATCTTTCCATCGCGACCTGGCTGGCAGGGCTGGAACGCGAGCGAAACCTGTTGCAACTGAGCCTGTCAGCCCTGGATGCTGACGCTACTCTGCAACTGGTAGCCGGTCTTTTTCATTCTCCCGAGAAAAACATTTCCGTGTCAAACGAAGCCTCGGACGCCAGTGTCAGTCAGCTTGGCCGGTGGCTTTTCCAGGAGACAAACGGCCAGCCCTTTTTCCTGTTAGAAACCCTTAAAACCCTTTTTGACCGTCATTTGCTTTTCACTTCACAGGACTCGGAGGAGCATCGGACGGTCAGACTCGATATGGTTTCTCTGCTAAAGCTCATGGCGCAGCCGCGCCTGGTAGCGCCTGGAGTGCGCGAAGTAGTCCGTACGCGGCTAAGCCGTTTAAGCCCGGCCGCTTTCCGCCTGGTAGCTGCTGGAGCGGTCCTGGGCCATGCTTTTACCTTTGAACAACTCTGCCAGGTAGCAGGGTTAGCCGAAGATGAGGCGCTTGCCGGGCTGGACGAGGCTTTAAGGCATAATTTGCTTAAAGAGGAGCAGCCGGGTAAAGAAGAGGCTGACCCGGAGCGGCAGGTGGATGCCGGTAATTACTTTTTCAGCCACGATAAAATTCGAGATGTGACTTATACCGAGGCGGGTGAGGCGCGCCGCCGGGTCTTTCACCGCCGCGCCCTGGCTCTCCTGCAAAACAGCAAGGCGGCCCCGGCGACCCTGGCCCACCATGCCCTGGGCGCCGGTCTTGCCGGGCAGGCTTTTGAGTACAGCCTGGCGGCTGGCGAACAGGCTATAGCTGTATTTGCCGTGCTTGATGCGATTAAATATTACCGGCAGGCCGTGCACCTGCTGGAACAGCCCGCTAAAGAATACTCGCCGTTACTTGAAGAGCTGGAACCAGCTAAAGTGGAGCGCCTCTACCTGCAACTGGGCCGGGCCTACGAGTTAAACAGCGAAACTGAAAATGCCGGGCAGACCTACCAGGCCCTCCTTGATTACGCCAGGCAAACACATTACCCTCAAATTGAAGCAGCCGCGCTCAACCGGCTTGTCACGCTGGCGGCCCTGCGTAAATTTGAAATGAGCGAGGCGCAAGGATTTCTGGAAGAAGCCCTGCTGGTCTCAAAAAAAGCGGAGGATAACCGAGGCCTGGTCGAGGCGGAATGGAACAGGGCTCAAATGGCGCTTTACCAGCTTGACCACCCTGCCGGGCTTTTGCATGGCGGGCAGGCCCTGGCCCTGGCTCGCCAGTTTGAACAAACCGAACTGGTAGCAAGAAGCCTGAATATCCTAACCTATCATAAAGTAGCCAGTGGAAAGTGGGAGGGAGTGGTTCAGGATGGCCAGGAGTCTGCCGAATTGTATCGAGCGCTGGGCGATCTGACCATGCAGGCCGACAGCCTGAACGTGCTGGCGGAAGTTCTTATGAAACTTGGCCGCTTGCATGAAGCCACTTCGGTTATTTACGCGGCTAGAAATATTCTCCAGGAAATTGATAACGACTGGGGCCTGGCGGTTAATGCCGGTGTCCACTCCATGATTTTAAGAGATGCAGGCCAGTACAGCCAGGCCCTGGAGGCGGCCAGAGAAAGTGTAGAAAGAGCGCGTAAAATGGGACAACCCCTGCTTACCTCCTTCAACCTGGTAGCCCTGGGACATGTACTGCGCTCGCTAATGCAACTGGACGAAGCGATTGCGGTACATAGCGAGGCCCTGGCTATTACCGAGCGGGATAACGCCGTTTTATCCGTGCTTACTTTTATGATGGCCGATGCGCTGTGCAGTGACTATGCGCTGAGCGGCGACTGGGAGCAGGCTTCTTATTATGCCGCAAAGACTCTTAACTTCGAACATGATGCTATCTTTCTCCATTCCGGGCTATCTCGCTGGCACGTGATAGAGGCCCTCGTCCGAAGCGGCGCCGCTGCCAGCGCCCAGGCCAGCCTTGAAGGTTTTCAAAGGCGTACCGGCCTTAACCCGCGCTACCGCCTGATCTACCTGCGTTGCGAGGCCGTAGTAGCTCGCCAGCAGGGTCAGACCGAACAGGCCGTAGCCCGTCTAACTGAGGCCCTGGAACTTGCCCGGCAACTAAATCTTCCCGGCGAGCAGTTTTCCATCGAGGTTGAATTAACTCAATTATATCGTTCCCTCAGTGACCGCCACAGCCTTCAGGAATGGCAACAGGCAGGCAGGGTGAGCCTTGAGAAACTGGCCTTGAATATTGATGAAGCAAAGCTGCGCACTCACTTTGTAGAGCGGTCATTGAGTTTGCTAGAATAGGCTTGAAAATTAGACTAAGCCGTTGCCTCATCGCTACTTTGTTATTCGCTGTAAAGCAGCTAGTCATTACTGTGAGAGAGGTCGAAAGCCTAAAGCCGGCTATTGGCATACCTTCAATTTCAAGTCATATCTACAACATTTTTTATTGGTGGTGTCTGGCAACCGTCTGAAAGTGGTGCTTCTTTTCCCAGTCTCAATCCGGCACCTCGCACGTAGCGGGAGAGTTTGCAGCTTGTGATGAACGAGACATCCGTTCTGCTCTTTCAGCAGCTTCTATGGTTTTTCGGGGCCATGTCAGAAACTACTCACGACCGGCGACCTAATATCCTTAGCTTAGGAAAAAAAGGAGGCGGTAAAGCAGAGCATAACAACATGCAAGAGGAAAAATGCTTATCTATCAGAAGGAGTAAAAAAACCTGGTCGAGAAAGCCTTCTCGACCAGGTTTTAAAGGGGAAACTGCCAGCAGCTAACGGTTAGAGGCCTTACCGCTGGCTAAAAGCCTGGGCTACAAATTTACAAGCTGCCATTTTGAGCTACTGCTTAAATCAAGCAACTGCCGGTGGTCTGTGCTGTTAAGTAGAAAGTAACCGGGAGTCAGCCGAACAAGCTCATCAAAATCAAAATGCTGGAGAGGCTGGCCCAGGACAGATTTGCCATCACTGCCGATGAGCGTCAGCTTCAAATTCTGCGGACCGGCCTCGGTCGCCCAGATAACAAGGTAAGTTCCGTTCGCAACCAGCGCATCGTAGACAGTGCCATTCGGCTTAGGTATGGCCGGTAACGCCAGGGCTGCCCCGCTTGAAGCCCCTTTGCTGTTGATGCGCTGCGCTAGCACCGTGTTAGAATCGTTAAGGTAAAATAGAGTGTTATCGTAGAAGTTCAGCAGGTGAACCGGTTTACCTGTCACAGCTACCGCTTTATCCTGTGCGCTAGCCGTGCCGATGGTGAAAAGACCTTTATCATTATTGAAGGCGTAGCGCTGCGAAAGCGCATCGTAACGGTAATCCGGGCCTGTTTCAGGGTCGCCACTACCGTAAGTAAGGTTGAACAGTTGCCGCACATGGGCTGTACTGAGGTCGTGCACCCAGGCGCTCCCACCTTGTGTGCCGGAGACGAAAAAGGTTACAGCCTGCGGTCCGGTCCAGCTAAAACTATTAATCAAGCCCGCCACTGCTTCATCAGCCGGAGCGCCGGGAAAAGCCTGTTTAGTAAGGCTTACGCCATCCTGCAAAATAGTCAGTTTAGTGCCATCAGTGTGAACCGACCAGACCTGGGTGGTGCTACTTACGTCACTGGGAAAAGTTTTGCTGCGCAGAAAACCCACGCGTGCCTGGTCAGGACTGAAGGTAGGATTGTACATAAAATCTTTTTCAGCGTTCGGAGCCAGGCGCTTCACGCTGTAGTTTTGGAGTTCCGCCAGCCATAGTTCAACGGGGTGTACCTGAGTACCCCAGCATTCGAAGAGGGGGCCATTGGAATTCATTTTACTGTAAACAACCAGGTTACTATCCGGCGAGAAATCCAGGGTATAAGCGCGCATAAATCGCCCGGCGTAGGGATTGTCCTGGGTGGAAGGCACGTAAATTCCAACGTTACTATCCAGGGTACCAGGATCGCTCGCCGAGTTACCGTGCAGGACAACCAGGTTTAGCTCAAGGTGATCCCCGCTAATCTTCAGGAAAGCTACCCGGCGGTTGTCGGGTGATACTTTATAACGTAAGATTTGCCCGTCAGCCAGCTCAAAACTCTTAGCGGTGGCGATGTTATAGGCAAAGAGACCATCTTCTTTCGTATAAACCAGATTGGCCACATAGTCCCCGGCAGACGGCGTAGCCTCAGTTGTGCCAGGCGTAGATGTAGTTACCGGGGCTGCCTCTGTAGTGGCAGGGGCAGCGGTTTTGCTGACCACGGTAGTCTTAGGCGCTATAGTCGCCGGACTGGTAGTAGTAGCCGGGTTGGTAGGAGCGTCAGTGGTAACACTGGCGCTGCTGGTAGCCAGTGGAGTTACAGTAGCTAAACTGCTACTTGTGGTGGCCGGACTGGGAGTAACAGTTGGAGCCACCGGAGTAGTAGTGGGATTAGGGATAGCTGCCGGAGTTGTCGAGTCTGTCAGAACTTGCTGTGTATCACTAGAGCCACAAGCCGTAAGAAGTAAAGCCAGGATAATGGTACAAAAACAGAGAATAAATAGAGTTTTAGTAGGTTTCATTGTTTATTGTGTTATTCTTTCGTTGTTTGATTCAGTGTTTAAATCAGTAATTCGCTTAATGATAGAATTTGAAGCAGTTATGAACAATGACGGCTATCACAATCAGGTAAAATACGGTTGTGATTAATTTAACTGAAGAGTTGTCAAGTCAGGGCTTGTTTCCAAACTTTAAGGCAAGGTCAAATATAGTAGTTTAATGACTACGTACAATCCGTAAGCTCACCACTCAGTTTAACTGATTGAAAAAAGTTGAAAGTGCCAGTATCTCGACTGAACCGGATGAAGTTGGTCGAGTGAGAAAAAAGTGGAATGGTTCTCACAACGCAGGCAAGCCTTCTAGAAGTGTCCGGGCAGAGTCTTTTTT
>DATAKM010000099.1:0-14878 GCA_036261665.1 Chloroflexia bacterium
GCATGAAAAGCACTTCTGTGACTCCTGCCGCTTCGATCCCACGCAACAAGCGGCGCGTAATTGCTACTTTTTCCTGGTTAGAGACGACCCAACCCTGTGCTACGATCCGGCGGATATCTTTGCCGGAAGAGGGGTTAGCAATAATACCCACAGAGGTCATGATTGTCCTGCCATCTGCGTCTCAAGGATAAGATCAGTCACGATATGGGGTTGCTCTACCGGCGCTGCATGGCCGCAATTCGCTATCTGATGCAGTCGTGACCCGGCGATGCCGTTGTGTAATTCCTCAGACAAAGCGGGCGGGGCAAGTTCGTCCTGTTCGCCTACCAGAATCTGCACCGGACATTTTACGGCTGCCAGTCGAGGATGCAGGTCAAGCTTGGCTACCATGCGAGCGGCGGCGGCAATACTGGCGGCATCGCTCGATTTGATCCCGTGGGCGATAGTAGCGACTACTTTGGGATTAGCCTCGCGGTAAGCCGGTGAGAAGGAAAGATTGATCAGCTTATCGGTAACGCTACCCATACCGCCGAAACTGGCGGCTGAAGCTATCTCAAAGAAATTGTCGCGAGTAGCTTGAGGAAAGGCTGACGCGCTTGAAATCAGGGTCAGGCTCCGCACCCTGGAAGGTTCGCTGGCCGCCAGTTCCAAGGTGATCATGCCACCCAGCGAGTGCCCGACCAGATCAGCCTGCTCAATATTCAAGGCATCCAGCAGCCCTTTCAAGTCTGCCACATGCTTTGCCAGGGTATGGGCGCCGGAGGGCCTATCTGAACCGCCGTGGCCCCGTAAATCATAACTGACTATTGTGTGACCTTTCAGTTTATCCTGATCGAGGGCCGACCAGAGGCCCATATTGCTGGCCAGACCGTGGATAAGCACCAGGATAGGCCCATCGCCCATCTTTTCAACATTCAAATTGATGCCGTTAGCCAGAATTTTCTGGGCAGCGCCCTCTTTAGACTGTGGCGCACGTTCGCGCACTATCGCGCCTACCGCCGGTTCAATCTGACCCAGGACCGCTCCGACCTCAAATTCATCACCTTCAGCGGCTACTACAGTGATAACACCATCTACATCCGCAGTTAATTCGGTATTCAACTTCTCCGATTCAACTTCACAGACCGGTTGACCGGCGGTGACCAGGTCACCCGTCTGGCATAACCAGCGTACCAATGTGCCGCTCGACATGGTCATGCCCAGTTTGGGCATAATTACTTCAACTGCCATAATTTTCTCTTTATTCTAAATTCAAGAAAATCCCAACCTCTTACTAGAAATTTTCCGGGTAAGAACTCCCGGAAAATTTCTAGTAACCCTCTTCAACTAGCGGCAAATGCTGCGGACAGCCGTTGCTATTTTGTCAGGATTGGGTAAATAAGCATCTTCAAGCGGCGGGCTGAAGGGAACAGGGGCGTGCGGCGCAGTCACCAGTTGTACCGGAGCGCGTAACGACTGGAAACCTTTGCTGGCTGCCAGACCCGCGATGTGGCTGGCCAGCCCGCAGAAGGGGTTAGACTCATCGGCCACCACCAGCTTACCGGTTTTGGCCACCGAGTCAAGAATGGCGTCTTCATCCAGCGGAGAGACAGTGCGCAGATCAAGTACTTCGGCGTCAATGCCTTCCCTGGCCAAAATTTCGGCGGCAGCCAGTGCATGGCGCGCCGTCATGCTGACGCCCACAATCGTTACGTCTTTACCGTGGCGCGTGATGTTGGCTTTGCCTAACGGCACGACATATTCGCCTTCCGGCACCGGGCCGGTCATGGTGTACATTGCTATATGCTCGCAGAAGATTACCGGGTCATTGTCGCGAATGGCGGCTGTCAAAAGACCCTTGGCGTCGGCGGGGTTGGAAGGTGCCACTACTTTCAAGCCCGGAATACTGGCGAACATTGGATAAAGGGACTGGGCATGTTGCGCGGCAGCCCGGAAACCACCGCCTACCATGGTGCGAATGGTAACGGGCACCGAGGCTTTGCCGCCGAACATATAGCGTAATTTGGAGCCCTGATTGAGTAGCGAGTCCATACAACTGCCAATAAAGCCGCAGAACATTAGCTCGGCAATCGGGTGTAGACCGGTCGCGGCGGCTCCCACGGCTGCGCCGATAAAGGCTGATTCCGAGATAGGTGTATCTCGAATCCTTTCGCGGCCAAACTCCTGGACCAGACCTTTGGTGACACCCAGCACTCCACCCCAGGCCTCATCATCTTCCAGGTGGGGCAGGTTTGCGCCTCCGGCGACATCTTCACCCATCAGAATCACTCGCGGGTCGCGGCGCATTTCCAGGCGCATGGCCTCATTAATCGCTTCGGCTACCGAAATAGTGCGCAATCCAACTTCTACTGTCATTTTGCTTACCTCCTCCCTATCTGTAACTCACATAAACGTCGCTGGTAACTTCATCCAGCGCCGGGTATGGGCTGGAGTCGGCAAAGGCTACTGCTCCGTCAATATCGGCAGCCACCTTGCGCTCAATCTTGTCCAGTTCCTCATTGGTCAAGAGGCCCTGTTCGGTTACTGACTTGCGGAAGTAGGTGATAGGATCGCGTTCCTTCATTGAGTTTTGCAACTCAGGCGTTTTGTAAAGCTGCTGGTCGCCCTCAAAATGTCCAAAATAGCGGTATGTCTTAAACTCCAGCAGGCTGGGGCCTTCACCTCGCCTTGCCCGCTCTACAGCCTGTTTGGTCGCTTCATAGACCGCGAAAACATCCATGCCATCAATTGCCGCCCCTGGTATGCCATAACTACCGGCGCGCTCGGCGATATTTTCTATGGCGCAGTGGTAAGAAGCGGGAGTAGACTCGGCAAAGCCGTTATTTTCAGCCACAAAAACTACCGGCAACTTCCAGATAGAAGCCAGGTTCATGCTTTCGTGAAAAGTTCCCTGCTCGGCAGCCCCGTCGCCGAAGAAACAGATACAGACGTCATCCGTACCCATGACCTTGGCGGTGAGGGCTGCGCCGCAGGCCAGCGGTGGTCCGCCTCCTACGATTCCATTTGCGCCCAGCATCCCTTTGCTGACATCCGCTATATGCATCGAGCCGCCTTTGCCTTTGCAGAGACCGGTAGCCTTGCCAAAGATTTCGGCCATCATACCGTTGACATCACAGCCTTTTGCCACACAGTGACCATGACCCCGGTGGGTGCTGGTCACTTTGTCACTATCTCTCAGATTGGCCATAACGCCGGTAGCCACGGCTTCCTCTCCGGCATACAGGTGGACAAATCCGGGGATACGCCCTTTCGCAAACTCCTCCTTGACTCTGTCCTCGAACATTCGGATGGTCACCATGGTCTGGTACATCTCTCGCAAGGTGTCCTTATCAAGCTCCATTGCAGGTCCTCCTGTTTTGGTAGGTTACTAACACATAACAAATAAACCCAATGGGGACAGTACTGGCGGTTACTCTATGGTTGTTAGGTTATTTTCTGTTTAAGAGGGCAAATAACCGGCAAAGGTGTCTAAGTGGTAGTAAATATCATAGTAAACCTCCTCTTAAAGCCTAAAAAAGCGCTTCAGGGTGTTCTAACTTCTCTCTGACCTCATGCAAGAAAGCGGCAGCCGGACCACCATCGACTATACGATGGTCGAAGGTCAGGCTCAGCCAGAGCATCTGGCGCGGCACGACCTGCCCGTCTGCCACACCGGGTCGTTGGGCAATCCGTCCTATGCCCAGGATTGCCACCTGGGGTGAATTAAGAATGGGCGTAAAAATATCTATTCCGTAGCTGCCCAGGTTGGTAATGGTAAAAGTTCCGCCGGTGTTATCCTCAACTGCCAGCTTACCTTCACGCGCCAGTTGCGAGACCCGTGCGATTTCGGTGGTCAGGTCCTGGCATGAAAGCTCCCCGGCATTGCGTATAACCGGAACCAGCAATCCCTGGGAGGTATCCACCGCGATTCCCAGGTTAAGCTGATTATGCAGGCGGATAGTATCTCCTTCAAGGGCCGCGTGCAGTCGCGGATGTTGCGGCAAAGCCCGCGCCACTGCCCTGGCGACCAGGGCGGTATAGCCAATGGTTGCGCCATCGGCTCGCATAGCTTCGCGGGCTGCCACCAATTCGGTAACATCCGCTTCGCTGGTAAGGGTAACCTGGGCCGTCTCGTGCAGGCTGCGACTCATGCGATCACCGATCATGCGCCGCAGCCCACTGTAAGGAATAGCTGAGGCTACTTCCCGGGCAGCAGGCGCAGTCTCAGCCTGGCGCGAGACCAGGTAGCGCTGGACCTCCTCTTCACCGATGCGCCGGACGGAGTAATTGGTAAAAGCAGCGACTTCAGCCAGCGAAATATTGTGCTCCTTCATCAGCCGCTTGGCGACCGGGGATGCTACTACCTCGCTGATTGGCACTGCCACCTCCGGCGCGGCTACCGCAACAGGAGCGGTAGCCGGAGCAGTTGCCGGGGCGGTTGGGACAGAAACAGTTTGTCTGGAAGTATCAAGAGCCGCCCATTCTTCAGCGCTGCCGATTCTCGCCAGCACCGAGGCGGGAGACACTGCTTCTCCAATTTTGGCGCATATTTCCAGCAGGATGCCATCGCCGGGTGCCAGTACCTCAAGGTTGACCTTTTCGACAATTAGCTCTGCCAGCAAGTCACCCTGCTTGACTGTCGCACCCGGCTTTTTGAACCAGACCGAGACGGCCGCTTCTTGAGCCTCGCTCTTATCGGCCCAATCTTCCAGCTTAACATCGGTTGCCATGTAAAGAGCCCTCAGTTCTAGGCGTTTACCAGGGCGCGAGCGGCCTGTACGATTTTCTCAGCGTTTGGTAAGACATACTGCTCCATCGGGCGGCTGTAAGGAATCGGCACATCAGGCACCGCTATCCGTTTGACCGGAGCATCCAGGTAATCCAGGGCTTCCTCCACCACGCGGGCGCAAATCTCGCCGCTCATGCCGAAGCTGAGGTAATCTTCATCTACAATCATCAGGCGATGGGTCTTTTTGACCGACTCGACAATGGTAGCGGTATCCATCGGAACCAGTGTTCTTAAATCGATCACCTCCGCATTAATTCCTTCGGCGGCAAGCTGGCGAGCGGCATCCATGGCCCGGTGTACCATTATTCCCAGGGTTACGATAGTGACGTGCTCTCCGGTCTGTTTGATGGCAGCCTGTCCAAAAGGAATAGCATAAGGTTCTTCCGGCACATTTGACATGGCTTCCGGTAGCGGTGTCATCCAACCCAGGCCCATAATGCCTTTGTGCATGAAATACATTACCGGGTTATCATCGCGGATGGCGCTAATCATAAGGCCTTTGGCATCGTAGGCGTTAGAAGGTACCACGATTTTTATCCCTGGCAGGTGGGCAAACAGGCCATAGAGACACTGCGAGTGCTGGGCGGCATCGCTATAACCACCGCCCATCGCGGTAGTAAGAACCACCGGAATCTTCATATTGCCGCCTGACATGTAGATGTTCTTCGCCATATGATTGTAAATCTGATCCATACAGACACCGAAGAAATCTACGAACATCAACTCTACAATGGGCCGCATACCTTCTAACGCCGCTCCGGTAGCTGCGCCAATAAAAGCTGTTTCAGAAATGGGCGTATCCATAATGCGTTCCGGCCCGAATTTCTCGAACAGTCCGGTGGTCGCGCCAAAGATACCGCCGTAAACCCCAACATCTTCGCCCATTACAAAGACTTTCGGGTCGCGTTCCATTTCCTGGGCAATCGCCTCGGAAATTGCTTTCGAGGTGGTTAACAGTCTTTCAGTCTGGGTGGCATTATCCACAACCTGGCTCATTTTTATCCTCCTTAAATCTTAGCTAAAGCTGCTTTTGAATTTTTATACAAAAACGTGCTTCAGGGCGTCTTCGGGGTAGGGATAAGGACTCTGGCGGGCGTACTCGATGGCATCCGCCACCTCCTGCGCTGCGTCCTGGTCCACCTGTGAGCGGTCGCCTTCAGAGAGGATACCCTGTTCCAGCAGGTAATCACCCAGCTTCTTAATAGGATCTTGTTGGCGTAAATTGCCCACTTCATTTTTATCGCGGTAGAGTTCGGGGTCGCCCTGGAAATGGCCCAGGTAGCGGTCGGTCTTGATTTCCATGAGGGTAGGGCCTTCGCCGCGCCGTGCTCGGGCTATTGCTTCACCGGCGGCTTCGTAGACCGCCACCACATCATTCTCGCGTATTTCAATGCCCGGAATACCGTAAGATGCTGCACGGTCGGCATTGTTGGATATTGCAGTAGATTTGGATTTTGGCACTGAGATAGCGTAGGCGTTATCTTCGCAGACAAAAATAACCGGCAATTTCCAGAGAGCTGCCAGGTTCAGCGTTTCGTGGAAAGAGCCCTGGTTAGCCGAGCCTTCTCCAAAGAAAGCCACCGAAACCCAGTCCTTGCCCATCTTTTTAGCGGCCAGGGCGGTACCGCAGGCTACAGGCATGCCCGCGCCAATAATACCGCTACACCCGAACTTCTTCTCGGTATCAAAAAGATGCATATGGCCGCCTTTACCATGACCGAGGCCGGTCTCTTTACCAAAGATTTCGGCTGCCATTTTCTTGAGGTCCACGCCTTTGGCAATGGCTATATGATGAGCGCGGTGTGGACCTGTTACCGTATCTTCATCCCGTAAGTGGGCGCAAACACCCACTGCGGCGGGTTCTTGCCCGGCAGCCAGGTGCATTTCACCCGGTACGGTGCCTGCCGCAATATCGAAGACAGGGGTTTTGCCTTCCCAGTAGACATTCACCATAGTCTCTTCAAAATTGCGAATGATTGCCATTTTGCGGTAAAGCGAAATAAGAGTCTGATTATCCAGGGAATTCGTCATCGAAGCCTCCTCATATCAGATCAGGTATCTGAGGGTCAACAACAAAACTCAGGCCAAAAAGTTCAAAATACTTTTTGCGCTGTAAATAAGTGTTGAATATTCTTTTGTAGATGTATCTATAGAAAAAGGCCTGAACGTAAAGCTAGAGCAGGGCGTATTAAACCAGATACGCGATGGGCCATTGTGTCTGTGATGACTATATTTTAACCTTGATTCTTTAAAAGTAGCTACATTAAAAGATAGCAAACTTATAACTTGCTAACTCCTTGTTAGTATTAACGATAGCTTATTCCCTGTCCGACTAAAGCAAAAACTTCCTCTGTAAAATGGTCTGCCGGGAAGTAGGTTTGTACGCTAAGCTGTGAAAAATGATCGAAACGTGTTAGTACTAACCGGCAGTTAATCAC
The DNA here is from genome assembly GCA_036261665.1 of Chloroflexia bacterium. Lineage (GTDB taxonomy): Bacteria > Chloroflexota > Chloroflexia > Chloroheliales > Chloroheliaceae > 54-19. The sequence continues at coordinate 7,207 of DATAKM010000099.1, forward strand.
CTTGCCTTCTAAAGGTAGCGGTAAGGGTAGGCGTATGGGCCATTCACGGCCTAATGAAATATCTGCCATATCTGGATGAGTCTCTTCCCATAGAGCGCTAAAACCTGGCAGGCGAACTAAATCGGCCAGTAGCGCCTGGTACTCAGGTTCTGAAGTTTGTCCTAGTGTGCCGTGTTTGAATAAAGCTAGCTGGTAGCAAGCATACTCATTCCAGTCCAGCAAATTACTCCGCCAGGGTAAAGCCGGGTCGAAAATCAGCCGTAATAAATTGCGTTGTTTTGCCGGAATACGCTCAAGGGGTGTTCCCAGCATTACGGGGAAGGCACTATTCCACTTTATTATTCCCCAGAACTGGCTGACCAGTACGGCAGGATAGGGAAACATTTTATTGAGATAGGCTTCGACAATCTTATAAAGCCGGGCTATTTCGTTACTGGTCAGAACCTGCGGCAGAGGGGCAAAGCCTGCCGCTACCAGGGCCAGGTTAGTCTCTGCCAGGTTCAGCTCAAGGCCTTTCCGGGCTATATTCAGCAGGGTATCGCGGCCCGGTTCGCGTTTACCTCGTTCAATCTCGCCATAGTAATTATGAGCAATATCACTGGCCCGCGCTACTTCTTCCTGCGATTTATGCTCCCTGAGTCGAAAGCGTTTTAGAAGAATTCCCAGTTGATTGTTTTCACTTGACATAACTTTTAATCGCTTACAATGTATGGTAATTTCAAGGGATGATTGGAATAATAACAAAAAGTTAGCAAACTAAAATAGTACAACGCAATCTTTTATGGATTCTATATCGGGTTTGGAACTTGCCGGTAGCAAAAGGATATTGCCATAGCTTTTAAAGTAATGATCAGTTTAGCTTTTTACTGGTGATAAGAAGTGTTATTTTACAGGCCAACAGGTGACGTGAGAAGAAGATTATTTTGGGCAGCAAACCTCTTGGGAGACGGGTTATGTTATGTTAAAATAAAAACAAACCGGTTCTGGCAAAACTTCTTATCAATCGGGTTACCTGACAATGGTGGTCTTCCTGCGATGACAATTCCACTTACAATAGAAAATTGGTCGGATAAAAGCAGCGGAGCTGAGGCTGTCATTATCAACTGGTTTGTCCGTGAGGGCCAGTTTGTTGAACGCGACCAGTTACTGGCCGAAATAATGGTTGAAAAAGTAAATTTGGAGATTGCCGCGCCCCAGCCAGGAATGATTACCCGGATAATTGCGCCGGAAGGAATGATAGTGGTGCCTGGCGCTATCCTGGCACTGCTGGAAGAAAGATCATCTCATAGCCAGCCTTCTTCCCCTCCAAAATTTGAAGATATTCGGATTGAAGAAGCTGCCTTACCAGAAGTTGTCCTTCCAAAGATCGAGAGCACCAGGGAGATTTCTTCCAGCTATATTGCCGCCTCGCCCGCAGCCCGTCGTCTGGCTCGTCGCATGGGCCTGGAACTGTCCGAAATTGCCGATGATTTGCCTGAGGGCACTCGCATCAATGAACGAGTAATCCGCAACTACCTGGAGCGTACCATGCAAAGCGCTCCTCCTGAAGCCCGGCGCGAACCCCAATCCAGCCTGCGCCGCTTAATTCGTAGCCGAGTAAGCCGTTCCTCTCAACTGGCCGCCCCGGTTACCCTGACCATTCGCGCCAATGTTACCGATTTACTGGAACGCCTGGATGAGCATAATCGGCTTTCTGGAAATACTACGGCTAAACTTACCCTGCTAGCGGTAATACTCAAGGCTACGGCCCTGACATTGCAGGAGCATCCTCTCTTAAACGCCACGCTTGACGGCAACGATATCGTCTATCCTCTTGAAAGAAATATCAGCCTGGTGCTGCCTGCTCCTGATGGGGTGATGTTACCGGTGGTACGGCAGGCCGAAACGCTCTCGCTAATAGAACTGGCCAAAACTATTGATCAGTTGGAACGGGCGGTAAAAGAAGGTTTGCTGCGCCTAAAAGATACCCTGGGTAGTACTTTTACCATTACAGACCTGAGCGCTTATGGCGTGCAGTGCTTTACGCCGGTTCTGAATTTGCCTCAATGCGCTATCCTGGGTCTGGGTGCGGTAAGCCGGGAACTGGCTCTCTCTAATACAAAGCTTTCCAGAAACGGGCATGAAGATACTATCGCCGTTTACGATTTTGTGACCCTCAACCTCACCTTTGACCACCGTATTGCGGATGGACCCACCGCAGGTGCTTTCCTTCAAACGCTGGTGCATTCTCTGGAAAATCCATCCAGTTTTTTACAAAATTAAGCTCAAATTCAGCATCTAAATTTGGTCTAAATTTTAGCTTTAAGTGGCCTTTTCTCTTCTATTTCCCGATTAATGAACTAGCTCTCAAAAAGTTGCAACTACTGGTGTGATCTCAATCACACATGATGAGTGGGAGAAACCACAGATTCTTTTTGTGATCAAAGTTAATATAAGAGTGTGATGGCACGGAAGTTGCCTTAATATAAATCGAAGTAAATATAAATACTTTAATTAAATTGCAGAATTGCTTAATTAAAAGTACACGGAACATCTTATTCAAGAACGCGATTACAAAGACTAGAAAGAGGAACTGCCGTTATGACACCAGCAACTACTAACATTAAAGCTTATCAGGCTGAAGCCCAGTACCAGGCCCGTACCGTCCCTCCGGTAGTCGAACCCAGAGAAAAGAGCCAGTTCCTTCGAAAACTTGAGAATGGTATTAACTGGTTCAGCCGCAACATGACCGGCCAGCAGAAAATTTCTGAGAAGTCCGAGCTTTAAAGAGCCATTTATATAAATTTTCAATTCGTAACAATACAATTAACATAGATGAACCGGCCTGTGAAAACTGGCCGGTTTTTGTTTTCCTCAAAAAAGACCAATGGTATGATAAGAAGTGCTTTCAGAATTGACATTTTAGGATTCGAAAATAGATGAAAGGCTTATTATGCAAACGTTTGGTGACGGAGTAACCGTGCAATCGGTAGCAGTAGCAGGAGCAACGGGTAGAATTGGTAAATTAACTTTAGGTTTGTTACTGGAAAAAGGTTATAAGGTACGTGCTTTTGCCCGTACTGAGGCGCAGGTGGAGGAATTACTCGCTCTTGGTGCCCAGGAGGCTATCCAGGTAGACCTTGAGATTATTTCTGTGGAAGAACTGGCTACCCTGCTGGTCGGATGTAAGGCCCTGATCAGCGCAATTGGGATGCGCCCGCCTATGCAGGCTAATGTGATTGAAGCGGTCGAAAACCAGGGAGTACGAAAAATGGCAGACGCTGCCAAAGCTGCCGGTATAAAACGCTTAATTTTGACCTCTTCGATAGGAGCCAGCAAACCGGAAAGCATTCCATTTCTGACTGAAGTTTTGCGCGGAAAGCAAAAAGGTGAGGAATACCTGCTACAAAGCGGTTTAGACTATACCATTGTGCGACCGGGCGGTCTGATTGATGAACCGGGTGGACAGCCTGTGCTGGTCGGGCGTGGTGATACAATTCGCGGGCGGATTACGCGGGCGGATGTTGCAGCGGTCCTGGTATCAGCCCTGGAACAACCGACTGCTTCCGGTCAGGTGATAGAAATAATTAACAGCCCTGAAGGTAAGCAGGTTACTGATCCGACCCTGTTCCTCTCGTAATACGATATAATGGCATAGTAATTGCTGTTTGATTATTTACTACAGGTGTACTATAGAAGTGGTTGGGCAAAGTTACACACCTGGATTAAATAACGTCTTAAAAAGTAAAGCGGTTAGTGACGTTAAGATGGACAGCAAGACCAGGAGAGGATAGTTTATGAGCATGGAGCGGTGGAATCCTTTTCGCGAAATGGAAAATTATTTTCAGGCCATGAATCGCTGGTTTGAGGAACCATTAGGCCGCAACCTTCCATTTAGCGGCCAGCCTGCGAATATAGCTGTAGACCTGTTTGAGACTGATTTCGGTTATGAGCTGGTAGCTACTTTACCGGGAGTGCGTGCGCAAGACCTGGAAGTAACGGTTAACGCCGATTCGATTACGCTGCGTGGCAGTATTAATCAGGCCAGCGAGCAGCGCCAGGAGAATTATCTTTACCGGGAGCGCTGGAGTGGCACTTTCCAGCGTACCATCCGCTTACCTCAAAAAGTAGACGCCGACCGAGCGGCTGCGACGCTTGAGCACGGCGAATTAAAACTGACTGTACCCAGGTTGCAGGCTACTGGGCAGCGGAAAGTGCAGGTACGTTCAGGAGCAGGTACGTCACAGGGAATTGGAGTGCAAAGTCCAAGCACTGCTCAGGGCGCGGTGGCCAGTGGCGGTTATGCGGATGCTACCGCACGCCCCGCTGTAATGGATAAACTCAGTAGTACCCAGATGGAAGAACTGGAGCGCCAGGCCGAACAGAATGACCCTCAGGGTTTTAATCGCCTGGTCCAAAGCTACGGCTGGAATAGCCAGACCGGCGAACAGGTCTGGCACTACATGCGGCACCGGGTCACTTCACGTGAAGTACGCCAGGCTTTCGAGAACCCCGATACCGGTTCTAATGCTCAGCCCGGAGCATAACTTGAATCAATAACCACCTTTACCCGCTACTGTCAGCGTTATCATTCGCCACTACAAAACGGAGGTCGTTTGACCTCCGTTTTGCAGATTCAAATCTATCTTTTTACCAGTAATGCTGCTGGTATTCCCGGTAATATTCGATTGTTCGGGACAACCCTTCGCGAATTTCTACTTTCGGCTCCCAGCCCAGCATGCGTTTAATCTTGCTGTAATCACCATAGTAGTTGCCGATTGAGATATTCTTGCGCTCTTCCGGCCAGGGTACCAGTTCGTAACTGCCCGTTCCGGCCAGTTCAATCATAATCTGTACTTGCTCCAACAAAGAGTAGGGCTTACCCCCCAGATTGAAGAAATGACCGTTGGCCTCATCCAGCGCCGCCGCCCGCAATAAGGCATCCACCACATCATCCACATAATTAAGATCACGTAGTTGCTGGCCATCCCCGAAAATTTGAGCAGTCTTGTTATCCAGCACCAGGCGTAACAACCAGCCCTGGCTGGTCAGGCGGTTGTCACGCATCCACTGGCGCGGTCCATAACAGTTGGTCAGGCGCAATGAAGCGGTTCTTAAGCCATAAACGCTGGCATACACCAGGTAATAGCGCTCTCCAGCCGCTTTATTAATGCCGTTTACGTCTGTAGGACGCACAAGATGGTTCTCGTCAACCGGCAGGTAATCAGGGTTACCATAAATCTGGCGCGTACCGGCGTAGACCACTTTTACGCCCGGATTATTTTTGCGGCAAGCTTCCAGCAGTGATAACTGGCTGCGGCAATTGATTTCCAGGTCGGTATACGGATCGTGCATACTATCGAGGTGCGAAATCTGGCCCGCCAGGCTAAAAATATAATCCTGACCCCGTACCAGATAGTCCATACTATTCTCGTCGCGGACGTCGGCGATATTAACCCTTACTTTGTCCTCAATGCCGTGAATATTAAAAAGATTGCCACCATAAGTTGGAATAAGAGAGTCTACCAGCGTTACCTGGGCCTCCAACTCTACCAGGCGCCGCGCCAGGTTTGAACCAATAAAGCCCATTCCGCCGGTAATCAGGCAATGCTTGCCGGCATAAGCTTCTAAATAATTTTCGGGTGTGTATCTCATAGCTAAAATTCTACCATAAACTAAGTTGACCTGTTGAGGGTTGGTGTGCATTCCGATTGGAACTGATGCTTCGCTCGCTTTAACTGTTTACAGAATTAAAACGCTCTTACTTGTAAGTTGGTTGCGCTCCCGCTATCATAAATGCAATCAAGAATTAGCACAAATTCAGGCATAACCAGGTTTTCATTCTTACAGGAGGCTTCTCAGATGAAGATAGATACACACCAGCATTTCTGGGATTTGCAGAAGCTGGATTACCCCTGGATGAACCCAGAGCAAAAAGTCATTTACCGTAATTTTTATCCCTCCGACCTTCAATCTGAACTGGAAGCTAATGGGGTGGATGGGACAGTCACGGTCCAGGCCACTCATTCAGAAGCCGAGACAGAATGGCTCTTATCGCTGGCCCGGTCCAACAGTTTTATTAAAGGCGTAGTAGGCTGGTTGGACCTGACCGCGCCCGACCTCTCGGAACGCCTGGAGAAGATGCTGGCGCTTGGGCCACTACGGGGAGTGCGCCACCAGGTTCATGATGAACCAGATACGGAGTGGCTGTTACAACCGGCAGTAGTGAACGGTTTGCGCACGCTGGCAAAGCGCGATATACCTTACGACCTGCTGCTGCGTCCACCGCATTTGAAGGTTCTACCGGCCCTTTTTGAAGCTGTACCGGACGCTACCTGGATAATTGACCATATCGCCAAGCCTGAAATCAAAGCGGGTATTATGGAACCCTGGGCGGAGGATATACGCCGGGCGTCGGCTTACCCGAATGTTTACTGTAAAGTTTCAGGCATAATTACCGAGGCTGACTGGGCCAACTGGTCAGCAGCGCAAATCCGGCCTTATTTTGAAGTAGTGCTGGAAAGCTTTGGGCCGGAACGCCTGCTCTTTGGTAGCGATTGGCCGGTCTGTTTGCTGGCCGGGTCTTATAGCCGGGTCATACAACTGGTAGAGGAATTAATTGCCTCGCTTTCAGAGGGCGAAAAGAACAAGATCTGGTTCGAGAATGCCCTGCGGGTATACAAACTCTAATTGCCTCACCGTGATTATTCACAGGATGGAGAGGACAGTATAATCAGATTAAAAGGCTGCTTTAGTACAGCTTGTACGCAGTCGCTTTTTTCGATAGATTGAGTAAACGTAATAAAGTAAGAACCTGTGCGTCCTGAATGATCCTGTCCATCCTGTGAAAATCCGTTAGCTCGTCCCGCTATAATGATAGATTAGGGAAAACGCCCGGAAAGTCTTCCGTGTAGCAAAAATTGTGGCTAGTTTCCCTTGACAAATGGAGTCATTTCCTTTATACTTCACAACCGTTCCGATCATTTACGGCAGGAACGCGAAGTGTACGAACCTGAAAAAACAATCTTTCTGCCGACGTAGCTCAACGGTAGAGCAGCGGTTTTGTAAACCGCCGGTTGCGGGTTCGAATCCCATCGTCGGCTCCTCCTTTCAGGGTCGGCTACAAGTGAATAGGGTAAGCCTGGAAACAGGCGGCTGATAGAGCAAGCTCTGGAAGTTAATTATACGGGTAGGTGGCCGAGTGGCTAATGGCAACGGTCTGTAAAACCGTCGGGCGGAAGCCCTACACAGGTTCGAATCCTGTCCTGCCCACCATTATGAAGCCCATGTAGCTCAGTCGGTAGAGCACATTCTTGGTAAGAATGAGGTCAACAGTTCGATCCTGTTCATGGGCTCCATTCCGAACTTGTTCAACCAGTTAGATGATTATTTCCTGCAATTATCCTTAGCTTGGGCTGGTTTAATCACTCTGGAAGGAACCCAATTTAAAAACAAACCAGAGAGGGAATGCAGCCGCATTCCTTTTTTTGACAGAAACTATATTTAACGCTTTTACCTAGTAAAAGACACTACAGCCAGTAGTGCTCTCGAATTAAGGAGGAAAAACAGGTGGCAAAGCAGAAGTTCGAACGAACTAAACCGCACGTCAATGTTGGTACTATCGGCCACGTTGACCACGGCAAAACCACCCTTACCGCCGCTATCACCAAAACCATGGCTCTGCGTGGCAAAG
>DATAKM010000131.1:0-99902 GCA_036261665.1 Chloroflexia bacterium
ATAGAAAAGATTATTCCTTTCCCCCGGTCCGCTGACGGCACTTTCCTGCCACCGCGTTAAACTATTTGACGGGTAAATTTAAGACAAAAGCAACTCGATCCTGGTAGTTTTCATAAGCCTGGCCGTAGGCTTTCTTCAAGCGGTACTCTTCGTGCCAGGAGCCTATTACCATATAGAGAGCGGTAAGGGTCGTAAAGGTTGCCCGGTTGACGGTCATACGCGGCAAGAGAAACAACACACCCAACGGGGCAAAATTAGGTACATGCCTCGAAAACTTGAAAGGGCCTTCCAGCAACATTGAGCCGTCTTGAGCTAAAGGAGGGCCTTGCGCCTCCGGTTCAGGGTCGGGTGTTGCTGTACTCAACATAGCCTGTAGCTCCCTGATACCCCAGAAATCCGCTAGCCCGACTACTTTTACCGCCCTGTAGCCCAGTATGATAAAAAATAATTGAGCCAGGCGCATCAGTCCTGCCCAGGGCCAGGGCACCCGGTATAACTCTCTATCCGGCAGGCGTAGGTACCACCAGCCAAAACACCCAAAAGTGATTAAAGACTGGATATTAAAGATAAGGCGGTAAAGGCCGTTGCGGTAACGCGTGCCCGCCAGTTCTTCCGTTAATTGTTTCGCCTGGCGAGAGGCCAGCAGGCTGTGAAGCACGGCGAAACCGGCCAGGGCCAGAACTATTCTTCCGGCGCTCCCGGCATTCCTCTTATTTTTCAATTGCTTTGCAGATTTCAAGTAAGTCTCTGCTCCCTTAGTTTCTTAATTCATAAAGCCAGCTAAAGTGTTACCAATCGCTTTCTCTATCGTCATAAAAAGTGCCAGGAAATTTAGGGTAAGTGGCAAATCTGGCGGCTGTATGATAATATGCAGCCATGCAAAAAGCTCAGTAAAATGCAATTGCATTCGTGGTTAAGAATTTAGGAGCGTGTTTTTGGAAAGTTCCCCCCCCGTTTCAGGCGGGCAGCGGGCTGCTAAACCAGCAGATCAGGTAGCCCTGCGTCTCTCGCCGGAAACCGCTAATTCACCTGCTCAATCTAGCGGCAAGGAGCGAGGTCTCAGCAGCCTTCGAACCCTTACCGCGGGCGATTGGCTGCGCCTGCTTTTCTGGCTCATTCTGATTGTAGCGCTACTGCCGCGCCTGGCTGATTTCGTAAATCATTCCATTCAGGTTATAACCTGGCGTTATCAGGTGGATTATGACGAGGGCCTGAACCTCAGTGCCGCCTGGCATCTTTCGCAGGGCCAGAATATTTACGCCAACAGCGTCCCGGACCACTTTATTGCCGCTCCTTACCCCTTCCTTTACTTCCTGATCAATGCTATCGGCATCAAAATTTGGGGTATACAGTTCCAGTTTGGCCGGATTGTAACCTTTGCCAGTTCTATCGCCATTGCCGCTTTAATTGGCTGGGCGGTCTGGATGGTAACACGCCGGCAGCGGATAGACCGCCTGGATGCCGGGGGAGCCTCAATCGTAGCCGGGCTACTCTGGTTCGTAGTGCCGCCCGTTTACATCTGGAGCACTTTCTACAAACAGGATATGCTGGCAATCGCCATCGCCTTGCTGGCTATCGTGCTGGTCTATCGCTGGCAGGAGAGTCGCTGGCTCTTACTGGTTGCGCCGATCATGGCGCTGGCTTTTTTTGCCAAACAAAACGAACTGCTGGCTTCGGCAGTAGGTTGCGGCTATATGCTGGTACGCGATTGGAAGCGTGGCCTGAAGCTGAGTATTGCCACTGCCTTATGTATCGCTCTGCCTTTTATCGCCCTGAATGTCATCACCAAAAACGGTTATTACAACCATATTATTGGCTACCAGCTAGTTCCCTGGAATTTTGATGATCTGATTCGCAAGCTCTCTCGCATCGTCGCCGACCACCCGCTTTTGATTGCTATCGCGCTGGCTTACCTGGTGGGCTGCCTGGTAGTGCTGGTCCGCGCTTTTACCGGCAATAGCGGGTTGGAACGCTGGAAAGCGGCCCACAGGGTTATCTCCGGCTGGCTATTTCCGCTCTATCTGGTAGTAGCTACCGCCAGTCTTTTCACCATTGGAGCTTACCAGGGAAATTACAACCTGGTGCTGGATTTCTTCCCGCCCCTGATGATTATCATAGGGGCAGCCCTGGCCTTCTTACCTGCCAGGGCGGCGCAAGTAAAAGACCCGGGCAGGCAACGCCTGCTGGTAGGGGCTACCGTGCTGGTTGCCCTGCTCTACCTGGGGCAGGTGATTGATATCTACTTTACCAGCCCTGGTACCTATACCAGCTTTGGCAGTATGCCGGGTAAAACCCGCGGAGAGATGCTGGACGGGCTCGAAAAGCAAATAGCCCAGGCGCCGGGCGATATTTTAACGGAAGATGTATACCTGGCTTTCGCGGCTGGTCGCGCTGTTCCCTACGATAACCTTTATCATATGCGCCTGCAAAGCCAGGAAGGCAAATGGGACGATAGTAAGTTCTTGCAAGACCTGCGCGACCGGCGTTTTGCCCTGGTGCTACTCGACCACGGCTCGCGGCGCTGGACGGATAAGGGTTGGGAGACCCTCAACCAGAATTATGAACTGGTCTTCCCGGATGGTATTGACCTCTGGAGGCCACGCGCCCGTCCTACCGCGCCCCAGCACAGTTTACAGGCTTGCATCCTGGCGGATAACAAGGGGCAAGGTCAGGCTACCCTGGACGGATGGAGTATTGGACCCGCCAATCTGCCCTTAAAAGCCGGACAAGGGCTGGTTCTAACTACTTACTGGCAGGGGGGTACGCCCTTCAGCGGCGACTATACCCTCTTTGCCCACTTGCAGTCAGGCTCAGGGGAGGTTGTAGCTCAACGTGACTCAGCACCGGTTGGAATTGATGGCAAACCGGCACCCTTTACCGGCTGGCAGAGCGGCCAGAACCTTCAGTTGGACCAATCTTTCCCGTTACCGGCCAATTTAGCTCCTGGCAGTTACAGGCTGGTTGTGGGAGCTTACCGGCCGGCCGGAACCAGCTTGCAACACTTGCAACCCGCCTGCGGTAGCGCCAGTGGAAATGATATTGTTCTGGGTACTATAGATATTAGTAGATAAGCTTTAAGCATAAGGAGTTGAGGGTGGAAAGCCGCAAACCCCGTATAGTTGTAACAATGCCCGCTTACCGGGCCGAAGTGACCCTGGCAAAAACTTTATATGATATTCCGCCGGGCTTTGCCGATGAAGTAATTGTAGTAGATGATGCCAGCCCGGACCGGACGGTAGAAGTAGCCCGCGAACTGGGATTGCGGGTAGAAGTGCATACCGCTAACAAAGGTTACGGCGGTAATCAGAAAACCTGCTATGACCTGGCCCTGGCCGATGGCGCGGATATTATTGTGCTGCTCCATCCCGATTACCAGTACGACCCCAAAGTGTTACCTGACCTGGTAAAACCGCTGCTGGAAGGTAGAGCCGATTTCACCTTTGGCTCCCGCTTCCGCAAACAGGCCGGCGATCCGCGTTACGGCGACCCTCTACGGGGCGGTATGCCTATTTACCGCTATCTGGGCAATATTTTCACTACAGTCGTTGAAAACCTGGTACTGAGGACTAAATTTACCGAACTGCATAGCGGACTGAAAGCTTATAATCGCCGCTTCCTGGAAGAACTCGATTACCACGCCTACGATGACAAGTTTGTTTTCGATAGCCAGATGGTCATTGAAGCAGTCTTACTGGGATACCGGCTTGAAGAAGTGCCTATACCAACCCGTTACACCGAAGAGTCCAGCTCAGTTAGTATTAAGAATTCACTTGTTTACATCGCCCGTACATTTGAAACGCTCTTTAAAACCCGGCTGAACCGTAACAAGCTAATCAAAACGCACCAGGCGCGCCTGGAGAAATTAAAAGCAGCGCAAGTATCCCCGGAGATACAACCGGAAACTTCAAAGGTCGGTAGCAGTAACTAAACCGGCAAGTCTTTCTGGCGCTTATCTGGCAATTGCGGATAAGCGTCTTTTTTGTAACCTCCTGTTTCTTAGCGCGTAAAGATTTCCCGGTATACCAGCTTTTTGCTAGTTTCTAAGAGATATATATCATTATATTAGAAAAAGATAAGAGCAACCGAAATAGAGTAACTTTTTGAAGCGCACAGCGTAATATATATTGAGAGCAACAAGAGATACAGCCTGGAGCCTTCCAAGCAGTATCGCTCTCAAGGTTAGTCGCCGCAAGGTGATTAACACAGCAAACCTCTAATATTATTCTCCTTTTAGATACCTCCTACACAAATAATGCGAGCACACAAAACCTCCGGTAACTGCCCGGAGGTCTTTTTTTCATATTGAACAATCGGTATAAAATAAAGAACCGCCCTTATCGGAGTGGGGCGGTCCTGCCTTATATTTGGAGCTTTTGAGGATAAGATTAAGTAGATTGTACTTAATAGTACTTTCCAAACTGTTATCAATGGCATTTGTGAGGAACCATTGATAGATAAACTCTAACATCCTTTTGTAAAAAAAACGTAAACTGGATGTAAACTTTGTACTAGACAAAAGTAAAGTTTGGTTTGATATAGCAGATGGTAACTTTTCTTGTAGCCTGGCTTACTTCCCTGCTCCACTCTCAGAGGATATAATCAGCCCAAAAGAGCAGTAATAACCAGAAGAGAAGAGGTTAAGCCAATGTCATGGCATCCCTATGATCGCAAGCGCAAACTCTGGAATGTCTACTACACCGAGCGGAGTAACTCCGACCCTCAGCATGCTGAGAATAAAGTATTAGAATTCCAGCTAACCGAACCTTATTCACTTTCAAGAGATGATTTGCGAGATTTGCATATCCGGTTCTTGCAGCGCATAACCCCGCCAGAGTACACCCTGAACATCAGTCAGCTCTGGACTCGCCTCTGGCCACCCGATGGAGCCTTGCGTTTTAGCAAAATCTATGATATTTACAAATGGCCGGTTTTATTGTCGGCTCAGATGGATGCTCAAGAACAGCCCGGCAAACGCGAAGATTATTTCTGGTTACTGACTCAAATCAGTGAAGATTTTTCACAGTTGGATGAGGTGGTCTTTCTTCAAAATATTGATTTTGAGAACGTGACCTGGATAACCCAAAGGCCTATCGAGCCCTGGCCCGATCAACTTTTAGAGTATAATAAGGCTGCGTTCGCCTGGAATCGCCGGTATCTTGCTAACGCCGAGTTTGATCAGATAGTGGCGCGAGAGTGCTGGGGTGTTACAGTTACGCATATGTCGCACCTCTTTTTCCTGACTACTGCCGGGCGCTGCAGCACCGCAGAAATCTTTGCCATTTTGCAAGACTTAGCGGCGTTCTATGAGCTTGACCTTGAAATTGCTCCTTATGATCAAAGACCGAGCAAGCCGGGCGTGCTTAAAACCCTGGTTGAATTACCCGGCACAATGTTGCATGATGGCTGGGATCAACTAAAAGCTCGGAATAAAGCTCGCCCTTGAGCGAGTACTCACTCAACAATGGAGAAAGGAACAACGAAATGCCCAATAATGAACCTGAACACATTCAGGTGCAGCATATCCTGATCGGCTTCCGGGGAAGCGTTCCCGGGCAGCGGATCACCCGCAGCCAGGAGGAGGCCCGCAACCTGGCTTATGACCTGTTAAAGCAGGCCCAGGGAGGCGCTGACTTCGATGAACTGGTAAAGAAGTACACCGACGACTCCCCTCCGGGCATCTACGGCATGTCTAACCGGGGCGTTCAGCCGGCGCGTGGTGAATTTGGCCGCGACCAGATGGTAGGGGCGTTCGGCAATGTGGGTTTCCGGTTGAATGTAGGGGAGTATGGAGTAGCCGATTTCGACCCCAATACCAGTCCTTACGGCTGGCACATTATCAAACGGATAAAGTAGAAGAAAGAAAAAGCAATAAAAAAGTGGGGTTACGCAAACCCCACTTTTATATTATTACATTATAATCTGCTCGATAGGCACTACCAGGATACCGCCCGCGCCCGCCTCGCGCAGTTGTTCCATCACATCCCAGAAAATTTCCTGTTTGACTACGGTATGTACCGCCACCCAGTTGGGATCGGCCAGAGGCACCACCGTAGGGCTTTTCAGGCCAGGCACCACCGAGATTACCTTATCCAGGGCGTCCCGGGGAGTATTCATCACAATATACTTGAATTGCCTGGCTGTCAGGGCCGCCCGAATCCGAACCAGCAGGCGTTCTATGTTCCGCGCCTTGTAAGGATGCTCCATCGACTGCTTGTTAGCGGCCAGCACTGCCTCACTCTTGAGAATAGTTTCAATCGGGACCAGATCGTTAAGCGCCAGGGAACTACCGGTAGCGGTAATTTCGACAATCCCGTTGGCCACTCCCAGGTTAGGGGCTAGCTCAACCGCGCCGCTCAGTTCAATTACTTCTGCCTCGATTCCAATACTCTTCAGGTACTTCTGGGCCGATTTCGGGTAACTGGTAGCCACTTTCTTGCCGGCCAGTTGACGAGGGTCAGTAATGCCGCTCTCTTTTGGCACGGCCACTACCAGCGAACAATGTCCGAAACCTACCGGTTGCAGTTCGGTAACTTCAACTCCCTCCTCAAAAAGCAGATTCTGGCCAACGACGCCCAGGTCCGCCGTACCGGTTGCCAGGTATTCGGGAATATCATCGTCCCGGCTGAACAGGATATCCATTTCAAAGTTGCGTACGTGGCTGAAGAGGCGCTGTTTGTAGCTATCGAAATCCAGCCCGACATTGCGCAAAAGATTCAGAGTATGGTCGGTCAGGCGACCTTCTTTTTGAATTGCCAGGCGCAAGCGAGGTTGTTCTTCATTATTCGAGTTGGAGGACAGGCGTGTGCCGTTAAGGTTACTTCCGTTGCTCATCTGATTTCTTTTTTTTCTCTCTTATACTCATCACTAATCATCGGCTCAATTTAGCAGCTTACCATGCCAGGCTGATTCTACTCTAAAGCCGGGGTCAGGGCAAATTCAGCTTAAAAAACAAAAAAAGAGGTCTGCAAGCGCTAAAGTTTGCAGACCTCTTCTTACTCATGTTTAGCCGATCAGGCTTTTGTTAAGAGCGATATCGGCATCAACCATCATCGCCACCAGTTCAGGGAAAGTGACTTCGGGTTCCCAGCCCAGTTTCTCGCGGGCTTTGGAGGGGTCGCCTACCAGCAGGTCCACTTCCGCCGGGCGGAAAAAGCGCTGGTCCAGCTTCACGTACTTTTCCCAGTCAGTTATGCCGGCGTGTCCAAAGGCCAGTTCAAGAAACTCGCGTACCGAGTGAGTTTCCCCGGTCGCCACTACATAATCGTCTGGTTGGTCTTGCTGAAGCATTAGCCACATGGCCTTAATATAGTCACCGGCAAAACCCCAGTCACGGCGGGAATCGAGGTTGCCCATGCGCAACTCATCCTGCAAACCGAGCTTTATCCGGGCTACGGCATTGGTAATCTTGCGGGTTACAAACTCCAGGCCGCGCCGGGGGCTTTCGTGGTTGAAAAGAATGCCGCTAACGGCGTACATATTGTAGCTCTCGCGATAGTTTACCGTAATCCAGTGGCCATAAACCTTGGCAACTCCATAAGGGCTGCGCGGGTAGAAAGGAGTGCTTTCGCGTTGCGGTACTTCTACTACCTTGCCAAACATTTCACTGGAACTGGCCTGGTAGAAACGGACCGGTTTATCTATCAGGCGGGCGGCTTCCAGCATCTTGGTAACACCCAGGGCGGTATATTCGCCGGTCAGGGCGGGTTGCTGCCAGCTAGTTTGCACGAAAGACTGGGCCGCCAGGTTATAAATCTCGTCGGGCTGTGAGATTTGGACCGCTCGAACCAGGGAGAGTTGGTCCAGCAGGTCGCCGTCAATCAATTCCACCTGGTTCATGAGGTGCTCGATACGCCGGTCATTGATGATACTGGTACGGCGAATTAACCCGTAAACCTTATAACCCTTTTCCAATAAAAATTCGGCCAGGTAGCTACCGTCCTGCCCGGTTATACCGGTAATCAACGCGTTTTTAGTCAATCTAAATAACCTCCTGTTAGCGTTATGAGCCGGGCAAGCTCACAACGGGTTGTCTTTCACTGTTCTATAAAATTGTACTGGTTGCATTCCGATTTAGCAGGCCACCTGTTGTGCAAGCCGTTCAAACAGGTTGCGCCTTCAGCAAGTCTGGAACTAGCGCATATACGACTCAACAGAGCCGGTTAAATTCAAGCTTTTACAGCAAAAAATTCCTTCAGTTGCTCAACATTGGGCAGAGTCGGTACCTCCGGCAAGCTCTTGATAAAGCGGCGTCCATAGCTTTTCTGCACGATGCGCTCATCACAGACTACCACAACGCCCCAGTCATTCTCCTGGCGCATCAGCCGTCCAAAGCCCTGCCGGAAAGTGATGATGGCTAATGGTAACATAAATTGGACAAAACTGCTGCCGCCCTCATGATCAATCTCCTCGATCCGGGCCTTGACCAGCGGGTCGTTGAGTTGTGGGAAAGGTAGCTTATCCATTACTAGCAGACGCATACCGGGCAGGTCTACTCCCTGCCACCAGGAACGCGTGCCGAAAATCACGCCGTTTTCGGTAGCCTTAAAGTCGTTGATAATGCGCTGCATCTGGGCCTGGCCCTGCTTGAAAAGAGGCCTGACCGGCTGAATTTGCCCGGCTAAAGGTCCGGTTGCCTGGCGCCAGACCGCTTCCAGCATAGCGTGACTGGTAAAGAGCAGCAGGGCGCGACCCGGGGCCAGGTTCAAAAGGTCAATCATCTGGCGCGCCAACTGCTGGCTGTAGCTGCCATTTGCCGCTGGAGCCGAGCCTGATTTCGGTAAGAACAGGCGCACCTGCTCCTTATAATTAAACGGACTGGGTACGATCAGGGTTTCAGGCTTATGCATGCCAACCCGCCGGGTGAAAAAATCAAAGTTTTGACCATCCGAAAGCGTAGCGCTTGTCACCACCACCTGATTTTCGCTGAACCACTTTTCAAGATAGCCCGAAACATCAATCGGCATGGCATAGAGCGAATAGACCGCGTTAGTCTGTTGAATGGGCCGCCCGTTAACCTTGATAACAGGCTCAGGGCGCGCACTGGCAGCAGGTCGTTCGTAAAGCATGCGCTCGACATAGTAGACCAGGTTAGGATCGCCGTTAGCTGAGATGCGTTCAAGTCTTTCCGCCAGGGCCGCCCCCTGCTTCAAGACCCGCTGGGAACGCGCCGCTTCTTCTTCAGTACGAGGGGTATTACTCTTGACCAGGGTCAGTAACTCTTTGAGGCTTTCGACCAGCACCTTACCCGCCGAAAGCTCGCGCTTCAACAGGATTCTATTATCGTCCTCGGCATCGGAAAAGCGATTTTCTACCGACTGTAGATTGTATATAGCAATAAGCTCATTTTGCAGCTTATCGAGGTCATCGCGGGCATTCTGTAAACGCTGAGTACTGGCTACCGCAGCCCGGCGCACAATTTCGTTATTGATGAAGCGGCGGATAGCGCCCAGCGTAACCTGCAAGCCGTTGGCGCGGGTGGCGTTCTCCTCGAAATTATGGCCTTCATCTATGATGTAAGTAGCGTAAGCCCCGGGAATGATATTGCCCTCGCTCTTGATATCAAGGGTCAGTAAGGCATGGTTTGTCACCACCACATCGGCTTCTTCGGCCTGTTTGCGCACTTTAAGGGCGTAGCAGCGGTCGCGGTGAGGGCAGCGCGTGCCGAGACAGTCTTCGCTATCGGCGCTAATAGAAGAGCGCGTTTCAGGCGATATGTTAAAGGGGAAGTCTTCAAAATCGCCGGAAAAATCGGGCCAGGCGGTCAGGGCATAGCGGATAGCTTCTGCCGCCTTCTGGTCGAGAACTAATTTGCCCTGTTCAGCTTCGGCTGAATTCCAGCATAAATAATTGCCGATGCCTTTAAGGGTAGTAAAGGTGAAGGGACGGTAGCCATTTTTCTGGAAGAGGTTATTGAGGAGCGGTAAATCTTTGCGGCTGATCTGATCTTGCAAAGCTTTATGGCTGGTAGCAATCAGCACCCGGGCGCCCTCCTCCTGGACTGCCAGGATAGCGGGTACAAGGTAAGCCATAGACTTACCGATACCGGTGCCGCCTTCAACTACCAGGTTGCTGCGGCCGGTAATTGCCCCGGCTACAGCATTAGCCATTTCAAGCTGGCCCGGACGCTTATTATAGGAGGGCAGGAAATCACTCAGACTATCGAGTAATTCGGGAACGCGATTGATATTCATTTAACTAGAAATTAGGGGATTGCACACGCAACATATTGGCTCGGACCAGTTCAGTCGCAAGCGGGACAAAATTCTCAAGAGGGGTATTGGTTAATTCCGCCATGCGCTCGACACTTTCCGGGCCTGAAACCAGGTGGCGCAAGACGGTCCAATGTTCAGGGCGAATAGAGACTTCACCTTCTGAGTCACGATTGATTTCAAGGATATGCTGCGCGGAAGGTATTTCACGGGTAAAGATCGAGGAGCGGGCATTCTTCATCTTCTGCTCTTCGAGATAGACAGCGGAACGCACCTGCAAAACAGGCAGTGAAATATTAATTGTCTGGGTTTCGGCAGGTTGGAGATTAAAAGAGAAAACGCCATTTTCCCAGCCAAAAAGCGGAAGGAGCGCATTCAGGCCGCGCTCGGTTTCGCTCCAGGCGTCCACCACTTCACCGTTGCGAATTATTATCTCGGCAATCTTGTCGTACTGCGCCAGGGTCAAGCGGCCGGTAACTTTTTGCAGGTTAAGAGCCGAAAGAATCGTATTTAATGAGAATATACCAAGCTGCCCGTATAAAGCGGTAGAACGACCTGTTGCCATATGATCCCTTCCCCCGGCCAGACCGAAACTACAATTGAGCAGGCCGGTTCGACATCCCTGAATTTATTTTCCTTACCAGTACCCGATTAATCTTGATAGGAATACTGCCTAAGTATATCACGATTGAAATAGCCGGTAAAGGGTAAAACCGCCAGGCTTTAGCACCTTTGTTCCTTTTAGATTAGCGCTGGCTCTCGCTCCACTCTTCCACCGCGGCGTTCAAAATAGCGCGAATGGGACCGGCCGGTACATCACTTACGCTGTCATAAGTGCGATTGCCAATCACAATCTGCACACCGCCGTCCATGCCGCCTACTACTCTTATATCTTCAGGATAAGAGCCGGGTTGCGCCATGCGGGCCTGGGCCAGCTTGCGTTGTAGAATCAGGTCAACATTGGCTGCGATACTGACCGGTCTGACTACCGGTTGCTCCGAGCTTTTGGCGAAAAGTTCCCTGGCTTCTTTCGACATAAACATCCGCGACATGAGGGGCAAGTTGCGTGATTTATAGGAGCGCAGAGCGTCCTTGGCCTCGCTTTCGGGAGTGCTGGAAAAGAGTGGACGACCGGTATTAGGATCGAGGCCAAGACTGGCCGGAGGTGGAACAGTCGAGTCCGGGTGTGAAGACTCCCAGGTCGGCTGACCGGCAAAAGACTCAGGTTGCCAGGCCGGAGTAGTTTCCGCCGGGTAACTGTTAAGACCGGAGGGCTCTAAAGCGGAGTTATCCGAACCGGAAGACTGCAAACGAATGCGCCTGCTCAACCCACTACCCGGGCGCTGGCCGCTCACTTCGCTCTCTCCAATGGGGGGGACTGCGCCGGGGCGCGTATCGCTGGCTAAAGGCGGTGGCGGCGAGTTAAAAGAAAAAGAATTGGAGGCGTAAGGGTCGGAAACAGGTGCAGGCCCGGTTGAAGCCGAAGGCGCAACCTGATCCAGCGGGATACGCAGGGCCGCCGCAATCGGTGATAGACCCTCCTCATTTTCAGTCGAAACAGGCTCGGGAACGGTGGAAGCAGGAGTAGAGATTGCAGTCGGAACGGGCAGGGGACTAGTGAATATCTCGGCCAGGCTATCTATCTGGTAAAGCTCACCCGCAGGCAAGGAACGTATCGTGATTTGCAGGGAAGCCTCGGGCAGTAAAGTTTCTAACCAGCTATTCCAGAGGAGTTCGCAGGCGAGCGCCGGGTCTTCCTTGGCCTGTTGAGCCGCTTTTTTCAAACTTTCCAGGGCGACCAGTTTCTGCACTTCCACTTCCAACCGGGCGCTACCGCCGGGAGAAGCTATAACAGGCTTAAATTGGCCCTGAAAACCTCTTTCTCCAAATGCCAGCGTAAAATAGGCTTTTAGCATCTCGGCAGCATCGCTCAGGTTTGCAGCCTGTTTTTTGCCAAGTAGAGCCAGTAAGGCTTTCATTTCGAGTTTGCCGAAGGAAGCCCTGACACGTGTGTTAAGTTTACTGGCTTCTTCCGGGCCATACACCGCGCTGGTACGAGCCAACCACTGGCCGTCAAGGGAATAAATCATCCAGCGTAAGATATCGAGTTGTTTATCAGTATTGATCTGGTACATATTAAATAAATATTTTCTGCTTGAGCCAGGTAACTATTTTCTCTACCCTCTCAAAAGTGTTATCGGATGTGCTATCTTCCATGAATGTAACCGGGGCTTCTTCCTGGGTACGAGCTTTGTATTTTGCCCGCCATTCAGCCGGTAAAAAGTCCGGAATTGTGAAATCGGCCAGGCTTGCGGCAATCTCTGTCCAGCGTAAAGCGCAGGT
Source organism: Chloroflexia bacterium (assembly GCA_036261665.1). Taxonomy (GTDB): domain Bacteria; phylum Chloroflexota; class Chloroflexia; order Chloroheliales; family Chloroheliaceae; genus 54-19. The sequence continues at coordinate 12,552 of DATAKM010000131.1, forward strand.
CGCCGGGTTATAGCCGCCTGCGCCAAAAACTATCAGGCGGTCATCACAAAGCTCGGCAGCCAGTTGTCGTAATGAGCGGGCAGCGTGGAGGTAACTGGCCGAGGAATAATTCATATCGCTCAAAGGATCGCCGCCATGCCCATCCACCCCGGCTACCATCATAATAAGCTGTGGTTTGAAGCGGCGCAAAGCTTCCGGTACGATTTCATCAAAAGCATAGATAAACGAGTGGTCGCTGCTGTAAGGTGGCATGGGTAAGTTAATAGTCTTGCCTAACCCCAACCCCCGGCCAATTTCATGCATTTCGCCGGTGCCCGGGAAAAGGTAACGACCATCCTCATGAAAATCGATGGTCAGCACGGACGGATCGTCGTAGAAGCCATAGACTACCCCATCACCGTGATGAGCGTCCATATCCACATAGGCTATTCGTTCAATACCGTAATCGGCCTGCAAGCGCTTGATAGCTATAGCTATGTCGTTGAAAATACAGAACCCGCTGGCGCGCCCGGGATGGCCGTGATGCAAACCTCCCACCGGGACAATCGCGTAGCGAGTCTGGTTACGCATTAGCATATCAACCACTTTAAGAGTACCGCCTACCACGGTTAAAGCCGCTTCAAAGCCGCCTTCTACCGCCGGAGTATCGCCACCGTCCAGATAGCCGTAGCCTCGCACGCAGGCGTTTTGGACGAATTCAATCAAATCTCGGGTGTGAAAGAGTAACAGATCTTCGCGGTCGGCTTCCACGGGCGTCACCAGTTGTACCTGTGGGGCATCCAGTAGCCCGATTTGCTGCATCAAAGCATGGGTCAGATAAGCCCGGTTAGCTCCAAAAGGATGTTCCGGGCCAAAATCGTAGGCCAGGTGAGCAGGCCCGTACATGACTGCTAACTGAGTTGCGCCGGCAGGTGCTTGCTGATTTTCACTATTCACAGCAGGTTGTTCACCGCTTAACTCTCGCTCCATTGTAATCCCCCAATGTTAGGCCATTAGTTTCATTAAAAACGATAATACCACGATTCGCCTCTGAACGTCACCTCGAAGCCGTACACCTCTAACACTTTTCTAACACCTGAAACTTTCATTTAGCCCGTTTCGTATTTGTTTAGAGAATAGAGATAGTGGCTATTTTTAGAAAGTTTCGCGCTAAGTTGACTCTGGTAAAATGCTTGAACAGCATTATTGAAGTTGGAGGCGATCCGAAATGGATTTGCTAACTACCATTTTCCTGGGCTGCTTCATTTTTGGCCTGATTTTTACAGTCGCTTCCTTTCTGCTGGGAGGGCTGGAACATTTTGCTTTTGGCGGGCATGCTGCCGGTAACGTAGATACTCATATGGCAGCACACGGAGCAGATCACGCTATTACAGGCGGGCACGCTCACCTCGGTGCGCATGTTCATACTGATGGACTGACACACACACACCCTGAAGGGCATGTTCCCGGACATGTCCATGATGTAACCGGCAAACCACAGCGTGAAGTAATTGGCTGGTTCAATCTCAACGCCCTGGTAGTTTTCCTGACCTGGTTTGGTGGGGCCGGTTTTATTCTTAAATCGCTGAGAATGGATGACCTCTTCGCCATACCGGTTGCGATTGTTTTTGGTATAGCCGGCTACATGGCAGTAATGCTCTTTATGTCAAAAGTCCTGGTCACTTCTCAAACTCCTGTCATGCGAGTCGAGGATTACGACCTGACCGGGACAGTCGCCAAAGTAAGCGGCACCATCTTTAAGAATGGCGTAGGCGAAGTGCTTTTTAGCAAACACGGTACGCGCCGGGCAGTTCCCGCTCGCAGCGCCGATGGCAGCCCTCTTGCGCTGGATACCCAGGTGGTAATATTGCGTTTTGAGAACGGCGTTGCTTTTGTGGATGACTTGAACCGCTTGCTCTCCGAAGCCGGGGCCGAAAAATGGTCGCTCAACGAACAGGCTATTGAAGAAATGAAAAGCCAGAACGAACAGGTATAAGCACAATCCCGCAAATTACGGGATTGTGCTTATATTCTTGTTACTTACCGCGCCGGAAAGGAAGTTTTCCCAGCAGTTGTAGTCCCAGGTGCAGTGTCTTTTCGACCGAACGGCTATAAGGCATCCAGTAAAGCTCGCGCTTTAGCCCGGTGCGATCAACCACAATCGAATGAGGGCGGCAGAATTTCTTAAGGCTGTCTGCTCCACCATGCCTGTAACCAATTCCGCTCTCCTTAATACCGCCAAAAGGAATTTCCGGCAAAGAATAGTTTACAAAGACATCATTGACACAGGTGGAACCGGCCTCTATCTGGAGCGCCACGCTCACACCACGCGCCCTATCCCCCGACCAGACGCTTGATGAAAGCCCGTAGTTAGAGCGGTTAGCCTTCTCGATGGCTTCTTCCGCGTTTTTCACTCTAACCACAGGTAAGACAGGCCCGAAAGTCTCTTCCTGCATCACCAGCATATCATCGGTAATGTCGGTCATAACGGTCGGTTGAAAGAAAAGGCCGGGCAAGTCGGCGCGGCGCTTGCCGCCGGTCAGTATCTTTGCGCCCTTCTGCCGGGCATCTTCTACCTGTCGCTCTACAATCTCTAACTGGCGCGGAAAGGTCATGGGGCCGATGTCGGGCGGATTATCGGTACCTGTTTCGATACCCTGGCGCAACTTCTGGACTTTGTCCACCACCAGGTTTACAAAACGGTCGTAAACCGGTTCCTCGACATAAACCCGCTCCACCGAAATGCAGACCTGCCCGGCATTGATGAAACCACCCATCACAGCACCGTTGGCTGCTCGTTCAAGGTCGGCATCTTTCAAGACAATCATGGGATCTTTACCGCCCAGTTCCAGCAACACCGGAATCAACCGGCGACTGGCCCGCTCCATGACTTTCCGGCCTGTCGCGGTGCTGCCGGTGAAAGCGATCAAATCTACGTTGTCGATTAAAGCCGCGCCGGTATCGCCCAGTCCGGTAACTACCTGGATCAATCCCTCCGGGAACCCGGCGGATTGGGCCAGTTCGGTAACCAGCAGCGGTGTCATGGGCGTAATTTCTGAAGGCTTAATAACCACGGCGTTACCCGCCACCAGGGCTGCAATCGCGTCTCCAAAGGAGAGGATCAGCGGGAAATTCCAGGGGGCAATCACGCCGACAACTCCAAAGGGATGGTAAGTGACCAGCGCCCTTTTAGTTTTCATCAAGTGCAGGGGCACTTTCTGGTCTTTAAGAAACTTTGGAGCATTAGAGGTGTAGTAACCAATAATATCTATGATGTAGAGCAGTTCCATCAGAACTTCCTGGCGAGGCTTGCCGTTCTCCTTCACCAGGCTCTCTACAATCTTATTCTTATTCTTAATAAGGTTATCCCGCCAGCGGTACATGGCTACCGCGCGCTCTTTCAAACTTATAGTGGCCCACCGGGATTGCGCAATCCTGGCACGAGCTACCGCTGCGGCTACGTCTTCCGCGCTCATCACCGGCAGATCAATTAATTTTTCCCCGGAGGCCGGGTTGTAAACAGCAAAAGTAGTTGAAGCAGTTTGAGTTGCACTCCCGGTCACGCTGGCAGGCTCACTAATCTCTACTTCTGGCAATTCTCTCTCAGTAATTTCCATCGCTCGTACCTCGTTGACAGTAAATAACAGCTTTGTTATAATATCTTCGCAATTGCGGGAGTAACTCAGTTGGTAGAGTACCTGCTTCCCAAGCAGGCTGTCGCGAGTTCGAGTCTCGTCTCCCGCTCTTTTTTATTTCCCCAACATTCCTAAAGATCCAATCTCACCGGTTAATTTTCTTGACTCAGCTCACAATCCTCAAACATAGTAAATATTAGGCCGGTACCTGGCTTGGCTGCGGCGCGCCGGGTTTGTTACGACGCTTCCCAAATGAATTAGGCTTGATATTGATCGAGCCGTACTCCTGGCTGTAAGTAACCAGCCCGGGATGCGGTCCCTTTACTTTTCGGACATATTTCTGGGGCGCGTAGACCACCTCTACTTTGGTATTGTTCTGGCCTTTAGAGTAGTAAGCGGCCAGGCCTGCCGCCATTTCCAGTGTCTTATCCGGCACTTCACGCCCGCCAGTCTTGATAATAACATGCGAACCGGGAATACCGCGCGCGTGCAACCAGATATCGCTCTTTTCACCCAGTTCAAAGGTCACAAAATCGTTATGTTGGGCGCTCTTGCCAACGTAAATAGTAAAACCATCGGGCGAGACAAAAGTAGGCGTCTGCGGCAACTTGCGCTTCTTGGCGCGTAAAGGTCGCGAAGCAGCTTTAGATTTGGTGCTTTCACGCTCATCTACGGCCTGCCCGTAACCATTCTCGCTCAACTCGGCTCGGATACTGACGATGTCTTCATAAGTCTCGGCCAGGTCCAGGGCCGTCAGCATTTCGTCCAGATAGCTCATCTCGTAGCGAGCTTCTTCCAGCAACTCGGGAACTCCGGCCATCGCCTGGCGGCCTTTGTCATATTCTCGGAAATAGTGCTGGGCATTCTCGCTGGGACTGCGGTCCGGGTCCAGTTCAACCACCAGGCCATCCGCTTCAAATCTGGTCATGCCAGGCTGAATCTGCCAGAGATTTGCGTAAATAGCTTCACCTTTGCGCTTTAGTTCCTCTGCGCTTTCGGCCTTCTTCAGGGAAGCCTCCATTGAGGAAATTCGCCGCCGCAAGCGCTCCTGGTGGCCTCCAATAATGCTTGCCACCTGAGCTTTACGTTGGGACTGCCCGCCCACGCTTTCAGTCTGGCCATAGTACTCTTCCGCTGCCAGGCTAACGCTCTCAACCGCTTCAGGCTCCAGGCCCATTTTGCGGAACTGGTGGATTTCGTAAGGTGCAAAAGCGACAATCTCGTCCGTTTCGTCCCTGACCAGGGTAGGCGTTAAAGGTTCTTTTTCCATGCTGTAACCGGGATTAAGCGGCTTGAGCAAACTGCGCATTTCACTGTAAAGCCCTTCCCAGCGCTGGAAATCGCGCAGCTTCAGCTCAGGCTGACCAGGCCCGCCCATGCCCTTGGCCTCTGCCATGCGGTAGGCCAATTCGCGGCCCAGTTGCGGCCCAACGCCGCTAAAGGTACTCACCAGGGTTTGCCAGAGGAGCGCATCGGGCTGTTTTTCGGTTAACGAACTCATCAGGCGGGTAAAGCTGGCCGGAGATTCGAGATGAAAAGCCTGTTTTTCTTGCGGCGGTGGGGCGACGTAAGGCTGGTGAGGCAAAATCAGGCGGTAACGATTTTTACTTGAGCCTACCCGCTTGAGTGCGTCGATAATAACGCTGTCCTCGCTCAACAGGAGAGTATTACTATGACGGCCCATCATTTCGCAAACCAGTTTCGATTCGTAAAGCTCGAAATCGTCGCTGGCCGCGCTCTCTTCTTCATCCCGGTCTTCTTCCAGTTCTTCTTCGGGTTCGGCAGGACGATTGCCGCTACCGACTGCTCCGAAATAAGGCCGTTTACCGGCCGGAAATTTCTTTTCAATCGTCAGGATTATAATCCGCTCAAATGGAAGCTGTTCTATCCTGGTGATAATGCCATAACGTACATACTTGCGCAATAGCAGCAGGAAAGGGGTTGGCTCTCCGGGCTGCTGGCTGGCCTTTTGCTGTATCAGGTGAAAGCGGGCATTCTGGGCATCCGCCGACAGGATAATCTGTACCCGTTGCCGCCGAGCCGAGTTATAAACTTCCAGTACAATCGAAAGTGGTCCGGTTGGAATAATCTTCTGAATGCGGTATCCCTGCGCCAGAGTGGCGACTTCGTTCCGTATCGCTGCCAGCGATAAAGCGTCAATACTCAAAAACTGATCCTTCCCCTTCGTTCGTTGTCTTAAATGATCTACCTTAATTATACCAGCAGCATTTAGTAGAAACAAAAAAGAAATTTGTAGAATTGTTTCCTATCGATAGAAAAAATATTTTTAACTAACGTTTATTCAAATAAGCACTAAAATTAGCTTGTAAAGATAATAATTGTAATTTAGCAAGACTATTAGAAAAAGCAAAAGTTAAAAGGAGCCGGGAGAGTTATTTCTTTTGGAAGACGGTCCTCTCTATCTTTTCTCTCCAATCTCCATCCCAGGCCGTTACTAGCGGCCAGACAGGGGCCTCATACTTACCGTAGAGCAGGCGGTGAGTATGAGGCTTCCCTATTTTATAGCTCAATCTTTAATACTGGTCCAAGCTTTGCTAAAAAACTATCTGCTATAATAGGTCACGATTATTAATAATTGGGTTCAGGGTGAGCCTGCCTCACTTCTGGCTTTTTTCTTTTTGTAGATAAATATTATCGGCAAGTCATAGGAGTAGTTGTTCTAATGAAGCAAATCAATTCAGTCGGGCGGGGCTTTAGATTCAGCCTGGCGCTGGTAGTAATGCTGGCAGTAAGTTTACTGTTAGCCGCCTGCGGTAGCGATAGTCCTACCACCCTTAGTCTCTCAAACAATCCTACCACCGCCGCTGCCAGCACTACCTCTGCAAGCGGCGCCACCACAGCGGCGACTGCGACCAGTAACAGCCTACCTGCAACAACTGCCGCCAGCAATATCAGCGCTACTACTGTAACGCCGAACACAACTACTTCCGCCACGGGCAGTGGCACACCGCTAGCAGTTCCAACGGTCAATGTACCCCAGTCTGTTCAGCAAGAAATGGACAAAATAGCCAAACAGACCGAACAAACCCGCCGATTAACCTTCAAGCAACCCGTAGAACGAAACTTTATGACCCGGAACGACCTGGCAAAATACCAGGAAGAGCAATTCCGCAAGGACAATCCGCCCGAAGAGATTGCCAAAACCGAAAAGATGCTCAAGGTTTTTGGTTTTGTGCCGCAGAACTTTGACCTGACCCGCACTTACATTGATCTTCTCAGTGAACAGATTCTGGGTTTTTACGATCCCGAAACTAAAAAACTCTATATTGTAGTGGATGGCGATCCGAATAAAGTTGACCCGCTGGTGAAGTTTACAGCCGAACACGAATTGACTCACGGCTTGCAGGATCAGTATTTTAATCTCCAAAAATTTCAGGCCCAGCGCAAACCCTCCGATACGGAATGGAATGACGACCAGGATACGGCGAAACTAGCCCTGATTGAAGGCGACGCCGTCACTTCTCAGACTATCTGGCTGCCTAATCTCAGCCAGAGTGAACTACAACAGATGAGCCAGGCTATTTCCAGCTTTGACTCTTCGCAACTGCAAAAAGCTCCCTTAATCCTGAGCGAGTCGCTCAACTTCCCTTATACCGCCGGGGCTACTTTTGTAGGGCAACTATACCGCAAGGGGGGCTGGGATGCTGTCAATAAAGCCTTCACCGATTATGCCCCGAAATCTACCAGTCAGATTCTACACCCCGATAAGTACACCAATAAGGTAGAACCAGTTAAAGTGCAGTTTTCTTCGCTGACCGGTACTCTCGGAAACGGCTGGAAATCGCTCGACATCAATACCATGGGCGAGTTCCAGACCCGAGTCTGGCTACAGGGAGGAGTAGACCAGAAAACCGCTACCGATGCGGCAACAGGCTGGACCGGAGACCGCTATCAGGTGCTGGAAAATGCACAGGGCCAGAACGGTTACACCTGGCGCAGCCAGTGGGAAAACCAGACCGAAGCTTCACAGTTCTACAACACCTCAGTAACAGCCCTCAAGAAAATCTATAACTTGAGCGGTGATGGCACCGGTACAAATCAGAAGCGTACCTGGAGTACCTCCAGCCAGGATATTTCAATTACCCAGAAAGACAATGAAGTGCTGATAACCTTGCTCCCTAAAGGAACAGGTGTGGATAAAATTGCCTCGAAGTTAGGCTTTTAACGAGTTAAAAAAAGGGGCCGGGTCAAGTACCGGCCCTTTTTTTATGCCTAGGAGAACTTTCGTAAAAAGGGTAGGATGGCTGAAAACCCACCTGGAAATACCAGCAAGGGGGACATTGCCGGGCGGTCGGGATGCGCCCTCGTCCTACCCTGTACATCCCTCTTTTTGGCATACCTTTTACAGGTGTGGGAGCCACCGCTCTTTATCCCGTTTATACAGCAAAAAGAATATTCTTGCCTTGCCCGTCCCTTGACTTGTGGCTTCGAACCTTCGGCTGTGGCCGCACACTCACAAAGGCCGTGACATGTTAGAAATCTTACTTTGCTATAAAAGCGAAGAGCCGGTCCCCTTTTGGGGACCGGCTCTTCATAAAGCTTCTGATTACTTCATTACCGGGAAGTAGATGTAAACGGTAGTGTAGGAACCGCTGACAGTTTGAGTAGTAGCGCTACCCAGTGAGTAGAGCTTGGTCAACTTGTCAGTGTAATTCTTTACTTGCTTGGACTGCTCAGCCGGGATGGCTGCGGTAGCAAGGTTGGTTACACCCTGGATATCTACGTAAACGTAGCCCTGATTACTGCCAGGTAACACACTCTTTACCTTGTTGAAGTTGGCGGAATTAACGCCATCAAGAATGCTCTTGCCACCGGTCGCCGAGGTAATTAAATCAGCGGTCGCGCCATCACCTACCGTGAAGAAAACATAGTTACCGGCGATACCGAGATTGATCGTTACATCGGAACCGCTGACCTGATCAGCCGCCCGCTTGTAGGTGGTGCTGCCATTGGTCTTGCTTTCAAACTTAATCTTACCTTCTCCGCTCTTTTCGACGGCGGCGGTAATCTTATCCAGTTTAGCCTGGGTGGCGGCTTTATCACCGGCATCAGCTACCAGACCAACGCCTACCGGCACAGTCTTGTTGTCAGGCTGCGGCGTGACGAACAGGCCGAACTCGCCGGAGAAAAGGCTCACAATATCATTCTTGATGCTCAAGCCGGTCGCAGTCTCGAATTCAGCAATGGACTTGTCAACATCGGTGCTGGTTCCGGCAGTGCTGCCCATCGACTTCAAGCTGTTGATGAGCATATCGTAGGAACTGGCCGCGTCACGCGAGTTCAAGAAGAAGATCGATTTTTCAGGAATTGCCTTCAGAATATTGTTCGGATTGGCGCCCTTGCCCAACTGATCGGCAACCGCTTTAGGGGTTTTGTCGGTCAGATAGGTCTGGTAGGCATCAATGCGGAAACCTTCATCGGCAGTTGCAAAGGTCAGGCCCAGACCGCCAGCGTAATCGAGGCTGGTTGACTTCAGGCTATCAGTGAACTGCTTGGCCTGGGGGTTACTGTTGAGGGCCTTTACGATGGTCTGGAAATCCAGGTAGGCATAGCCGAGGTTGCCTTTAGGCAATTTTTCACTTACTGCTTTGTACTGAGCGTTCGAGGAGAGGCTCTTATCCGCAGTGCGATCCAGGGCCGCCTTAACGATAGCATCGCCACCACCAATGAAGAGTTTATCCTTGGCTACGGCAGCGCTTACAGTGAAGAAACCGGCGTTGAAAGAGTAGAGATTAGCGCCTTTGTAGGTGTCTTTGGTCGGCTGCAAACCGATCTTGCCCGAGAGAGAGGTTACAAAAGCATCGGCTTTGGCCTGGTCAGTTACACTCGCCGCCAGCAGAACCGGGATATCACCGGAAGGAGCGGCAGCGCCGGAACCGGAGGTAGCGCCGTTGACCATTGAGGCAATCGCATTAAGGTCAGTAACACCCAGGGCCAGTTCTTTACCAATCCAGGGTTTGATATCAGTATCGTAAGTACCGAGCTTTGCCAGGGCAAGCAAGTCGGCGTTGGAGAACAGAACCTTAACTTCGGGAATAGCAGATAAATAATCTACCATTTTCTGCCAGCTCTTGATTTGATCGCTACTGGTATCCGTATTTAAGGTCAGGTAAAAAGCAGTAGTGTCGGGGAAAGAGCCTGCCAGGGCGCTGCTAACTCCGGTTGAAACCTGGGCATTTTGACCCTGGTTATCTTGATTGGTAGCCGGAGTGGCCGTATTATCGCCGCAAGCAACAAGCACCACGCTAAAGCATAGCACCGCGACCAGCAGCAAGCTCATTCTCGTAAAGCGTTTAAACATCAGATTGCGTCTCCTATTAGACATGCTAGACATTTTGGAAGAAGCCAGGAATTTCTTACGCCTTTCCAACCGAATAAGACTAAGTAAGAAAGAAGTGCGAATAAAATTGACAATCGGGAAATTCCGCTACCAGCACAACTCTATAAGAATTATACTAAGAACACATTAATAATTACGTTAACTACATCACATTAGTTCCACCAATAGGACTAAAGTAGGAGTAACAACAGTATAGTGTAAAGATCTAAGACTTCTAAAAAAGGGTATATAGCGGATAGCAGTAAGATTTTCCTTGACGCTTTGTATATACAAGTGCATAATAAGGGTAAAGTGTTAGTAGATCCCTGAAGAACGCACCTGATACATTAACGCAAATGGTCATTCACCCTATTGTGCTACATTTCCCGGTGGCATTACTGGTTACCGGAACTTTAGCTTTTCTATGGACTAGTCTGCGACAGAATAGTGCCGGTAAAAAACCTGTATTCAGAGTTGCCCTGGAAGGTTTTGTGAACGGCACACTTGTCCTGGGTTATGCCGGGCTGCTTATCAGTTTAGCCACCGGTCTTTTTGACATGCAGGCCAGTCCTAAAGCTTTAGCGCGGGAGGGCTGGATAATTATCGCGGTCTTACATATCATTAGCGCGGTTTCGCTACTGCTGGTATATGGTTGCTTTTTGTATCGCCGCTTTTTAGTACTGCCCTCAGAGCTTACTTTACCGGCTAACCCTGCCTCTTCAGGAAGCAGCACTTCAGACTTATCAACTGAGTCTGGTAAGCTCTCTACAAAAGTAATCGAACCGGAAACGCTACCGGTTGCTACTATTGTGACCCTGGATAAGCTATCCATTGTGCTGGCTGCGCTCGGATTAGTGCTGCTTATAATAGCCGGCTGGCTGGGTGGAACCCTGGTTTATGACTACAGGGTAGGGTTGAGTTAAGATTCTGTTTAAAGAATTTTACCGCCTTGAGTGGTATAATATATTTACAAACTGGTTTTATTCCTGTCAGACAAAATGAATAGCAAGTGTTTAGCTTTAACCATTCTAACTAACCCTAGCACAGAACAGGTATAAACGCGAAAGCAAGCCTGTATGTGCGCGGGAATGCTATGAAGATTTTGCGAACTGCTGGAAGCATTTGTTTCTAAAGGAGTGAGAAGTGAGGAAGAAGGTAGCAGACCTACGCCCGAACGGCAGGTGGTTGGGAACTTTCCTGGCGCTGGTCATGCTATTAACCCTGGGTCTAACCGCCTGCTCTAGCGATGCTACGCCTACCCCGGTAGCCGTTTCGCCAACTGCTACTCCGGCTAAACTCACAACTGTTAATTCGCTATGCCCGCCACAGGATGATCCTAATAACCCGGTTACTATTACCTGGTCCTTCTGGGGAGATGACTCAGAAGTAGCGATTAATAATCGCCTCAAGAAGCAGTTTGAATCCACCTGTCCCGGTATCAGAGTTAATGTCCTGCACGATACCTGGTCTAATTATCCTAACCTCTTACGAAACGAATGGGTAGGAGATAAAGCCCCGGATGTCATGTTCCTGGATAATATTCCTACCTGGGCCAGTCTTGGTATTCTGGACAAAATTAACCCCTACATTGACCGGGATAAAATTGACATTAATGACTTCTATCCAGGCTTACTGAACATGTTCCGCTACAACGGCAGCCTGTACGGTCTACCGAGAGATAACGATACTAAGGTTATTTATGTAAACTTAGATTTGCTCAAGGAAGCCGGGATCAATGTGCCGCAGGCCGGGTGGACATGGCAGGATCTGCGAGAGGCGGCCCTCAAGTTAACCAAGCGGGACAGCCAGGGCAAAGTTACGCAGTATGGTTTTGCCTTCGAACCAAATACCTGGTGGCGGTTGTGGGTCTGGCAAAATGGCGGAGAGCTTTATGATAGTTTCAACCCGCCCACTCCTCCAACCCAGTTATTATTGAATAATAAAGCCGCTTCGGACGGAGTACAGTTTTTTGCCGATTTAATCAATGTGGACAAGGTTACGCCCGGCTATAGTGACATGGATAGCAGCGATAAAATAGCCAAACTCTTTGCAGACCGCAAGCTGGCCATGGCATTTGGTAACCATGCCCAGGTTCCGATTTACGGTAGCACCAACGGACTACACTGGGACGTGGCACCTCTACCTACCGGTAAAAAGCGGGCCAATGTGTTGGGAGGTGCTGGCTATGGCATCGGCGCGAATTCCAAGCACAAAGATGAAGCCTGGGCCTTCGTAAACTGGTTGACCGGTCCGATTGGACAGGCCCTCTTTTCCGATACCGGCCTGATGGTTTCCTCGCTTAAGTCGGTGCGCGAGAATAATATTTTCCTGAGGATGCAGCCATACAATACCCAGGTCTTTCTACAGGAAACCGAAGTGGGCCACCCTTACCCGGAATTTAACTTTTCGCAAGAGGTTGACGCGCTGATGGACCAGGCTCTAATACCCGCATGGCAGGGAAAAGTGCCGGTATCCGATGTGTTTGCCTCGCTACCGGCGCAAGTTGAACCTTATTTTGCTAAGGGGCGTAAATAAAACAATTGATGGACCTTCCTGTCGCTACTGTTTCTATCCTGGTCCTTAATTGGAATGGGCAAAAATTCCTGGAACCGTGTTTGCGCTCACTCCAGGCTCAAACTTTCCGTGATTTCGAGGTTATCCTGGTTGATAATGGCTCAACGGATGGTTCGAGTGCTTTTGTACGCGAAACTTTTGCCGGGTGGTTAACGCAACAAGAGCTACCTCGCCTGCGCCTGCTGGAATTGAATGAGAATAGCGGGTTCAGCGGCGGTAATAACCATGCCCTGGCAGTAGTTGATCCCAGGACGCCTTTTATAGCCACGCTTAATAATGATACCCTGGCAGAACCGGAATGGCTGGCCACGCTGGTCGCCGCCCTGCAAGAGCGCGAAAAAGGCTGGGGCGCGGCCTGCGGTCCCATGCTTTTTTCCAGTGTGCAGGCTAAGGCTCAACCCGTAATCGCTTCTGCCGGGATTGAAATCCGGCGCGACGGATTGGCCCTGGACCGTCATGTAGGGCAACCCTTGCAAAGCGGTAGCGAACCGGAAGAGATTTTTGGACCCTGCGCGGGAGCGGCCCTTTACCGGTACGAAGTAATTGAAAAAGTAGGCTTTTTCGATGAGGCTTTCTTTGCCTACCTGGAAGATGCTGACCTCGCCTGGAGAATGCGCCTGGCCGGATACCGCACTCTTTTCCTGCCGAATGCTCTGGTCTGGCACGAGTATAGCGGCACCGGCAAGCAGGGCTCGCCTTTCAAAAACTACCAGCTTGGCCGGAACAGGCTCTGGGTAATCCTGAAAGACTGGCCCTCCGCCCTCCTCTGGCGTCACGCTTTAGCCATAATCTTTTATGATCTGGCAGCCAGTGCCTATACCCTGTTGAGGGGTAATACTCATAGCCTGCGCGGCAGGTTAGCGGCCTTACAGCCACGCCACCTGCGACGGCTCATTAAGCAACGCCGGGCAATCCAGCGCGAAAGGGTGGTAACACCGGTCGAACTGGAAGCCTGGCTACAACCTTCGGCTACCCCCTTAGAAACCCTGCGCCTGCGTAAAACTACCGACAAGCTGGTTAATCTTCCCTCATGAATATCAAGTCACCCCGAGCGGGTTTTACTCAACCTTTGATATGGCTGGGGCTGGCCGCATTTTCGGTCCTGTTTTACCTGGTGGTCGCTCTGCAAAAGACTCCTACCGGCTTTCCCCTTGATGATGCCTGGATTCACCAGGTTTTTGCGCGTAACCTGGCGCTGCACGGCCAGTTTGCTTACAATCTGGGGCAGCCTGTAGCCGGTTCAACCTCGCCGCTTTGGACTTTCATGTTAATACCCGGTTACGCTTTCGACAATTTTTACGGGGCCTGGGCTTATGCGCTCGGCATCCTCTTCCTGGCGCTGACAGGCCGAGAAGCCTTTCTCCTGGCAAAACTGTTGAGCGGGCATCAGGGAGTGGCCTGGGGCGCTGCGCTTGGCTGTCTGTTTGAATGGCGCCTGGTGTGGGCGGGCGCCAGCGGCATGGAGACCATCGTTTTTGCCTTTGGTACGCTTTTTCTGGCCCGCTCCTACATCCAACATTTTCCTATCGGGTCTGAAAAGTTCGGCCAGCACTTTCAGCCTCGCTCAACCGGCTCTGCAAACCGGCTGAGTTTTCTACTGGGCGTAAGTGGTGGGCTTCTAACGCTGGTGCGCCCGGAAGGAATGGCGCTGCTCGGGTTAGTAGCCCTCGATATGGCCTGGCGCATGCGGCAAACTCGTACCGAAGGCTGGATGCGGACTGTAATCAAAGCCTGGCTAGTGATAGCGGCAGGCTGGGCCCTCCTGGTTATACCCTACTTTATCTTTAACTACCTGTTGAGTGGTTCGCCTTTACCCAATACCTTCAGCGCTAAAGTCAGCGCCTACGCCGATCTTTCGCCCCAGAGCCTGGCAACCTATTTTGGCGGGGCCTTTTACCAGTTATTTCTGGCCGGAGCGCTTTTTGCGCTGGTGCCTGGATTACTCTACTGCATCAGCAGTCTCCAGCGTGGCCTGCAGGACTGGCGTCCCCTGGTCTGGCTGGCGCTGGTGCTGGTACTCTACGCCCTGCGCCTGCCCGTAACGTACCACCATGCCCGTTACCTTATGCCGTTAATACCTTTTCTGGTAGTCTATGGTGTAATAGGCACTGCCGGTTTGATGAACTGGTTGAGATCTAAAAGACTCCCGGTAGTGGCTCGCAGCCTACCCTGGTTGATCGGCCTGATTGTACTTTATAGCTGGTTCACCGGTTCCCTGGCCTACCAATTTGATGTAAAATTTATCAACGATGAACAAGTCCGTATCGGTCACTGGCTGGCTGCTAATACAGCACCTGAGGCCGTAGTTGCCACCCATGATATCGGAGCAATAGGCTATTTCAGCCAGCGAAAAATAGTAGATACTGCCGGTTTGGTCAGCCCGGAGTTCGTCAAAATCGTCACCGATCACCAGGCGATTCTTAATAAGTTGAATAAGCTTAGAGTTAATTACTTTGCCATGCTGCCGAGCTGGTATCCCGACCTGTATGAGCAACTGGAGAAACAGGGGATAAAAGTTTTCCAGCCCCAGGAAACCTATCTGGAGCAGTTCGGCGAGAAGAATATGGTTGTTTATAAACTGAGATGACAATTTTTAATTACCAGGAAGCCCTCGATTACCTTAACAACTTCACCAATTACGAAAAAATACCGATGCCTCCGGCTAATGCCACTTCCCTTAACCTTGAGAGAGTAAGACGCTTTCTGGTGCGCCTGGGCGAACCGCAACGCCGCTACCCTTCAATCGTTATCGCCGGGACTAAAGGCAAAGGTTCAACTGCTATCCTGATCAATGCCGCGCTTCAGGCAGGCGGCTACCGGGTGGGCCTTTATACCCAACCTCATTTGCACACCTACCGCGAACGCATGCAGATCAACGGCAATCTGATTAGCCGGGAGGAACTGGCCCAACTGGTAACGGAAATGCGCCCGGCCATTGAAAAGATGCTGGCGGAGGAAGCGGCAGAATGGGGCGCTATTACCAGCTACGAGGTGGGTACGGCTTTAGCGCTGCTCTACTTTGCCCGGCAGGAAGTTGATATAGCAGTACTGGAAATCGGGCTGGGCGGCAGGCTAGACGCGGTTAACGTGGTTGAGCCACTTGTTTCGGTCATAGCTTCACTCTCGCTCGATCACACCGCCATCCTGGGTGATACTATCGAAGAAATAGCTTTTGAAAAAGCCGGGATTATCAAACCCGCTATACCGGTAGTGACTGTCCCGCAGTGGCCCGGCGCAGAACAGGTGCTAAAACAGGTCAGCGCGGAGCGAAAAGCTGATTTGTCCTTTGTAACCCCGGCCCGGTTAGTAGAAGAAAATATTGTACTCAGTCCGCAGAACCGGCGGCGGGAGCACCAGAAGCTATTGCTACAATATGGTCCGGCCAGTATCGCGGTCCAGATTAACTTGCTGGGGGAACACCAGCGTTTGAATGCCGCCCTGGCAGCGGCGGCGCTCTGGCAGCAGCAACAGCAGCCCGGCGGCTTGCCTCTAAAGGCCGAACGGTTAGCCGAAGGTTTTGCGCGCGCGGCATGGCCTGCCCGCATGCAAACGCTACAGGATGAAAAAGGCTATCCTTTAATCGTGGCTGACGGCGCGCACAACGCCGAGTCCGCGGAACGCTTGCGCGAGGCCCTGGTAGAAAATTATTATTTCGAAAAGCTCTGGCTGCTAACCGGCATTTACCAGGACAAAGATGTTGCCGGTATCTTACGCGAACTGGCTTCAGCACCCCGCCTGGCAGGGCTGATTATTACCGCATCTCGAAATCCCCGCGCCATTCAGCCGCAAAAGCTGGCCGAGATTGCAGGAGACCAGATACCGGGGATGATTCTTAAAATCAGTCAAAACGTAAAAGAGGGGCTGGAACTTGCCAGGAATTTGGCCGGACCCCTGGACCTGATTTGCGTCACCGGGTCTCTATCAGTGGCGGCGGAAGCGGAAGAATATTTCCAGGATCAGTAGTAATTCTCGTTCTAAAGGTTTGAAAGAAACATTAACTGCTCCAGAACGGTCATTAGATCATAGAAGTACAAAGGTGCGTAAACAAAAACTCCTGCCCTTTATTATTTAGCGGCAGGGGTTTTTGTAATTAGACCGGTTTAGAATTAGTTTTGAGCAGCCCCGGCAGTAAGAGCAGCTACAATTTCTTTAGTAGAGGGTATCCCTCTCTTATAGAAAGCAACTCGACCTTCCGTATCAATACCTACTACAGTACGATTAACCACCTTCAGCGGCCCTAATCCCAGTACGGCATCATATCTGGTAGCCACTTCTAAGCCTTTATCTACCAGTAAAGGGGTAGTCAGGCTATAGCGACTGACAAATTTCTGATGAGCTTCAGGACCGCCCGGGTTCACTCCAAAAACAACGATACCAGCTTCGCGATAAGTGGAAGTCGCATCACGGGCTTCACATAGCTGCTTGGTACAGCCAGGAGTCTGATCGGCCGGGTAGAAAATCAGCACAACCGGCTTTTTGCCTTTGAAATCAGATAGATGAACGGTCTTGCCATTCTGATCCTGAAGACTAAAATCTGGCGCAACTGCACCAACTTCTAATTTAGCCACCTCTGTTTATCTCCAATCTATATAGAGGACAATTTATTTATCCACTCTATTATACGACTTTTATGACTGATAAGTTACTTTTATAGAGAGTAGCTTCCCTGACTATTGTGTGAAAACTTCACAAATAAGAGCTTCTTCAAATTTAATTCCGCGCATAAGGCAAGGCCCAGAGCATGACACACACAGCGAAGACCGCGCTGGCGGCTATCACAAAAAGATGGAAAATTTCGTGAAAGCCAAAGACGCGGGGAAAGGGGTCAGGCCAACGTTTACTGTAAACCAACCCGCCTAATGTATAGAGAATCCCACCCAGAAGTATCATTACGATAGCCGGTAAAGGTAAGGCCTCCAACAGGGCAGGCAGCGCCAGGAGGCCCACCCAGCCCATCCCGATATACAGACTGGTACGAACCACCCGGGGTAGCTGGCCACTAAAAACAGTTACCAGTATCCCGACCAGGGCCAGAAGCCAGATCAAGACCAGCAGAGAGATGCGCAGCCAACCTTCCAGCACATTGAAGCAAATGGCGGTATAAGTACCCGCGATCATGGCAAAGATATTGGCATGATCGAAAGAGCGCCAGAAGCGAATCCACCAACCGCGCCACGCTCCAATATGATAGACTGCGCTGACTGTATATAGCAGCGTCATGCTCAACCCAAAAACCAGCATTGACACAAAGCGCGGCCAATCCCCCCAGCACAGGCAGCACAGCACTATAGTCAGCGCTAACGCGCCAACCGCTGCTCCGGCATGAAACCAGCCGCGCAGCAGCGGTTTGACCTGTTCAACTTTATTCAGCAGGTCAGCCTTTAATTGTTCGATTTTTTCTTCCATTTCGCTCATAATAAACCCTTATGCTGTTTCCTAAGCTCCGTTTCCCGGTGCGTGCCATCACTCAGCACCTTGTTTTTCAGTATAACCTACAAGCGCAATTTAGAAAAATGAAGGGGGTTTCAGTCAAAAATTATATTGTTATGAAGCTCTTGCCGCACTTCACGGCTGAATGGGGCTAAGTACTAACCGTAGCGGATGGTCTGGCTAATCTTGACCCGCGCGGCAGCCAGGGCAGGACCCAGGCTGGCGGCAGCGGTCAGAGCCAGGGCGAAGAGCAGCGTTAAGCCAACCATGCGCAGGTCAAAGACAAAATTAAGCGGGAAGGTTGATTGGCCGATAAAGCCAACCAGCAGAGTGGCCAGCGGATAACCCAGCACCAGGCCTACGATGAATCCTAAAAGACCCAGCATTAACCCTTCGGTTAGAAAGACCTGCACCAGGCGAACATTCGAACCGCCCAGGCTCCGTAAAACACCGATTTCGCGCCTGCGCTCAAGCACATTCAGGGTCAGAGTATTAATTACGCCAATCGCGCCAATCAGACCAATAATGGCCACCATAGCATACAACATCAGTTGCAGAATAGCGGTTATCTGCTGGGCGCTATCTTTATCGCTGTATGCGGCCAGGGTAGCAGGCCCGAATTGTTTAAACTGGCTTTCTACCTCTGACATGGTTTGATCTACAAAGGCCTTATCATGCCTGGCAAAACTCAGCGAGAAAAAGTCGGCCGTACCCAGGTGGCGCAAAAGCCGTTCGGCTGTATCTTTAGGTGTGAAAAGCTTGCCGGAGGAAGTGCTACCCAGGTATTTGCTGTTGTCTTCCAGCAACCCGATAATCAGCAGATGATCGGTTACTTTGCCTACTTCGATCTCAATGGTATCGCCTACGTGAATATTCTTGGCTTGAGCGAGGGTTGTAGTAGCCAGGGCCACGTTATTCTCATTTGGCCCGAACCAGCGGCCTTCCACTACCGGTTTCTGGTAAAGCTGTGTATCGTAAGGCACTCCCCACAAATCGGTTTGCGAAGCTTTTACCGTGGCCCGGCCCTTCGACCAGGGCTCGGCTATTTCCACACCATCTACTGTTTTGAGACGCTCCGCAAAACCATCATTCAGGCGG
Organism: Chloroflexia bacterium; assembly: GCA_036261665.1. Taxonomy (GTDB): domain Bacteria; phylum Chloroflexota; class Chloroflexia; order Chloroheliales; family Chloroheliaceae; genus 54-19. Next base: position 31,608 of record DATAKM010000131.1, read on the forward strand.
TTATTGAATTGAACCCAGCCATCCGCACCGTAAATTCCATACAGGTCGGTAATAGTTCTCTCCAGCGAGGCGCTGGCGCTCTGGGCTGCCAGAAAAGCGGCGCAACTGAGGGCCACCACTCCAAAAGTAATCAGGTTGCGCGTCTTGCGGCGGGCCAGGTTGCGCAGAGACATGGCTACCAGCGGAGGAACTTTTCTAATCCGGGCCAGCAAGCGATCAATCCAGCCTTCCCCATAAGTAGAGCTAATGCCATAACTACCGAGAGCTTTACGCACAGAGATAGCAGTACCGCTCCAGGCGGGGATAAGCGCGGCTACAAGCGTTACCCCTACGCCTACTATCAGACCGAGAAGGAGCGCTTCGGGCTGAAAAAAGAAGTTATCGACCACAAAATTAACCGTGCTACCCAGGTAACCGAGCAAAATTTTACCCAGGATGAAGCCGGCAACAATACCGAGGGCGCTACCGATCAAGCCGTAAATCAGGGCCGCATAAATATAGATTTGCAGGACTTGTTTGCGCACTGCTCCCAGTGCTTTGAGCGTACCGATTTCACCCACTTGCTCTGTCACAATCGCTGAAAGGGTATTGGCCACCAGAAAACCACTGATAACCAACCCGATACCGGAAAAAATCAGCAGCAGCAGCACAAGGGTATCAAGTTCTTGTTTGCCGAGGTAATTATTGGGATCACGCCCCACGTAACCACCGAACTGAATATTGCGCTTACGAAAAACATCTTCAGCCAGGCGGCGTGTTTCATCGCGCTGCGCCATGTCATAGATTTTTAGCAGAATTTCGTTGTCGCCCGAAATTCCCAGCATCTGGCGCACATCGGCTTCGCTGGCATAAGCTACCGTGAAATTGAGGATAGCGGCGGAAGGATAAGCAGGGCTGCGGGCAAAACCGCTGATGGTCAGGCGCTTTTCGGTGTTATCCGAGCCACTGCGGTAGATTATTTCGTCTCCTACTTTGAGGTCAGGCTCCAGGTCGCGCGCCGAAATCTCGAAAGCCACCTCGCCTTTGCCCGGCGGATGGCCTTCCACAAACTCCATTTTATTGACGCGCACATCACTGTAATCGGGATAGCCATAAAAAGTGAGGTCATGCCATTCGGGTCCGGCTCTGAATTTGGTTACATAACTGGCCCGGCGTTGTACCGCCGCTACATTGGGGAGTTGGGCCAGGGCATATTCAGTCGTTTCGGTATTATTCCAGGCCCACCAGCGCATGTCATCCTGGCTGGCATTTGAGTAGTTGAAGCGTTGCGCCTGTTCCAGGTTGCGGGCGGTTGCCACGATGGCTACAATTCCCGCAACTCCTACAAAGATGCCGGTGATAGTCAGCAGCGAGCGTACTTTACGCCGCCGGATATCGTTAAAAGCTTTGAGTAATGACCACACTAACAGAGTACCAGATCACACCAGAAAACATTGCGCCGGAATTTAACATGGGCGCAAGGAATTTCTATAGAAAGGATTATAAAAATTAAGAAGGTCTTCCGGCTAATTTCCAGCCCCGAAAGAACTCTTCATAATAAAATAATAAGCGAAAAGCACCACCAGGATCAGGAAGGCTGAGCCGTAAATATAAGACAGATTGATACGGGCCAGCGGATCAACATATTTCTCGCGCGGGCGGCGAGGCCGCTCTAAAGAGGCAATATCTACCGGTCCCGGCTTCCAGTCGCCGGTCAATTTCTTCCCGAAACGGGTAAACCTGCTCGCTACCATCACAAGCAGAACCACTACAACGGCGCCGCCTGTAAAAATAACCAGTTCTGTAACATTATTGGGTGAAGGCATCTTTGCACTCTCCTGCTAATATTGGTTACCTGACGGTCAACAATCGGGAGCACCAGTGACCAGAAATTAATCCTCAGAATAGGTATAGCCAGGCTTGAGCCAGCGAGATGGAACACTCAACCCATCCTCTTCATTCTGATCATTATAAACATAACCTGCCCAGCTAGCTTTAGCTTCCTCGCGTAACAACTGTGGAATAATTTGCCCATGAACCGTCTGGCGGCCCAGGGTAAGATTATCCTTCCAGGCTGATACGGCCTGTGTATAAGCGTCCTCGCCCGGATTAGTGGCTCGCAAATACATTATAAATTCGCGAGTAGTAAATTCAGGGTTGGGTAACAGGGCCAGGGTAGGGATAATTAAAGGGCGCAATAATTCAAGGGCATAATCCCACAACTGAGCGGGATCTTTGGGTTTGCGGTTAATCAGTGGTTTTGCCATAGCGGTAAAATTCTAGTGTTGTGAACAGTGAATTATCTTTTCAATTATAGCTTACGATACAATCTTAGTAAACCCATTTTCCGGCTACTAACTAAATTCTAAACCCTTAACCGGTTGATTGCTACTATTTACAAAATCAAACCAGCTTATTAATCCAGATAGTGCCGTTGTAAGTATTGAATCATGAGGCTCTTCTGCTATAATGCAGGGAACGAAAGTTGCTGTCTTTACTTCAAAGCAAAATATTGTAACTTTCAGGTAATATTTGCTGGATCTTTTGTTTCGTTAATCGCCCTTTACTGTGCCTGTATGGAGTCGCGGGAACCGGGTTACGCTTGCCACCCGGTAATAATTAACAAATTTAGCATTCGTTTAACACTCAGGTAATAAATTAGAAAGAGTGGCCTATTATAATAACAATAGGCTTTTCGCCTCACAATTTATTTAACTTGGCCGTTCTGACCTTAGCAGGTCCGCTAACAAAAGTCAGTATCTTCACATCTTTTGATACAGCCCTATCATAAGCAATATCAAAACAGGTTACAGGGGAAATAGAAACAGGGAATATAAATTTCAGAACATTCTCAATCGTGGGCAGAACTGACCATACAGCTCTGACTGTTGAATTAACTGAAACTGCTATTCTTGCAACATATACTTTATTATTGTTATACCGAGCGGGAGTCCGAAGGGTATGTTGTATTTAAGAGTAATTGGGAGATTACTGGGTAACTTCTTCAAAGGCTTAGGCCGGTTTTTCATGGGTTTCTTCCGCTGGATCGCACGGCACGAACTCTTCCTGGGAGTAGTTACTTCTGTTGTGCTGGTAGTATTTGGCGTCTGGCTGCTACTGAGTATTTTTGATATTAACATCGTTATTGGACAACCGGAGGCTGTCACTCCTCCCGTTGTACAGGCTCAGGCGGCTGCGGTCCCTACTCCTACAGCAATACCACAACCCACACCTATTCCAGTCCAGAAAACTGATGCGCCTGCCGCTACTGAAGCCTTCATGCGCGGACAGATCAACGGCAATGCCGACCAGGTCTGGAACTCTCTCAATGCAACCCTGCACACTCAACTGAGTGGAGAAGGTCACGACAAGAGTTATTTCCAGCGCTTGTTTGATACCCAGCGCAAAAATGGAGTAGTTTACCAGGGATATCAATATGTAGGCGGAGTGCCGGGTGATAGTAACACTTCAATCCACTTTTATGTAATGACTGTTACCGGCAGCGATAAAAAAACCAGCCGTGTTCCCTGGACCTTTGTGGTTGACAATAGCGATGGCAAAATTGTCAGCGCCGAGTTCCCATCCTGATAACCACACCGGGATAAAGTCTGCTTATTATAATAATTTTCGGCGGGTTTAGGTTCGCTAGTTGATAAGGGTTTAAAATATGTTTTTCAGGGTAATAGGACGATTAACCGCTAGATTTTTCCGGAGCGTTGGCAAAGTACTCTTCAATATCTCTCGTGGTGTTACCAGACATCCCATCAGGAGTCTGTTCTCGTTGGTCTTTATAGTTATTTTAGGCGTAATACTCTTTTCAACCAGTTTCCTGGGGCTGACTAACGGCGCTTTACTGGGAGGGAACAGTGGTATCGTCAGGGCTACTGAACAGAAAACCGAACCGGATGGAAAAAGTATTGGCTTTTTAAACGCTATCAAAGCCGCTAATGCCGGTGATATCTACAATACGCTTAATCAAGATTATCGCAACCAGCTAAAACAGCGCGGCATTAATGACGTTAAAACGATGCAAACTCTTCTTGATGATAAAATTGAACAGATTAGTTTCAAGAAGGGTGCAAAGTTAGATTATAGCTTTAACTATCAGGGTGGCCTGGCTTACAGCGACGGCTCTTCTGAAGATGATTTTATTGCTACCTACAAGGACGGCAACGGCTCGGTTAACCGCGTTCAGTATGTTTTCAAAACCAAAGGTGGCGGCCTGGCGGATATCCAAACCACTGACCCCGTAGCAATCACCGTATTAGGCCTGGATAAACTGGCCAACGGCAATCCTCAACCAGGCACAGCCACACGCAACCCCAGTTCTACGGCGGAACGCTTTATGGTCGGTATCACCACTTTCGATGTTGATAAGGTCTGGGACTCGCTGGCCGATAGTTACAAGCAGCAACTGGCCCAGCAAAAAATAACTAAAGAGAGCATGTCCAAGCTCTTTGATCAGATCAAGTCTGATAACGCTGCCGGGGCTAAAACCGGGGAGGTTATCAACTATGGTGGTTTCGTACACCAGGAAACGATTAACTTCCCAAATGGAACCTCTCTAAACAGCTTTATTTCGGTCCTGACAGTTAAAGACAACGTCAACGAAATTGGCTACAACATTTTCCTGGATACCGATAATAAAATCACAGGCTGGGGTAACTTTAACGGCCAGGACCCGATACTCTCAGCCATATTTGGACGAAACAATAGCGGCCAGTAATCCTGGTTATCACTGGCAGGTAGAGCTTTCCGAGACCGGATGCAAGTTAAAGCACTTGCCCTATCCATACAGTAGTTAATTAACAGATAGGAACTCATATGGAGAATGTCAGAAGTAAACGGAGGCCTGTTCCCCAGCAGGACGATGTTGATTTAGCTATAGAGAAGATGCGGCACCAGATCAAATATAATCCGCTCCGGCGGTACTGGTGGCGCTACTTGCTTATTTTTATTATTACTTTCGGCGTCCTGAGCTTTTTCGCTCCATCGTGGAACGCCGGAGGGCCAGGCGCAGTAACCACCCAGATTATCGGCATTGCCATTCAACTGGCAGTTTCGCTGATGACCGCCATCTTCTTTATCTATGTGCAGTTCTTTGCAATTGCGCGTCCCCGGGCTTACTGGCTCAAACCCTACGAAACCGGAGTCAGTTTCAACGATTACCGCGGCAACCCGCAGGTACTGGAAATGGCTCGTGAAGTCGTAATGCTGCTAAAGGGAAGCAAAGACTTCAAGAACATGGGTGGTGAAGTTATTCGCGGTCTGCTGCTGGAAGGCGACCCCGGCGTGGGTAAAAGTTACCTGGCGCAGTGTATTGCTACCGAAGCAGGCGTGCCTTTTGGTTACTGTAGCGCCCCCAGTTTACAAAGCCCCTTCCTGGCCGGCGGTATGCTCAGTATCCGCAACCTCTATAAAAAAGCGCGCAAGCTGGCAAATGAGTACGGCGCCTGCATTCTCTTTATGGATGAAATTGATGCTATCGCTCAAAATCGCCAGGGCGCAGGCGGGCAGGGTTTTGGCGGTATTGGCGCTGCCGGTATGTTCGGTGGTGGCGGATCTTTGCTGATTAACGAACTGCTGGTACAAATGGACCCGCCGAACGTGGATGATCGCCTGACTACCAAAATAGTTCGCTGGGTGGGCCTGGACCTGCGGCGCAAGAAGGCCGAACGTCCGGCTGTGCTTACCATTGGCGCTACCAACCTGATTCAGCAACTCGACCCGGCCTTGCTCCGTCCCGGTCGTTTCGACCGCAAAATTACGGTTGATAAACCCGACTCTGATGGTCGCCGCGAAATTATCGAGTATTACCTGGACAAAGTAAACCACGAAAATATCCCGATAGACCGCATGGTAGCTGAGACCATCGGGTATAGCCCGGTTGAAATCAAGTACGTAATTAATGAGGCCGTTATCAGGGCCCACTTCAATGGGCGCGATGTCATTACTTACCGCGATTTGATTGAGGCCCGCGATCTGCACGAAGTCGGCTTGCGACAGCCCATTCGCAACATGTCACGCGAGGACAAACGCCGGATTGCTTACCACGAAACCGGCCACGCTGTGGCTCAGGCCTTACTGGTACCCTGGGAAAACATCGTGAAGTTGACCATTATCCGGCACACCGATGCCCTCGGCTTTATGCAGCCTAAACCAAAGGAAGAGAAACATGTGATCTTCCGGGAAGAACTGGAAGTAAAAATTCAGGTTTCTCTGGCCAGCCGGGCCGCCGAAGAACTTTTCCTCGATAGCGGCAGCACCGGCTTCTCAGGAGACCTGGACCACGCCACGTCACTTGCCCTGTTGATCTGCGCCCATACCGGCCTCAATGATCATCTTTCTTCTGCGACGGTGCTGGGTCTGACCGGGGCCGCTTACCAGATTGAAGTGGAACAACTGCTGAAAGATCAGATGAAAAAGGTCAAGCAGCTACTCCAGGCCAATTCAGATATGGTTCATGCTCTGGCTGCGGAATTGCTGGAACGCGAAGAGTTGCTGGGCGACGAAGTAATGGAGGTTGTCAACCAATTCCCGGTAAAACTGACCAGCGATGCCAAGACCAAACGCAACAGTCAGTTTGGCTTCTTCCGCGAGCCTTTGCACCCGGTCAATACCGGCGTATGGGCCGAACCGGAAGCGCAACAGGTGCCATTGGCCGCAACCGGTACTGATGACGCCGTGGCGCACGTTGGTCCCACTCCGGTAAATGCTACCGAGACTACCTTCCGGGTAGTTAAAGATACCCCGGAGATGCCAGCGGCACCCGCAGCCCCTAAACCGGCCAGCGATAAACCGGCGGCTGATCCGCTGGGCAGCTTTAACGGCACAGTCTGGAGCAACGGGCCTTTCTGGACTCCTCCTGCCCAGAACACCGCTCCCGGCGTGGCTACTCCGGTTACTCCTTCAGTTCCCGAAGTGAAACAGCCGGTTGAACCGCCGCAGTCCAGACAGCAACCAAAGGAAGATGTAAAACCTGCGGTGGTAGAACCACAGCCACCCGCTGCTCCTCCTGCGGATAAAAAGGCTCAGCCCGAGGATGACGACCTGGATGACCTGCTGCCTAAAGGCTGGTAATCAGAGAAATAAAAAAACCGGGGAATTCCCGGTTTTTTTATTTGTTCGCAATAGTCTAAATCCTAAAAGGAAGCTGTTAAACAGACTCGATTTCCTCCCCGATCTGGCTCATACTGGCAGGTAACTCCAGGGAAAGGGTCGTGCCCTGTCCAAGTTTAGATTGAATCGTGAGAAAGCCACCTACGTTGCAGGCGCGCTGGCGCATGCTGAGTACACCCATACCACCTTTGCGAGCCAGGTTTGTTAAATCGTCGGGAACCTCAAAGCCTTTGCCGTCGTCGGTAATATCCAGCAACACTGTATCATCTTCTACGGATAAAGCCAGAGTAACGCTGGTAGCGCTGGCGTGTTTTACAATGTTAGCCAGGGCCTCCTGGGCGATACGGTAAACTTCGAGTTCCTGCTGGGTAGTCAGGCATTTCGCGCCATCACGAATCTCAACCTTGACTTTCAGGTTAGATGTACGCGAAATATCAGAGGCCAGGGCGTCCAGGGCAGCGGGCAAGCCCAGGTCGCGCAAAAGTTGGGGTTGAAGTTCACGGCTCAGTAAGCGCAGCCCTTGAATCGTGCGGTCGAGCGAATCCTGCAAACGGTCCAGTCTTCGTTCAAGCTTGGCTGGAAGGGCCACCTCTTCACCGCTGCCCTCCAGGTTACTATCGCTAAATTCATCGCTTAAATCGCAGCGCAATAAATCAAGCTGGCGGGTAATACCGATAAGGGCCTGTACCGTATCATCATGTAAATTGCGGGCCAGGCGGTTGCGCTCTTCGGCAATGGCGGCTTCACGGGCGCGCGCAGCCAGGCGAGCATTTTCTATCGCAATGGCAATTTGGTCGGCCAGAATCTCCAGGAACGGCACATCTTCGGGATCAAAAGCATTTACCTGGCTGCTTTCCAGGTCGAGCACTCCAATCACCTGGCCGTTCATTTTAAGCGGCAAATCCAGTTCGGCGCGGGTATCATCGCAGGCTAAATAGTAAGGATCCTGGGTTACATCGTTAGCCAGGCGGTGCTGCTCGTGACGGAAAACCCAGCCTACCATGCCTTTACTGATATGGTTACGGCGGTAAAGCACCGAACGGCGGCCATCCCCTCCCTCCATATCAGCCCGCAGAGTGCCGTAATAATGACTGTTGAAATAAAAATCCTGGTCGTGCTGGTCGCGCAGGAAGATAGTTACAAGTTCGTAACCAAAGGTCTGCTGAATCAGGCGTACTGACTCTGTGAGCAGGCGGTCAAGGTCAAGAATACTGGTAACCTTTCTTCCTACTTCCAGTACGGTGCGCAGTCGCGCCGCTTCTTTGCTGGCGCTGCCTGCCAAATTATCCTGTCTTACTGCTACTTCTTGCACTTACTTACTCTCCTGCGTCAATATCTTCCAGTGTAATCCAGCGCCGCCGCAGTCCCTGTAGCACCGCTTCAGTACGCGATCCTACCTGTAACTTGCTAAAAATATTAGCAAAGTGAGCCTGCACAGTACGTGGGCTGAGCACCAGGCGATCGGCAATTTCTTTGTTAGAAAGCCCTCGACCGGCCAGTCTCAATACTTCCAATTCCCGTTCACTCAAATTCTCGATTTGCCTTGATGGCGGTTCGGCTTTTTCCGGCGCGTGCGCGAAATGGCCCAAAACCTTCTTGGCAACGGCAGGATGAAGGGCCGCCTCTCCCCGGTGAACCGCGCGTACCGCTTCAACCAGTTCGTTGCCGCGGACAGTCTTCAGCAAATACCCGGCGGCGCCTGCTTCTAACAGGGCAAAAACATACTGGTCTTCATCGTGAGCGCTAAGAGCAAGCACGGCCACAGTAGGCGCGGCTTCTTTTATACGCCGGGTAGCACTGATACCATCCAGCACCGGCAAGGCCACATCCATCAAAACAACGTCCGGTCGAAGACGGGTAGCGAGATCAACGGCAGTCTGCCCATCGCCCGCTTCACCAACAACCGTCATATCTACCTGGCGGTTAATCAGTTCAGCCGTACCCTCACGCACCACTGCATGGTCTTCGACCAGCAAAACTCTTATTTTAGCAACTTGCTCATCCGTTGAGCCTGTCATCTAAACTAAACCGTTGCCTTTCACCCTCAAAATCTCAAATAGTGAGAGTAATCCTAATCATAAATATTTATCAAAACAATTATACCGCATTGTAGCTTAACTTGAAACTGATCACTTGCTTATCTATACGCAGTTGAGCATAGGCAAAAGAGCTTATTTCCACCCCTTGAAGAACTGTACATGTACTGACCCTGCTTGCGCTCTTTAGCTGTAGGTAAAAACAGGCAGACTTGATACTATACAACTGTGAAAGCAAACATATAGATGAATAACGAAAGAATGAATCTCAAGGGTTATGTGGACTTTCGTAGTTGGATCAGGCAACCAACTACTCTCAACAAAGAAAGGACTGGGAAAGGCGTGAATAGCTTCAGTATCTATACCTTGGAAAAAACAGTGCGTTTTGAGCAAGAGCAGTGGCGCAAAACCGCAGAGCAGGACCGCGCTATAACCCAGCTCAAAAACAGTAAAAAAGAGAAGAAAAATTTCTTTTTCTGGAACAGTTCAGAGAAGATCAGCAGAAAGGAAGGGCTAGGATGGAACTAATACTTGGGTTTTTATTAGTAATAGCGCTTCTCGCTCTCTTCAGTTTCGCCTCATTGCGCTGGGGTGCGAATAGTAGAGGCCAGGGTAGAGACTGGCAACCGCACCAGGATTACGAATTTTATACTCCGGGCAAATACGAAGCCTGGGAATAACTCCTACAAAAACAGCCCACTCCTTTAAGAACGGGCTGTTTTTTCTTTTCCAGATTTGCGTCTGGCTGCTTCAAAAATAGAGCTAAATTCGCGGAGATAAGCGCTGGCTAATCCTGAGGAGTGGCATCAGCTTTAGTATCACTACCGGAGTCTGCCTCAGCCTGCTCTTGTGTTTCTTCTGCCTCACCGCTAAATAAATCACTAGCCGGCGCTTCTTCAGAAATAGACTGGGCCTGTTCTTCCAGTTGCACTTTAAGCTTCAGGCTATCACCGAGGCGATTAAGCGGATTGAAGAATTGATCGGCCAGTTCAGCGGCCTGAGAAGGGTCTGCACTAAATAAATCGGGCCTGATGCGCTCCGCAAGATTGGCCTGTTGAAGAAAAGGCCCCACTGCCAGCACCCTGATACCAAATAATTGCCGCTTTAAATCCGCAACCAGGCGGATTGTTTCGCTCAAATGCTGACCTTTTACCAGCACCAGCACCAGAACACTGGGTTTAAGCTCCATTACCGTACCAGTCAGGGCCATAATCGGCACATTCGCCCCAAGATTGGTAACGCTCCAGATATCTAAAGGAAAACCGGTAGCCGCTTTATTTACGTTCTGTAACGCCGTACCATCAGCATCCAGGCTGGCAAGCACTACCCGCCGCAGATTTGAACCATTTAGTTTGTCAGACGCTTCACCTTCCACGTTGCTGGCAATCCGCAAATGCGGTGGAATAGTCATGCTTAAACGGCGTTCCAGATCGCTATCGGATAACTCTAACCCTGCGGTATCAGCCTCTTCAATTTCTGTCTCAGCTAAAATTAAAGGCGGCAGATTCCTCGACCACAACTGCCAGAGAGAATTCAAATCAGGTCTGCTACTCAAACTGAATTCTGAAAGCTCCACCAGGCTTTGGGCCAGGCTGCCAAGCAAGCGCTGAGCTTCGCTACGTGCGCCAGAATCAACCAGTGCGAGTTGAATCAGTTTATTGAGCGCTTCCAGGGAAGATATTACCTGCTCACCGCACTGTTCAACTGCCAGACCGGCTTCTTTAGCTTTTTCCTGGGGAGAATTATCTTCGCGGGGCTGATTCCGGGCATTATGAGCTTCCTGCGGAGTTGACATGGGGTACGGTCCTTTCAGTCAGAACTAAGAGTAGCGTAAAAGAGATTGAATACTCCAACTTACTTTGCCATTGAGCAATATTATAGCATACCTGCTGTTGTTACTCTAGAAAAAAATCTTTAAAAGCAAGCCTTTTACTGACTGGCACTGGCATAAACTCTGCTGCCTTTTCTCCTGATAAGTTTAATACTTAAAAGTAAAACCTAAAGCCATGTACTTACCATGTTTTATTCATTTTCCATTTTGAATAAAAATTTAGCGCGACGCTAATATCATGGCTTAATTATTGCTTCTAATTAACTAACTGTTGAATACGCTGCTACTATTGCTGCGCTTCGTACTTCCCACAAAAGTTCCTGCAATTTTCAGCAATCCAGAACCTTTGGCAGTACAAAGGCTAATAAAGAAATAAGGTTAGCCAAAAAAGATACTTAACTTGCAGGGCGGGCTTGCCCTCATAGTACGAGAAAGGATATTACGGCAATGCAAGGTTCTTACAATGATAGGACGGAAGGTAGTAAGGGTAGTACTTATAACAACCAATCAAGCACAAACTCCTCTCAATACAATCAAAGTTCGCAATCCAAATTACCTCCCTACGACAATGCCAGGCAGAAAACCAATGAAGTACTGGATCAGGCCCAGGAAAAGGTAGGACAGGTTGCGGATACAGTGCGCGACCAGGCAACCAGCCAGATTAACACTCAGAAAGATCGAGCGGCTGACAGCCTGGGTTCCGTAGCCCACATGATTCGCCAGACCGGAGATCAGCTTAAAAATAGCGATCAGTCAACACCGCTGGCGGCTCCAATTGCTTCTATGGCTGATCAGGCTGCGAGCAAGCTTGAAGATTTTTCAGGTTATATCCGTAACCATAATGCCTCCGAAATTATAGACGGAGTACAGGACTTTGCGCGACGAGAACCGGCGCTATTCCTGGGAGGGGCCTTCGCACTAGGTCTGTTAGCCTCCCGGTTCTTGCGCTCTTCGACTCCCTCACAATCCGGTGGAAATCAAAACCAATGGAGTCAGGGTCAGTCCTGGAATTCAAATCGCTCATATCAGAGTTCTTATGACAGGTCTTCGCCCTTTGAATATCAGGGTGCCAGGACCGGAGGAACCGACGCTACCAGTTCTTACAGAGGGACGAATACTACCAGCGCTTACACCGGCACCGGTTCGAGTGTACCTATAACTGATATGGATACTTCAAGTGGCGAGGCGATTTCTACCAGCAGTCCTTCCGATGATTTATATGATTATGGTACCTCGGCGGATAGCGCCTATAACCGGACAGGAGCGCCAGAGTCTACTTTCTCTGATTTCAGCTCCCGGCAAAACAGGAGTAATCAGGGGCAAGGTTAAAAATAGACCTGGAGGCAAATTATGGAACAACAGAGGTCAGAAAGGTCTCTAGGTGAGTTATTCAGCGATCTTTCGCGTGAGATAACCAGCCTGGTGAGACAGGAAATTACACTGGCCAGGACCGAAATGGGCCAGAAAGTGACATCAGTCGGTAAAGATGTCGGATTTCTGGCCGTTGGTGGTCTGGTCTGCTACGCAGGATTTCTTGCACTGGTAGCAACAGTTATTATCATCCTGGGTCAGATTGGCTTACCCTGGTGGCTCTCCGCCCTTATTGTCGGAGTAGTAGTCGTTGGCATTGGCTATTTCCTTGTCAGACGCGGGCTTGACGCGCTAAAACGTGAAAATTTAGCTCCCAAGGAAACCGTTGACACAATTAAGGAGGACGTTAGATGGGCGAAAGAGCAGACGAGATAAATAGCTATCAAGAGGCTCAACGGAATCCGCAGGAGCCAGACACTTCAAGTGTAATCAATGGCTATGTCGATTCTCAGGATAGTCGAGGCAACACCGGTTACAGTAGTGATACCAGGCTTGACCTGGATAGAGCTTATCAGAACAGGACAGCAGGGGATGTAGATACCACTGCCAGCGCCGGCTCCGCTACTGATTCTGATGATATAAGTGCTATTGAGGGAGAAATCGAACAGACTCGCGCAGAAATGAGCCAGACTATAGATGAAATTCAGGCCAGGCTGGCTCCCGAACGACTGGTAGACGAGGCTAAAGAAGCCGCTAAAGATAAAGCGACCGAAGCCATAGATACAGTTAAGCAGACTGTGCATGATGCTACAATTGGAAGGGTGGAAAACATGGTAGATAATGTAACCGGAACGGCCCAGGAAGCAGGTTCCGGCATAATGGAAACTATTAAGCAAAATCCTATTCCCGCCGCCATGGTTGGAATTGGATTGGGCTGGCTTTTGATGAACCGGCAGGGTAACAGCCAGAGCCAGCAGTATAATACAAATAGAAGTTCTCTAACTACAACCCCTTACACCTATGGCGGTTCAGCCGCTTACGGTGATAACTATAGCTCTTCCAGATATAACAGCACTTATAGTGGAGGATCTCCCTACAGCGGCTATCAATCTGGCTACAGCACCTCGGACTCCAGCAGCAATCAGGGCTCGGGCATCATGGATACGATTAAACAAAACCCCATTCCCGCTACCATGATAGGTTTAGGTGCCGGTTATCTGCTGATGAACCGCTCTAACCAGAGCAAACAGAGCAGCACCGGCTATAACTATGGTGGTTATAGTGGAAATAGCTCGCAATCAACCCTGGATCAGGTTCGCAGCAAAGCGAGTGACGTGACCAGCAACGTAGGCGACAAAGTTGGTCAGGTGGGCCAGCAGCTTGGCGACACTGCCAACAGCGCTACCGAAAAAGTTGGTGATATTGCCAGCACCACTGCCCATAAGGTTGGTGATGTTGCCGGTGAAGTAGGAGACACCGTAAGCAACACTGTTGGTAACGTAGCCAGCGGAGTACAACACGGAGCGCAAAACCTTGCCAACCAGCCCCAACAGATGATCCAGGATAACCCGTTAATGATAGGAGCGATAGCGTTAGCCGCCGGTGTACTGGTTGGCATGATGCTACCATCCACCAAGATTGAGAATCAACTACTCGGTGAAACCCGTGAGAATGTCATGGATAAGGTTCAGGATATAGCCTCGCAGACAAAGGATAAGGTCGAAAACGTAGCCGAAAAGGTGCAGCAGACCACCAAAGAGGAAGCCAAAAACCAGGGGTTAGTGCAGTAAGCCTAAAACAGGCAGTTGATTTATCTCCAAAATAAAAGATCCGCCTTTGCAAAAGAGGCGGATCTTTTTGAGGAGGATCAGTTAGCCGGCAAGTGTATTCCGTTCATCTTCCAGGGCAGTATCGAGGTCAGTCCAGCGCAACCGCTTTTGATCCCAGCCAACTCCAATGCCTGGCCTCAGTTCACCCCGTATATCGGCAGTTTGTTCAAGCCTTACTACGCCGCTCTTTTTCTCGCGCCTTTTCACCTGCTTACTGTTATCCTTCTGGGGGATATGTACACCTGCTTTGCCCGCGCCAATTACCATTCCTAGCAGGCCAAAAACAATCCCTTCCGCCACCAGCAGCCCCAGTACCGCGCCATAATCAACCTGAACCTGCCACAGGCGAAGATTAACCAACCAGACAAAAGCTCCTAAAATTCCACTCAGAACCATATGCCGCAAAATAAAACCGGCGGACTTTCCACTGCTTGGTGAAAATACTTCGACAAAATTTCGCCATTGCACTGCTGTTAAAACCGCTACCAGCCCACCTACCATTATCAGCGACATTGATGGTGTCATAGACCGTCCTCTCCCTACATTTGTAAGACAACTTCGCTAGAACTCCATAGGAATAACAAAGGCGAACCGGCTTTAGCAGTTCGCCCTACAGCCTTGCTCTATTTATTTGATCTCTAAAACTAGAAAAAAGTGCCTTGCCGTGGCGTATTTTGATTGGCGGAATTAGAGGCTTCCTCTGTACTGAGACCCATATTCTCATCCTGGCGCAAGCGCAGCCCGTTCAACCGGTAGCGCAGTGCCGTTGGTGAAACAGCCAGTTCGGATGCCATAGCGTTAACGTCCCCCGCCAGGCGTTTGTTCAACTGGCGTACCAGGTCAGATGGCATTAACAGGCCACCCGCAAAAATATTGGCTTCCCATTCTATCCGGTCAGCCAGTTCTTTACGCCGGATGATCTCGCTCAAGTACGCTTTAGAATCAGGCTCCTCCAACTGGCGTTTCCCGATTCGCCCGTAAGTTTGCTGTTCCTCACCTGCCTGGTAGGTTTCGCCATCTTCGACCGTGGCGCTGGCAGTCACTACCTGCTCGGTACAGCGGTAATAATGGGAAAAATTGTTAGAAGCTCGCTCCAGTTTTTGACCGCTGCCACTTTGCGACACCTCAAGATTATCAAATAGGCTGGGTTGGTGAGCAGCCTGGACCGCCGGTTCGTAATGCAAAAAGAAGTGGCCCATTTCGTGAGCAATCGTAAAATTTTGACGGCCAGCCGGGTCGGCTTCTTCATACAAAATTTCGCCACGATCCATATCGAGCAGCCCTGCCAGGTTTCGGCCCTCGTGACTTAAATCTTTGACGCTGCGCACACCCAGTTCGGTAATAGTAAGAGCGATATATTCTGCCGGAATCGGTGGAATTTCAGGAATATCCAGGCCTGCTTCTTTCAGTTTCCGGCGAAATTCTTCAATTTTACGTACCGCCAGTTCTTCAATTTGTCCTTTATTAAGGCGGCCTCGCCACCTTCCACCACGCCAACCAGGCATTTCTCCGTCCCTCGCTATCTTTATAAACCAGCAAAGACCGAGCCTGCCCGGGGCAAGCTCAGTCAAACTCTACCGTTTACCTATTTAGCTCAACATTTGTGCCAGCATAGCGATAACATTACTTTTCTTCTTCTTTATCTTCAGAGCGCTGTTCTAGCTGTTGAGCCAGTTCCGTTTCACTCAAACCCTGTTCACGCTTTTCATCCTCGCGGGCAAAGACCATACCCCGCGAACCACCGTAAGAGGGTGCTGATAGACTCTTAGCCAGGCCTTTGAGCCATTTCAATACACGCGGAAAAGCGCTATCTTTAACGCCATAGCGGCGCGCCAGGGCTACATAGTCATTTAACTGGTAGTCCTTCATGGCGGCAACCGGCGTAGGATCATTTTTAAGCGCTTCCAGTGTAGCACGGTTCAGGCCAGAATCGCTAATAGCAGCTTGCTCGTTTTTATTGAGAGCTTCGCTAACGTAGATACCCAGGCTTTCCGGCTGTGTCACCGGCGCTACCTCAAAAGCGCGTACCCTGAACCGTTGCCAGGCAGAGTCTAAAGAAGGCGCAGCTTTAGCCGGAGCTTGCAGCAAGGCCTGAAACTGCTGCCATTCTGCCTGGACGGCAGAACTGCTTTTTGAGATAATATCTTCCGGTTCGCGACTAACGTCACCACCGTTTGCGCCTTCAAAATAAGCTGCCAGCGCCTCGTTTAGTTCAGGCGCGACCTCGTCCCCATTGTCTACCGGGTAAGTACCCTGGTCTAAATTGTCCTTCATCTTACTGCCTCTCCTAACAGGCTCATTACCCCGCAATCTGACACCTGTAAAAATTATTTGCCCGTACGACTATTTTGCTAATTACACTGTACTGAGAATGACCTGCATCAAAGTAGCCAATCTTTGGGAGACCCAGGCATACGCTTGCGCAACCACTTAATGCCGCGCGCTGTATTATGCTTCACCTGATCTATAGTCAGGTCAAGCTCATCTGCTACTTCCTTAATCCGCATACCCATTAACCATTGGCAGACCAGCGGCGCCCGGTACTGAGGAGGCATCTCCTCAATCAACTCGTGCAACACCTTAACCAACTCGCGCCGAGTAGCTGCATCCACTACATCAGCATCCTGATCTACCAGCACATGCAGCAATTCCATATCTTCATTTTCGCTACCTGCTGCCGGGCTATTGAGAGAAACCATAGTAGCTCCTTTTATTCTTCCGACGCTACCTTGCCCACTCTCATTTTCGACTGCAATCAACCCGGCGCGCATTAGCTTACGGCCCTGAAACAACTTTTCCAGTAAAGAAGCATATTCACGTTCAAAAGAATGGCGTACCAGACCTTTGAAATTTGTTACCACTTCCTTACCATTGAGGCGTTCCAGCACTGTCATCATGGTTTCGGCGCTGAGATCTTCGGCATAGACCGCTCCCAACCTGCTTTTGGATAGGTTAAAGACGTAAGGCCAGTATCTCCGAAAAAGTGGCTCAAAAGCGCCTGAGGCCTGTTCGCTTCGTGGTCCGCTGGTATCAGCAGCAGCCCGGTAAGCCGCTACCAATTCCGCATCACTTGGCTCGCCGTTATTAGCGCGCATTCTGTTCCTCCGTTGCGTTGTATCAACGGCCTCAGTGGTCACCTGCTCCAGCACAGTCGCGTTCGGGTTAACATCAAACACAATAGTTCCTCCCAATCTCTCAAGTTTCGGCTCAAAATCTACGTATCGGCTCAAATAAAAAGCGTCTGATGAACCTTGCTTCACTCACATAAT
The DNA here is from genome assembly GCA_036261665.1 of Chloroflexia bacterium. Lineage (GTDB taxonomy): Bacteria > Chloroflexota > Chloroflexia > Chloroheliales > Chloroheliaceae > 54-19. The sequence continues at coordinate 48,982 of DATAKM010000131.1, forward strand.
CGGCATCTGTGCTAAAAAGTGCCACCTGGCCTGCATGTTTCCTCTAAAAGTTTTTGTTGCTGTTCTCCCTTTAAGTCATCCAAAGATTTTGTTTTTAGTTATGTAAAGTAATGAAAGGCGTAATAAAAGCAAATTATGCCAATCCGCTTACTTTACATTGACAGTAACAATAACGCACCGTATCATGTTAAGAACAAGTGTATCAGTAAATCAACCAGCAGGAAAGCAAAAAGCGGTCTGCGCATGAAGGAGTTGAGGCAATGCCCATCTGTCGTGTTATCAGTTGCTCTAATATGAAAGGCGGGACCGGGAAAACCACCACGGTCAACAGTCTGGCCGCCCGCCTGGCCCGGCAAGGTTACCGGGTAGCCTGCCTCGACCTCGATCCTCAATCCAACCTGACTATCGGTTTTGGCGTTGACCCTCAGCATCTCGAACACTCTATGTTCGATGTACTGGCTCCTCAGAACCTGCCACTTGAAAAAGTGCTGATCGAAAAAGAAGGCGTCTGGTTAGCTCCCGCTCATATGGATATGGTGCGGCTGGAAATGCAACTGGTTAGCCTCTACGGGCGAGAGACCATCCTGAGCAAAAAATTGATTCCGATCAAAGACCAGTTCGATGTGATTCTGATTGACTGCCCGCCCAGCTTGAACATCTTTACCATCAATGCCCTGTGCGCTTCGGACTTTGTTATTATACCCATTCAGTGTTCCAGTTACTATGCCCTCTACGGCATCGCCCAGCTTTTAGAGTCCATCAACTGGGTGCAGCAAGAGCTCAATCCAAACTTGCAGGTGCTGGGAGTAGCCCTCACCATGGAAAATCGCACCCGCATTAGCAGCCAGATCAGCGAGGAGGTCAACCGCCAGTTTGGAGATTTAGTCTTCAAAACCATTATCCGCCAGAATGTAAAGCTATCGGAAGCTCCGGCTATGGGAGCTTCGATCTACAGCTATGCGGCTTCTTCTCAAGGCGCCGATGACTACGCCAGACTAGCCGAGGAGGTTGAAAAACGTGCCGGCCTTTAATCTCAACAAGGGCAATCAGACCGCCCAGAACCGTATCAAGTTACAAAAAGAACAGGCTGAAACCGAAGATCTCGCGATGCCCGATGCCCGGCGAGTCCCCATCGAGAAAGTGCGGCCTAATCCCTTCCAGGTGCGCCAGGACTTCGACTCTGACGAAGCGCAGGCTGCGCTGCAAGAACTGGCCGAAGATATTCGCCAGCGCGATGTACTGGAACCTCTGATAGTGCGGCCTGTGCAGGAAAAAGGCGAAGAGCATTATTTAATAGTAGCTGGAGAAAGACGCTATCAGGCGGCTAAAATTGCCAAAAAAACGCACCTGCCGGTTATTATCAAGGAAAACTGGACTGAGCGGGATGCCCGGTTAGCCAGCCTGGCAGAGAACCTGCAACGCCGAAATCTTAGCCTTTTAGAAGAAGTCCAGTTTTTCCAGGCTTTAGAAAACGAATATAACTATTCGGCCAGGAAAATAGCACAGCTTATCAGCAAGTCTGAAAGTTATGTCAGTCGCCGCTTGAGACTGGCCGCTAACCCTGACAAACTGGCCGCTTTAAGCGAAAAAGGCATGACGATAACCGAAGCGCTGGTCAGCCAGGAAGAACCGGCAGAAACGCCGACCCCTGACACCACTACTTCTGAAAACATACCTTCAGAAAACGGCACGGCTTCCGCCACCCGCGCTCGCCAGGTAAAACAAGCTCAATCTATACGCCTTGTCACCTTTTCTCGCTTCCGCTTAGCCATTGATAAATTGAGCAAACAACTGGAAGCAACTGAACTGGCTAAGGCCGAACGGGACATGCTTGTGGAAGAACTGGAACAAATAGAGCAAGGGCTTTCTCAACTTCGCGCTTCTCTGACTGCTTCCAGCAGGAAAAGAAAGTGAAGTTTGTAACAAAGAAGGCACTCCGACATATTTGTGATTAATATAACAAGTTCAGCAAAGAGACTTGTTTGTGATATAAGTAACAATATATCCAAGCATTCTTTCTATAACTGCTACTTTTGAAAAAAGAAATCAGGCCGGATAACTTGCTGTTGAATCCACTTTCTGACCTTTTGAATATTGCTGATTAGACGCATTAGTATCTTCTGGTAGTTCCTTAAATCTCCCGCTTTCGTCATAGTTTATTACAACAGGCGAAAAAACAAAGGCTTTTCCGGATTGGAGTTGTTTATATATATCTATAAATAATTCCGGTCCGATAATGCTCTTGTTTTCATCTCCTGTTCTGATAATCTTATCCAACCCCATAACTTTTAACTGCCAGCTACCGGCGCGGGCCAGCCAGCCTAACTCCCGTAAACTGAGATAAGCGCTGCTGTTACTGTCCACTGCAAGCTCGGATAGCACTTTGACTATACGCTGGGCTACCTCGCTGCGCCTGCTCTGTTGAGCCTGTCGCATAGCTCGACCTGTTGCCAGCGCCTGGGCTTGCGGCAAGCTGAGAACACTCTCTCCCAGTAATTCACGCGCTTCAGCCAGTCGTTTCACCGGTAGAGACTCTTCAAGCGGAGTAGAAGTTACCAGCAAGACCTGGAGCGGTTTTTCAGGACTGCGCAAGGTAGGCCGTCCTCGTCCGATCGCTTGCAGAATAGCGGCTCGTTCACAGTGTTCGATTGCCTGTTGCACATCCTGGTCATAATCAGCCCGGCAGCGTCGCGCTATACCATTGCCTTGCTCATCTCGCCAGTTATAGCCCCGTAGCTTCCAGAGCGCTTTGTCCGTTTCAACCTGTCCCTCCTCTTCTTTACTGCCAAAGCGAAAGGCCTGTACCTGCGCTCTTAGCTGGTCCAACGGGTGGCAATAATGACCTACTATCGCTATAAATTCTACCTCGCTAAGACTATTAAGAGCTTTGTTGTCCCGGTCGAAGTGTCCCCATGTTACTGTCTCTTCTGAGGCTGTTATATTTAACTTATGTGGACCTTTCCCGGCTGCCGGGTTGAAGGCTTTGTGACAGAAGATGGCGCTGGAAGCATAGTGCTGGCACTCTTGTTCCAATATTCTGTTGACTTCCTGTAAGGCCTTGCCGTTACTGGCCTGCAACTCATCCCTGGTATATAGAGAATTTGTAAGCTGCGTGACCTCAACGTGTTGCGCTACTTCGTAGCTGACTACTCTGCAACTCTCTTTCATTACATATTCGAGCAGTAGCGGCGCAGGTGTGGCATCTAAAATTATCACGCTGGGAGGGCTGGCAAATTCATTTTTATACTCTAACCCTTCTTCAGTGGACTGGCCGCGTAGTATCTGAAGCAGATGCTCACGCGGCTGGAATACTACCAGGGCCGGGCTTTTTCTTTCTACGCCAGACCAGAGCCGGGTATCTTTGTTTTTCTGCGAAAGTTCTCTGGCTAGTCCTTCGACCAGTTCACAGGCAAAATGTAATGGGAAAGTCAGTGAGCCATCCAGGTTAGTGAAAGGTCGTTCCCAGTTATACCGGCCCGTTTGCTTACTTACCTGAGTTGCCCTGCACTCCGCTATTAAATCGGCTAAATCCTGGCCTGTTTTAGCGGCCACAACTTCTAAAGTGGGCAAGAACGGCCAGAGGTTTTGGCGTAAGGTTTGCCTGTCCGCCTGATAGAACTCCTGTTGCCTGATAAGAGCCTGTTCTACCAGCTCAAAGAGACGGATGAACGGCATATAATGCTGCTGCCAGCGGCTGTAAAAATACTCGTTATCTTCCTCCTGACTGGCCTGTCGCTGGATAGATTCTCGCCACACGGCCAGGGTTTCACGTGTTACAACCACTTTTTCAAGCAGATGTTCCAACGGACTCTCGTCTAAAATTATAATGTCGAACTCGCTTAGCTCATTGGAATTGTTCAGGAAACTGGCCTTGGGAGCCAGTACCATCCGTGCTTTGTTGGCTTTCTCCACTCCGCTCCAGTAGCCCTCCTGCTGGCAATTCCAGGGCATACTCGTATTATTATCCATCCCGTTTTTAGAGAGATAGGCTTGCCAGTTTTTGTTTGAAAAGAAGGGACAGGTTGCGCAAATATCCCAGGTCGGCGCATGGCGTTGGTGCCCTGCCGCCTCGCACTCCTCAAACTTACGGCACTCGAAAGATCCTGCCGCCTTTTGACGACCTTCTCGTATTGCAACCAGCCCTTCCTGCCATGCCTTGTGCAATAGAGCTCCCGGCTTGATCCACTGCCGGTAAACCTCTTTGTTATCGGCCAGGTACAATATTCGCCCGTAAGGATGTTCGCTTACTGCCCTGAGGGCCTCGGCCAGGGCGGCATGGGTTTTACCGGTACCGGGATTTGATGTTACTACGATGCTTTGCCGGCGTTGTCCTAAACTGAAAAAGTGCTCATTGTATAGCTGGCTGAAAAGCCGGACATGCTGCTCCCTGGCTTCCGCTACGGTCCATAAAGGCCTGATGCCATGTTGGCTGGCTAACTGTTTCACTGCTACAGTTTCGGGTTCTAGCTTAATAAATTTCTTGACCTGGCTTGAACCGCTGCTTCTAGAATCATCTACCGGAGAGAATTTTTCCAACCGTGCTAGCTCTTTCAGACCTGTTCTCAGTAAATCATCATAACCCTTGGCTGCCGCTAAAGGCCAGCGCCTTACCAGCACTTCAAATCCTGCCCCCTGTAGTTGGCAGCACATCTGGTAGAGATCACGCGCTACGCGCGGGTTTTTTTCTAAATCGGCATCGAAAGCTACTTCCACCTGCCGCGCCTTTAACCGGGCAAGGGTACTTACCAGGTGTCCTTCGCCGCCGGTCGCTCGCCAGTTGCCGGTTCCCTGTACCCCGATGCAAAGCTGGCCTGTCTTCAAGGCAATATAATCTGCTTTTTTCTCGCCTTCGGTGATTATTATGTGGTTACTTTGATTCTGATCCTGGCTGTTTATATAGGTAACAGATCGCGCAATATGTAGAGGGGTGCCGAGTGAAGCGCCGCCACTGGACCCGGCAGAGAGTATACGATAGGCCCTTTCCGGTTCCTGGCTGCCAGGTTTAATCGTAGTCCAGCGGCCTTTCAAGCCCAGGTAACGACCTTCCGCATCTTTGATCGGAATCAGCAGTATTTCGGCTCGTGCTGCTGCAAACTGGAAATAACTGCTCCCGGCTTTACCTTTTTTTTCATATAGAAAAGCCAGGCCTCGCGCTTCTTCCGCACCAACTAACTCTACGATTTCTCGTGCCAGTTTATCTCTCCCGGCGCGTGGTAGAGTCCGGTAGCCCAGCCTGTAAGCGACTTCTTTTGAAAAGCCTTCCGTTTGTAAATATTTTAGATGTTCTTCGCTTAAAATAAGCTTATCTAAAAGATGGCTGATTGCTTTGTGGCGTACTGCTACTGGGGCTACATTTATCTTTTCTTTTTGAGTTTCGGTGTTTTTAGTGAAGACTTTTTCAGTAGAACGCAGGTCAGCAACGGTTATGTTGTTTCTGAGTGGTTGAAGATAATGTAGCCAACCACCTTGCCGGTAACTGGTAGGGTGAGCACTGGCTACCCGCATACAGTGAACGGTCTGGCCATCTCTGGCTATCTCGCAAAAGTCAGTTTTTTGGCAAACCGGGCAGGGTTGGCGGTGGCTAACCCTTTGCCATTCTCCTTTATAGCCGTTACCCTGGTAGCTCAAACTGCTGTAACTGTTTTTGGTCAGCGTGGCGGCAGCGCTAAACATCTGGCAGTCTCCTTATTATAAGGAGCCAACCTCAAAACTCTGGCTTTTCAGGGCACAAAAATACCTCCGTTTTATCTTTTAGCCTGCCCAAAAATAGGCAAAACTAATCAAGATACGGCTATTAGCATCCCAAAAAAGCGTATTATAACCCTGCAACTACCTCGAACCCATTGACAAAGGCCCGTATAATTGCTAAAATAAAAGAGCTTGATAGTACTGACCCGGCTTTTCCCCTAACAAAGCCTGGCAGACATTCTATCTGGATATTGGAAGAAGCTCATTTGCTTGGCGGCTGGGGCTTCTTTCTTTTTGTTTTATAGCTCTTACTGTTCGGTTTTAAGAGTTTTAACAGTCGGCTTTACTTTACATAACTATTGCCTTTTGTACTTCTTACTTGAAATAAACTACAAGGCCTGCTCACCGGCTTGCTTTTCCAGTTGCGCCAGGCGATCCTGGGCTTCCAGTAAGCGCTCCAGTTCTTCAACATCAATCAAGGCAGCGATGGGCATGTTGCGCCGGGTTACCAGTAGTGGCTCCCTATTGCCAACTACTTTTTCCAGCACTTTTGTAGGATTGGCTTGAAAATCACGTATTCCTACAGCCCGTTCTTTTAGAACCCTGATGCTTAAACTCATATCTGCCTCAATTGTTGTTTCCGTTTGCTATTCAATCACATAATGTTCAATGATTGAGTAGCTTCGAACCTATAAGAAAAATCTTTTTTGCCCTGGTTCCGTCTATTGCACGTAACTCAGGACATGCACTGCAACATGGCAAGACATGCGAAGCTCTACATGCTTTACATATCTATTTTTGAATCTAGCATAGAAAAAAGTCGCATGCAAGAGGTTATCCACATCATGTTTAAAACTTGCGACCAATTGGCGAGCTTTTTGCGAGCAAACTCAATTGCTCGCAATCTGTCTATTCTTTCACAAAGCTTCTTGATCCTGTTTAGCGATAGTACTATACTGTAAACAGATAAAAAAGATTGGATTTGCCGGACCTGGCAGACCTGTAGTCATAAAAATGAGTATCGAAGAAATACAAACTAATAGCGACTCCTCTACCTCTGAAGGACGGGTATGTATTTATTGCGAGTATCCGTTGATCGAAGGAGAGTATGTGCCTCTATACGGAAGAGATCGCGATGGGAAAAGGGTAGAAGTAGGTGGTATTTGCCAGCTTTGCTACGACCATCCTTGCCAGCATTGTCACGGCACCGGGTGCCTGGGCGACTGCTCCTATGATTGAGATTTTTCTTTATCAGTTGCGACCTAATTGCGACCAGTTTGCGAGCTTATCTCTTTAATACATAGACTGTTCGCACGCTATTTCCCACGGTAGTAATCAACCCCTTACGCACCAGAGCCAGAAGATCATTATTTGCGGTACGCTCGCTCACTTCAAAGGTAGTCTCATATTCCTTGCGGCTCATCTGTTCGCGCTCTCGCAGCATGGATAAAAAGCGTAGCTGGCGGTTATTCAGGTTTGCTCGCAATTCGGGTGTTACGAGCGGTTCCAGGATGCGAGCGGGAGGGGCCTTCCAGGCTTTCTCATACTCGGGACCTCGCAATGTTACCTGCAAGCTATTTGCGACCTCTTCAAAAATCGGTGGCTCCAGCCCGTGTTCTTCCATCGCTCCTATCATGCGGCTGATACCCGTTCCGGCTCGCTCCATGTAGCCGCTATCATAGAGTAACTGCGCCAGGCGCGGGTTGCGCAGGCGGCTGATCTGGGCCAGGCGTTCGATTTTCACTCCCGGTAATAGCTCGCCGGGACTATCTACCAGCAAGCGGTTTGCAAAGATAAAGACCCGCAACTGGCCATTAGTCACCGACATGTCGCGGTGGGCGCAGGCATTGGCGATAGCTTCGCGGACAGCTTCTACCGGGTACTCATCCTCGTCATAGCGAATAGCACCTTCAAAGCGTACCGGGTGACGTGTATTAGCCATGACAAAAGCCAGGGTTTGCTCAATCATTTCGGGAATGGTCCCGCCGATATCTTTGCGGTCTATAATGCGGGCAGTGGTATTATCGGCGAAGCGCATGGCCCTGATAACATGATAGGGAAAGAATTGCTGCGGGTTACGTCCGAAGAAGAGGAGCGCCGCCACGGTAGGATGGCCGGATTGTAAGAGGCCCAGCTTATCCAGAAATTCTTCGACCGGTTGTTCCGCTGGCAGGAGAGAACTGCGCTGGCTTTGCCGGCGGGCAATATACCAGCCCACTCGCTCAGGGTTAATATCGGCGATGGTAGCGCCGGGTACCGGTTGGTCTTCGTAATAGCCGCCGCCGCGCAGGTGCATCAGGCGCAAAAGTTCTTCGGCCTGAACCGGCAGACGCTGGCTGCCGCGCCTGCGTAGATAGCGGCCATTGACGTGGTAAACGCCGGGTAGATTAGGCGGTACGCGCACGAGCAGCAGATTCTTGTTATCCAGGCTGTGTTTTTCGATAGCGATCATGTGTGCGAGGGAAGGTACTACCTGGCGAGCGGCGTTATAAATCTTGTCGGTTACTTCCTTAATATTAAAAACACCGCGTATTTTAATCGGGTGATCTTCCACACCTATTATTAAGAAAGACTCTCCCCCGGCGTTTGCCATGCTCATCAGAATTTCGGCAATGTCGGTCTGGAAGACATCCTCCAGTTTTAATTCGACCTGTTCGGTTTCGCCGCCTCTGATTAGAGCGCGTACTTCTTCCGGAGACATCTGGCTCGCGCCATTTAGCTGCGACACAGCTTTATCCTTACTCCTAGCTAAAAGGTCTGGTAATTTCCTTTTCCTATTATAACAATAATCCCTGTCTTTGCTTTACAGTACCGCTAATCTTGCGACAAAACAAAAACCGGGATTGCTCCCGGTCTGTCAAAATTTCTCAGCTAGAGTTCTCGCTGAAAGAAAGCGATCACTTTGCTGGCGTACTCCTGTGGCCTTGAGCGGTAGGCCAGGGCATGCCCGGCGTCTGGCACCAGCCAGCTTTCGACTACGTTTGCGCCTCCGGCTTGCTGCAAGACTGATAAATTCCATGACGGCACCATGTTGTCGTTCAGCCCGTGGATGAGAAAAAGCCGGGCATTGTGCAGTCGCCGAATAGCATCGAGCGGGCGTACATCTGTCGTGTTGACTCCCAGTAGTGCCCTGCCTGCGCCCTCCATGCCTGGAACCAGTATGGAAGGAAAACCCTGTAATACTCCTTCGAACTGGCTATTCAGGTCGGCGTAGGCGCTATCCAGTACCGCTACCCGCAGGCTGTTTGAAATAGTATTCAATTTATCATGATCGTCCATTGCCATGAGGGTAGCCGAAGCGCCCATAGACCAGGCCCATACCCCGATATGCTCCGGGGCGAAGCCTCGTGAGGTGAGGTAACGTAAAGCCCCGATAATATCGCGTTGTTCAAATTGCCCGAAAGAACTGAAGAGACCATCGGACTGGCCATGCCCGCGCAGGTCAAAGGTTAAGATATTATACCCGGCACGCTGAAGGTCCGCCGCAAACTGTAAGGTAAAAACCTCCTTATCGGCCCGGTTGGAGCCGCGTCCGTGGACCATAATAATAGCTTTCTGACTCTTGCCCGGCATGAACCAGCCTCGCAGGGTGAGATTATCGGCAGCGGCAGGAAAGCTAACATTCTGGTAGGAGAGGTGATAGCTGGCAGGCGTCTGCGCCCCGAGAGCGCGGTCCCAGGTCACAAACGCCACCGCGCAACTGACGATGGATAAGATTACATATAAAAGAGTGAAAATAAACAGGGTACGGCGTAGAGCCGAAAAGAAACTGGCAGCAAAGGGCCTGCTCAGGGCCGGTTTAGGACGCGCAAGAAGCATCCAGAAGGTAACAAAATGTGGCATAAACGTAACTCTTTCGCTGGCTAAGACGGTAGATAACGTTATTTCAAAATTTGGGAACTACTTATAGCATAGCAAATTAATTAGCCTAATTCAAACTAATTTATGTACTTCTAATCTTTTAAGTCTGTGTTTGCTACAAAATAGCCGGGCAAGGCCTGATATTGACACGGTTCTTACTCAAACCTATAATTAGCGTACCTGAAGTGAAGAGCGTTGCAGCAGTATGCCGGACCTTTGGTGCTAGGAATGGCATTGACATAATAAATTGAAGTACTGACAAAGGTAAGAGGAGATCAGAGGGAGAGCGGGAATGGCAATGAAACTGGTGGTAGCCATAGTTCAGAATGAAGACGCGGATGATTTGATTGATGCGCTGACTGCCGCGCATTATGGCGCTACTCGCCTCGCAAGTACCGGTGGTTTCCTGCGTCAGGGTAACACCACTATTATTGTAGGTGTGCCTGATGAAGCTGTTCAGAACGTCTTGAATATTGTCGCGCAGCATAGCCAGAGCCGCCGCCAGCCTGTCACCAATCCTTTCCCTGACAGCACGGCTATCCCGCCAAAAAAATCGGGTGGTACCGGTCCTTTAGACCAGGCTGTTCAGTCTTTAATGGGTAAACAGGCTGAAATACAGACCGGGCGTGCTACTGTCTTTGTCTTAAACCTGGATCGCTACGAGCGAGTCTAGTAATTCATTCAGAACCAGTTTTATAAGAATGTGGATGGCGTTTGATAGCCGGGCAATCCCCGGCTAACTTTATCCTTGCTCCAAATCCCCCGGCTACTGCTTTCAGCCGAAATACAAAAAGTATCCGACAATTTTATATCGAAAAAGTCTTTGCAGGAGAAATTGCGATGAAGCAAATTGACCGCACTACCAGCGGTTCCGTTAAATCCCGCCCGAGCCGTTCCCGGCGCGTCTTGAAGTATAGCCTTTTCACGCTGGGTGGTTTAGTGCTTTTGGTGTTACTGCTCACTGCCTTTTTGCTCTTCTGGCTAGTGCTGCGCCCTCTCCCTCAAACCGGTGGCACTCTTCAAGTTGCCGGGTTGACTGCTGAAGTAAAGGTGGTTCGCGATAAAGCCGGTGTACCTCACATCACCGCTTCCAATGCTCACGACCTTTTTATGGCCCAGGGCTACGTGACCGCTCAAGATCGCCTCTGGCAAATGGATTTTAACCGCCGGGTGGGGGCGGGTCGTCTTTCCGAGGTACTGGGTGAGGCTGCGCTTAGCCAGGACCGCTTCTTACGTACTATCGGGCTGCGCCGGGCTGCCGCTGCCGAAGAGTCTGATATGACGCCGGATGAACGCCAGATCCTGGAAAATTATGCTGCCGGGGTAAATGCTTTCATTGATACTCACCAGGATAACTTACCTTTAGAATTTAGCCTGCTCGGTTTCAAACCCGAACACTGGACGCCCCTCGATAGCATTACCTGGGGCAAGGTAATGGCTTATGACCTGAGCGATAACTACGGCAAAGAAATATTGCGGGCCAGCCTGGTAGATAAACTGGGAGCTGACAAAGCCGCCGCTCTTTTGCCGACTTCGCCTGCCGGAAATACCCCTTTGATTGTTCCGCAGGGTGTTTCCTATAAAGGGATGGATCAAAATCTGGCGCTGGTAACTTTGCAGGAGCAGACTGCCGTGCTTGCCGGGACAGATTTTGCCTCGCGCGGCAGCAATAACTGGGTAGTGGCAGGCGCCAAAACTACGACCGGCAAACCGATGCTGGCGAATGATCCTCACCTGGGTATTCGCAATCCTTCCGTCTGGTACGAAGTCGAGTTGAGTGGGGCAGGTTGGCATGTCGCGGGTGTAACTTTCCCCGGTGTACCGGCCGTAGTAATCGGTCACAATGACCGGATTGCCTGGGGTGTCACTAACGTTGGCGGCGATACTCAGGATTTCTACATGGAAAAGACTAACCCGGCTAATCCGAATCAGTACGAGTTCAAGGGCCAGTGGGAGAATATGCAGGTTGTGCCTGAGGAGATCAAAATCAAGGGCAAGCCTTCCGAGACGGTTAATGTTCGTATTACCCGTCACGGCCCGATTATGAACGACGTTCTCGATAGTATCAAAGACGAGCAGCCTATGGCCCTTCAGTGGACAGCCCTTAAGAAATCGCCTTTGCTGGGTTCGGTTCTAAAGTACAACCAGGCTACCAACTGGCAGCAGTTCCGTGACGCCTTGCGTGGTTTCAACGTTCCGGCCCAGAACTTTGTCTATGCCGATGTGGATGGTAACATTGGCTATCAGGTTCCGGGCATGTGGCCTGTTCGCGCCAAAGGTAACGGCCTCTTGCCCGTACCGGGTTGGACCGGCGAATATGAGTGGACCGGTTATGTTCCTTTTGAGAACCTGCCTTCGGTCTATAACCCGCCCGCCGGTTTTGTGGCTACCGCCAATAATCGCCCGGTTCCCAATACTCCTCAACTCTATCTTGGTGATGAGTTTGACCCTGGTTGGCGCGCCGCTCGCATTACGCAGCTTATCCAGTCAAAAGAGAAGCTTTCACTCCAGGATTTAGCTAACATCCAGAACGATGTTTACACCATTCCCGGCAAGGAGATAGCTACTTACCTGGGTAATTTGCCCGCTAACGATTCGAAGATAGCCGATGCCGTAAAACGTCTGAAAGCCTGGGATGGACGCCTTACCGCCGATTCGGTACCAGGGGCGCTCTATAAGGTAACTTACCAGTATATGCTGGAAAACATGTTCAAGGGCAAACTGGGAGATGTATTCACATCCTACGAAGACTACCAGGCTTTCCACCTGCCGTTTATTCTTAGCCTGCTAAAAGACCCGCAGAACGAATGGTGGGGCAGCGGGGGGCGCGATGCGCTACTGCAAAAATCGTTAGGACAGGCCGTGGATTATCTTTCTGGCAAGTTCGGCGGCAACGCTGACGATTGGAAGTGGGGTAAGTTGCATAATCTAACCTTCACTGAAACACCGATTGGTGATGCCGTCCCCGCGCCCCTCAAGCCTATCATGAATCTCAAAACGGTTGAGAAAGCCGGGGACGGAACGACCGTGGCGGCTTCCAGCTATAAATACTCGGTTTCGTACGTCCAGACTTCTGGCCAGTCTTTCCGGGGCTTGATGAACCTGGCGAACTTCGATGACTCGCTGATTACCAATACCATCGGGCAGTCAGGTCAGCCTTTTAGCAAGCATTACGGCGATAATATTGATGACTGGAATGGCGCCGGGTACCATCCTTTCGTTTTTTCCGATAATGCTGTCGAGAAACAAAAGGATGAGGTTCTGACCCTCCAGCCAAAATAAGCTGGACACACCTTAAACTTGAAGGGCTACTGACCGGTAGCCCTTCTTTTTATTTTACATAAGATATGGAATTGAATTGATATATAACCTGCTAAAAATTGGCTGATAGACAGTTTGTGATTTTTTGTAATTTTTGGTATTCTTTAGACCCTAACATTTATTTGTTACTCTGCTTTGTAAACAAATTAAAAAGTTGAATTGAGGCGACCGGCGCTGGTAGCTTTATTAGCTGTTATCCGGTGCCCTATCGCTGTTATACCTTGAGGGGGTGCCGCAAATGTCGCAAGAACCAGCAGAAGGGAATAATAAAAAACCCCGTACGCTTTTTGAAAAAATTTGGGACGCGCATGTCGTGCGCGAAGTGCCGGGCCAGTCAACCATTCTATATATTGACCGGCATCTCGTACACGAAGTAACTTCGCCGCAGGCTTTTGAGGGCTTAAAGCTTACTAATCGCAAAGTGCGCCGGGTGGATGCCACTTTTGCTGTAATTGATCATAGCGTGCCTACTACTCCGATTGGAAACTATGGCAACCGTCATAGTGTACCGGCGGTAGATGCTCAGAGCGCCTTGCAAATTACTACTCTTGAAAAGAATGCTCATGATTTTGGGGTAACCCTTTTCGATCTTGAAGATGCCCGCAACGGTATCGTCCATGTTACCGCGCCTGAACAGGGCCTTACTCTCCCTGGCACAACCGTCGTTTGCGGCGACAGCCATACCGCTACCCACGGCGCTTTCGGTGCCCTGGCCTTTGGTATTGGCACCAGCGAGGTCGAGCATGTGCTGGCGACCCAGACGCTCTTGCAGAATAAACCCAAAACTATGGAAGTGCGCGTCGAAGGAGACTTACCTTTCGGGACCACCGCTAAGGATATTATACTTTACATCATCGGCCAGATCGGCACCGGTGGCGGCAATGGCTACGTAGTTGAGTTTACCGGTTCGGCCATTCGCGGGCTTTCTATGGAAGGTCGCATGACCCTTTGCAATATGGCTATCGAAGGCGGCGCTAGGGCCGGGATGGTCGCTCCTGACGATACCACCTTTGAATGGATTAAAAATCGCCCCTATGCCCCTAAAGGCGAGGAATGGGAAAAGGCCGTGGCCCAATGGCGCGCGCTCGCCTCTGATCCTGGCGCGGTCTACGATAAAGTTGTTGTCCTGAACGCTGCCGATATCGCTCCTCAGGTCACCTGGGGCACTAACCCGGGCATGACCACTGAAGTAACCGGTGAAGTGCCGGACCCTCAGAGCTTCGATGACCCGAACCAGCGCCAGATGGCTGCGCGCGCTTTGCAGTATATGGGCCTTACTCCCGGCACCAGGATAGAGGATATTCAGATAGATCGGGTATTTATCGGTTCCTGCACCAATAGCCGCCTGGAAGACCTGCGCGAAGCGGCTAAAGTAGCCAAAGGCAAGAAGGTTGCGCCGACTGTGCGAGCGATGGTGGTGCCGGGTAGTGGTCTGGTCAAGCAAGCCGCCGAAGCGGAAGGTCTCGACAAAATCTTCGTAGAGGCCGGATTTGAATGGCGCGAACCGGGATGCAGTATGTGCATTGCCATGAACGGCGACAAACTGGAAGAGGGCGAGCGCTGCGCCAGCACCTCTAACCGTAACTTTGAAGGTCGCCAGGGCAAAGGTGGCCGCAGCCATCTGGTCAGCCCCGCTATGGCCGCCGCCGCCGCGATTGCCGGGCATTTTGTTGATATCCGCGAGTGGAACTAGCCAGAGGAGATAGGGAGAACAAGCATGGAACCATTTAAGAGTATCAACGGCATAGTGATGCCGCTCGACCGTACCAATGTAGATACGGACTTGATTGTCCCGGCCCGCTTCTTGAAATCCATTAAGCGCACCGGCTTTGCGGACGCTCTGTTCGCCAACGTCCGCTATAACCCGGATGGCACACCTAACGAGAGCTTTGTGTTGAACCAGCCTCGTTATAAAAACGCTTCTATCCTGCTGGGCCGCGAGAACTTTGGTTGCGGTTCTTCCCGTGAGCATGCTCCCTGGGCCCTCCAGGAGTACGGCTTCCGGGTGATTATAGCCCCTGACTTTGCCGATATTTTCTACAATAACTGCTTCAATGTGGGCTTGCTGCCGATTACTCTGAAACCGGAAGAGATTGACGAGCTTTTCAATGAAGTGGAGAACGAGCCACTCTACCGCCTGAGGATCAGCCTGGAAGATAATACCATTACTGCCCCCGGCGGTAAGACCTATACTTTTGAGCTTGATGCTTTCAAACGCGATGCTCTGCTCAAAGGTCTTGATAATATCGGCTGGACTCTCCAGTTTGACGACTTAATTGGGAATTACGAACAGAAACGCCAGCAGACCGAACCGTGGCTTTATGTAACGCAGTCGTAATTCCTGTTATAATGGGCATAAGGGAGGCACAAAGACGCTCTTTGTGCCTCTTCTTTTCCATCGCATAGTAGTATCTAATACTTGTTAACCGGCAGGAACTAATCGTGAACAGGCAAAACAGGCCGGATACTGACGAGCGAGGTCGTCGCCGGACCCTCGCTCCAACCTCTCTGGCGCAGTACCTCGCGCTCGATAGCTGCGACCGCTTTTTGCGCTTTTATCTTTATAAAGGTGAAACCGCCGCCCTGGTAAACCGCATGGCGAAAGTAGGCCTGCACCAGCGCCGTGCCTTGCAACCGTTCGGGCCGCTCCTGGCTAACCTGGGCGACCGGGTGGAAGCCGATGTCCTTGAAAGTTTACGGGCGCAGGGTTATGCCACCCTGGACCTGGCCACTGAAGGGCCGGAAGCGACGGTCTCGGCAATCCTGGCTGCCGGCCCGACCCCGGTTTATATTTACCAGGCGCACGTTTCCGGTATGCTGGGTAAATGGCCTTTCGAGGGCCGCGCGGACTTCATCCGGGTGCGCCGGGATGAATGGGAACGCCTGGAAATCCTGGTGGGCGATGTAAAAGCGACCCGTAAAGATAAAGTGCGGCACCGCTTGCAGGTCACCGCTTATGTCCGGCTTATTCAGTACATGCTGGAACAGGCCGGGGCGCCGGAAGCTCACCATACTGTTTATCTGGGCACCGTTATTCGGCGTGACGCCGATGGCACTTTGCAAGATCCGGCCCAGGCCCCTCTCTTTGACCTTAGCCCCTATTACGATGCCTTAAACCGGCTGGCCTCTGCCCCCGATTCTGCTCTAGCGCGGGTGGACCAGGCTTCCTTTGAAGACCTCCATTATTACATCAATCAGAAGTGTGACGGCTGTCTTTTTAACCCCATCTGCATGGTAGAGAGCGCCGAGCGCCAGGATATCGCCCTGGTGCCTTTTCTGGAAAGCGCCGATAAACGAGCCTTGACCGAATCTGGTGTTCGTAGCGTGGCCGACTTAGCCGGGTTGAAAAACTTGCCTGTGCCGCCCGAAAAGAAACAGGACGCGGAAGAAGGGGTCAAAGTTGTTATCAATCGCAACCTGACAACTGCGCCCGGTAAGGAAGAGTTAGTTAGCGCCCTGGCGGAACGCTGGCCGGTTGGTCCCAAACTGGACCGCTTAATCCAACGCGCCGCTCGGATGCTTAACCGCTTCCAGCCCGAAGCCGGGGTGCGTTCATACAGTTACTTCTTCGACGCGGACCGCAGCGTCTTGCCGGATGAAAGCCTTTATCCTGACCTGGTAAAAATCTTTCTGGATGTGCAAACTGATTACCTGGAAGACCGGGTATACCTTGCAGGAGCGCTGGTAGTCGGGCCAAAAGGCCGCGAGAATATCGTGCGCATGACGCCGGGTGTGCCGGATGTTGCCGGTGAGCGCGAGATGCTGGTGGACTGGGTGAGCGCTATTTTGCTGGCGGTCGTAAAGCTATCTGAGTCACCGGAGGCTTCTCCGGTTCACCTCTACCTCTACAACCGTCACGATCAGAAAGCCTTGCTGGAAGCGCTGCGCCGTCACCTGGATGTTTTGGCCGCCCTTCCGGCCCTTTACGAGCTGTTGACCGAGACTCCGGCTTTAACGCAGTCGGCGGTTTCCTTTGTTTATGATGAGGTAAAGGAACAGCGTAATCTTGCCAGCACCGGCTTTACTCTACAGGCGGTTGCCACTCAGCTTGGCTTCAAATGGAACGATGGCGAGGTGCTTTACTATCGCCTGTTCGAGCAGGGCATGTTCGATTACCTCTTGAAGCGAGCCAGTGATGACCGTTACATCGAATCGGCTGCCCGGTTTTATTCCACCATACCGCTCGAATATGCCTATGCCGCCTGGGGTCTTTTACGGGCCGAAGATTTTAAGCCGGAACAGCGCCAGCTTGTCCAGCCCTACCTGCACATTACGGCTGATCATCTGAGCCGGTTCCAGGCTAAACGCCTGGAAGCCCTGGCCTATATCGAAAGTAGCTTCCGGCGCAAGAATAGTTTTATTAAAAAAGAACCACTTAATCTCCTGGCCCTGGGAGCGAACGCTTTTCAGGCTCCACCTTTCCGGCGAGTGCTGGAAGAGTTTCTTTACATTGAGCATTATGCCAATTTGCAGGAACATTTGCAGCTATTCAGCCAGCCAATCACTAAAAGGGTGCAACAGGGTCGCGCTCTTTTACTGAGATGTACCGGTCTAGAAGAGACTATCAAGCGCGGCAAACCGGCTTTGCTTGCTCACTTTGAAGCTGATTTTAGCAATACCGGCCTGGAACCTGCCGCTGCCTTACAACTCAATAAACTTAAACCCGGCGACTTTGTAGTGCTTAATACCCTTGAAAGCGACAGTCAGGCCTGGGAAATAGTGCGGGGGCGTATCGGAGTTATTCGCGAGCAGCAAGGGTTAAATATAGCCCTCGATTTGCTAGATATGAGTTTTGGCAAAAATACTTTTCAGGCTGTGGCTTTCCGCTACTACCATAATAGCCGCCTCGTTCCTGAAGTGGGCGAACTTTATACCCTGGATGAAATGGTAGACGACTTAAACGGCGATAAATTACTGGATGCCTGCCGCAACGCCGATTTCAATCCTTTTTACCACCTGATGGCCTTGCCTGAATATTTGCCAGAGCAGAACCATCGCCCGGTAGAAAATGAAGCTTACCGGGCGCGCCTGGCAGAGTTTGCCGCTCTAGTGGAGGAACTAGAAGGTGCTAACGCTCCCACCCTCTGCCAGCAATCGGTAATCGCCGGGCACTCTGACGAAAAAATCTTTCTGGTGCAAGGCCCGCCCGGCACGGGTAAGAGTCATACTCTGGGATGGGCTATCCTGGCCCGTATGTATGCTGCTCGCGCTTCCGGTGGCGCTCCTCTGCGGGTGGCTATTTCCTGCCAGACTCATACCGCCGTCAATATCGTATTACAAAGTGTGGCCGGAAAACTGGCTCGCCTGAAGGATACTTTCGCCTGGCCTGTGCTGGCAGGTTTGCAGCTTTATAAAGCCGGAGATGAAACTGCCGAAAATAGCCTTGCCGGGATTGAAAGCCTGGATGCCTGGGAACAGCGCTACGCCTTGAACCAGATTTTCAATGCACCGCTGGTGGCAATCGGGGCTACTCCTGGCGGCCTTTACAAGTTGCTAAAGCAATACACTTACGCCGCTCGTTCTAAAGAAGCCCTCTGGAACACCAGGCCTTTTGATCTGGTTGTCCTGGACGAAGCCAGCCAGATGAATATTCCACAGGCCCTGCTGGCTTCTTCCTGGTTGCGTGAAGACGGGCAGCTAATAGTGGTAGGCGATCATCGCCAGATGGCTCCTATCCTGTCCCATGGGTGGGAGGCCGAAGACCGGATGAGCGCAGTTACTACCCAGCCTTACCGCTCGGTTTTTCAGTTCTTGCTCGATCACCAGTTCCCGCGGGTAGCGCTGGACGAAAGTTTCCGCCTCCATCAGGTGCAGGCTGAGTTTTTACAACAAAATATTTATAGCCTTGACGGTATCCACTTTCATTCGCGCCGCCGCCATTTGCTGCCTGGCCATATCGCTTCACAAGATTCAGCTTATCTGCGGGCCGTTATGGACCCGGCCTATCCGGTGGTGGTTATACAGCATAACGAGCAGGGTTCGCAGCAGGCCAATCTGACCGAGGCCAATTTAATTGCTCCTCTGGTCGAAACCTGTATCCGCCGCCTGGGACTGGATGGCGCGGAAGGCATTGGGGTAGTGGTGCCGCATCGCGCTCAGAAAGCTCTTTTGCGGGAACTATTTCCGGCCCTGGCCGAAGCTGACGCGGTTGATACCGTGGAACGCTTCCAGGGAGACGAACGCGAAGTAATTATTGTTTCGGCCACCGCATCCGACCCTGATTATGTACTTGCCGAAGCTGAATTCCTGCTTAATCCGAACCGTTTGAACGTGGCCCTCTCCCGCCCCCGGCGCAAACTGATTGTGGTAGCTTCTTCGGTAGTCTTTAATTTTCTTTCCGCCGACCTTGAAATTTTCGACCAGGCCGTGCTCTGGAAGCGTCTGCTCTCCGATTGCGCCCGAGAAATGCTCTGGAATGGGCCATATGCCGGGACTGAAGTAAAAGTATTTGGCAAACCCGCTTGACATAATAAGAAAATCGGTTAAGATAGCTATAGCTCATCAAAAGTATCACCTGCATCACCTGTGGTAAGAAAAGTAAGGAATGTAGCCGTTGAGTGCTGCTTTTCCTCCTTACGGTTCCGGTTTGTCTGCTTCTTGACACCTGTGCTAAAATAAGCTATCCGAACAGATTTTCTAGTTAAGCGGGAGCAGCTATGACGCGAGAAGGCCCAGTTTATCAGGCCAGCTTTGATCTATTTGCCGAAGGCGCAGCCACCTATACAGATTACCTTGTGGAAGATTTAGTACCAGATGAGATTCCTGAAGAAGCGGATTCAGGGGTGCCTCGGGCTGAAAAGTTAGAAGGCTATGCCGTCTATATCTTTACCAAGCCTACCCCTTATAATAAATCGCCGCGCTGCTACTATATCTATTACCAGCCTTCGCTATGGGAAAATTTTACGGTGCAGCGCCAGTGGGGCTTGCTTGGTTCTGATAAGCAGCAGTTCTATACCGAGCATTTTCGCAGTTCCCGCCCGGCCCTGGCGCGTGTGCGCCGCTTAATCCAGCATCGCCTGAGACGCGGCTACAAATTGCACTACGCCGCTTAATACTAAAAAAGCTTTTATAGATAATTTGAAAGAGTCTTTAGTAAGGCTCTTTTTAATTTCCGATTGGCTCTTCTCAACGTGCTATAATAGAGGAACCGGAACGAAACCCGGCCTTATTAGTTTGCGTATTAATAACAATATTAGAAAAGTGTTTGTTTATTGAAATCGGGCCTTTTAATATCGCCCTTATATTTATAGAAAATGACTTTGACTGAAACTGTTAATCAAGAAAAGAATAGTGCCCTGGCGCGTGACCTGGCTGTAATCGAGGAATTAAACCAGCCGCGCAAGGATACTAAACCTCTTACCCTTACTCGCAGGCCCAAACCAACCATGCTCGATCTGGATAAAGCGGAACTGGAAGCGTTCGTAAAAGAAGCGGGTCAGCCGAATTTCCGAGCTAAACAGATCTGGGGCTGGCTCTACCAGAAGTTTGCGACTAATTATAGCGAGATGGCGAATCTGCCGCGTCCCCTGCTGGCAAAGCTGGAAGAAAGTTATGCCCTGGCACCTTTAGAGCTGGTGGTGGAGAAGGTAGCCAATGACGGGCAGACCCGCAAAGCCCTTTTTCGCCTGGCCGATGGCGCGGAAATCGAAACGGTTTTAATGCTCTACCCCGACCGCGCTACGGTCTGTGTCTCGACCCAGGCAGGCTGCGCGATGGCCTGTACTTTCTGCGCTACCGGGCAGCTTGGCCTGATGCGAAATTTGCAGGCCGGAGAAATCATCCAGCAGGTGCTTTATTTCGAACGCTTTTTGTCCCAGACCCAGGATGCGGCCCTTACCCTCGGCCATAAACGGGTGAGCAACCTGGTCTTTATGGGCATGGGCGAACCCCTGGCGAATTACCAGAACCTCTGGAAAGCTATCCGGCGCTTTAACGATCCTGAAGGGGTCAATTTGAGCGCCCGCAAAATGACCGTTTCGACCGTAGGGCTTGCTCCCATGATTCGCCGCTTCGCCGACGAGGATTTGCAGGTGAACCTGGCTATCTCGCTTCACGCTGCCAACGATACTTTGCGCAGTAGCATGATGCCGGTCAATAATCGCTTCCCGATTGCGGAATTGATAGATGCCTGCAAGGAATATATCGCTAAAACCAATCGCCGCTTGAGCTTTGAATACACCCTGGTCGAAGGGCAGAACGATAGCCCTGCCGCCGGGCGCGAGCTTGGTCACCTGCTAAAGGGTATGCTCTGCCACGTCAACCTGATTCCCATGAACCCTGTTCCGGGTAGTTCCCAGCGCGGTTCCAACCAGCAGCGCGTGCGGGCTTTTCAGGCTGAACTGGACCGTTATGGTATTCCTAACAGCGTGCGCGTGGAAAAAGGACGTGACATCCAGGCGGCTTGCGGCCAGTTAAAGGTCGAGCAGAACGAGAAGGCCAAAAAGGCCAGTTGGGCCAGGTCGGAAGCGGTTAATGGCTAACATTCTCTACTTTGACGCCTTTTCCGGGGTGAGCGGCGACATGACCGTCGGTGCGCTGCTTCATCTCGGTATGCCTCTCGATTACTTGCGTGAAAACCTCGCTTCCCTGAAGCTTCCCGGTTACAGCCTGGATGCGCGTCCGGTTGTGCAGCACCACATCAGCGGCGTCAAGTTCGATGTTATCCTGGAAAACCCTGCCGAACACGAACATCGTTCTTTGAGTCGGATAGAAGCTATCATAAACGATAGCAATCTTCCTTCCCGCGTAAAAAGCCGTGCTATCAATGTCTTTCGGGCCTTAGGCGAGGCCGAAGCGCGCATTCACAATGTCCCGGTCGAGCAAATTCACTTCCACGAAGTCGGGGCGGTTGACGCCATTGTCGATATTGTTGGTTCTTGTATCGGCTTCGAGTATTTCGAGATCGAAGAGTTTTTCTGCGGCCCATTACCGGCGGGAAGTGGTTTTGTACGAGCCGCCCATGGCCTGATGCCGGTGCCCGCGCCTGCTACTCTCCAACTGCTGGCCCAGGTCGGGGCTGTTCTCTCTCCTTCCGTAACACTCTCCGGTGGGGTGGAGTACCCGGCGCGCGGTGAAATGATCACGCCTACCGGGGCGGCTCTGGTCGCCACGCTTTGCAAAATGGAACGTCCTGCTATTGCTTTGCAGGCGGCAGGTTATGGCTTTGGCACAAAAGAATTTGCATGGCCTAATGCCCTGCGCCTCTGGCTGGGGCAGCGCGTTACCTCTAAACCTACCACCTCCCAGGTTCAAACCGTCCAGGTGGTCTCCCATACTCCTTCCGATCCCTCTGATCAATCAGGCCATCACCACCATCACGAACCCGCTACCGAACATCACACTCACCCTCACGGGCATGAACATGCGGCTGCTGAAAGTTCGCCTTCCCATAATGGTTCTCAGGATTCTTCAACAGTGGAAGAAGTTCTTTCAGCGCAGCAGAGTGACTTATTGCAGGATGCGATAAGCCTGATTGAGTCTAACCTTGATGATATGACTGCGGAGGGCCTCGGCTTTTTAATGGAACGTTTGCTGGCGGAAGGGGCGCTCGATGTCTTCTTTACCCCTATCCAGATGAAGAAAAACCGGCCCGCCACTAAACTGAGCGTGCTGGCCCGTCCTGCTGATGAAGCGCGTCTCTCGCGCCTTATTCTGCTGGAAAGCAGCACCTTTGGTGTGCGCTGTAGCCGCATGTCGCGCTATATGGCCGGGCGCGAGTTTGCGCAGGTAATCACTACAGAAGGACAGGTTCAGGTTAAACTTAAAAAAATCGGCCAGCGGGTGAGCGAAGCCGTACCGGAATATGACAGTGTTACTGCCCAGGCCCGGCGCAGCGGAAGACCCTGGCGCGAACTCTACCGTGAAGCGCTCCAGGCAGCAGAGCATTTAGTTAAGAGGGCTCCAAAGTAACCGGATAAAAATATAAACAAAAAGACCCGGCATGTGAAAGCCGGGTCTTTTAATTTCTTTGCCGGTTAAACCTGGTTGGAAGCAATAAAGACTTCCGCTTCATTCATAATCTTTTGCAGCACCGGTACCAGGTCGGGTTGCTGGTCCTCGGCCTGTTCGTTCAAAAGCCCAATCACTTCCAGAAAGAGATCATCAATTTTATCTTTGGATGCTCGCATCATGCTGATGCGTTCCAGGCTGTCGTTGGCCTGGAAAAGTTGCTGTAACAACTGCATCCGTTCGATTAGATCTTGCTGTTCTTCCGGTGATAATTCAGATTCTTCATCCTCTTCATCACCTTCTTCTTCCTCACCGAACTCCATATCCTCTTCGCTGGCGTCGGCCATAAATTCATCCAGTGCTAATTCGCCGCGAGAAGCCTGCTGCAACGCGCTCAAATCATCCGTAACAATCGGAGAGAGCAGGTATTCGTGTTGTTCTTCTTCGGGCAGATTGCCGATGTAGGTTTGCAACACCGGGCCGATAAGCGAGCCCAGTTGCTGCTCATCCATCTGGTAGGCCCCTGGCACAAACACCAGTAACTTTTCCTGTTCCGGGATATTCAAAACTACCGGTACCGGGATCAACCCTGCCGCCTGGCAATTCGGGCATTCGGCTTTATTAAGCGTACCATTCTGTAGCTGCCACAACGCTTCGCTGTCGGCCTCATTCGCCATATCTACCACCGTATGCGCCGGACTGTTAAATTCGGTGCCACACTGCGGACAGGTTAATTGCATTTCTATAGATTGAGACATGCTTGCGTAACTTACCTTTCTCTCAAATAAAAGTTTAATCTTTCCTGGAGCTTCAGTCTTAACGCGACCTGAGTGTGAGACAACTTGCATGGGAGGAAAGACAGCGAGGTGACAGGAAGGGGCTAATATTGCTTCACTTACAGTTTCTTGTTAATGACTGGCTTGCTGACTTAGCGTTGTTTCCTGACGTTGACCAGTTGACACATTATACACCCTCGCACAAGTAATGCCAAAGGTTGCTCAAAGCTTTTAAAGCGGCATGAAGTCCAATCCCGGTGTTGTTTTAAGTTGGCTTTTAAAGGTGGCTGCGGTATAATTCTCACAGTTTAAGAGTGCCGACAAGCCTATTAAGGAGTTTCTACCAATAATGACTGCCGCTTTAGAGCCGTTAATATATGAAATTAGCCGTCCCGGCCGTAAAGCTTATTCTTTACCTGCTCTGGATGTGCCGGAAGCAGAACTTCCCCAGGATGCCGTGCGCGATCCTGAACAGCTAGGGCTGCCGGAAGTTAGCGAACTGGACGTGGTACGCCATTTTACGCACCTCTCGCGCTTCAATCATGCTATTGATGTCGGCTTCTATCCGCTTGGTTCCTGTACCATGAAGTACAATCCCAAGCTGAATGAAGATGTGGCGCGGTTACCCGGTTTTACCGATATTCATCCGTTGCAGCCGGAAGAGACGGTTCAGGGCGCCTTACAACTACAGTATGAACTCCAGAAAGCGCTGGCAAATATCTCCGGTTTCGACGCTGTCACTCTCCAACCGGCCGCCGGAGCCCAGGGAGAACTGGTCGGCGTTCTAACTATTCGCGCCTACCACCAGGCCAGGGGCGATAAGCAACGCACTAAAATCCTGGTTCCCGATGCCGCACACGGCACAAACCCGGCTACTGCCGCCATGTGCGGTTTCCAGGTGGTTACTATTAAGAGTGATAAGCGCGGTAATGTTGACCTGGAACACCTGCGCCAGATGGCCGGTCCTGATACTGCCGGGCTGATGCTAACCAATCCCAATACCCTCGGTCTTTTTGATGAAAACCTGCTGGAAGTAACCGAAATTGTGCATAAAGCCGGCGGCCTGATGTACGGTGACGGCGCTAACTTCAATGCCATCCTGGGCGTGGTGCGTCCTGGCGATGTTGGTTTTGATGTCATGCACATCAACCTGCACAAGACTTTCAGCACTCCCCACGGTGGGGGCGGCCCTGGCAGTGGTCCGGTCTGTGTAAAAGAACATCTAGCGCCTTACCTGCCTACCCCTGTAGTGGATAAAGAAGAAAAAGACGGCCAGACTCGTTACTTCTTCCGCGAACTACCGGAAACTGTTGGCAAAGTACGTTCTTTCTGGGGTAACTTCGGTATGCACGTGCGGGCTTACACCTACATCCGGGTACATGGGGCGGAAGGCTTGCGGGCGGTCAGCGAAAATGCCGTTCTGAACGCTAACTACCTCATGAATCGTTTGCGCGGCACTTACGAAGTAGCTTACGATCGCACCTGTATGCACGAATTTGTGCTGACGGGCAAGCCCCAGAAGCAGAAGTACGGCGTAAAAACGCTGGATATTGCCAAGCGCCTGCTTGATTTCGGTTATCACTCCCCGACCATCTACTTCCCGCTGATCGTGGAGGAAGCTATTATGATTGAGCCGACCGAAACCGAAAGCAAGACTACTCTCGACCAGTTTGCTGAAACTATGCTCCAGATAGCCCGCGAGGCCGAAGAGCAGCCTGAACTGGTTAAGAATGCGCCTTACACTACCCCTGTGGTACGTCTCGATGAGACTACTGCCGCCCGCAAGCCGCAAATACGCTTCCGCTGCTTCTAAAAAGTCGCGCTGCCGGTCAGCGCCCTGCACTTCATCTTAAAAACTGGAATAACAAAAAAGGCCTCCGTAGCGGAGGCCCTTTTTGTTAGCTGAACTCTGTGCTTACTTGGGCATTGCCTTTAAGGCTTCATAAGCCGGGCGCGTTGACCAGTCAGAATTGATTATACCCCAGGGAGCTTTTTCGTCTGCTGGACCGACGACAGTGGCGAAGTTGAGGTTCCACATCGCCATTACGCCCATCCAGGGGTAATTGGTCTTGGCTCGCTGGTAGGCTCGTACCAGGTAGTCAGCCTGCTGCTGGTCGCTGACCAGCGCACCATACTCGTAGCCGGGAGCCTGGTTCTTGGTGGTCCAACCGAACTCGGTCAGCCAGATTTGCTTGTTGGCATCACCATACTTCACCATCACATCGCGGATGTTTTCAACGCGGCGGAAGTAGAAAGAAGGATGCGTGGACCAGGGCCGGTTAGGATCGGCAGGCCGGTCAATCGGGTAGAACTCATCCGGCGAGTTAGCCGCGCCGCCCGGGTGAGCGCCCAGCACGTCGAAATAATTGCGAATTTCACCGTTGTTGTACTGGTAGCACATCTCCAGGAATTTCACATCATCAATCGCATAGCTGGGGTCAACAATCCCTGTCGGACTCAGGCCGCCGAACAGTACGATAGCCGATGGGTCGGAAGCTTTTACACCGGTGTAACCGGCTTTGAGAGTTTCAACGTAAGGAGCAACCTGCACCCGACCGGCAGTCTCACGCGCCAGGTTCTGCTCGTTCCACATTTCGTAGGAATCAACCCGGCCCTTGTAACGGGCCGCCATCTGGCGCATCAAATCGCCAAAGGTGGCAGGGTTAGCGGGTAGACCATTGGTGCCGTTGATACCGGCCCAACTGGGCGAGCGTACAATACTCATAATAATATGAATATTGTTGCGGTTTACTGCGTCTACAATCTGGTCCAGTTCGTCCCAGTTAAACTGGCCGGGAGCGGGTTCCAGGGTATCCCAGCCTACTTGCTGGCGTACCCAGTTAAATCCGGCCCCTTTCACCATGTCCAGTACGCGTTGTTTGTCGGTACCGAAAAGCCAGACGTTCATACCGTAGCCGATATGCGGGCCTTGCAGCGGGTTATTGGTAGGGGTAGGATTGGTAGCCGGGCCTGATCCAAAGACAGCCTGCACTTTCGGAGCGCCATTAGGGCCAATCCCGCCCAGTTGATCATCCAGACCCGCCGGTTGCTTGGCGCGCACGTCCTGGCGCAGGTTGACCTTTTCCATCTGCTGCCAGCCTAACAGGCCCAGCAGCACTTCGTACTTGGTGCCTTTAAATTCCGGGTGATACTCGAAACGAGCTCGCTCAAAATACTGGACGGTGTAGGTTTTGCCGTCAGCAGGATTAAGCTCGGTGAATTCCTCGGAAATCGGGTAGCCGAACTGAGCCAATCCGCCATACTTTTCCCAGTAACCCTTGAAACCAAAGGCCAGTGAATGGCCGGTCTGGGAGTAGAAATTGCGGTCGCTATTGCTGGCAAAAGGAGCGATAGCCTTGAAAGGCCCTTCATTTTCGCGGCCAGTGGTCAGGTCGTGTCCTACTAGGCGCAATAACACCTGATACTTGGTCCCGGCGTTTTCCGGGTGGTATTCAAAAATAGCTCGCTCGAAGTACTGGGTGACGTAGGTAGCCCCATTGGTAGATTGCTGGTAGAACGGCTCAGTCAGCGGGTAGCCGAACTGCTCCAGTCCACCGTAACTTTCCCAGTAAGTTTTGAACGCGCCGCTCATATAATGGCCGGTAATGGCGAAGTAAGAGACATCGCTGGCGGCATTAGCGGTACGAGGTTGCCAGTTAAACACAGGAAGCGCAGTGAGAATCAGCATTATGCTGAAAAAAACGCTGATTTTGCGGCTTATACCGGGCAACCGGACATGATTTTTACTAAAGGTTTGCACTCGCAAACAAAACCTTTCTAGTCGACAAACTTTTAATCCCACCAGGCTTCAATAAGGGTCGGGAGGATCAAAATTTGTCTCCGGTTTGAACTTTAAGCAGTTGTTGACATAACTCTTGAATTAAAGGCCATAAGAAATAAACGTAGATGTATATCAGACCCGTTGGTAGTTTCTATGGGAAAGCTTTTGAAATATTAACAGGCTTTGTAATTGGCAGTAGAAAGCCCGCACTCTATAACCGGCTAGTTCCCGGTTTTCCCCACTGATACTTACACTATTATAACGGATTACAGTTTAATCGGTGTTGGTGTATTAGGGATAGATTTATGAGAAAAGGATTAGAGACTCCTGCTGTAATTATATCTAGATACGACCATACTTTAAGAAATAGCAAAGAAGACTTTTAAAAAGTTCAATCTTTTCTTACCGGTCTGTTTGCAGTTTCTTGCATTAAAATTTAATCACGCTGGTTAAAATAATGGTGCAGGAAAAATGTTAGGCCTCCCCGGCAGCGGTGTCTAAATATATGCGAAACACATCCAACCGGTAGAGACTAACGCCAGGCCCAGGTAGCACTAAAGCCGCTGAAAAGGGTTATTAGTAAATCAGGAACTATTAATACTGATAATCTCCCTTCGAGCCGCTTAATCAAAAATATTAACTTCGCTTAAATCAAGAAGCTGTAAAAGCGCTTTTGCTGGTGAGCAAAAGCCTGATTTTCTGCTGCCTGAATTTGGCCCTGGCCTCTTAATCGAGTTCGATAGTAACCTAACCCGGTCATTGAAAGGAGATTTTATGAATCTTGCATCAAGCATCTATCCTCGAAAGATAAGTGTTAAGGTAATAACGGCTCTTAGTGCCCTGGCTTTACTACTGGCTATGACCCTGGCAACTCTACCGGCAAAAGCGGCTGCCGGAATCAGCCTGGAGAATACCACTGTGCGGCCTGGAGTTTATCCTGTAATCAGCGGCAGCGGCTTTCAGGTTGGCGAGAGAGTTGATATGTGGCTGACTTCTCCTGACGGGCAGGTGGTCAGCTACGGTAACACCTACACCGATAGCACAGGTTCTTTTGCTGCCTACAGTACCCAGGTTGCGGTAGATAGTAGCGATACTGCGGCCGTTAAAAATGGTAAAACTATTGATATAGCCGGTACATGGTATGTGACGGCGCGCGGTATAAGCAGCAATACGCTCTCTTATGCCAGTTTTACGGTAGTTACCCCTACCCTTCAAGCCAGTACCTATAGCACCTGGAACTCCATGGTTACGGTAACTTACAGTGGCACCAATTTCTTCCCGGGAGAACAGGTTTCCCTCTGGGTAACTGACAGCACCGGTAAAGTTATTCCGGTCACCTACGCCTGGGCGGATGGACAGGGCCTGCTTCCGGCAGTCTCAGCCTCTACCGACAGTTCCAGTACTACTCCACTGAATACCCTTACTTTCGCCGCCGGTACAGCACCCTATACCCTGAGCGCGCATGGTAATACCAGTGGCCAGACGGTCTACACCCAGATTAAGTAACAAATTTAACATTGAGCCTTTACCCGGCTCGGCTTCGAAGCCGAACCGGGTTTTTTAATGTCCAGTAGGGTCATTTAGCTCTGGCTAACGGCTAACCGGCTTTTGCGGGTACGGGCGTGTAAGCCCACTCCACCCGCTCCAAGACAGGTAGCGACCACCAGAGCACCGAACCCGGCGAGGGTAAGAGCATCCGGGGCGATGATAGATTGGCCGCGAAGAGCTTGCCAGGTAAAGAGAGCTATCAAGCCGGCGTAACCTGCCCCGGCAACCCATACCAGTATCACCTGATGCATCCGGGTGAAGCCCGTGCGCGTGAACCGCAGAATTAGCCAGCCCAGGAGCGGCAGGAATTGGAGCGCGTGCAGTCCCACAAAATGCCCTATTCGTAAATCGCCACCAACAGTACTCCAACCAAGAAAGGGCAGGCCCGGTCCACCGTCCTGTACGCCTACGCTATGCGCCCCTGCCGTGGTCAAATGCTGTCCGGCAGCGATAGCAAGTTGCTGTTCCGGGGTGCGCTGCAAAGCCATTAACATACCGAGCATCGCTCCGGCCAGTGCCAGGATAAGAGCTAACCGCAAGGACCAGGCAAAAGCCGGGTTATCAAAGCGCTGGAACAGCAACAACACTGCCGCCAGTAGATTAGCCACCCAGAAAAGCATGATAAAGTTGCCCATCAGCGAGAATAAGGCCGCGTCAAGGGGAGTGGCTACATTAAAATGGCTGCTCACACCCCTTATCACCTGAGTAACGACAATAATCATTTCAACAAAGAAAGCAATAAATGTGACCCACGAAACCAGCCTGACCAGCCGGGGATGACCTTTAACGTAACTGAGTAGCCAGATTAAGGTAAAGACGTAAAGGGCCAGCGAGATACTGAACTTGGCCGGTTTGGTCCAGATGGGCATACCTCCCAGCGTGCGCGGGTCAAAGATCAGGCCGAAGACACTCGCAACCAGGGAGATCAGCATCATTATTCCTAACAGGGTCAGTATGCGATTGGTATTAAGGGAGAATTGTAGAAGCTGGCGAAAATTAAAGTTATTTTGGGTTTGCTTATTTTCAGCTATTTCAGATACTATTTTGGGTTTAGTTTCTAACATTATTAACTCCTGTTTTGATTGGTTTTTCGGGCATTAAAAATAACCCCACCATCAAGAATGGTGAGAGAGTAACTTAATAGAAAACACTACGGAGGCATGAATTCGACACTACCTTAGTGCCTGTTTGGAGTGGTTGGCCGTACTGGCGCTACTGCATCTGAACGGTTGCCTCTTTTGACATTCGAGATTCTAGAAATGTTTCAGGAATTGACAGCCAGAATTAAAACTCAGCTATAACTTTTGAAATTTCTAAAAATCCACCTGTAATTTTTCTCTTCTAAGCCGCGTTATAAAGATATAGCGAGCAACAATCGCCATTACGCCCGGAAGGTTATCGAACAAGAGGAAGTTTATTCCGGGTAAATTATTCGGGCTATTTACTACTAAGAAATTAAATCTCTCCGGCTAGCAACCAGGAACACAGGTTCCCTGGCTTGTTAAGGCATGTCAAAAATCGGAAGTTATATTAAGAGGTGAAAGTTATGATAAGGCAACCAGACTTCAGTCGCCGGAGGTTTCTCAGGCTTGCCGGGATCGTTACGGGCACTACCACGCTCGCCCCCCTGCTGGCCAGTTGTAGCTCTGATATCGCCACTCCCAGTCCCGTCCCGGTCAGTCCTACCGCGTCTCAACTTACCGCTGTCCCGGTTCCTTCTACCCTGCCTCCTGGTGTGCCGGTAGATAGCTACCTGGCTTTGGCTCCCTCCACTATGCGTTCCGGGCAATCTGAAAGAATCTCGGTAACTCTATTTAATGGCTCTAACCTGGCCAGCAGCAATGTCCGGCTCGCTCTTTTAAAGGATGGGCAAGCGGTGGCGAACATTTCACAAATGGTCAATGGCCGGGCAGAAATGGCATTGCCTCTACCTAAAATAGCCGCCGGTAACTATACCCTGGAACTTGAAACCGCTTCTTTTACGGCGCAGTCACCCGTTAAAGTGGATCAGTCCCTGGTGCTGCTGGCCGAAACCGATAAACCAATCTACAAACCGGGCCAGACGGTCCATATCCGCATCCTTACCCTGGATAATCAGCTTAAACCTCAGCCTGATAGCGTGACAGTCGAGGTAATGGATGCCAAGGGCACAAAAATCTTTAAGAAGAGTGTTCAGGCCGATGAATATGGCATGGCTAATGTTGACATGCCGCTTTCAAGTGAGCCGAACCTGGGCGTCTGGAAGCTAACCGCCCTGGCTGGAAAACAGCAAAGCCAGTTTGATTTCCGGGTAGAAAAATATGTTTTGCCCAAATACGAAGTGACACTGAACACTAAAAAGGATTGGGCCCTGGCGGGTGAAAAGATCACCGGGCAAATCAAAGCTGAATACAGCTATGGTAAGCCGGTCGAGGGTGAGTATATTTTGAAAGCCTCACGCTACACCGGCAAATGGGAGGAGTATGCCAATGTTACTCGTTCCCTGAGCGGTCAGGCTGACTTTGAGTTACCCGCAGTTGGCTACGCCGTGGGTGTCCCGGCGGCAGGCGGGCAGGGCAATTTAAGACTCGAAGTAAGCGTCAGAGAAAAAGGCACCGGCTATGAAGAGTCTACCTCAAAGCTTATCACGGTCAGCAGTACTGGCCTAACTATAAAGGTGATCCCGGAAAGCGTCATTTTCAAGCCGGGCCTGCCGTTTAACCTGCTCTTTATCGCAGAGACGCCTGCTAAAGAGCCTCTTGATACCACAGTTTCTGTTGATATTGATTACAGCCGCAACCCTTCCGGCTTTAACACTCACGAGTCGGGAAGGGTGCAGGTAAAGCAGGGTGTCGGGACGCTTCAACTTAACCCGCCTTCCGATGCAATCTCAATGCGCCTGACTGCTCGCGCCAGTAGCAATGGTGATGCCTATACCAATCTGATGATGCAGGCCGGTTACTCACCTACGGGCCACTTTATCCAGTTGAAACAGCTCAGCAAGGGCACTCTCAAAGTGGGCGATACGGCTCATTTCCAGGTAACCTCTACCAAACAGGCCAACAACTTCTATTATGAAGTAGTAGCGCGTGGCCTGCTGGTCTTTACCGGCTTTTCCGCTTTGCCTGATATCGAATTTACCCTCACTCCTCAGATGACAGGTGGTGCTCGCTTGCTGGTTTACCAGATTACGCCCAACTCAGAAGTGGCCGCCGATTACCTGCCCTTCGAAGTGGAGTCAAGCTATCCCCAGGCCGTTCAGGCCGCCTTTGATCAGGCCGAGGTAGAACCGGGTCAGAAAGTTAATCTAAACTTGCAGACCGATGGTGCTGCTCGGGTGGGCCTGGCTGCGGTGGATCGTTCCGTTTTCATCCTGGCCGAGAATCGCCTGAACCTTCAGCAGGTCTTTGATGAACTGGAAAAACTCTACCAGAAACCGCAGGTTGAATTGCATGAGTTTAAATACAGCAACACTATTGATACTTTCAGCAGCCAGGAAGTGATTGCCAGCGCCGGGATGGTAGTGCTGACTAATAAATCCGTACCGAAAGGCCAGAGTTATCAAAGTCCTACCGTTGCCGCCGGAGGGGTTGCCTTTAATGAGGCTATGCCTGCGCCTATGGCTGCCGCTGCCGGGGCAACTACCGCCGCTGCGACCACTGCCGCCTCTGGGGCCGCACGGGATGCCGCTAACAAGAGTGATAGCGGTCTGGCCGAAGTGCAAAGGGTGCGCCAGTACTTCCCTGAAACCTGGCTCTGGGAAAACCTGACTACCGGAGCGGACGGCAAAGGCTCTAAAAGTTTCACCGCGCCGGACAGCATAACTACCTGGATGTTGCAGGCGGTAGCGCTTTCGCCCCGTTCCGGCCTGGGAATCGCACAGGCTCAATTGAAGGTGCTCCAGCCTTTCTTTGTCCAGGCTGACCTGGTTTACTCTACCATTCGCGGCGAAGAATTTCCGGTCAAAGTAGCTCTTTACAACTACACTACTCAGAGCGAAGATTTTGTAGTGGAGCTTGATCGCGCCAACTGGTTTGATTTACTCGAAGCAGAGTCCTCCAAAAAGATTACTGTCGGGCCAAACGATGTTGGCGGAGTCTCTTTCAGTATTCGCCCTAAAGAGCTTGGCACTCGCCAGTTGAAGCTGACCGCCCGCTCGCGCAACCGGGCCGACGCGGTTATCAAGGATATAATTATCGATCCGGAAGGAGTAGCGCGAGAACAGGTCGAAAACCTGATCATAAACGCGGGTAACAGTTATGAATTGGACATGAGCTTGCCAGCGGCCATTGTGGGCGGGTCTGCCCGGTCTTACCTCTCCCTGACCGGCAACTATATGACTCAGACCATCGAAGGACTCGAAAGTCTTATCCGTATGCCGTTCGGCTGTGGAGAGCAAAACATGATTCTTTTTGCTCCAAATGTCTACGTTTCGCAGTATTTGAAGGAAACCGGGCAAATCAAACCGGAATTGCTGGCTAAATCCGAGAGCCTCATGATTACGGGCTACCAGCGGGAAATGACTTATCGCCGGAATGACGGCAGCTTTTCGGCTTTTGGCAATAGCGATCCCAGCGGCAGTCTGTGGTTGAGCGCCTTTGTGCTTAAAACCTTCGCCCAGGCCAAAAACTTTATCTACGTGGATGATGCTGTTCTTTCCACTACCCGCAACTGGCTGACTGCCCAGCAGAAATCGGATGGTTCCTTTGAACCGGTAGGCTTCGTGCATCACCAGGATTTGCTGGGTGGCCTCAAGGGTAAAACGGCCCTGACCGCTTACCTGGCAGTCGCGTTGCTGGAGTCGGGCGATAACGCCGGAGCGGGCAAAGCGATCAGTTACCTTGAAAAGGCTTTACCCGATATTAACGATGTCTATAGCCTGGCGCTGAGCGCCTATGCCCTGGAACTGGCGAAGAGCGGGCAGGCCGGAAAAGCTTACGACCGCTTGCTGGCCCAGGCTAAAGCGGATAATGATGGTCTTTACTGGGGAGATGCTCCAGAAAATCCTGTTCCGCTCAATGACAATCAAAACAAGCCACAGCCCGGTATCATAGCTCCTCCCGGCAACCGGAGCGCCGTTATCGAAACCACCGGCTATGCACTGCTGGCCCTGCTGGCACACGGTGACCGCCTCTCTGCCGGTAAAGCGGCCCGCTGGCTGGTTTCACGCCGTAACGCCTATGGTGGCTGGGATTCTACGCAGGATACTGTGGTGGGATTGCAAGCCCTGGCAAAATATGTAGCCGGCGGCAAAGCGGACGTGGATGCGCGCCTTAGCTTTAAGGTTGCCGATGGAAGCTGGCAGAAAGAGATGAGCATTAACCCGGATAACGCCGATGTTTTGCAGATGATTGACGCGCCAACGGGCGGAAAGCTGCAATTAGTAGTAACAGGGCGCGGCCAGGCTCTAGTACAGAGTGTACGCCGCTACAATGTACCCGACCCCGAACGCAAAGAAGTTTCGGCTTTCCAGCTTTCAGTCGATTACGGTACTGAGCAGGTGGCGGTTAATGATCAGATAACCGTCAAAGTTTCGGCTCAATTCAATCCTCCCGAACAGATCCAGGCTGGAATGGTGGTGCTGGATGTGGCTCTGCCTACCGGCTTTGCCCTGGTCGAAGATAGTGTGGCTGCTCTGCAAAAGCAACAGCCCAAACTTAAACGCTTTGAGACAGCCGGGCGCAAGGTTATTCTCTATATCGAGGATATGACTCCCGGTGAAAAACTTCAGATGGAGTTTAAGGCCGTCGCTCTCTATCCTATCAAGGCCCAGGCCGTTACCTCGCAAGCTTACTCCTACTACCGCCCGGACTGGAAAGGTGAAAGCCTGGGTGGAGCCTTGCTCGTTAAAGGCTAATTTATTCAGCCCGTTACGCATCCTGGTTGATCAAAGAGGGTAGACTTTTCAGGTTTGCCCTCTTTTAGCATCCCCTCGATCTTTAGCATATATCTAAATATTAGCGTTTAATTTAGATTGCAGGAACAAGATTTGCACAGATTATACTGTGGTAGGGCATAAAGAAAAGTTTTTCCGCCTTAAAGAGCCGGATAATAACTTCCTGGCTAGAGGCTTTCGCCTTAGCGCCTGGAGAAAATCCTGTCCGAGAATAGTAAGAGTATCTTAAGGCTCACTTTTCCTTTCTTTTGTGCTGCTGCCTTAAATAAAAAGATAGATCTTAAACTGATAATCAAAAATTAACAAAGTAAACTTGAGAGGCTAAGATAAATTCAATGGGAGACAGATAATGAGTGTGAGAGCTAATCAACCTGAACCACAAGACCAATCAGAGCGCTCGAGTAATTTAAGAGTGCTACCGCAACCTGCCCCTAAACCCAGGGTTGTCGTAGTTGGAGGTGGTTTTGGCGGGTTGAATGTGGTTCGTGAACTGGCTAATAAAGATGTAGAAGTACTGGTGCTGGACCGGAACAACTATCACGGGTTCTGGCCCCTGCTTTATCAGATTGCAACCGCCGCTCTGCTGGCAGATTCAATAGGTTATCCTATTCGGGAAGTTACTCACCGCTACCCCAATACGCGTTTCCAGATGGCGGAGGTCGAACGTGTGGACCTCGAAAATAAGCAGGTAATAACCGATGGAGGACCGGTTTCGTATGACTACCTGGTGATGGCGGCCGGAAGTATTAATAACTTCTTTGGTAATCAAACTATTAAGCATAATGTTTACAGCCTGAAAGATATTGATGAAGCACTTGAGTTACGCGATGGACTGTTAGAAGCTTTTGAAGAGGCCTCCCGTGAAACCGATCCGCAACGTAAAAAAGAATTGATGACCTTTGTGATCGTGGGTGCCGGACCAACCGGGGTAGAACTTGCGGGTGCCTTTGCTGACCTGATATGCCCTCTCATCACCAAATCGTACCCTGCTCTCAATTCCAAAGATATTCGGATTGTACTGGTAGAAGCGCATAATTCCATGCTGGAGATTTTCCCCAAAACTTTACAGGACAAAGCCCAGAAAGACCTTGAAAAGATGGGGGTCGAAATTCTTCCTTTCTCTCCGGTAGTCTCAGTTGATAAAGGCTGTGTCACTTTCAAGGATGGGCGTACTTTAAAAGCTGGTACGGTGGTCTGGGCTGCCGGCGTAAAGGCTTCCGAACTGGCAAAATGCCTGGAAGTGGAGCTGAAACAAAGCGGTCGTGTGCCGGTTCAGCCGACCCTTAATCTCGAAAAGCATCCTGAAGTTTATGTGATCGGTGATATGGCTTATCTGCAAGATTATAAGAATGGCAAAGAGGCTTATCCTATGGTTGCCCCGGTAGCTATTCAGATGGCCAAGCGCGCTTCTCGCAACATTCTGGCTCAGGTACAAGGTAAACCCTTGAAGAAGTTTAAGTATCTGGATAAAGGTAACATGGCCACTATTGGTCGCTCAAAAGCCGTAGTAGACGCCTTTGGCATTTCCATGGATGGCTGGTTCGCCTGGATTGTCTGGTTGCTGGTCCACCTTTTCTTCCTGATCGGATATCGCAACCGCTTCCTGGTGATTCTCTCCTGGGCCTACGACTATATTACTTACAATCGAGGTATCCGGTTACTGGGTGGCCGTCGTGACGGGCGTAGAGTGGTAGTCTAGCCTGATTTTCCTTTCCGGATAAGCCTGGCGTAATTTGTCCAGCCGCACAGTTAAATCTGGCAAGCTGGCAAATAATCCTCAGTAAAGCCTCATGTCAAGATGAGGCTTTTTATTTGGCACGATGTACTTTACATAACTAACCCATAAATGATTGCGGCATTGACAGTTAGCAGGGGTATGTTAAACTGGTTTAGAGTAGTAAAGCGTTTTCCTTATATGCATGGGAAGGTGTGACAAAGATGACCCACCGATTACTGGAAAGACCGCTTTATAGCAACGGTTTTAAGCTGACGGTTGAAACTGGCTGGCTGGAACCCAGCAGTCTTTCCGAGCCTGTAGAGCAACTCCGCCAGAAATACAGGCAGCATGGCTATCTGTGGTTAAAGGGTTTGCTCGAACCTGAGCGGGTACTGGCTTTCCGAGAATATTATTTCAGCGCATTCAAAGATACCGGTCTTTTGCGGCCTGGAAGCGCTGTGGTAGATGGTATCTATTCCGGTCATATTGAAGACCCGGTAATGGCGCATCGTATCGCTGTCGAAATTGTGCGTTCAGAAGTTTATAACCAATTTTGCCACTCAGCTCCTATCGTACACTTCTTTGAGAATTTTCTGGATGGTGCGGTTTACCTGCACCGCCGTAAGCTGATTCGCTACACCTTGCCGGGCGACCCCAGTTGTACCGGCGCTCACTATGACCTGACTTATCTGCGGGGCGGCACTGATCGTCTATGTAGCATGTGGATACCTGTTGGAGATATCCCGGTTGAGATGGGTGGGCTGGTTTACCTGGAAGGCTCGGACGCGCTGGGGCGTGGCCTGGAAGATATGTACCGGGCAGATACCGCTAACTTGCCGGAAGAGGATCGCATCAGCGCCTACAAGTATAGTCTCAAGAATGGCTGGCTGGGGGAAGACTTAAACACTCTCTCTCAAAAATACGGAGCGCGCTGGCTGTTGGCCGACTATCAGGCCGGTGATGTGGTTATTCACAGTCCCTACATGATTCATGCTTCGACTACCAATGAAGACCGCCAGGGACGCATGCGCCTCTCGACCGATATACGTTACCAGCTTGCCAGCGATAAAATTGACACCCGCTGGACCCAGGATTGGTCTCCGGACGATAAGCTGTGATTTTAGCTGGATAAATAACCGGCTATAAGACTGGCGTAGAACTTCGCGCCTTCGGGCCGCAGATGTATCCCATCGTCCCAGAAGAACTCGGGATGCCCGATGCTCGCGCTGCGCCAGTCTACCAGTTTGGCGTTCGGATAGCGTGCCACTCCCTCTGCCAGGGTCCGGTTATTGGCGTTCTCCCAGGGTCTTGGCACTTTGACATTTACGAAGATTACTTTACGTTCCGGGCCAATAATCTGCATCATTTCATCAAATTGTTTGGCGTTAAAGCTGCCATTGTTGCCGATATGAACGAGCACTTCTTTACCCAGTTGGCCTGAGTCGCGCTGAGCTTTTATGATGCGAGTTGCGTCGGCAAACTGTAGTCCTACCGTAGCTTCAATATCAATTTCCCCTACATTCGTCCCCAGTTCTTTGGCCGCGCCTACCATCACTGAGTCTCCAACCGCTGTAATATGGCTGGCCGGAGGAGGGGTTGGGGTAGGAACAGGCCTGGAGTTTGCTACCTGGCCCGCTTTAATAGTAGGCGGCAAGGTAGGGATAACCAGGTTAGCGCCCGGCGTAAGGGCAGCGGCCAGTACCAGGTCCTCGGTCAGTCCAGAAACCGGTACGCCATTATGCACGCCCGTTACCGAAAGATAAGCCGGGGGCGCGGGCGGTTGGGCGTTAACCGTCTCCGCTACTACAAAAGCCAGCCCGACTGCCAGCACTCCACTTACTCCCGTCCAGCGCAACATCAATCCCTGGCGCTCTACCCCTCGGGCCTGTCTCAGACTGTGCCATGCCTGCCCGAAAGCACCGTTCCGGAAAGGTGTTTCGATATAACGATAAGAGAAAGCTGCCAGTAATCCGGTTAAGATTATACGTAACACGAAAAGAGGCAGACCATCGAGCGGAAGGTCCAACTGAGGGCGAGTCAGCATAAATACCGGCCAGTGCCACAGGTAAATACTGTAGGAGCGCAAACCCACCCAGCGCAAAGGCTTCAATTCCAGCAGATATGGTCCCCACTGCGCGAGAGGATGCACGACACTGGCAATCAACATCGCGGTAGTAAGCGCCAGCAGGGCAAACCCGCCCTGGTAGAGGAAGGATTCAAACTCACTGACGTTCAAATAGAACCAGAAAAGCCCGCCCATTGTCGCCACAAAAAGCAGGTTAAGCGCTAGCGCCATATACCTGCTGCCGAATTCTTTTTGACGCCAGGGCGCGTAGACCAGAGCCAGGGCGGCCCCTATCAGAAGACCGGCGGCGCGAGTATCCGTGCCGTAGTAGAGGCGCGAGGGGTCTACGTCCGGTTTGTACAGTAAGGCCATCAGCAGACTTGAAAGAACCGCACCGGCGATGACCGCTACCAGCAGGCGGCGCTTACCCCAGTAGCGCATCCCGGCAGCGAATAGTAGCGGCCAGATTAGATAAAACTGCTCCTCCACAGCCAGTGACCAGAGGTGTTTCAGGAGAGAAGGCCGGCCTACTGTTTCGAAGTAAGATTTCTGGCTGAAGATTTGATACCAGTTAGTAATATAGGTCAGGGCGGCCAGCACATCGGCTCGCAATTCGGCTACCATACCCGGAAGAAAGATCAACGCAAAAGTAAGGGTTCCTCCCAGCAGCAGAAAGAGCGCGGGCAGCAGGCGACGCGCCCGGCGCAGCCAGAAGCGTTTTAGATTCACCTGTCCGGTCTGCCGCCATTCTTCCAGCAGCAGGGCCGTAATCAGGAAGCCGCTGATGACAAAAAAGACTTCTACTCCGAGGAAGCCGCCGGGAAGCCATTCCACCCCGGCGTGATAAAGCAACACCGCGCTGACCGCCAGGGCGCGTAAACCATCCAGTCCGCGCAGGGCCGGCATTCGCCCGGTCTGAATAGCCGGGTGAGGATTTATTTCGGTAAATTGCCGGGAGAAAGAAGGGCGGAACTCTAATTCAGGCGCACGATAAGCTCGACTGCGGGGATTGCTGTAGCTTTCCGCCCGGTTTCTGGCAGGCATGTCCTGGCGCACACCACCGGGTTGGTTTTCGGTTGGTGTTCTAGGTGGTGCTGGCCTGTACTTCGGCCTGGAACTGAAAGAATCCCGGTCCAGAATTGCCTCCGTCTTATTATGACAGCCTGATTTTACGCCAGAAGAAAGAAAGCACTTTGCTTGAACATTTCCTGATAAAACTACTATAATTATAATTGAACATAATTACTTAAACAATAACCTGGCGAACTTTCCATAACAAAAAAACCAATAATTTGGGAGAAGCGTATGGGCGACAAAACGCATTACACCACCTGCCCGCTTTGCGAGGCAACCTGTGGTCTGGAAATTACGACGCGAGGACGCGAAGTAATTACTATTAAAGGTGACAGCGCTGACGTCTTCAGTAAAGGCTATATTTGCCCAAAAGCCTACAGTCTCAAAGAACTTGACGCCGACCCGGACCGTTTGCGCCAGCCCTTAATCCGGCGCGGCGCAGAGTGGGAAAAGGTAAGCTGGGATGAAGCCTTTGCCGAGATTGAGCGTAATTTAATGCCGCTGATTCAGCAGCATGGCCGCAACGCGGTAGCCACTTACCTGGGCAATCCCAACACCCACAACCTGGCGGGCCTGCTCTATGTACCAATATTTCTGAAGGCCCTGGGTAGTCGTAACCTCTTTTCGGCCAGTACAGTGGATCAGATGCCGAAACAGGTTGCCGCCGCTATGATGTATGGCGCGGGCCTGAGTGTGGCCGTACCGGACCTGGCACGTACCGACTACCTCCTCATGTTTGGAGCTAATCCGCTGGTTTCCAATGGTAGCCTGATGACTGCCCCTGATATGCGCGGGCGCCTGCGCGGCCTGCTCAAACGGGGCGGCAAAGTAGTAGTGATTGACCCGGTACGCACGCGCACCGCCGAAGAAGCCAGCGAACATTACGCCATTCGTCCCGGCAGCGATGCTTATCTCATGTTTGGATTGATTCATACTCTTTTTGCCGAAAACCTGGTCAACCCTGGACGCTTACTTGAACACGCCAATGGGCTGGAAACGGTAGCCGCACTGGCAAAGGAATTCTCGCCGGAAACGGTCGCCCCGGTGTGCGGGTTGGAGTCCGAAACCATTCGCCGCCTGGCGCGTGAACTGGCCGCCGCTCCTCGGGCGGCTGTCTATGGCCGCATCGGTACCTGTACTCAGGAGTTTGGCACTATCGCTAACTGGCTGGTAGATGTTCTGAACTTCCTGACCGGAAATCTTGATCGTGAGGGAGGCGCAATGTTCCCACGGGCCGCCGCCGGAGCGCGTAACACCAGCGGTCTGCCCGGTACAGGGAACGGCGTGCAGTTCGGTCGCTGGAAAAGCCGGGTGAGAGGTTTGCCGGAGCTTTTTGGCGAACTTCCGGTCGCTACCCTGGCCGAAGAAATCGAGATGCCCGGCCCGGATCAAATTCGCGCTCTTTTTGTGATTGCCGGGAACCCGGTGCTGAGTACGCCTAATAGCGCCCGCTTGCAGCGTGCTCTCGAATCGCTCGATTTCATGGTCAGTATCGATGTTTACCTGAACGAAACCTCGCGTCACGCTAATGTTATTCTGCCCGCAATGTCCCCGCTGGAGCGGGCCCGCTATGACCTGGCTTTTTACCAGCTTTCCGTTCATAATGTTGCCCATTACTCGCCGCCCATCTTTGAACGCGAACCGGGCAGCCTCGATGAATGGGAAGTGCTTCTCCGCCTGAGTGCCCTGGTTAGCGGGCAAGGTTCGGCGGTTCCACCTGCCGCCGTGGATGATTTCGCAATCAGCCAGATGGTGAAGCGTGAGGTTAAATATGCCGGTTCTGTGGTAGAAGGCCGCGACCCGGCGGAACTCCTGGAAGCGCTAAAGCCGCGCCGTGGTCCCGAGCGCATGCTTGATTTTATGTTACGAACCGGCCCCTATGGCGATGCTTTTGGAGCAAACCCTGCTGGCCTGACCTTAGCCCGGGTCGAGTCCAGCCCGCATGGTGTAGATCTGGGACCTTTGCAGCCGCGTATCCCCGAAATGTTACGCACTCCTAGCGGTAAAATAGAACTTGCCCCTCCGCCGGTAGTGGAAGATGTTGCTCGTCTGCGGGCAGGGTTGCAGCGCGACCATAATTCGATGCTTTTAATCGGCCGGCGAAACCTGCGCTCCAACAATTCCTGGATGCACAATCTTAACGTGCTGGTTAAAGGCAAAGAGGCATGTACTTTGCTGGTAAATCCTGAGGATGCGGCGCGCCTGAACCTATCAGATGGCGATACTGCCAGTATTAGCTCCCGCGCCGGCTCAGTGAGTGCCCCGGTAGAAATTACCGCTGCCGTTATGCCCGGCGTGGTCAGCCTGCCGCACGGCTGGGGTCATTCTTTGCCGGGTACAGGCCTGCGCGTTGCCGCCGAACACGCCGGGGTCAACAGTAACATCCTGGCAGACGAAGAATTGCTGGACCCGCTCTCCGGCAACGCAGTGCTAAACGGCATCCCGGTGACAATAGAAAAAGCCAGCAAACCGGAACAGGTTTTGCTGGCTGCGGCAGAAAGTTGATCAAAACTAATCTGCGTGAGGCTTGAAATCGTTCAGCCGCGCAAGAGCGGCAGAGTCATTGAGCAGAGCCCCGGCCAGCAGTTCTGCCGTGGAGGGTGCCATTAAAATGCCGCTGCGATAATGACCTGCCGCCAGCCAAAGGCTGGGCAGTTCTGGGATCGGTCCTAGCATCGGTCGATCCCCGGAGGTGCCCGGTCGCAACCCGGCCCAGGTCTCTTTGATCGGCGCTTTATCCAGGGCCGGGGCCAGTTTATGTACTAACTGGCCCAGTTCGCGCAGTCCATCGGGCGTATTATTAACCGTGAAACCGGCTTCCGGCTCGACCGTTGCCCCAAAAGCGATATCTCCGCCCGGTCTTGGCAGGGCGTAACCGAGCGGGCTGTTCAGGACATGCTTTAAGGTTGGGGTACCTTCCGGCGCTACCACCGAAAGCATCTGGCCGCGCACTGGCCAGAGGTGCCGGGCATACCCGGGCGCCGTTCCTCTCGCCGCTTCAATCTGGCGGTCGAGCCAGTGACCGCTCCAGGCTCCCGCCGCCAGCACGACTGTTTCCGCCTTTAAAACTTGCCCGTCCAGCAGAGCGATGCCTGCTACCCGGTTATTTTCCATGTGAAGTTCGTTTACCGGGTGATCTACTTTAACTTCGACCCCTTTACGCCGGGCTGCTTCCAGCAAAGCCCTGGTTAACCAGGCGGCTCTTACTACGGCCCCCGGATTATAAAGCGCCCCGGCGTTTGGACCGGCCAGGGGTTCTATCTCGCTTACCTCTTCGGGGCTGAGCCAGCGGGCCTCGAATCCGGCTTTGGTGTGCCAGCGCTGACGGTTCTGAAGTTTCTTAACCTCCATGCCATTGGCAGCTAACGAAAGTTCACCCATCTCGGCATAACCTGTCGGTCCGGCCTGTTCATTCTCAAGCTGCGCTGCCAGTTTAGGGTAAAGTTGCAGGCTGCGCAGGGCCAGTTCCAGCATTGGTTGAGGTATATCAATGCGCGAAGGAGGTGAAACAATTCCGGCGGACGCGAAAGAAGCTGTGCCGTTAATGGCAGGTGCCGAATTGGCTTCCAGCACCGTAACGCTAAGATGCCCTCGGCAGGCCAGTTCGAAAGCCAGCGAGGCGCCGATAATACCTCCGCCAATAATTAAGATGTCAGTTTGGGGCATTTGAAAGAGTTCTCCCTTGAGATTTAGTCAGTTTTCGATTTGTTCTCTGACGTGCGCCGCTTCCAAGAGCTGAAGCGCCTGTTCAAGTTGCTCTGCCAGGGCTTGAGCTTCCGGGTCTGCTGGCCTGGCCTTAATCCAGGCCAGCGCCTCTCGGCAGGTAGTCATTACCCCGGGCGCGGCGGCAACCAGCTTTTCTAAATCCAGCGGCAAGGCTGCCTCAGATCCAGGTTGGGAAGATTCTGGCAGGCTTTCAACTTTGAAAGGCAGTCCACATAGCGTACATACCAGCACGCCTTTCTTCCTTCCGGGCGAAAGTAATGTGCCACATTGCGGGCAGAATCTTTCCAGCCGGGGAGTATTTTGTTTGGATAACCAGGGACTCATAGCACACCGGTTCGCAATACTTTTATCAGAGTTAAAAATGAGCATTTCTGTAACTGCTTGATTATAGCCTGAGAGACTCGGATGCGAAAATTTATCACTTTGTAACTTTATCCACTTGCGCTCTCTGGTATAATCTTTTCCGGTTGTGATTTCTTCACTTTCCTTTTCTCACAGCCTTATAAATAAGTAACAAAATATAACCGATTTATTTATTTCAGGAGCACTGAAAAGATGTCTGACCCTTTAACAAATGACAAGCAGATTGTAATGTATGGCGCTACCTGGTGCGGTGATTGCAGGCGTGCCAAGAAGTTCTTTGACTCTCACGGAGTAGCCTACCAGTGGATTGATCTTGAGCAGAATCCCGATGCGGTAGATGTAGTCCTGGAACAGAACGGCGGGCGCCAGGTTATCCCGACTATTTTCATGCCGGATGGTTCGATCCTGGTTGAGCCTTCTAACGCTCAGTTAGCTGAGAAACTGGGTATCTCCCTTTAGTAGATTAGAACTTATACTGAAAAACCCGGCCTTATATAGCCGGGTTTTTTAACAAGTGCTGCTTTGAGTGCTGTAGGCTTATTTAATTGAAGTTTTAAGCCCTTTATTTTTAATAATATCGCCTGCGATCTCCTCCGACCAGCCGCAGAAGCGCCACCAGAATGATAGCCCCCAGCACTGATACAAGAATAGTTTCCAGGTTCACCCCCGTAATGTAATCCTGCCAGTGGCCTCCGTTGATCAGTCCCATTACCACTCCGCCAATGAATGCGCCAAAAACTCCTACCAGTACATTAGCGCAGCATCCTCCGCCATCCCGACCCGTAATCAGGTTGGAGGCCCAACCGGCCAAAAAGCCGACCACCAGCCAGGCTAGAAAAGTCATTCTTCGTCGTCCTTTCAGTCATTCTTAACCTTAGTTTTCGCCCAGTTCGCTTATTTCTATGACACTTATCAAAAGGGTTTTGTTTCAAGCGTGTGAATTGGGCTGGTTAAGATCAAGACTGAAAGCGAATTACTTTTATCAGGCAGGGCCTGCGCTACAGTTTCTTTTCTCGGAACTTGCTCTGCACGTTATGGACAATTTCTTTAAGTTCGAGAGCCTGATCCATAATTACTTTGATGTCTTCCTGATACGAATCATCCAGGTGTCCACTATTAACAATCATCTCGGAGAGCGTCAGGATTGCCGTCAG
The DNA here is from genome assembly GCA_036261665.1 of Chloroflexia bacterium. Classification (GTDB taxonomy): domain Bacteria; phylum Chloroflexota; class Chloroflexia; order Chloroheliales; family Chloroheliaceae; genus 54-19. The sequence continues at coordinate 93,879 of DATAKM010000131.1, forward strand.
GGGCTGGGCAGCTTTATGTATCGCGTCTTGCATGTATTTTAGCAATTCTAACAGGTTAGCCTGATCCTGTTCTGGCAGAGAACCGGAGGATTCTGCCTGAGAGCGGGCGCTTTCCTGGTGTATGTGTTGGGTCAGGAAATTTCCAGAGTTTTCCACAGTCCACCAGCCTTTCCTTCGGATTTAACTTTAATTGAAAAAATTAACATAAACGTAAAAATATTTTAACTGATTTATGAGGTATAATATAACAAAAAAATCTTAAAGGCTAGTCCAATTAGTCATAATTTTGTAAAAATGGTACTTTAGTCTCGTTCACTATTACGCCGTAGTTTAGTTATAGTTGTTGCAGTGTTCTAGCTTAGTCGCAGCAGGGTATTAAATTGAAAAAAACTATATTTTTGCTCGAAAATAATCGAGCGGTTCGTAGCGCCGCCACCCGCGCGCTGCGCCAGAGTGGGTTCAAGGTTCATTCGTTTTCAGAAATAGAACCATTTACCAGTTATAGAGAGACAGCAGGTCATCAACCTGATCTTTACATCCTGGATTTTGACCTGGTTGATCTGCCCTTCCTCCACACTCACCATTTTTTTGCTACCACTCACTATTTGCCACTGGTGCTTACTACCGCTTCCCTGGAGAAAAAAACCGAGCTGTTAACTTTGTTAGCGTGCCAGCCTGTTCTTATTAAGCCCTTTGATTTACAAGAGTTGCTGACTGCGGTATCTTCTGCCCTGGGAGGTTAACTAAAAAAGATTTATAAAGGACTGTAACTTCTTGTTTAATCAGGCGTTATAAAGACGAACACGGTTCAGAATATATTCAAATGGTTGGCGCGCATCCATTTGTTTGTTAAATCGGCTTAGATTGAACGAACTCGCCCAAAAGGATCGGAAATTTGGGCGGTAAAAGGAGATTATATGCATCCTGCCTCTTTTATGAAGAGCTTTTCGGCGCGTGCTAAAAAAAGATTGACCTGGCGGGTACTGGTAGCTGCCTGGTTGGCCTTTCTGCCTCTCTTAACCCTTAGCCTTAGCGCTACTTCGGCTTCCGCGGCCCCTTTGCAACTGGACCCAAATATGGATAAAACCTGGCAGCGTACAGATTTATACGTAGCGCAGGGCAGCCAGAGCCGCTCCTGGCTGTGGGGGCCTACGGCTTTCAGTATCAAAACCGAAGAGTATGATGGCGCTCCCGCCACCGCTAATATCCCGGCTAACCAGCGCCTGGTAGCCTACTATGATAAAAGCCGCATGGAGATTAACAATCCTTACGGTGATCGTAACAGTAAATACTTCGTGACTAATGGTCTACTGGTCAAAGAACTTATCAGCGGTTGGCGCGCCGTGGGAGATAATCGCTTCGTGCCGTATCTACCTGCCGAAATTCCGGTGGTGGGTGATCGTACTCGTCTCTATAATCTTAATGCGCCTACCTACGCTTCTATCGCAAGCATCACCAGCCTCACGACTGACCAGAATAGAGCTGACAACCGGGTGGGCCAGCAGGTCACAGCTTACCTCGATTACTATTCTACGCCAAAGGCTGACCTGCGTTTTGCCAGCTACAATGTCACCATCGCTAATTACGACAACACTTTTGGCCACAATATTCCTAAAGTTTTCTGGGATTACATGAATAGCACCGGTAACGTGCTGGAAAATGGCCGGACGGTGGTCGCTCCGGTGGTTGACTGGGTTTTCTCGACCGGCTACCCGATCACCGACCCTTACTGGACTACGGCAAAAGTTGGCGGTGTGACCAGGGATGTCCTCTTCCAGTGTTTCGAGCGACGCTGTTTTAGCTACACCCCTTCTAACTCCGCCGGTTTCCAGGTAGAAATGGGCAACGTGGGCAGTCATTACTTTGATTGGCGCTATAACACGCCTCAACCGGATTGTTTGACCCTGCCGGTGCGCGGTTTTGGCAAGCTCTGGTCTGAGAACCCTTCGGTGAAAGCACGGATTGGCTGTCCCTATGCCTGGTCGGGCGAGCAGGGTATTAAAATCGCCTCGCAGCATTTTGAACACGGTAGCATGATCTGGGTCAACTCTAACGGGGGCACGGATTACTACCTGCCTTACGAGAAGAATATTATTGTTCTTTTCGATGATGGCAAGTGGGCTGTAGTGAAAGATACCTGGACCGAAGGTCAGCCTCTCAACTCCGGTCTGACTCCGCCGGCCGGACGTTATGAACCGGTACGCGGTTTCGGGAATGCCTGGCGCAACGAGACGGCGCTTAAACTCCGAGAGCGTCTGGGCTGGGCGGTTGAAAAGGAAACAGGGGGTGATGGCGCTATCCAGAACTTTGGTGGCGGCTATATGATCTGGCTCGGCAATAGCAAAGAGATTTTGGTCGGCTATCGCTACTATGATCGCACCAATCACTGGGAAGTTTATCCGGACACTTTTCAAGGGTAGTGTAGTAAGGTAATAAAAGACCTCCGGCTTCATTGGGGCGGGAGGTCTTTTATTTAATGCTTCTATAGAGTAGTAAATCTCTACCTGGTGAGTCGGGTCAGGAAAATATGCCCGGTCCCTTTAACCGCGCCGTTTTGCTCTGAAGTGTAAAAGAGATAAATATCCTTATCGAAGCTGAAACTGGTTGCTTCCGGCCAGTAATCCCACCAGCTATTAGCGTCGTTGCCTCCGCTGGTAACTATATTTGCCAAATTACTCCAGTTGTCAGGGTCAGAGGATTGCTTCCATTCAATACGCTGTGCGCCGGTTCCGAGATCAGGCGCATAGAAAATATTATATTTTCCCCGGTCATCTTTGAAAATAGTGGGGTCCCAGTTAGTAATCCCGTCGTGCGGTTCTACTACACTGATAGGCGCAGACCATGTAGTGCCACCGTTATCTCCTATCGTGCCCGAAGTAATTGCGACCTGGCCCATATCTGTACTGGTATTCACCATAACCAACCGGAAAAGGTTCCCTTTCTTGCCGTCTACGATTACCTTTGGAATGCCATAGCCTGCGGCAATCTGAGCTGGAGCAGACCAGTTAACACTACTGGTGGCTGTGCTGCGCACATAAATTCCAGCCGGATTCGGATTATTAAGCCCATCCTCGTAGAAAACCCAGACACGTCCCTGAGTCACTACCGCCTCGACATTAAAGTAAGGAGGGTAGGGATAATAGGGCGCGAAAGGTACTTCCTGGCGCGGCAATGGAGCAACATCAGCATCAGGCCTGGCATTGGGTGCAAAGGTATAGTAATAGAGAGAGTTACTGTTGCCACCACTGGCCCAGAAGACCCACAAATTTCCTGTACTATCCTGGGTAGCTGCTATGGTTCGTCCGTAGAAGTTGTCAATACCTGCTCGGTCCGAGAGGCGTTTGGGAGCGGTCCAGGTCAGAGGGTCCCGCGAGTTCATATAGTAAATATTATAGTGGAGAGCATCAGGGTTACAGGTAGGAGTACATTCTTCAACACTGCGAGCAAAGAATAGCCAGAAACTTCCGTCCCTGGCCTGCAAAACACTGGCATTGCGGTCATAATGAGTGCCGCCCGTCACAGGCAGTGAAATCTGAAATTTGCTTTCGTAAGTAGCAGCGGTAGCGACCGGCGAAGCACTCAAACTCAAGCATAGACCCGCCACAAACAGAAAGACCATTAAACCTGCTAATACTTTTTTTCTCAATTCAACACAAAGTCGCGCGTGCGACCCCTCCTCGTCAAACCAAAGAAACTGGCGCCAGATCATTACCTGGTACGGAAAAGGTCCGACCGGTAAAAGACTGCGCGGCTTTCTTTTCGGTTTGGTTGCTGAAATAACTGCTTGAATCGTTTAAGGAGAAACTGAAGGACTTTGAGATTGGTTGAACGAAGCTACAACTGTATAAAATTTAACTATTGCTCCTATATAGTAATTATAGATTTAAAACATTACTTTAAACATTACGAATATATTAATCTTTACCAATTCTTGTAAACACATTCAATAATAGACTAAAATAATAAATAGCCCGGCAACAAGATTACCGGGCGGTTCTTTTAGGTGCAGTTAAATTGTAAAATACTCTATGGTTTAGGCCGCTTGCTCGGCCAGGAACTGGTTCTGCAACTGCCACATTTTCCAGTACAGCCCCTCATGTTGAACCAGTTGCCTGTGTATACCTCGTTCTTCTACTCTGCCGTTTTGCATAACCACTATTTCGTCCGCCATTTCCAATCCTACCAGGCGATGAGTCACGATAATAGTGGTGCGCCCCTGGCGAAGAGCCTGCAAACTGGCTAAAACTTCGCGCTCGGTCAGCGTGTCCAGGTTGGCGGTAGCTTCGTCCAGGATAAGCAGGGGCGTATCGCGCAGGAAAGCCCTGGCGATGGCCAGTCGCTGGCGTTCCCCTCCGCTCAGGCGCAGCCCCTGCTCTCCCACCGGCGTATCAAAGCCCTGCGGTTGGGCCATAATAAAATCGTAGAGTTGCGCTTGCTTTACCGCTTTTATCATGGCTTCCTCGGAAGTAGCAGGATTTGCCAGCAAGAGATTTTCTCGGATAGTCGCGTTAAAAAGGTGCGTCTGTTGCTCTACCACGCTTACCAGCTTGAGCAAATCTTCCTGCCTGAAGTCTTTCAAGTCATGCCCGCCCAGCCTGATGCTTCCCTGGTTATAATCCCAGAAGCGCAACAGCAGATTAATAATGGTTGACTTTCCAGACCCACTTGGTCCGACAATCGCCAGGCAACTGCCCTGCCGAATGTTGAAACTAACCTCACCTAGCGCCAGCGGTTCGTCCTGGTTGTAGCGGAAACTGACCTTTTCAAATTCAAGCCCGTAATTCTCCGGCTGTGGCGAAATTTTTCCGTTTTCTACGATTTCTGGCTGGCTATCCACAATCTCAAATAACCGCCTGGCCGCTTCGGCGCTTGAGCCAAGTTGCTGAGCGGCTGCCGGAAGCGGTAAAACAGCTTCAAAGCTGGAGAGCGCCGCCAGCACCAGTAAGGCCAGGTAGACGCCATCTAACCGGCCTGCGTGAACGGCAGGTATGGCGACAATCAGCATGGTCCAGATGGCAAGGTTGACCAGTAAATTTCCTAGCCCGGCCTGTAGCCCGCTCACCCAGGCCATCCGGTTTTGTAGCGCTACCAGCCTGCGATTGGTTGCCGAAACTTTCTCCAACTGGCTTTCTTCCTGGCCGTAGGCCAGCAGGTCGGGCATGCCCTGGATGCTATCTACAATCTGGGCATTCAGTTCAGAACGGGTGCTAATAATCTGGCTGCCCACTTCCCGGCTGAGCAGGTGGGTCAGGAGCGGTACTCCCGCCCCGGCCATTAGATAAAAGAAAATTAGAGTGAGCGCGAAAGTCAGGTCGTAAGCGCCCAGGAAGAACCACATAAATAAGCCGGTAATGGCCGATACCAGCACCGGAGCAAGCACTCTTACATAAAAGTTTTGCAGAGTATCAATGTCCGAAACTACCCGGCTCAAAAGATCTCCTCCCCGGTAGTGCATTAGACGGGCAGGCGCCAGCGGTTCAATCGCCCGGTAGAACCAGACTCGCAAGCGGGAGAGCAGGCCGAACGTGACATAGTGCGAAACGTAGCGCTCCAGGTAACGAAAAATACCTCGCCCAATCCCAAAAAAGCGCACTCCTACGATTGCTACGCTCAAAACGGCCACCGAAGGATGCAGGGCTGCCATTGAAATCAGGTAAGCCGAAGTCGCCATCAGGCCGATGCTGCTGCCAATGGTTAGAAACCCGAGCAGAGCAGCCAGGGCCATCCACCATTTAAGCGGCAAAGCCAGTTTGATTAAGCGCTTCAAAACAGCGGGCATCAGGCCACCTCCTCATAGGCATGTACCAGTTGGCGGTAAATCCCCGCTTGCGCCAGCAATTGGTTATGATTGCCGTTCTCTACAACCTGCCCGTTTTCCAGCACAACTATCCGGTCGGCTCCACAGACCGTACTGAGACGGTGGGCAATAATCAGGGTAGTGCGGCCCTCCATCAGTCTGGCGGTAGCCCGGGCGATCAGGCTTTCATTTTCCGGGTCGAGATTGGATGTGGCTTCGTCCAGGAT
>DATAKM010000100.1:0-33560 GCA_036261665.1 Chloroflexia bacterium
CTTTGCCACGCAGAGCCATGGTTTTGGTGATAGCGGCGGTAAGGGTGGTTTTGCCGTGGTCAACGTGGCCGATAGTACCAACATTGACGTGCGGTTTAGTTCGTTCGAACTTCTGCTTTGCCACCTGTTTTTCCTCCTTAAAGTTACTTGGCTTTTACTAAAGCTTTAGATCTAATAACACTTAACTTTCGATCAGAAGAGGGGATCAGAGGAGCAGTCTCGCCCTGATCGCCCCACGTGGCTGTTACTCGCCGCGCATCTTCTTGATAATTTCTTCCTGCAAGGTACGCGGTACCGGATCGTAGTGGTCGAACTCCATCGAGTAAGCGGCGCGACCTTGAGTACTACCGCGCAGGTTGTTAACATAGCCAAACATTTCGGCCAGCGGTACATAGGCCTGAACTACCTGGGTGTTACCACCACGGTTTTCAGAACCGAGTACCATACCGCGGCGGCTGTTCAGGTCACCGAGAACAGTACCGAGGAATTCTTCCGGCGTGGTGACTTCGACCTTCATAATCGGCTCAAGCAGAACCGGCTGGGCCTTGTTCACCGCGCTCTTGATCGCCATCGAACCGGCAATCTTGAAGGCATCTACGGAGCTATCAACTTCGTGATAGGAGCCGTCGTACAATTTCACTTTAACGTCGATCACCGGGAAGCCGGCGATGATACCGTTGCGCAGCGCTTCGCGGATACCCTGTTCCACACCCGGAATGTATTCGCGGGGGATGATACCACCGACAATACCGTTGGTGAATTCGAAGCCCTTGCCGCGTTCGTTCGGCTCAACTTCAATCCAGACGTGACCGTACTGGCCTTTACCACCGGACTGGCGGACGAAGCGGCCTTCAGCCTTGGTGGTACCCTGGATGGTTTCGCGGTAAGCCACCTGCGGGCGACCTACGTTGGCTTCCACCCGGTACTCGCGCTTCATGCGGTCCACGATGATTTCGAGGTGCAGTTCGCCCATACCGGAAATAATGGTCTGGCCGCTGTCCTCGTCGGTCTTAACGCGGAAGGTCGGATCTTCTTCCGAGAGCTTCTGCAAGGCGATAGACATCTTATCCTGGTCAGCCTTGGTCTTCGGCTCAAGCGACTGGTCAATTACCGGTTCGGGGAAGCTAATCTTCTCCAGCACAATCGGGTATTCGGAGTCGCAGAGGGTATCACCGGTAAAGGTGTCCTTCAGACCGACCATCGCGGCGATGTCACCGGCAGAAACTTCTTCAACATCTTCGCGCTTGTCAGCAAACAACCGCACAATACGTCCGACGCGCTCGCGCTTGTCCTTGGTGCTGTTCAAGATGTAGGAACCGGTGCGAACCTTACCGCTGTAGACGCGGAAGAAGGCCAGGCGACCATAGGGGTCGGCTACAATCTTGAAGGCCAGGGCCGAGAATGGCTGGTCGGAATCAAGCGTGCGGGTCTCTTCCTCTTCGGTTTCCGGGTTGATGCCGGTAACCGGAGGCTTGTCCAGCGGAGAGGGCAGGTAAGCCACAATCGCGTCGAGCAGGGGCTGTACGCCCTTGTTCTTCAAAGCGGAACCGCAGAGAACCGGAACGATCTTGCGCTCAATGACCGCCTGGCGGAGAGCGGCCTTCAGGTCTTCAGCGCTGATTTCTTCGCCTTCGAGGAAGCGCATGGTCAGTTCGTCGCTGGTTTCAGCGATCTTTTCGACCATCTGCTCGCGCATCTTCTTGACTTCTTCGACCATATCCGCCGGGATTTCGGCGGCGGCCATGGTTTTGCCCTGGTCGTCGGTGTAGATGATGGCTTTGTTTTCGATCAGGTCTACGATACCGCGGAAGTTCTGTTCCAGGCCAATCGGCAACTGGATAGCGACCGGGTTCGCGCCCAGGCGATCAATGATCATCTGGAAAGTGCGGTAGAAGCTGGCGCCGGTGCGGTCCATCTTGTTGGCAAAGCAGATGCGGGGTACGCCGTACTGGTCGGCCTGGCGCCACACAGTTTCAGACTGGGGCTCCACACCGGCAACACCGTCGAACACCACCACGCCGCCATCGAGAACGCGCAGGGAGCGCTGCACTTCGACCGTAAAGTCTACGTGACCGGGAGTGTCAATAATATTAATTCTATGATCGAGCCAGGAGCAGCTTACTGCGGCAGCCGTAATGGTGATACCGCGCTCGCGTTCCTGCGCCATATAGTCGGTAGTCGCAGCACCTTCGTGTACTTCACCGATTTTGTGTACCAGACCGGTGTAGTAAAGAATACGCTCAGTAGTGGTTGTCTTACCGGCGTCGATGTGAGCGATAATACCGATGTTTCGAGTTTTCTTTAAAGTCTCCAGAGCAGTATCGGCTGCCACAGGATTACCTCCATTTGGATGTGGGTGGGTTTAATATAAACCCGGTTTACTACCTTCTCTATAATTGCAAAAAGTGGTTGCCGGTCCGAGTTCCGGCAACCGGGCGCGTCCTACCACTTATAGTGAGCGTAAGCCCTGTTGGCTTCGGCCATCTTGTGAGTATCTTCGCGGCGTTTGATTGTAGCGCCGGTGTTGTTGGAAGCGTCCACGATCTCGGCGGCCAGTTTCTCAGCCATGCTGCGACCGGAGCGGGCGCGGGCCGAACGCAGCAACCAGCGAATAGCCAGAGACTGGCGGCGGTCGCCCTTAATGTCTACCGGAACCTGCAAAGTAGCACCACCGACGCGCTTGGGCTTTACTTCCAGCACCGGGGTAGCGTTGCGCATGGCAGTATCAAAGACTTCCATGGCGTCCTTGTTGGTCTGGCTGGCGACCATCTCAAGGGTGTCATACATGATTTTTTCAGCGAGGCCCTTCTTGCCACCCTTCATAATCTTGTTGATGAACTTGGCAACAGTCCGGCTCTTATATACCGGATCGGGCATGGTTTCCCGGCGCTGAACTCTCGCTCTACGCGGCATTGTGTAACCTTTCCTTAATAGCTTGCGCCTGTGGTGAAACAGGCTTACCAGTTATCGTTCCAAACCGGCTGGGGGCAGCAGGTCTTTGCAGTAATCAGTCCCGCCCCACCCTCGTCATTCCGATAGGCTGCGTGCTGAGGTTTTTGGCCCAAGCGCGCAAAAATGGGTAGAGTAGCATTTTCCGGCGGATTTTCCGCTGAATTAATGACCCTACCGCAAATCGGCCACCTCTCCGCAGGTTTCTTTTTCTCACCGCATCGCACAAAAATAGCCCGGATTCAGACAGGGGGCTATTATGTTTGGAGGTTGGCTTTATTTGCCTGTTGAAGCCCGTACTTACCTGGCAGGTAAACCGGAACTTCTGCCATTGTCCGCTGCGGTAAGGCTCTTCTACCTGAGTAGTGCCTACCGGCGGAGTGGCTGCTCGTGGTCCCGTTCTTCCGGCACGACCGGCGGGACATTGAGCCTGGCGGATGATTTAGACCTCGTCTGTTTAAGTTACTGCTAAGCCAGTGAGTTAAACAAAACCATCCGACCATTGAAAGGCTTTAAGCGGCTGGTGCTTGGGCCGCTTTCAAGCGCAAAAGTTTCTTATCTGCGGCCACTGGCAGCAGCGCCTTTGCCCTTGGCAACCTTGGTGCCATACTTGGAGCGGCCCTGCTTGCGGTCCTTTACGCCCTGGGTATCAAGGGCGCCGCGTACGATGTGATAGCGCACGCCTGGCAAGTCCTTTACACGACCGCCGCGAATAAGGACGACCGAGTGTTCTTGCAGGTTGTGGCCCTCGCCCGGGATGTAAGCGGTAACTTCCATGCCATTGCTCAAACGTACACGAGCAATCTTGCGAAGAGCCGAGTTCGGTTTCTTCGGGGTCATGGTACGCACCTGGGTACATACACCACGCTTCTGGGGGGAACCCTTACCGCGGGTGGTTTTATTCTTGAGCGAGTTCAAGGTAAAACGTAAGGCTGGTGCTTTCGTCTTCTTAATCGAAGCTTTGCGGCCTTTGCGCACCAACTGGTTAATAGTAGGCAACTAAACTTCCTCCTAGGGGTTTGCCCTTCCGTGCCATTTTCCTTACGACCGGCTATTCCGTTCCGGCCAATCAAACTGATAAATGCGACTCACATTAAAAAAGGCCTGTCAGCCGTTTCTTAAATAGAACGCGAGTTATCTTAGTGCAAGTGTGGATTATACAGCGTGCAGCCTCACTTGTCAAGCCGGCATGAGAGCTTAAATTAATGACTGTAGGGCTAACTAACGCTGATTTTCTCCTGGCGGCGCTGCTTCAACAAAGCGCGGGCGGCCACTTTCAATTCGCTGATTTCGTGCGGCAGCCAGTCCAGCCCGGCCACTTCTTCATACAAAGCCTGGCGAGCAGCGCCGCGCGCAGCTTCCGCTTCCAGCAGGTTATCGCGAGTGTAGCCCATCTCCTGCTCGAAACGGGCCAGCAATTCCTCGCGCCGCCGCGCTTTGGTGCGGTCTGCCAGCCATTTTACAATGCGGCCTTCGTACTTCTCAACGGTGCGCTGGGTCTGTTGCAAAGCGGTAATCTGGTCGCGCTCTAACTCCTCCGCCAAAATATCCAGCGAGGCAAAAGCGAGTTCTACTCGTTCCCGGTACTGCTCGTACTCCTTGCGGGCCTTGCTATCCTGCCTGCGGCCCAGTTTAGCCTCCTGCCACCACTCGACCGATAGCTGCGACATGCGGGTATGCGCCTTAATCCACTGGCGAGTCGGCTCGATATGGGCGCGGTCATACTCCAGTTGCAGCGCATGGGCTTCATTGCGGCCACCTTCCAGCACCACATAAGGCGACATGGTGGCTTCCAGTTCCGAAAGCCCGCCAGGCCAGCGCCAGCGCCGCGACCGGAAGCGGAAATAAGCCCCTTGGGCCTTCAACCGCTCTACAATTTCCCAGAACTCTCCTATAATATAGAGAGTCTTATCACTGTTTCTTACTTTTACCGCTACCATAACCCGTCTATTTTACCACTTTTGAGAAGATTTAGTTAGCCTTTACAAAAGTACAGTTGCAGGAAATTATTTAAGAAGAAAGGCCTTGACAACAGGTAAAATAGCTGTAATAAGTGAAACAAATCAACTAACTCTGGCTAAAAGGAAAACAAATGTCTTTTGAACAAGAGAGTCAGCAGTCACAGATCGAGAGAGCAATTGACCGGGCTTATCACAATGACGGTAGCGTTGTGGATAAATTACTTGAAGCGTTATCTCAGATAAGCGATAGAGAGACTCGACTCAGAATAATTAAAGCCCTGGCAAGATTCAAAGAGAGAAAAATAGCAGCCAAATTTCTGTATATTCTTCAGAAAGATAAAGATGAGGAAATAAAAGTTAAAGTAGCTTCACTTTTGGGTCTTGTAGGTAGCAGTGAAATAAGCAATCAGTTATTGCCTTATTTAGCAGATAAAAATTCTCAAATTCGAGCAGGTATTGCTAAGTCATTAAGTATAATTAAAGACAATAATATGGTTGAACCTTTGATTGAGGCAGTAAAAACAGAACAAAATGAGGAAGTTTTAGAGAAACTGCTTTTTGCTTTAGGAGTTTTAGCTGATGAACGAGCGACTGGCATATTAATGGAAGTTCTAGCAAATTCCAGCAACCCGGCACGTCGTAATCAAGCTGTATTAGGCCTGGGATGGATAAAAGACCGGAGAGCGGTTGATTTGTTGCTAGAGGTGATGCTAAACGATGAAGACGAAGATGTACGATCTAACGCGGCTGATGCCCTGGGTGAAATAGGTGATAAAAGGGTGGAGAGCGCCTTAATACAGGTTCTCACCGGGCAGCCTGAAATTGCTCATATAGCGGCAGAGGCACTGGGTAATTTAAGGAGTACAAAAGCGGTTAGTCCCTTACTGGCTTCTATTCTAAATAAAGAGCAATACATAGGAACGAGGTTCATGGCTATCGAAGCTCTAGAGAAAATAGGCGATAGAAGTAAGGAAGTCTTTGAAACATTGAAGAATATCAGTAATGATAATGAAATGTATGAGGATACAACTTTAGGAAGCTTTGCTCTTGAGGTGATAGAGAAATTAAAAAGAAGGGACTCATAAGTTTTTTGTTTAGGCTGTTGATTGGAGTGCTGAGTCTTATAGCAATTGCTAAAACTTCTATCTGGTAAGAATGGGAAAAATCGAGTTGGGTAACAATCTGGACGCTACAGCAGTATGTAAGAGTTAAGAGCCAGTAGAATGGTGAGAAAAATACGTAAATATTCTCACATAATAGCCTATGCTAGCGCAATTATATTTAAGTGATTTTGAAGCGCGGCCAGACGTTACTTTTTATTATTTACAGACAGATTTCATGTATAACTTCGAGGATAGCGGCTTTGACTGCCGCAGTATGAAAACGCACATGCTGATATGCTATAACCATTAGCGATATTTTAAAGTAGACCGGGTCCAATTTACCGCCCTGCCGCTGGTATGAATTGATTAATCTGTCCATGAAATCAAAGCCGATTTCCCAGGGCATAGCAGTATACGCCAGATCAAACATTGGCATTCCGGCAAAACCGGCCGGATCAATTATTGCTTGCAGTTCCAGACTATTCTCATGAACCAGTACATTATTCAAACTAAGGTCGGTGTGACACAGGCTTCCATCGGTAAAATCAAGGTAACCGCTTTCCTGAAGAATGTGCTGGAACTTTTTTAATAGCTCACCTTGATAAAATCCCTTAGGCACTATTTCATCCCAATTGGGGCTGAATAATGGGTGGGTAATAGCTTCTTTCCAGCTTTTTACAGGTTGCCCAAAGTGGGTAATGTAGCCCAGGTGGTGCCGATGCAATTTCGCTAATTCAGAACCCAGATCGTCTGCCAATTGTAAGCGGACCTTACCGGCTAGTTTGCCACTAACCAATAAAGGATAAGGATTGATACATTCAGGGATATAAGTCATTAGAAAGTAAGCTGCGCCGGGTAAGTCAGGATGCTCTAAAGCTCCCTCACTGATGACCCTCGGCACTTTCACCTGTTGCTTTTCTGCCACCCGCAAAAAATTAGTTTCAAACTGATTTGAATAAGGGGAAAGTTTAGCCACCAGTCCTGCCGGTTCTAAATGAAACAACGCGTTCCACATGCCCGCTTTTAGCGGCAGAACTTTTTCGGTTTGCAAATTTTCCTTGTGGTCAAGTTGAACCAGCAGACTCGCTGCATCTCGGCGTAGAAGAGCAACCTCAGGAGTTCCTGGTTCTAACGTATCAGTATGGTATTGTAAGGACGATAAATCCATGGTCGAATACCTTATAACTATTTTATGATCAGTGCTTATAATATAAGCATCTAAGCATAGGTTGTCAAACTTGTTCCCTAAAACCAGCTTTTAATTTATTGGTAACTTTTCACGCCCTGCTACCGTATACGTGATATGTTCTTACCTCGCCTGGTCTTTGCCTGATAAGCACAGCTTAAACTCATGTCACTATAAAGGTGGCTGATACAACAAGAGGTAATTGTGTAGGACTTCAAAGTATCAAAGCAGGAGATTAAACTACATGCACCGAGCCCAATTCATTAAGGGAGAAACTGGCTTGAAAACAAACTCGAATAGACAGGCGCGGCGCTTTTTATTTAGCTGCGGTGGTGGGTATGGCCACTTTCATCCCCTGGTGCCACTAGCGCAGGCCCTGAAGGAAGCAGGACACGCGGTAGCTTTTGCGGTTGGACCTTCTTTGCAGCCGAGGGTCGAAAAAGAGGGTTTTGAAGCCCTCCTTATCAATAGCAAGCTAAAAGATGATCCTGAGTACCAGCAGTTCAAGGCTCAATTAGCAGAAATGCCGACTACCTTCGAAAGCGAATTACTGGTTTACAACCGGCTTTTTTGCGGTATTAGCCCGCGTGTGAGGATGCCTCATATGATGGAAGTTGCCCATAAGTGGCAACCGGATATGTTGATTCGCGATGCGGCAGTTTATAGCGCCGTAATTGTGGCGGAGCGCCTTGGGTTGCCGCATGCAACTGTAGCCTTCACCTCCGCTTTGAAGGGCATGGCCGTATTCGAGCGGGACGCCGCCAGCCAGCTTGACCCTATCCGAGAACAATGGGGTCTGCCGCCCGACCCTGATTTAGCGGCGCTCTATCGCTACCTCTGCCTGAGCTATACTCCACCGAGCTTCGGCTTGCAAGATGTCGGGATGCAAGGTGCTTCCAACCACGTTCCGGCCACCACTCACTTTGTCCATCCCGAATTTTACGATCAATCCGGCCAGGAAGGTCTGCCCGGTTGGGTCGCGCAATTGCCGCCCCGGCCTACGGTTTATGTCACGCTGGGAACCGAGGTCAATAACGAGCCTGAATTTTACCCGAGCGTCTTGCAAACGATTATAGCCAGGCTGCGTGACGCTCCTATCAACCTGATCGTGACGCTTGGCCGGGACAAAGACCCGGTAGACTTCGGCCCGCAACCGGCCAATGTTCATATCGAGCGTTACATCCCCCAGAGCCTGCTGCTTAAGCATATTGACTTAATGGTAATGCATGGCGGCAGCAATAGCCTCCTGGCAGCGCTGGAGGTAGGTCTGCCCCTGGTGGTAGTGCCGCTGATCGCAGACCAGTTCTTTAACGCCCATATAACCGAAAAGCTGCAACTGGGAGAAGTGGTACGCTTTGAACAGTTGACTCCTGAAAATATAAGAGTCGCCGTAGATGAAGTACTGGCTAACCCGGTTTACCGCCAGACTGCCGGGCGCTTGCAGGCTGAGATGCAAGCCCTGCCGGGCATGGCCTACGCCGTAGAACTGGTCGAGCAGGTAGCCTCCAGCCATGAACCACTCCTGAACAAAGCTCTGGAGTAAAGACTACAGGGTAAGAACATGTGTTAAAATTGGGAGGTAGCATATGGTGGGCGACCACTCTCTTATGTCTTTCCTTAATATAGACGTTTAAAAGGACCAGGGCCAACCTGGCGCAACGGAGATCGCAAATTGGATACGGCCAATCGCCAGCAGAAGGCGGAAATCAGCAAACTTAACTTTGAAGAAGCCTTTGAACGGCTGAATGAAACCGCGGCACGGTTAGAACGCGGTAGTTTAAGCCTTGACGAGTCGCTGGCTCTCTACGAAGAGGGCGTTTTGCTCTCGCAGCATTGCGAGGAACTACTCAATAACGCCCAGTTACGGGTCAGCCAGGTTACGCCCGGCGGCTTCGAGAGCGAAGAAGAGGCGGACGAGGACGACGAAGAGGACGACGATTTTATCTAGTCGCCTGAGAACGGTTTGACGCTTCAAAAGGGCTATGTTAGACTCGCCTGCGTTAATGCGGCAGGTAGCCGCGCTTGAGTGCTAGAAGAAAACGGATTTTTAAGTTTTGTCATCGGTAGAAATATTACTGCGGGCAGCTTTTGCCGGGCTGGTTTATCCCGGTCTGCTCTTTTTAATTTTGATAGGCCTCCTGGCGGAGAGTTTTCGCCGCCGTTTCGCGGCGAGGGCGGAGGGCCGCGAGTCGCCGCCCTGGTTACAACCTCTTTACGATATTCGCAAGCTCTTTAGCCGTTCCGAAACTATCCCGGCAGGAACCGAAGCGCCCGAAGACGACCCGGAACGGCAGGCCATGGCCGCCACCCGGCGCGAAGGCAGTCGCCTGGCGCTCTACGCCATTCCCCTGGCGGGCCTGCTGGCGCTGGTGGCAGGCGCGGTGCTGTTACCCGTACCCGGCAACCTGTGGCCCTACCTTAATAATGATGGAGCTAACCACGCCCTGGGAGCCGATTTGCTGGCGGTCAGCCTGCTTTTTCTGGTTCCGGCCCTCGGCTCGATTCTGTTGGGTTCGCTAGGTGGTTCGGTCTACGGGCAACTGGCCGGGTCTCGCATCTTCCAGTTATTGGTAGCCTGCGCGCTGCCCTACGCCGTGGCGGTTTTCGGCCCGGCCCTGGCTTTCGGCTCCCTCAATTTTCAGCAGGTAGCGGATGCCAGCAGCACTCCTATGCTGGGTGTAAAAGCGCTTTGCGGGATACTCTTTTTGCTCTGTCTGCCTGTAATCCTGCGCTTGAAGCCAATGGTCGCCGCACCGGGCGAGGTGCTGGAAGGCATTACGACCGATTTGAGCGGTACTCCACTGGCCCTCTATCGCCTGATGCTCTGGTCAGAGAGATTGGCCCTGCCGCTGCTCTTCGCGGTGCTGTTCATACCTTTCGCCTGGAATAACCCGGTGGTCTTTGTGGCCGGTGTGCTGCTGGCCCTCATCTTTATCGCTGTTATCGAGAACCTTTTCAGCCACGTACGGCGGCGCGATGCCCTCAATTTTTACCTGCGCTATGCCAACCCGGCGGCCATTGTGCTGCTGGTGCTGGTGGCTTTCGCGGTAAAACCATAAACATTCGGTCTTTGTCATCCTGAGGCCGCAGCCAAAGAATATCGCGCCGTTGGTGTTGACACTCATAGTGGAACTGAGATTCTTCGGGCCTTAAATCCAATCAGCTTTAATCGAGTGATAACGTCGGCCCTCAGAATGACAGGATTGTGTAACAAATAAATGCTTAACGACTTAATCAATAACGGAATACCCGGTTTTATCCTGCTGGTGGTGGCAGCGGGTTTGCTGCTTTACGCCCTGGCAGCCATCTGGACGCACGTGGCGGCGGGTCGCCTGCTCTGGCAGAACCTCTTTCGCTCCAACCAGGTGAATTTGCCGAGCCTGGGCCACGAACAGGCTGTGCCGGCCAGCGGCTCTGACAGTGGTGAGAGTACCGCCCTGGTGCTCTCGCGCACTCCCATGCCGCTCAACCCGGACCAACTCGCTCCCCGCGATTTCAGCAATATCATTTATCCGGTGGCAGGGCGCAACGGTATCCACTTCGCGCCGGAGCGCTGCACCAGTTGCGGGTTGTGTACCTACAGTTGCCCGACCGCAGCGATTACCACGCCGGAGCAGGAAAAAGGTTATTTGCGGGTCTTTGATTTGCGCAAATGTGTTTACTGTGGCCTCTGCGAGTCAGCCTGCCCCACTTCGGCCATCCGCCTGACGCTGAATGCTGAACCGGTGCAAAATCAGGCCGAAACTTTAACGGTCCAGGGCGAGGTCGAAACCGAAGCCTGCCAGGTCTGCAAGCAGAAAATACCGCGCACCGACCTGCTGGCCGAGCGCATTTACGCCATAACCGACCCGGCCTGGGAAGACCAGGAACCGGACGAAGATGAATTAACCCGGCGCACCCAGGCCATAAACCCGAATGGGATCTGCCTGGAATGCCAGAAACGTGTGATAGAAGCCGAGGACGTGATATGCGGATAGTTGTGACCGGCGCTAATGGGCAGGTGGGCAGCGCCCTATGCAAGTTGCTGGAAGCGGAAGGCTCGCATGAGGTAACCACCCTGACCCGGGAAAAGGGTGATATTACCGACCGGGTAAAAGTACGCCGCTTTATCGGCTCGTTCCAGCCCGACATTGTGCTGCATCCTGCCGCCTATACCTTTGTAGACCAGTGCGAAAGCGACCCGCAGACGGCCTACCGCATCAACGCCCTGGGAACCCAGAACCTGGCGCTGGCCTGCGCGAACACCGGCGCGGCGCTACTCTATGTCAGTACTAACTGTGTCTTTGACGGTCGCAAAGCCACCCCTTACTTTGAATATGACCCGGTAAACCCGGAGAGTATCTATGGCCGCAGCAAACTGGCGGGTGAAGAATATGTCAAAACGCTGCTCAACCGCTACTATATTGTGCGTACAAGCTGGGTCTTCGGGCCGCGCCAGGAAGGCGGCAAAACCAATTTCGTGCTGCGGATGCTGCAACTGGGAGACGAACGCGGCCAGCTAAAGGTGGTGGACGATGAAATCAGCAACCCTACCTACGCCCCCGACCTGGCAGCGGCTATCCTGGAACTGGCTAAGACCGAAGCCTTCGGCACTTACCATCTGATGAACGAAAATCCGACCAGCCGTTACGACTTTACCGCCGAAATCCTCCGGCAGGCCGGGCGCGAAGATAAGGTTAAGCTCGAACGCGGCAAGCTGGCCGATTATCCCCGGCCCACCCCGCCGCTCTACCAGAGCGCCCTGCACAATTTTGCCGCCAGCGAGAACCTCGGTATCCGCCTGCGTCCCTGGCAGGAAGCGCTATCCGACTATCTTAAGACCATTTAGAACAAGTTCGTTTGATTTTGCCTGCACCTGTGTTAGGATAGACTCAGGCAATATAGTAGCAGCAGTTGGGAAAGCGTGATTAGCTATGGCTCTTCCAGTAAGAAAAGCTGATTTTGAGCGAACCTATACAGTCGCAGAATTTATCGATTTACCAGAGTATAACGAGCGTTATGAACTGATTGATGGAAGGCTGGTAGAAAAACCAGTGGCTAAATTTGAGCATGGTTTGATTGCGGATATTATCAACAAAAAGTTATGGATATTCGATCCGGAAGAAAAGTTAGTAAAAATGTTGCAGGAAGTCAGCATTTATATTACTTCAGACTACGCGCCTGCGCCGGACTTGTCTTTCTGGGTAGCAAGCCGAGTACCTGCTCGAAACGTGCCAATAGCTCCCAGGCCGGATCTGGCGATAGAAATTCAGTCGCCCGATCAGAGCCTGAAATCCTTAACCGATAAAGCAAAAAGATACATTCAGGCTGGAGTGAGCGTGGTCTGGATTATCCAGCCTAACAAAGAGATAGCCGCAGTCTTTAAGCAGGGCCTCGAAAAGCCCTTAACGGTGCAACCGGACGGAGTACTGGACGCCGAGGAAGTAATACCGGGCTTCAAAGTGGGCCTGAAAACACTTTTTGAGTAGAAATTAGCCCCGACCGTCAGATAAAGATAGTTTAGAGCCAAAGATTTGGAATCAAAGATTTCCCTGCAAAGAAGAATCGAACTGGAAGGCCTGCATAATCTGCGCGACCTGGGAGGCTACCCTACGCACACCGGGCGCACCACGCGCTGGGGTCGCATCTACCGCTCCGATAGCCCGGAAAGATTGTTGCCGCCGGGCCAGCAAGCGCTGGTGGAGCAGGGCGTGGCGGTAATGATTGACCTGCGTACCCCTTATGAGGTGTCGAAGTTCCCGAGTGTCTTCGCACCTTCGCAAGTGGTAAAGTACCACCATATGCCAGTGCTAAAAGATGATGATGCTAAAGCATTAGGCAACATTGACGAGGTAGAGGCGATTAATTACTATGTGCTGGATGCCTGCCAATCCAATATCAGGGAAGTGATGAGCAGGATAGCCAGCAGTCAGCCTGACCCGGTGCTGATTCATTGTGTGGCGGGTAAAGATCGCACCGGACTGATCAGCGCCCTGATGCTGGGCCTGGCGGGAGTGCCAGCCGAAGTTATCGCGGAAGATTACGCCCTTTCCCACTCTTGCCTGACTGTAAAAATAGAAGAATGGCGAGCGGAAGCGCTGGCGGCGGGTAAAGATATGGCGCAATTCGAGCGCAATATGGCTTGCGCTCCTGAAACCATGCTGCTCACGCTCGACTACCTGAAAAATAATTACGGCGGCGTAGAGGGTTACAGCCGCTTCATTGGTCTGTCGGAAGATGAAATCGAAACTTTAAAGGCGACACTGGTTGAGTAACCTCACTTATTCCATCATCATTCCCAACTATAACGGGGCGCGTTTCCTGGGCGGATGCCTGGATTCGATTAAAGCTCAGACTTTACAGCCACTCGAAACTATCGTGGTGGATGACGCCAGCACTGACGACTCTGTAAAGTTAGTCCGCGAGAATTATCCCTGGGTTAAGCTGCTCGTGCGCGCGCAGAACGGGGCTTTCGCCAAAGCCTGCAACGATGGCTTCGAGGCGGCTAATGGCGACATCATTGTGCTGTTTAACAACGATGCCGAAGCCGAGCCCGAGTGGCTCGAAGCGATTGACCGCGCTTTCCAGAGCAGGCCTGAAATCAGCAGCGTAGCCAGCCGTATAATGCTCTACGATCGACGCAATGTTTTTCACACTGCTGGAGATTACTACAAAGCGAACGGCATACCGGGCAACCGGGGCGTCTGGCAGGAGGATAAAGGCCAGTATAGCCAGGTGGAGGAGGTGTTTGGCCCCTGCGGCTGCGCCGCCGCCTATCGCCGGGAAGCCCTCGATGATGTGCGCGCCGATAATCCTGACGGCAAGGTGCTGGACGAAAGCCTGGTGATGTACTGCGAAGATGTAGACCTGAACGTGCGCTTGCGCCTGCGCAACCACCGCTGTCTCTACCAGCCCGAAGCGGTTGTCTACCACCGCCTGAGTGCCACGGGTGGCGGCACTCTTGCCAGTTACCGCAACGGGCGCAACTTTATCGTGGTAGCTCTCAAGGATTTACCGCGCGAAGTGCTCTTGCCCAACCTGCCCGCCCTTATCTGGACTCAGTTAGCCTACGCCTTCAAATCTCTCAGATTAATCCGCCTCAAAACCGAACGCGCCCGCCTCAAAGGGCAACTGGACGCTCTCCTCTCCCTGCCTGACACTCTCAAACGGCGCAAACTGGTACAGTCCCACCGGACAGTCAGGCCGGAGCTTTTCAGCGATTTACTGAAACTGAACCAGAACTAGGCGGGCTGGTAGATTAGTGCCACTACACCGGTATCAAAGTTCTGACTACTGGCCAGTTTTAGGGTGGCAGCGCGATTATCCTTAAAGAGGCGTTTGCCGCTTCCCACTACTACCGGGTAAACCAGTAAGCGGTATTGGTCTACCAGCCCGGCTTCCATCAAAGAGTCAACCAGCACGCCGCTGCCGTAAACCAGAATATTGCCGCCATCCTGCTGTTTTAGCCGGGCGATTTCCTTCATAACATTTTCCCTGATGATGGTCGAGTTGTTCCAATCCGCTCTATCAAGGCTGGTAGTTACCACATATTTTGGCATACTGTTCATTTTATCTGCGCCCTCGTCCGTGCTGGTAGGCCAGGCCTGGGCGAAACCTTCATAGGTAATACGACCCAGCAGTAGCATATCGCTTTCGTCCGACTCGGCGCCTTTGAACCGGGCAATCTCATCGCTCCAGTAGGGCATAGTCCAGGTGGGTTCTTCCATGACCCCATCCAGGGATACAAACTCGGTCACTACCAGTTTTCTCATTCTGTTTCCTCCTGTACTTTCGCAAGTTGCAGTCGATATTGAATACCTTTGGTTGAAACTACTATCCTCCACTATATTAAAAAGAGCCTTACCTTTGCTCGGCGTTCAACACTTTGATAGGCCGTTTTGTCAGCAGAAAGCAACCACTGTAGCCTTCATTCTGAAGGCCGACAGCGGCAACGAACGATGGGTAGGCCGAATTCAAGGATCGAAGAATCTCGATTCCGGGCCAGTTATCAAGAGTGGGACAAAGAGATTCTTCGGTCCTCGGAGCGAAGTAGAGTAAGGGTGAGTAACAACGAGGCCCTCACACCCACAAGGGGCGTGACATGCTGGGAAGCCAGACCTTACTATGAAAGTAACAGCATTCCAGGATACTCAAAAATGACAACAGGGCGAGGTACTGATTGATACCTCGCACCAGTAATTAGACGTAATGAGACGAAAAACCGGCTTAAAGCTTAACCAAAGCCCTGCCGCGCATTCCGCCTTTGAGGATGGTCCGGGTAAATTCGGGCAGGTCATCGAGAGTGCCTTCGCGGGCCACGATGCCTTCGATGTTTTGCGGCTTGAGGTCGGTGCCGATGCGCTGCCAGAGGCTCTGGCGCAGTTCCATCGGGCAGGCTACCGAGTCTATGCCCAGCAGGTTAACGCCTCGCAAAATAAAGGGGAAAATGGTGGTGTTGACCGCAGAACCGCCTGTCAGGCCGCAGGCCGCGACCGAGCAACCGTACATGGTGGTGCGAAGCAGGTAAGTGGTGGTCGAACCGCCTACCGAGTCGACTGACCCGGCCCAGCGCTCCTTTTCCATAGGTCGTGGGCTCTCCGCCGAGACTTCTTCGCGGCTCAAAATCTCGCTGGCACCCAGTTCGCGCAGGTAAGCGTGTTCGCTCTCTTTGCCGGTACTGGCCGCAACAGTGTAGCCCAGGTTCTTGAGCATGCTGATAGCCATGCTGCCCACCCCGCCGGTCGCGCCCGTCACAAGGACGGGGCCTTTGGAGGGATTGAGGCCGTTCAATTCTAGCTGGTGAATAGCCAGGGCGGCGGTAAACCCGGCCGTGCCAACGATCATGGCTTCTTTGAAATTCAGGCCGCGCGGCATGGGCACAACCCAGTCAGCGGGTACTCGCGCATATTCGCTAAAGCCGCCATAGTGCGAAACTCCCAGGTTGTAACTGGTTACAATTACTTCGTCGCCTGTTTTGAAGCGCTCATCGCTCGACTCTACTACCGTCCCGGAAAGATCAATGCCGGGTACAAAGGGGTATTTGCGCACAATATTGCCGTTGGGAATACAGGCCAGGCCATCTTTATAGTTAACGCCGGAGTAGGATACCCGGATTAGGACTTCACCCTGGGGTAGATCGCTCTGCTGAAGTTCTTTAACGCCGGTTTCAAACGAATCATCGCTTTTGTTCACCACAAAGGCGCGGAAGGATGAAGGCATGTGTATGCTCCTTTCCTGGCTGCTTATATTTACTGGCTAATTAGTTCTTCTCTCAAACTATGCGCACTACTTTAAGCTAATCTTCCATAATAATAGCACAGAGCTTTGACACTTGGCACATACAATGCTTATTTGATGGGAATAGGGCGCAAAGGGTAGCGGCGCTGGATACTATTTACAGGATAGACAGGATCTTAAGGAGAGAAATTGCCAGAAGGACCGAACATCAAGAATACGGCGGACCGCCTGCGGAAAGCCTTGCAAGGGCAAACTATCACAACCGCGCGTTCCAGGTACAAAAAAGCTAAACTGGAAAACTGGCCTGAAAAGATCGAAGGCCAGACTGTGCTGGAGGTGCGCAGTCACGGCAAGAACCTTTTTATAGAACTCTCCAACGGCTATACCATCTACAGTCATATGCTGATGTGGGGAAGCTGGCATCTTTACCAGCCGGGCCAGGAATGGGCCAAGGAAGAACGGCTGGCACGCCTGGTGCTGGAAACGCCGCAGGTAGTCGCGGTCCTTTTCAACGCCCCGGTTTGCGAATTGCTGGCCTCGCACCAGATGCCGGAACACAAAACGGCTAACCTGGGGCCGGATTTGCTCGCGCCCAATTTTGACGCGGCTGAGGTCTGGCGCAGGTTGCAGTTGCCCGAAAACCGCCAGCGCGAAGTGGGCGACGCTATTATGGACCAGAACATCCTGGCCGGGATTGGCAACATTCTAAAGTCAGAAATTCTTTTTCAGGCCGGGCTGCACCCGCAGCGCCCTATCGCAAATCTGACCACTGCCGAGTACGAGCGCCTGATAGCTTACAGTCTGATGCTGTTACGGCGTTCCTATGAACTGGGCGGCTTCAAGGAGGCTTTTCTGCCGCCCGAACTGCGTCCCGCCGAAATTCATGGCAACAGTCTCGGCTACGTCTACCGCCGCCGTAACAAACCCTGCTATGTCTGCCGAACGCCTATCGAAATGGTGCGGCAAGGATTGGGAGAGCGCTCCACCTGGTTCTGCCCCACCTGCCAGCCCTTACACGGTGAAAGTTACGGGCTGGAAGAACGCCTCAAGCATCAGATTCCCCACGCGGTGTAAAACTCACTATTGAACAATCCCTACACCTTGCCTATAGTAGAATTCTATAAAGTTTAACAGGCCAGTAAAGGGAGTAATTAAAATGAGCCAGGACTCGCCAACCAGAAGCCCTATCCTGAACGTGCGCGGCAGTAAAGTCGGGTTAGGCCCCTTCACGCAGGAGTACCGCCAGATTTACTACATGCAATATCTGCAAGACCCCGAAACGGCCGTTCACGGTAGCGGTAATTTCCGCGTGATTTCAAGAGTACCTGAACAGCAGGAGAGCAACCGCGAAGTAGTTTTTACGGTCTTTGAACTGGAAGGGCTGACCATGATCGGCGAAAGCCTGCTGATGGAAATTGACCACCAGCACCAGACTGCTTCCTTTGGCATCACTATCGGTAACAAGGACTACTGGGGTAAGGGTTACGGTAGCGAGGCCTCGCGCCTGGTGCTGGACTACGGTTTCCGCTTCCTCAATCTCTACAACATTAGCCTGATTACCAGCAGCTTTAACGAACGAGCCATCCGGGCCTACCAGAAAATCGGCTTCAAGGAAATCGGGCGCCGGCGAGGCGCCTTTCTGCTAGGCGGACAGCGTTACGACGACATTTACATGGACCTGCTCGCCAGTGACTTCGAGCCGCCAGTACCGGGCTGGTTCAGTATTCAGTAAAATTTGTTATAAATTATCCAATCTATAACAAGCAAGCGGCTTGCACAGGTCTTTTTAGCCCGGTATAATCTGGCTGGCCTTGCTCAAAAGGCTGTTTGCTGGAAAAAGAAGCTACTTGATAGAAATTTTACCGCTGAAGGCGACTAGCTAAAATCTTGACTAAAAAATTACCTCGTCGCATCCTGGCCGTCAAGCTGGCCGATACCGGCGATGCGCTTTTTATCGTTCCGGCCCTGCGCGCTCTGCGTAAAGCCTTTCCCACCGCCCGCCTGGATGTGCTGACGACAGAGGCCGGAAAAGCCGGGCTGGAAGGGCTTTCCTACGTAGATAATACCCTGGTCTTTAACAAGTATCTTTTTGATACCTCGCGCGAGTCGCTGGCGCCTGCCAACCTGCGGAAAGCGGCCGGTTTTCTGCTGCAATTGCGGCTGAACCGCTATGACGCCGTTATCTTTTTCCATCATTATAGCCTGCGCTGGGGGGTGCTGAAGTTCAAGGCAGTAGCGCTGGCGACCGGCGCAAAGCTGCGGGCAGGACTGCATGACGGTACGGCTTACACCAACTTCCTTAATATAAGAGTAGAAGACAAGGGCTTTGGCGCGGATGGTATGACCGAGCGGGCCTACTGGCGGCAACTGGTGACCACTTTTATAAAAGCCACTACCGGGCAAGCACCAGCAGAGTATGACGAGCGGCCAGAGATCGCTATCAGGCCGGAGGACCGTACCGGGGCCGAAACGCTATTAAAGGAAGCGCGAGGGGAGGAAGCGGAAAGGCCGCTGATCGCTTTCGGGCCGGGCAGCGGCGGCTACACCATGACCCGGCGCTGGATGCCTGCCCGCTTCGCCCAAATAGCCGATTGCCTGGTACGCCAGCACGGTGCGCGGATTGCCATTCTCGGCTCGGCGGGAGAAAAGGCCCTGGCGGACGATATTATCAGGCAGGCCGACGAAAAAGGGTCTATAGTGAATATGTGCGGGCGGACGGCTAATGTACGTGAGGCGGTCAGCTTTCTGGCTGGTTGCGATCTCTTTGTGGGCAACGATGGTGGGCTAGCCCAGATGGCGGGGGTGGCGGGAGTTAAAAGCGTGGTAATCTTCGGCCCGACCAACGCCACCGCCTGGGCGCCTTATGGCTCGGAAGCGCCGGAGGGAGAAAAGCCCCGGGTTAAAATCGTGCAGGCCGCGATGGATTTGCCCTGCCGTCCCTGCCTCTACCGCGGTAAGAGCCTGGGCAGTCGCCTGGGATGCGCCGGGCGACCCTGCCTGACGACTATTAGCGCGGAGCAGGTTTT
Source organism: Chloroflexia bacterium (assembly GCA_036261665.1). GTDB lineage: Bacteria > Chloroflexota > Chloroflexia > Chloroheliales > Chloroheliaceae > 54-19. The sequence continues at coordinate 19,442 of DATAKM010000100.1, forward strand.
TGAAACAATTGAGGAACTTTTACTGTCTTAATATTTAAGCGCGGCGTGGGACTGGTAGTTAATCACTATGCACAGGCCAGGCGGGATGTTTAAGATTATCAGGAGGCTAAATTTAATAGTTTAGCCTGTCGATCCGTAATATTCTGAAGATCCGGTTAGAATAAAATGCGCCGGGGCGTTTGATGAAACTTATTATTGTGAGCAAACGTATAGACTCGTAAGTTGAAACATGATACGATAATTTCGAGAATAGGAGATTTCGTTATAATGGGCTTGCCCGTGCGGTAGGTCTGTGTATAATGGGATAAAGCAGTTTCGAACGAGTCTTTCAAGTAAATTGGCTTTAAGAAACGGAAAATAGAATCGGGCAAGCCAGGTAAACCCGCTTGCAGCTTGAAGGAGGCAATATGCCAGGTATTCTTGACAGGATTTCCACTATTCTACGTTCCAACATCAATTCAATGCTGGATAAAGCGGAAGATCCTGAAAAAATGCTGGATCAAATTATCCGGGACATGAATGACGCGATTGAACAGGCCAAAGGCCAGGTCGCCACTGTTATCGCGCAAGAAAAGCAACTTGAAGCTGAAAGAATTAATGCCGATCGGCAAGCTAAAGAATGGGATGATAAGGCGCAGCGGGCAGTCAAAGCAGGCCGTGACGACCTGGCAGTTGAATGTCTCCGCCGCAAGAAAGATTTTGAAAATATCTCCCAGACTTACCAGCAGCAATATGATGCCCAGCATGGCATGGTCACCAAGCTACGCAGCCAGCTTGAACTCCTGATGCGCAAACGCGACGACGCCGCTCGCAACCGCGACGTGATGATCGCTCGCCACCGCCAGGCGGTTGCCCAGCAGAATATCTCCAAGCAGCTTGCCGCAATGAGTGGCCTGGATCACAGCAGCGAAATGGCCCGCATGGATCGCCGTATCCGCGAGCAGGAAGCCCGCGCCGCCGCTGAGATGGAGCTTAACTCCGGTGCTACTGCCAGCATTGACGACCAGTTAATGCAACTGGAGGCGGGCGACACCATGGACGATGAACTGAAAGCCCTCAAATCCCGCATGGGTATCGGCGGGGCGCAGTAATCAAAAAACCGGGCCGTTAGATTAAAGGCCGGTTAGTAATAAAAAACCGAAGCGGGTGAACGAGCAGTTTACCCGCTTTTGTGTTATGGTAGAAATGGCAAACCTTCAATTGCGCAAAACCATTTTTTTCTTTCTTATAACTACTTAGTACGAGGGTTTTTTAGCGCGCCCGGTTCGCCGGAGTAAGTTTAGTGTAGGTCTGGTTAAGATCGGTAGCTGCAAAACGAGAGAGAAGAATTGACACAGCTTAATCAACAAACGGCACGCGAACGGATCGCGATGCTGCATTATACCTGCCCGCCGGTGGTCGGGGGAGTGGAAGCCGTAATGGCAGCTCATGCGCGCCTCTTTGCCTCCGCCGGTTACGAAGTGACCGTTATAGCGGGGCGCGGCCCTGCTCCACAGCCCGAGCCACCCAAGATTCACACCGTTATCGTGCCCCTGATAGACAGTAAAAATGAAGAACTGCTGGCTATCAACCAGCAACTGGATGCCGGAGAAGTGCCGGAGCGTTTCGAGCCTTTCGCCGAGGCCATCTACCGGCGGCTTAAAGATCAGCTCAAGGGTTTCGAAGCCTGTATCGTGCATAACGCTTTTACCCTGCACAAAAATTTGCCGCTGACGGCTGCGCTTTTCCGCCTTGCGGCTGATTTGCCAGAGGTGCGTTTCATCTCGTGGTGCCACGACCTGGCCTGGACCAACCCGCTCTATGCTCCGGTTCTCTACAATGGAAAGCCCTGGGATTTGCTGCGGACAGTTGCGCCGGGCGTAACATACGTGGCGATCTCACCACAGCGCCAGGGAGAAATTCTGGAAACCTTCCAACCAAAACTTGCGGTGGAGGCAGTGCCGGTCATCCCTAACGGCGTAGCCTTCGCCGATTTTTTGAAATTAGGTCAGGAAACCCTGGCAGTGCTGGCAGCAGCGGAACTGGACAGGGCTATCCAGGAAAAAGCCTTGCTGCTCCTGTTACCGGCTCGGATTACGCGCCGTAAAAACATTGAGCTGGCTGTGCGCGTAGCGGCGGCTCTCAAAAAGCGAGGGCAACCGGTCCGCATGATTGTGACCGGCCCGCCCGGACCGCATAACCCGAAGAACGATGTCTATGTGCGTGAGTTACTGGCGCTGCGCGAGGAACTGGGCGTAGAGCAAGAAGTGGTCTTTCTGATGGAGCGCTGGCAGGATGAGCAAGGTCGCCCACGCACCATCTCGGACGAGGTAATCGCCGATCTCTACCGGGTAGGCGACGCGCTTTTCTTCCCATCCAGCCAGGAAGGATTCGGTATTCCGCTGTTGGAAGCGGGGCTGGCCCGGATTCCGGCTTTCTGTAGCCGCCTCAATCCCTTTGTGGAAATCGCGGGCGAGCTTCCCTACTATTTCGACCCGGAGAGTGCGCCTGAAAGCGTGGCCGGCTTGATACTGGAAAAACTGGCCGCCAACGACCAGTACCGCTTGCGCCGGGTAGTGCTGGAAAATTACACCTGGGAAAGTATTTTTGAGCAGCAACTCAAACCGCTGGTTTCGCAGTATTCGCATTATAAAGAAAGCCTTGCGGATTAGAGCGAGGTACAGGAAAATTCCCTGAAAGAGCATAGACAGGTTAGTGAATAGAGTTTACTGGTTATTTCGGTATTTTGATAAATTCTTGGAGTTAAGGAGAAACTGATGGCACTCGATTTAAGGCGACCCTACCGGGTTTTGCTGGTGCTGGAGGAACGTGCGGAACAAAATGAAGCCTTGCATGCAGAGATCAACCGGTTAGTACGCGCAGGGCTGGCTTTAGCTCGCGCTCAATCGGCAGTTACTTTTACCGTCCTCAGCCTGATTCCGGTAGCGGAAGGCCAATCTCTTAGCGAAGGAGCCATCCCTGCCCAGATGCAGCGTGCTCTGCTGGATCAGGCCGTTAGCGCTACTTTACGTGGGACGGACAGGCTTGATATGGAAATCAAGACAACAGTCAGGGTCTGCGCTCGCAAAGACCTGGCTACCGAGCTAAACGACGCCATCCTGGACGGGCAGATTGAACTGGCCCTGCTCGAATCTGGCTGGTTTGACCGGCATGAAAATCCCGGTACACCTGCCCTGAACAGTTCGCAGTCGCCTTTTGAAGAAGTTTTCCGCAGACCGCTCTGTGATATGGCTATTATCGGGCCAGGGGTGGATATTGACCGCAGTAAAAATATTTTGCTGGCGGCCCGAGGCGGCCCCTTCGCGGAACTGGCCCTGCGCCTCTCTGCCGGAATTGCCGAGCAGACCGGCGGTGAAGTTACCATGCTGCACGTGGTGAGACAGGATAGCGACAACGACGGGTTGGACGATAGCGGCGACGACTCGGCCTATGCCGACCTGGTTTATAAGATGGGCGGGAATACCTTGCAGCGCGTGCGGCGGCGACAGGTGGTAGCCCCTAACCCCCAGGAGGCCATCGTGCGGGAAGCGCAACAGGGCTACGACCTGGTAATGCTGGGAGCGGCAACTAACTTCGGGGCCGCTCGCGCCGAAGCTATGATGCAAAATCCCTTTGGCCCGGTTGCTCAGGCCGTTTTGCAAGAAGTCGGTTCCGAGCGCAGTTACATGGAGCAAACAGAGCAACCAAAGGCCGGGCCAGGCGTTATAATAGTGCGCACAGGTGCGCCTCGCGACTTTTATTTCTCTCGGTTACAGCGGCGAAAGCAGGAAACGCAGGCCATGCGGGCCAGCGAGGACTATATTTCGATGCTGGTGGACAAATGGTTCGCCGAAAATACCTTCGATGCGGAGGAGTTCAGCGACATTGAACGCCTGATTGCCAGCAAGAAAAGCCAGGGCCTGACCATCAGCCTGGGTTTGCCTGCCCTGAACGAAGAGGCCACCATTGGCGAGGTTATCTCGGTCATCAAGAGCGAACTGCTGGACAAGTACCCGCTACTGGACGAACTGGTGCTGATTGACAGTCAGAGTACCGATAAAACGGTTCAGATCGCTAAGGAACTGGGTGTCCCGGTCCATGTTCATCAGGAAGTGCTACCCGGCACGGGCTCACTGCGCGGCAAGGGCGAGGCTCTCTGGAAAAGCCTCTACGTGCTCAAGGGCGATATTATCTGCTGGGTGGATACCGACATCAAGAACATGAGCCCGCGCTTCGTTTACGGGTTGGTCGGTCCACTCCTGCGTGAACCGCGAATCCAGTACGTCAAAGGTTACTATCGCCGGCCTATAACCGTAGGTGATGTCGTTCATGAGTCCGGCGGCGGGCGCGTCACGGAGTTGACCATCCGGCCCATGTTCAACCTGTTCTTCCCGGAATTGAGCGGTTTTATACAACCGCTGGCCGGGGAGTACGCCGGGCGGCGCACCTGCCTGGAGCAGATTCCGTTCTTTACCGGCTATGGGGTTGAGACGGGCCACCTGATCGATGTGCTGGAACGCTTTGGCCTGGGGGCCTTAGGACAGGTCAACCTGCGCGAGCGCCAACACCGCAACCAGGAACTGGGCGCCCTCAGCCAGATGGCTTTTGCCATTACCCAGGTAGTAATTAAACGCCTGGAAGAACGCGAGCGCCTGCGCCTGACTGAAGATATTAACCGCACTATGAAATTGATCAAGCTCGGGGAACAGGGTTTGCGCCTCGATGTGCGCCACATCGAAGACCGCGAACGCCCTCCTATGCTGGAAATCCCCGAGTACCGGCAGTTGCACCGTGAGCGCCTGACGCACACGACCAATATGCGCTAATAGTAATTGCATTCATCCGCCGGGGGTTGTCACCTCGAATGGCGCGGTCGATGGAACCGCTCCCGGCAGCCAAAGGAACAGGCATGACTCTACGCTTCAAAATTCTAGGCCTTCTCTCTCTGCTCTTTGCAACTCTTGTTCTGAACATCTGGGAGCACACTCCTTCCGCGCAAGCCGCGCCGCCTATTCCCATTCGCTGGATGTATTATGTCAGCGGCAAATCGCTACCTTCGCTCCAGGCAAACGCCGCCAATATTGACGTGATCTCGCCCGACTACTACCGCCTGCAAAGCGACGGCACTATTCGGGGCAATAATCGCCCGGATGTAACCAACTTTGCTCGCGCCAAAGGCATCAAAGTAGTGCCGATGATCCAGAACGACCCGACCAAAGACGACTTCAATAAACTGATGTCGGACCAGAACAAAGTCAACAGTATCCTCGATACCATCGCCAAACAGATCCAGGATAATTTATACGATGGCTATCAGGTAGACTTTGAAGACCTGAACGCGGCCAGCGAACCGCTTCTGACCAACTTTATGCGCGGGCTGGCGGCTCGCCTGCGCCCGATGGGCAAGATGGTCACAATGGCGGTGGTATCGCGCACCGATACTTCTACCAGCCAGTTTTCCGCCGCCTACAACTATAGCGACCTGGCTCCGCTGGTAGACCTTGTTACGGTCATGACCTACGATTTTTCCTGGTCGGGCGGCGACCCGGGTCCGGTAGCCCCGATTGACTGGCAGCAACGGGTCATGAATTATGCCGTGCCGCGCCTGGGAGCCAATAAAATTTTGCTGGGTGTACCTTTCTACGGCTACGACTGGGATGTCACCAAACGCCAGACCGATAAAACCGTCAAGGCCGTTTCGCGCTCATACGATGAGACGATGCAACTCCAGAAGGACAATAACGGCACCTTCGGCTATAACGATGTAGCTCAGACGCCTTACCTGACCTATGTCAAAGACAATGACACCCATCAGGTTTACTTCGAGAATAACCGCTCGATCCAGGCCAAGTTCGACCTGATGAAGCACCTGCAATTGCGCGGCTTCGCGGCATGGCGCCTGGGCCACGAAGGCGCGGACACCTGGCCACTCATTAAGAACCTGGTCGTGCCGACCAAGCCCGTGCCGTCACCCGGCCCTAATACCAGTTACCGCACCTATTATCCGCAGACCGGGCATACTCTTTCGGGCGTCTTCAAGCGCTACTGGGATAAATATGGCGGACTGGCTCAGTTCGGCTATCCCTGGACCGAAGAGTTCGACGAACCTTCGCCCAGCGAACCGGGCAAGAGCTTCACCGTGCAGTATTACGAGCGCAATCGCTTCGAGTATCACCCTGAATTCGCCGGGACGCAGTATGAAGTGCTTTTAGGTTTACTCGGGCGGCAGGTGACGGCAGGCCGCGAGAACGAGCCACCCTTCCAGCGTGTCTCGAACCCTAATAAGCCGGGAGTAAATTACTACGAGCAGACCGGCCACACCCTGGGAGGCGCTTTCAAGAATTACTGGGAGAAAAACGGCGGCCTCTTTATTTACGGCTACCCGATTTCGGAAGAGTTCCAGGAAGTGAACCCTGCGGACGGCAAGACCTACACCGTGCAATACTTCGAGCGCAATCGCTTCGAGTTCCACCCCGAATTTGCCGGGACCAAGTACGAAGTGCTCATGGGCCTGTTGGGCAACCAGATTATGGCGGCCAAAGGCTGGCTCTAGCTCTCAGTTACTAATCAGAAAAAGGGATAGGCTTCACGGCCTATCCCTTTTTTGTTTCAACTTTTTGAGGGTGTCGTATTCTATTCCCGTACCGGTTCGTAGCGCAGCGAGACAACCCCGCTCTTAAAGGTTTTTGACTCCAGCAATTTCAGGTTGAACTTGCGGGTAACGCCGTCAAAGGGTGATTTGCCGTTTCCCAGCACTGTTGGATTGATATTGAAGCGGTATTCGTCAATCAGGTTTAGCTGGATAAAAGTTTGAAATAGTTTAGTGCTGCCGAGAAACCAGATGTCTTTGCCGGGCTGCTGTTTGATTTTGTTAATTTCTTCGGCAATATTGTCCTTGATCAAGACCGTGTTCTGGGCATTGTTCCATTCAACCCGCTCCAGGGTGCGCGAAACCACAATTTTGGTCGCATTTTCGAGGTAGCGAACGTGCCCGAGTTCCGCCGGGGTGCTTTCAGGATTGTCCGGCACGGTCAGCCAGTAGCTTGCCATGCCTTCATATGTTCGGCGCCCCCAGATGACCGCATCGGTCAGGTCGTGCAGGGAGTGAGCGTCCTGTTCAAGTTCAGTATCGTAGGAAATCCAGTCGAGTTCATCATTAGGTCCCGCCGTGTAGCCATCAAGCGACAAATGGAGAAGGGAAATTATTTTTCTCATTGGTAGCTCTCCTTATTTAATCCAGTTGAGTATCTTTTAGTTAGAGGTAATTGAGACCGGTTTATTTCAACCCAACCAATCTTTAGTACTACACCTGAATTGTATAGCAAAGCGGGGAAAGCAGTCTTGTATAAAATGGACAAAACCGAGCTACTGTAGAAAGCCCGGTCAGGCAGCTCAATTGACAGCGAAGTAAGAGCTTGCTATAGTTAGCCAAATGGTTAACAATAATATTTTAGAAATGGATAAAGTCTTTTCAGCACTCTCCGACCCTACCCGCCGGACTATTTTAGACCGTCTACGCCAGGGGCAGGCTTCTATTAGCGAAATTGCCGAGCCTTTTGAAATATCGCTACCGGCTATCTCAAAACACCTTAAAGTGCTTGAAAAGGCTGGCCTGATCAGCAACGTCAAAGAAGGGCGTACCCACTATCTGCACCTCAATCCGCAGCCGATGAAAGCGGCCATGGAGTGGCTGGAATTTTACCGCCGGTTATGGGAGGATCAGTTTGATTCCCTGGCCGATTACCTGGCAGAATCCGACCAGACCGCAGAGGATAGCCATGACTGAACAAAAACTTACCATTGGCCCCACCCTGACGGTCAGGCGTACTTTCCCATCCTCGCGCCTGAAGATTTTTAGAGCCTGGACTACCCCGCAAGCCCTGGAAAAATGGTTCAAACCATTTGGCATGAGTATAACCGTGGCCTACCTGGAATTAAGAGTGGGTGGCTCTTTCCGCTTCGATTATCTCGAGTCAGACGCCTGTACCTCGTCCGTTACCGGCACTTACCTGGAAATTGTCGAGCCCCAAAAGCTCTCCTTTACCTGGTCTTCTCCATCATTGGATCATAATGAAACGGTGGTGACAATCCGGTTTGAGGAGCGGGAAAACGGCACGGAAATGATCTTAACTCAAAGCGGCTTCTTGCAAGATGAACTGGTTGGGAAGCATGTTCAGGGCTGGCAGTCAGCCTTCGAGGTATTAGACCGGGTACTGGCCTCAGAATAAGGGTTAGCGCAGTATATAATCAGTATATGGCATAGAATATGTGAAGTTAAAGGGTAGCGCGAGAGAAAAAAGCTCTCGCGTTACTGCTTTTATCCAGCATTAGGAGCGCCTTTACCGGTTTCGAGGTAAGCTTTCAGGCTGGTAATATAAGTGGCCCAGGTATAGCTGGTGCTGGGAAATGAACCATCAGTAGAGGCAAAACCTAGATGGCCGAATAGAAGGCTTGTTCCGTGCTCGACGGGAGTTAACTGCCAGGAAACCTGCGTACCTTGCCAGTGAGGTGCGCCTTGCCTGACTTTCCAGGCGACCTTCTTCCCCTGCTCTAATTCAGTGATCTCCATTTTGATAGTAAAGCGGCCACCATTGAACACAAACTGATCAACTGAGCCAACTTCCGGTTCAGCCGTGGCCTGCCTGGTCCACCACCTTGCCAGGCTCTCCTGTTCGGTCAAAGCGGCATAGACTTTATCCGGCTCTGCTTCGATCACCACTTCATGCAGTATATCGGGCATCACCAACTCCTTTCTCAAACTCTCCTGTAACCTGAAACAAAGAAGATCTGAAACCTGCGAGCAGACCGGAAGTAAATGCTTCCGGCCCGTAGTTCTCGACTAAGATTTGGGCGTGCCCTTGCCGGTTTCGAGATAGGCTTTCAGGCTGGTAAGGTGTACACCCCAGTTGTAGTTATAGGTGGCAAAGGATTCCGGGCTGGCATTGTAATTGTACTGGCCGAATAAAAGTTTGGTGCCCTGCCCTACCGGGGCTAAATTCCAGGTAATGTGTGATCCTTCCCAATCAGGCACACTCTGCTTGATGTTCCAGGCCACTTTCTTACCCGGCTCTAGCTCTGCCACCTCGATTTTTATAACAAACTCTCCGTTGAAAAACCTGAACTCGTCCACTGCGCCAACCCTTGCTTCAGCGCTGGCGTTGGTAGTCCACCATCCAGACAGGCCGTTTTGTTCGGTCAGAGCCTCGTACACTTTTTCCGGTTCTGCTGCCACAATCACCTGATGCAAAATATCGGGCATCACAAGCTCCTTTCGATTGGTCTTTTATAAACAACATCAGATTATACTTAACCACATGGTTAAGTATAATCGAATATTTGTTCGGTGTCAAGAGGTGGTGGTGAAAAAAGCAAGATTTAGTTTTTAAACATAAAAATCCCCGGCTTATCACCGGGGATTTTCTTTGTAGTTTAGTAAAGTTTAGCGGTCGGCGCTGGTATCCGGTCCCATGCCGCTACCGCCGCGCATGGTCGGGCTTTCATCCTGGTTGCGCCCGGAGATTAGCGAGTCATCAGCGATACCCCTGTCTTTAGGTACACCCGTACCAATGTTGGTGCTGACATCGGTAGGGCTTGCGCCGATATCATAGTCTCCAATATCCCGCTCCGAGTCCATCATATCGTCTTCGGTCTGGCCGGTATTGCTGCCCAGGTCGGTTTCGCCGATGCCCGTACCGTAAGGAGTGTTGCCGACATTACCGTAGCCACGGTCGGTAGCCGTGCCGGGACTTGGGTAGTTGCCGCCGGTGTTGAAGCCGCGCCCAACCGGGCCACCCTGGTTTGCGCCTGCCACGTTATTCCGGTAAGTGTTAGTTTTTGGTTCACCCGCTCCGGTAGCATCAGGCGGCAGCACATTCGGGTTTCCTACCCCGGCATCGGACGGGTCGCCGCTGAAACTGGGGCTGTAGCTTATCTCATTTTTATTGGAAGCGCGCTGTTCCTGGCGTTCGCTCGGAAAAGCGTTAAAATCGTTATGGTCCGGGCTGTCGAAATTTACATCGGCGGTATTGTTGCCGGGATCACCCGGTTCTCGCTTGATATTTCGTTTATCGTCATTTCCACTAAATCGGTCGGCCATTTTTGTTCCTCCCTTCGCCCTGCCACCCGGCTAAGGGTAGCGAAAGCTCGAATTACTTTATCTGATAGTAACAGGCGCAAGGAGTGTGCCAGCTATTAGCTGGCAGTAACAATTCTTGTAGCCGCATCGGGTGTGCGAAAAACGGAATAAAAAGATCTATTAGTCATGGCGGCTGGCTGTTTGCAGCGGATATAAGCGGGCAGCTTTTGCAGCACCCGGTAAAAATTGGCTACTTGCACATTAGTTCCATTTAGCATATACTAATTTATCGCATAACACTAAAGGAAATAGATGTAGGACCCCGGGTAGTTTAGACGCTTGCATGGCCGATAGAAAACAAATCCGCCTGAAAAATGAAGATTTGACCGGACCAGTCGAAGGACAGGCCGTGCCTGAAGCTTTTTTTGCCGACCTTGATAACGCCAAAGTTACGGCCTATCTTGCTGCGCTTGATGAAGTATCTGATGAGCGCAGCGACACCGAAGACAGCGCAGAAGAACGCCTGGAAACACTTGGCTTGCTGCGTCTCGGCCCTGGAGCGGCGCAAAGCTTACATCCCACGGTCACAGCTATGTTGCTCTTCGGCCAGCGCCCTCAACGGTTTTTGCCGCAGGCCAGTGTAAAATTAGCGCGCTTTCGCGGATCGGATGTAGATGGCCTGATTGTAGATCGCAAAGAAATCTTTGGAACGCTGGACCGCCTGATAGAAGATACTGCCCGCTTTGTTACGAACAATATGCGAGTGCAGGCCCGCATAGAAGGCCTCTACCGTGAGGACTTGCCCGAGTACCCGCTGGTAGCCGTACGTGAAGCCGTCACCAACGCCCTGGCGCACCGCGATTACGCTATTACCGGCCAGAAAGTAGTTGTCCGCATGTTCGATGACCGTCTGGAAGTGGAAAGTCCTGGTGGGTTAGCCGGGCCGGTCACGCTCGAAACACTGGGACAGAAGCGTTATAGCCGAAATCCTTTACTTACTCGCCTGATGTACGAAATGCGCCTGGTAGAAGAGATGGGAACCGGCATCAGAAGAATGCGTAAAGCTCTGGCCGATATTGGCAGCCCGCCGCCTTCTTTTATTTCCGACCAGACTTCCTTCGTAGCTACTATTCCGGCCCTTCCTTTGCCTGAACCGGAAGCCATACACCAGGCGGCTCAAAGCGCCCCGGTTATTGAGCCGGAAGCCCCGGTTTTTGAAATTAACGAAAATAACCGGGCCGAATATTTCGCCCTCCTCCAGACTGGCCTGAACGAGCGGCAGGCGCGTGGTTTGCTCTACGCCCGCGAACGTGGCCGCCTGACCAACCGCGACTACCGTGCCGCTAATCCCGATATTACCGATGAAACCGCCCGGCTTGATTTGCTGGTGCTGGTGGATAAAGGCTACCTGATGCGCATCGGGGACAAAAAAGGGGCCTCCTATCTGCCCCGCTAAGTCTTATTTCACCTGATAACTTTCAAAACTATCACCAAGCCCTTCAAACTGGTTTATACTTCAGCCTGGCCGTCTGGGAACCACGCCACAATTTCCAGTTCTCCGCCCATTGTCTGGATATAGTAACGCAGAGTACTGACATAAGCATCAGTACGGCTCCTCCAATTCTTCCAGATGCCGTTTATAGCGTTGTTCCGCTAATAGACTGGTTGTTTTTATTGTGTAAGTGGGTTCAGCCCCTTTCGATAAAACAGTGCGGGATTGATTCTCGCGCTGTCAAAATTCTGACACACTCTTAATAAGACAGCATCATCTGTAGCAGGTATCAAAAAGCTACCGGGTAGCGGTCTTTTCAACAGAAGAAGTCGATTTCCTCGCTCTGGGAAAGAAGGGCAGTAGCATAGAAACTTTGCGCCGGTACTGCACGTACTCTTCACTGTGATAGGATAGCAAATCTCTCTCCTCTAACTGGATTCCAATCAAGATGTAACCGGTGGACGCCACGGCGAAGAGCAGGTGTCCGACAGTCATATCAGGAGTTGCCCAGAAGGCGATAATAAAACCGAGCATAAGCGGATGCCGCACAAAGTTGTACAGAAAACGAGCGGTGAAAGGTAAGGTGCGGTAAGGTTCGCCCTTCAGATTAAAGTAAACCTGGCGTAAGCCAACCAGGTCAAAATGATTAATCATGAAGGTCGAGCTAAATACTATCAGCCAGCCCAGAATATAGATAAAATTTATAGTGATCCTTGCCAGTGAATCCTCCACACGCCAGATAGTGCCGCGCAGCGGTTGCCACTGCCAGAAAAGCAGCGCCAGCAGCAGGCTGGTAAAGAGGACATAGGTGCTTCGTTCAAGCACGGGCGGAATCACTTTCAGCCACCATCTTTTGAAGAAAGGCCGTGCCATCAAGCTGTGCTGGAGCGCGAAGAGAGCAAGCAAGAGCAAATCAACCAGCAAAGCCGGGCCCAAAGCCCCTTCGGTTCCGCTGTCAATGCCTTTTGGAACGAGGTAATTGCCCACAAAACCTATGGCATACAGAGATACCAGCACAAAAAACAGGTAAACAACCGCACCATAGAAAGCTACCACAATTCTTGCCATACTACCTGTCTCCTTCAGGTTTAGAAAACCTTCGCGGAAGTACTATAAGACTCACTAATGATAATATTAATCTCTCAGGGTACTCAAGTTCAAAAATTGAATTGACATGAATCTATACGGACTCACTTGTAAAGTGTACAAAAGCAGACGGATCTTCACCACCATAGAGTGATGGTAGTTAAGCAATAGATATTATGGTATGTTTTATAATGCCGGGATTCATCAGGTAGCATCGTCACGAATAAATAATAAATAAAATTGATTGCCAATTAAGCTGGACTATTTGCAGCAGAGTTAAAGATAGGTTATAATCAACCAAAGGTGCAACTGTAAGTTTATTTGGACCGAATAAAAACATGCAGGACTGTTCACTGCCTGTTATACAAACAGTTTGCGATTAGTTTAACGGAACGCACAGGGAGTTTGAGTGGGACCACAAAAGTATCCCCACATCATTTTTAGACCAGCCGATCAACATTTCTCCCTGACTTAACGCAGAAGTCAAGCGGAAGGTTCTTTAGTGTGCCAGCCTTCCATTTTAAGGTGTGGTTAGTTGAAACTAAAGAGATTCCTGGATAGTAACAAAAGAGGTAAGGGGGATTCTGATGCCAGGTAGCGAAGTTAATGAGTTAGGACGAGTTTTGCAGGAGGCGCGTACGCGCAAAGGTGCAACCCTCGCTGACGCTCAACAAGCTACGAAAATCCGCCAATCATTTCTACAGGCCCTTGAGAACGAGGATTATTCGGTTTTACCGCCGCCGTTCTATATCAGGGGGTTTATCAAAAACTACGCCGTATATCTTGGTCTCGACCCGCGCGCTACCGTCCAGATTTTTGACGAGGCCCTGGAAAATGAAGCCTTGGCACGCGCTGCCGGGCAGGCCGATGTTGTGCATTCCGCCGATAGCGGCGGGAGAACCGGGATGTTTCCGCTGGCCGGTTTGAGCCAGGGTGAGGCGCGCCTGGTAGAAGCCAGCAGTGAAAAACTGAACCTGGCTGCGCTGCCTGCCCCGGCCTTACCGGGCGATAGCTACGAAAACGCCGATTCGGCCGATAGTGGAGGTTATGTTTCGGGTGGGCCGCTGGCCCGGCGCAATTACAATGGCCTTTATGCCCCCGAAAAATATGTGCTGAAGCCGGTAATGCTGCCTGAGACTAAGGGGGCCTTTTACATGCCCAACTTTATCCCGGTAGTACTGGTGGTTATTATCATCGCGGCTGCCTGCTTGCTGGTCTATCGCGGCATTAGTTCCAATCAGAATGTTACCTCGGAAGCGGCGGTTGCCACTGCTACGGCCCAGGCCAGTGTTACCCTGGATAGCAGCCTGACTCTGACTCCCGGCGCTACTACGACCGCGGGCAGCAGTTTTACCGCTCCGCCTTTCTTCACTCCAGACTCCTCAATGGCCGCACCCACCCCTGAAATAGCCGGTGGAGTAGTGTCACCTAAGAATGGCAAGCCGGCCCAGGTAGCCCCTGCTGCCACTCCCCCACCCCCCCCCCCC
>DATAKM010000135.1:0-26869 GCA_036261665.1 Chloroflexia bacterium
GTGGGGGGGTTGTAGCCAGCGCCGCACGACCCAATCAGTTTGCGACTGAATGGATAGGAAACAACCTGCCGCCTGGATCTAAGCTTAGAAATTTGGGGGAAAGCGGGTGCCGGCAACCAGAAGCGGGAAACCAGCACTCAATAAGACTAGCCGGTTAGAAGTAATCCCTTTTAGACCCTGGCTATACCGGGGTAATCAGGGCGATGAGAGGCTACTTTTTCTATGGCTTGCATGGCAGCCAGTGCTGTATGCTCCCGCCACGGTCGCGCCACAATTTGCACTCCGACCGGTAATCCGGCACTACCTTTTTCTACCTGCAAAGCCGCTTGCTCCACCTTATCTTTGGACAAAACCCGCCCGACCTCTTCTTCCTGCCGCACCCTGGTAAAAGGCAGGATGCCGGTTGGGTAGCCCAGTACATTCCAAAGTACGGTATAGCCGCCCAGCGTACCGAGGTCTTTGGTGCTGCCGTGAGTTACGGCAGGCAGCGGGCTGGCCGGGCACAGAATAAGGTCAATCGGGCCGCCCTCCGCCTCGTTCATAGCGACTTCGAAGCTTTCCCGGTAGTCAAGTTGCTCCTCCAACAACTGCCAGTAGTGGTCGGTATCCTTATAACCAAAATTACGGATGACCTTCACCATACTTTCCTGACCACCCGCTTTTAGCAGTCCCAGCAGCATCTTAAAAACGGGCCGGGGAAATTTTCCAAGTGAAAGAAGCTGGGCAACCCGTGGGTCAGCTTTATTTTTACCCAGCCTTTGCCTGAGACCGGCTCCTCCGTCGGCGGTCATAATACCGTAGAAGAGATCAACTGCCCGGTCTACCCGTGGAGGTTGCCACTCGAAAATCTGGGCGCCGAGGCCTTGCAGAATTTGAGCGGCTTCCACTACCGCCCGCCGCACTGCCGGAGCGGGTTTTAAAGTTCCATCATCGCTATAGAAAGCAACTCGCAAACCGGAGAGGTCAACCTGGGACGGGTCGCCCAAAGGCCTGGCTGGTTCTACCGCCGGGTTACTGCCACCGTTAATAACAGTTAGCCCTGTCGTAACATCCGCAACCCGCCGCCCCATTACACCCACCTGGCTAAATATGGCCTGCTGTCCGATTGGCAAACTGAATCTTCCCTGGTCCGGGCAGCGCCCGGTAGTTGGTTTAAAGCCTACTATCCCACAGGAAGTGGAAGGAAACCGAATACTGCCGCCGAGATCAGTTCCCAGCCCTAGCGGTGAACCGCCCGCAGCAATTATCGCCGCCTGCCCGCCGCTACTGCCTCCCGCTGAGCGCTCCAGGTTCCAGGGATTATTGGTGCGGCCATAAAGCGGATTTTCGGTTTCAACAAAAATTAACAACTGCGCTACATTGGTCTTACCCAGCACGATAGCACCTTCGGCGCGCAAACGGGCCACATAGGGGTCATCCTGTTTCGCCAGCATTTTTGCCCTGGATGGCAAGCCGAAGGTTGAAGGGCTTTCGGCTAAATCCAGGCATTCTTTGATTGTCACCGGGACACCGTGTAAAACTCCCAGTTTTTCACCCCTGGCTCTTTGTGCATCAGCATGCCGGGCTTCCTTGCGTGCCTGGTTGTAACGCTTATAAACTACGGCGTTGATTTTAGGATTGACTCGTTCAATTTGTTCTATATGAGCCTCTACCGCTTCTACCGCCGATACCTCGCCCCGGCTAATTTTTTCGGCCAATTCCACTGCCGGTAATTCGGTTAAACCAGATAAAACGGTTGTCATAGCCTTTTCCTTTCTTACCTGGCCAGAGCTTTAAGCCTTGCCAGTCAACAAGCGTATTCATTTACCTGGTTTAGTTTTAACTTATATCAAGGGAGGATGAATAGGGAAAACTCCCTATTTCAGGCAGTTCTATTTAAGGAGGTTATGCTCCATGGCATACAGAGTAGCTCCGGCTCGGGTGGAAACGCCGATTTTAGTGTAAATGCGCTGGATATGATTATCCACCGTCTTTTCAGAAATAGAGAGAAGTGCCGCCATTTGTTTCATGGTGTGGCCGCGCGCAATGAGGCGGATTACTTCAAGTTCGCGGCCGGTAAGACCGTTCCCGTGCGTGCCGCTAACTTCGGGGCTGTGTCCGGCCACTTCCAGTACTGCCCTCACCGCGTCAGCATCCAGGCGGCCCCTTTTCACTTCTTTGCTTAATTCCAGCGCGGCGGCTTCCGGGCTAAAGGCCGCTCGGTGTGGTCTGTCTTCTAATAAGGCCCGGTACATATCGGCCACCGCTAACAACATAACCGCCGGAGGCAACCCGCTACTCAAGTTACGGTGATAGCCTGAACCGTCCAGGCGCTCGTGATGGTGGGAAGCCAGCCTTCCTATCCGTGCCAGCGGTGCGGGCCTTGCCAGGATGCGCTCGGTATAGTAGGTATGCAAGCGCACTTTCTCCCAGTCACTGCCGGATAATACCCCGGTTTTACCCCAGATCCCCGCCGAGATGCCTACCTGCCCCACATCATGCAGCCACCCGGCCCGCCGTAATATGACCGCATCGCTTTGAGGTAAACCGTAGCGGCAAGCGGCCTGTTCCACCAGTTCTGCCACCGTTCGGGAGTGATTAACGGTGTAGGGCGACTTTATATCAGCAAAATCGGCGATTGCCAAGCAGGCTTCTTCAAACTGACTCTCCGAAAGAAAAAGTCGTTTGCCCGGTTCCAGGGATAATACCAGTTCCCAGGAGGGTTCCTCTTCCAGGCCGGCCAGAAGAGCCCCGCTGTGCAGGCAAAATTGCTCCGCAATCTGAGGATGATAAGCCTTTCCTGTGCGTTCTCGGACCATGTTTACAGCCGCTTCCGGCCCTCCCAGCCGGAAAAAGGTAATCACATCCTGGGCCAGCGAGACAAGATGGACTGAACGAGCAATTTGCTCACCCCTCAATCCGGCAGGCATCCCTTTGCCATCCCACCGTTCGTAGGCCTGCCCCAGCGCATGCACTATTCCTTCGCCAAAGCCTAACCTTTCGGCCAGCCGCTGAGCTACTTCGCAAAACCCGGCAAATTCGCCTCGCATCAGCACTGGAAAGGTCGCAATATCCCGAACTAAAGTCATGGCAAGCTGTAAAGGGTTGCTATTAGTGTTAGCCTGCCGCACCAGGCGTTGTACCAACCCCATCACCTGGGGAAGATTCCTAGTATCTATGGAGGCCACTTCCCGGCGCAAAGCCAGTTCATCGCCAATTACCGCCGCCATTTTGTAGGTTTCGGCATTACAGCCGATATGGCGCAGCAATGCCAGGTAGTAAACTTCCCGTAACTCCTCTTCGTTCAGCTTCAAAGCTTCACCTAAGCGGACCGCCAGCACATTCGTACACAGAGCAAATTCCAGGGGTTGCCCCATGCCTAAATCGGTGGCAACCGAAAGGGCCGAGATAAGCTCGGCTAATCTGATTTGGGTTAAGATTAAAGGTTCACCTGGCATGATGAAATATTCTCCGCGAAAAAAAATAGGGAAATCAGGTGTATAAACCGAATGTTACTCATTTCAGGTTCAGAAAGCAAGACCTGACTGAAATCTGCCACTATCTCGCCTTTTTATTATCGGTCAAATCAATAGTGCCATTCCCTGGACATTACCCGCAATATTTTAACATTACAGGTCTTAGCAATAAATATGATTAAGAAACAGTGGTCTGAATAGAAACCTGATGAAAGCCGGAGATTAAAACAGCCGCTATTCAAAAGGCAATCGATGCTGGGTACAAAGCTGACCGTCCCCTTTCTTTGTACCCAGGAAGTTGCGCGACTGACGATAGCAGGCCGGCTGGGCGGCGCAATTATAAATATCAGCGACAATAGCGGCCTGAACGCCTGGAAAGATCGCCCGGTGTATAGTACTTCAAAGGCGGGTGTAGTTATGCTAACCCAGGTGAGCGTCCTGGAATTGGCGGAGCACAGGTTCAGGGTAAATTGTGTCGTACCCGGCCCTGTGTTGCGCCCGCTTGAGAACCGGAGGCTAACCTAACGGCGCTTGCCGCGGGCCTGCCACTCAAGCATATTGGCGACCCATCCGACATTGCGCAGGCCTGTATTTTCCTGGCGCGTAATTCATATGCTACCGGGTCAGTACTGCGGATAGACGGCGGAGAAGGCCTGGCTAAAGCGGAAACCTAAGCTATTAAAGTTCGCGCTGCCAGGCTTTCGAATGACCGGTTGCAATAGAAGTCCTGTTATCTATTGTATTATCTGCAAAATTAAGTTACTATCTTCTCATTACAGTTTATTAGCAGGCATAAATGTGGCCCTGGTAATCGTCACCGGTAGACTAAATCTGTTTACTTCGATTTGACTTAACCTTAATTCTGAGCGATTACAACTACTTTTATTACTGATGCCAAGATTTTTCCTGAGTACCGGGCTGAAGGTGGATGGCATATGCTGCGTATTTTCTTGCTGGGAACTTTTCGGGTTGAGTTAGATGGTAAATTGATTGACGAAAAAGCCTGGCCGCGTCGTAAGGTTAAAAGTCTTCTAAAACTGCTGGCTTTACAACCCGGCTACCGCCTGCATAAAGAACAGGCTCTGGAACTACTCTGGCCGGACCAGGAACTTTCGGCGGCCTCGGGTAATCTTTATCGCAATTTACACCTTCTGCGCCAGGTTCTGGAACCTCCACCGGCGCGCAAGTCTGACTCCAGCACCATCCTATTTAAAGAGGAAATTATCCGCTTAAATCCGGCTTCCGGGCTGTGGCTGGATTTAGATGCCTTTCAGAATTTACTAAATCGGGCTCGCACGGCTTCTAATCCTCTGCCGCATCTCGAAGAAGCAATTAGCCTCTATAGTGGTGATTTGCTGGAAGAAGATCCTTACGAGGAGTGGCTTTCTGTTCGGCGTGACGAGTTAAAGCGCGATTTCCAGCAGGCTTTACTACTGGTAGCCCAGGCTTACCGCCAGAGCGCCGCCTACCCTGCGGCCATAGCGGCTTTGCAGCGTATCCTGGCAAAAGACCCTAGCAATGAAGCGGCCCACCGCGAGTTAATCCTGGTCTATACCCTGAGCGGCCAGCGTAACGAAGCCCTCAACCAGTACCAGCTTTGCATGAAAGTGCTGGACGAAGAGCTTGGTCTTGACCCCTCGCCTGAAACGCTCGAACTTTACCGGCAGGTGCTGGCGGGAGAGATTAAAGCTGAACTATTAACGGTGACTTCCCCTGCACCCCTGCTGGCGGTAGCGGACGAACCTCCTCCATACTACGAAGATATACCTGCTCCGGCTACCTCGTTGGTCGGGCGCGAAGCGGAGGTTAACCGGGGAACGGCCCTTCTGCGCTCAAGAGAAGCTCGCCTGATGACCCTGGTAGGTCCGGGCGGTATCGGTAAAACCAGGATTGCCCAGGCTATCGGGGCGCAGTTACTGGAGGAAAAGTTCTTTCCGAACGGCGTCTGTTTTGTCGCCCTTTCGGCTGTCACCGACCCGGTCATGGTACCGCTCTCGATTGCAATGGCTACCGGGATCAAGGAAGCGGGAGGCCAACCTCCCCTCAAACTGCTTAAACACCACCTGCGTGACCTGAATTTACTCTTAATCATAGACAACTTCGAACAGGTGATTGAAGCTGCCGGGGTGCTGGCCGAGCTTCTCGCAACCTGTCCCGCTCTAAAAATCCTGGTTACCAGCCGGACCGTCTTGCACCTATACGGAGAGCAAGAACTACCGGTGCAGCCCCTGGAGTTGCCCGCCCCTCGTAGCTGGTTGCCACTGCATGAACTTGAACAGACTCCCGGGGTGGCTTTATTTGTCCAGCGTGCCCGGGCTGTTAAGAGCGATTTTAGATTAACGGCTGAAAATGCGACCGCTATCGTGGAGATCTGTTACCGGGTCGATGGATTGCCCCTGGCGATTGAACTGGTGGCTTCCCTGGTGAAGTTGCTTTCACCGGCAGATATTTTGAAACGTCTTTCAGACTCGCTGCACCTGTTGCAAGGTAATTTCCGTGATTTACCGACGCGCCAGCAAAGCCTGCAAAAGGCCCTGGACTGGAGTTATAGCCTGCTGGATGAAGCGGAGCGGCAGCTCTTTATCAGGTTGGGCGTTTTTGCGCATGGTTGTACCACGCAGGCCCTTGAGGCAGTCTGCCTGGGAACCGCCAGTGACACCGGCGAGCAACCGGTTTCGCTGGAAGTACTGAATGCGATTGCCGCTTTGATAGATAAAAGCCTGCTCTACCGCCAGGAAGTAGAAGTAGAGCCACTCGCAGGTAGTAACGAGAGACTGGTAGTCAGGTACAGGATGCTTGAGACTGTCAACGCTTATGCGCTGGAACGGTTGCACGCCAGCGGGCTTGAAGCAGCACTGCGCGATAGCCATCTCAACTACTTTTTGGCCCTGGCTGAAGAGATCGAACCCCGGATGCATAGTGAAAACCTGGCCGCGTGGCTAAACCGTCTGGAACTTGATAATGCCAACCTGCGAGAAGCTTTGCGCTGGTCGCTGGTGGAAACGCAGGAAGACTCTGGGCGAGTGGAAAAGGGGGTCAGGCTGGCGGCGGCGCTGGGCTGGTTCTGGCACCAGCGGGGCTACTGGAGTGAAGGGAGTAAATGGCTTGAGTTGGCCCTGACTAAACTGGAGCAATATTCTATCTCCGGCAATGTAAGAGCCAAAACATTCTACGCCAGCGGCATTATGAACCTGGGACAGGGAAATTTCCCCCGGGCTCAGTCAGCCCTGGAAGAGAGCCTGCGGGTGGCGAAGCAGCTAAACGATAAATGGGGTATAGCGCACGCGCTGGATGGGCTGGGTGAGAAGAACCGCTTGCAGGGCAATTTCAGCGAGGCCCGGCCTCTCTATGAACAGGGCATTCAAATGTGCCGGGAACTGGGCGACATTTTTTGCAGCAATCATGAGGTAATTGGCCTGGGCTACGTCAGTTACCAGCAGGGCGATTATGAAGCGGCCTTACACTATTTGCAGGAGGGACTGGAAACCTGCCGCCGTTTGAACGACCGTGGTGCAGAAGCGCGAGCCCTCAATGGCCTGGGTGAGTTGATGCGCCGGCAGGGTCAATTCCGCCAGTCCAGTTCCTATTACCAGCAAAGCCTTTCAATCTATCGCCAGCTTTGCCAGACCGGTAACGTGGTATTACTGCTCAATAATCTTGGTCAACTGGAGCTTGAGCAGAAGCACCTGGAGCCTGCCGCGGTTTATCTAAAAAGCAGCCTGGTAATCGCATATGAGATTATGAGCAAGCGCATGATAAACTTGAGTTTAGCCGGACTGGCTGAAGTAGCCGCTTTTTCGGGTAAACTGGCAGAAGCCGCCCGTATTTTTGGAGCCGTTGACAGGTTAATGAGCGCTACCGGCGTAAGTATAGAGACCATTAACCGGGCAGGTTATGATGAGGCGCGTGATTTGCTGAGTGAGGGACTGGACGAAGTAAACCTGCGGGCTGCCCTGGAAGAAGGCCAGAACTGGTCTATTGAACAGGCTATGGCAGTCGTAATTAATAACGGTATTTTTAGTTTTGAAACCTGAGTTTAAACCTGCCTTTTCTCGTTCCAACCCACTTTATACTGGTAGAAATTCAGCCATGCTGGTATCCCCATTTGGGTTTTCGGCTACCCTGACCCCTGTTCTGAAAAGTTCTCCACTCATAAAAAACAATCTGTAGTTCTTAATACTGCTGTCGCTCTTTTTGTTAACCTCCCTCTCACGATAACTACCCGGTTCTATTTATTCCGCCTGTGTAAACAAGAACAGGGCGTGGAAATTATGGGGAGATATTGAGGAGATACCTTTTTTACTATGGTTTCAGGTGAAATCAGTAGAAAAAAGGGAGAAAATAAATGGCTACCGAAAATAACTATGACGCAATTATTATCGGCTCCGGACAGGCCGGAAGCCCGCTGGCTTCGGCGCTGCCTGCTGCTGGCTTGAGAACGGCCCTGGTGGAACTTTCCCACGTGGGCGGCACCTGTATCAACGAGGGTTGTACTCCCACCAAAACTATGGTGGCGAGCGCCAGGGTAGCCTACCTCTCCCGGCGCGGGGCGGATTACGGCGTAACCACCGGCCCGGTAAGCGTGGATATGAAGAGAGTGCGCCAGCGCAAACGGGCCATTGTTGACAGATTCCGCAACGGCAAACAGCACAGCTTTGAGCGGACTCCCGGCCTGGATCTCATTTTCGGAGAAGCCAGCTTTACGGGGCCAAAGAGCATCCAGGTGCGCCTGAACAGCGGCGAAACCCGCCTACTGACGGCGGAAAATATCTTTATCAACACGGGCGGGCGGCCCGCCCGGCCAGAAGTAGAGGGCCTTGAAAGTGTACCAACCCTCGACTCTACCAGCATTATGGAACTGGCCGAACTACCAGAGCATCTTATTGTGCTGGGCGGGGGTTATATCGGCCTCGAATTCGGCCAGATGTTTCAGCGCTTTGGCAGCCGCGTAACCATTATTCAGCGCGGCGAAAAGCTACTGGCGCGCGAAGATGACGATGTAGCCGCCGAAGTCCTCAGAATACTGAGCGAGGATGGGGTCGAATTCCTGCTGGGCCACACTCCCACGCGAGTAACCCAAAAAGAGGATGGGCGCCTTGTGCTGACCGTCCGCACAAAAGCCGGAGAGGAAAAAGAACTGGAAGGCAGCCACATCCTGCTGGCCGGAGGGCGCCTTCCCAATGTTGAAAAGCTCAACCTGGCAGCCGCCGGCATTAAGACCGGCAAAGGCGGCTTTGTAGAGGTAAACGAGCGGCTGGAAACCAGTGTGCCTGGAGTGTACGCCCTGGGCGATGTGAAAGGTGGCCCGGCTTTCACCCATATCTCTTACGATGATTACCGGATTATTCGCACTAACCTGCTGGAAGGTGGCAACGCCACCACTAACGAACGCCTCTTACCCTATACCATGTTTATCGACCCTCAACTTGGCCGGATAGGCCTGAGCGAGAGCGACGCTCGGGCCCAGGGCCGCTCCATCAAAGTGGCCAAAATGCCCATGAACTATGTGGCGCGGGCTCTTGAAATGGATGAAAGTCGCGGTTTTATGAAAGCTATCGTGGACGCCGAGAGCGGGCTAATCCTGGGCGCAACAGTCCTGGGGATTGAAGGCGGGGAACTCATGGCAACTCTGCAAATGGCCATGATGGGGAAAGTACCGTATTACATATTGCGAGATGCTATTTTTGCCCACCCGACCCTGGCCGAATCTCTCAATAATCTTTTCTCCCTGTTCGGGGACTAACACCTGAAGGACTTGCATTATGGCAATCAGTATAAAAAGACCGCTCTCAGATCAGCCCGAACAGGAAATCACCTTACCTGTTATTAGCCTGGGCCGTGAGGTTCTGGCCGGTGAGAACGAGGCGCTGGAGCGTGAATGGCTGGTAACTAATGCTATCGGCGGCTATGCCTCGGCCAGTCTAGCGGGCGCCAATACCCGCCGCTACCACGGCTTACTGGTGGCGGCGTTCCAACCGCCTCTCGGACGTACCGTGCTGCTCGGTAAGCTGGATGAAACGGTAAACATCGCAGGTCAGAGCTTTGAACTGGCAGTAAACGAATGGCAAAGCGGCGCGGCCTCGTTAGAAGGTCTACGCTACCTGCAACAGTTTGAACTGGAAGGCACTCTACCGGTCTTTAGCTACCGCCTGGGTGAGGCTACCCTCATTAAAAAGATATGGATGGAGTACGGCCTGAACACCACCTACATTCAGTACAGCTATGAGGGACCGGAAAGCGCCGGGCCTTTACAACTTGAATTGCGTCCCCTGTTAAATAATCGCGACTATCACGGCGATACGCACGGTTCGCCGGACTGGCATTTCAAAATTGAAGCTGAGAGTGGCGTAGAACAAAGCTGGACAGTACAGGCCTGGGAAGAAGCTCCCCGCTGGCGCTTAATGGGCTTCGGGGCAAAGTTAAACTGGAAGCGCTTCGAGAAAAACGGCTGGTACTGGAACTTTAGATACAGGCAGGAGCAGGCGCGAGGTCTGAGTGCCGGAGAAGATATGTACTGCGCCGGGACATTGTGGGCAGAGTTGCAGCCCGGCCAGACTCTTACGGTGGTTGCTTCTACGGAATTACCCGAAGTTATCGTTACGCTTTTTCCGGGCTCACGCGAGCGCGAACTAAAACGCCAGCGCAGCCTTCTGGAGCGGGCCTGCGAAGTTGATACCCGCCTTGATGCGCCGGGTGCAAGCCTGGTGCTGGCAGCAGATCAGTTTATCGCCGGCAGGCCGGACTGGGCCAGACCGGGGCGCCTGCTACCAGAATACCGTACGGTTATTGCCGGGTATCACTGGTTCGGTGATTGGGGCCGCGACACCATGATTAGCCTGCCGGGCCTGACCCTGGCGACCGGTCGCTACAGCGAGGCCGCTGTCATCCTGCGCAGCTTCGCCCGTTTTATCAGCCGGGGAATGCTGCCCAACCGCTTTCCGGACAATCCCGCTGCCAGTGCCACCCTGCCCGAAAGCGAATATAACACAGTAGATGCTACTCTCTGGTATCTCGATGCGCTCGGCAAGTATTTTAACGCCAGCGGCGATTGGAGCCTGGGTAAAGAACTTTATCCCATCCTGACAGAGATTATTCGCTATCACGTTGAGGGTACCCGCTTCAACATTAGGCTAGCCGCAGATGGTTTGCTGGCTTCCGGTGCGGAAGGGGTGCAGCTTACCTGGATGGACGCTAAAGTGGGCGATTGGGTAGTAACACCCCGGCACGGCAAACCTATCGAAATTAACGCCCTGTGGTATCGGGCCTGCCGGGTGCTGGAAGAACTGAGCCGCTTCTTTGCGCCGGATCGAGCCGCTTATTACAAAGGGCTGGCTGAAAAGGTAGCCGCTAACTTTGAGCAGATTTACTGGAACAAGGAAGCCAGCTACTACTATGACCTGATAAACGAGTTTGGCGATCCTGACACGACTCTGCGGCCTAACCAGATAATCGCCATGGCGGTTGCCCCGGAACTTTTTACCACCTCGAAGGCCCAGGCGGCCCTCGAAAAGGTGCGCGAGTATCTGCTAACTCCAGTGGGTTTGCGCTCGCTCACTCCGCTCGATCCCGCTTACCGTCCGACCTACGGCGGTGACCCGTTCAGCCGCGACAGCGCCTATCACCAGGGCACTATCTGGCCCTGGCTACTGGGACCTTACGGTCAGGCGCTTCGCCATTTCGCGGGGGTGGAAAATGCTTTCCTGCTGGCTCCTTTCATCGAGCAGCTAAAGCTAGCCGGAATCGGCCAGGTTAATGAAATTTATGGGGCAGAACCGCCCTACCCTCCGGTGGGTTGTATCGCCCAGGCCTGGAGTGTGGCGCAATTACTGGAACTCTCGCAAATTTTAAATAAACAGGAATGAAAGTTTTCTCGAATTTAAAGGAGGTGTCAAGTGCAGATAAACGCAGAACAAGAACGGCTCCGGCAGGTTGAAGAGGGTAAGGGTCGCTGGGATTTGTTTGGCCCTTACCTGAGTGAACGCGCCTGGGCTACCGTCCGCGAGGATTACAGCCCTTACGGTACGGCCTGGGACTACTTTCCGCATGACCATGCTCGTTCGCGGGTTTACCGTTGGAATGAGGATGGTCTGGCCGGAATCTCGGACGACCAACAGCGGCTATGCTTCGCTCTGGCTCTCTGGAACGGCAAAGATGCTATCCTGAAAGAAAGAATGTTTGGCCTGACCGGACAGGAAGGCAATCACGGCGAGGATGTCAAAGAATATTATTATTACCTGGACAGTACTCCTACCCACAGCTACATGAAAATGCTCTACAAATATCCCCAGGCTGCTTTCCCCTACGCTCAACTGGTTGAGGAAAATCGCAGGCGCGGCAAGCAAGACCCCGAATTTGAACTGGTGGATATGGGAATATTTGATGAAAACCGCTATTTTGATGTTTTTGTGGAGTACGCCAAGACTGCCCCTGAAGACATGCTGATTAGAATAAAAATCGCCAATCGTGGACCGGAAGCGGCTACTCTGCACCTGTTGCCTACCCTGTGGTTTCGCAACACCTGGGCTTGGGGCCGGGATGAGCGCCGCCCAGAAATGAGCGTAAATACCGGTGAACAACCTGCTATTCAGGCTCGCCATCACAGTCTGGGTACCTACAACCTTTACTGTGAAGGCCCAGATGAATTACTCTTTACCGAAAATGAAACCAATAACGAACGCCTATTCGGGGTACCTTCGACTACACCCTACCTCAAGGATGCCTTCCACGAATATGTTATTAACGGCAGGCAAGCGGCGGTAAACCCGGCCAGAACCGGTACCAAAGCGGCGGTGCTATATAAGGTTACTGTCCCGGTAGGCCAGGAAGTTACTATCCGCCTGCGCTTGAGCGCGGCTGAGACGGGTTTTACCGGTTTGCGCCTGGATGATGAGTCGCGAGGGCAGGTTCTTTCTCCATTTGCCGATTTTAATGAAATCTTCAGTCGCCGTTTGCAG
The DNA here is from genome assembly GCA_036261665.1 of Chloroflexia bacterium. Classification (GTDB taxonomy): domain Bacteria; phylum Chloroflexota; class Chloroflexia; order Chloroheliales; family Chloroheliaceae; genus 54-19. The sequence continues at coordinate 12,410 of DATAKM010000135.1, forward strand.
GAAGCCGACCGCTTTTATAACGATGTGCAACCGGTCAGTATGAATGATGATTTGCGCCTGGTGCAGCGCCAGGCTTTTGCGGGCATGCTCTGGAGCAAACAATTCTATTATTATGATGTGGATCAGTGGATTAATGGCGACCCCGCCCAACCAGCGCCTCCACCTGAACGCAGGCGAGGTCGGAACTGGGAGTGGCGACATCTTAACAACGCTGATGTTATCTCAATGCCCGACAAGTGGGAATACCCCTGGTATGCCGCGTGGGACCTTGCTTTCCACTGTATTCCGCTGGCCCTGGTGGATAGCCATTTTGCCAAAAAACAGCTCGACTTGCTGACTCGCGAATGGTACCAGCATCCTAACGGGGCTATCCCGGCTTATGAGTGGGCTTTCAGCGATGTTAACCCGCCGGTCTTCGCCTGGTCCGCCTGGCGAGTTTACAAAATTGAGGAAAAACAGCGCGGCAAAGGCGATACTTACTTCCTGGAAACGATCTTCCACAAGTTGATGCTTAATTTCAACTGGTGGGTCAACCGCAAAGACTCTGAAGGCATGAACGTCTTTCAGGGCGGTTTCCTGGGGCTGGATAACATTGGAGTGTTTGACCGTAGCGCACCTCTGCCAACCGGCGGGCATATCGAGCAGAGCGATGGTACCAGTTGGATGGGCATGTTCAGCCTGAACATGCTGAAAATTGCCCTGGAACTGGCCCGCACCAACCGGGCTTACGAAAATATCGCCACCAAGTTCTTTGAACACTTCCTGGCGATTGCCGCCGCTATGAGCAATCTGGGCGATGAGGGCGTAAACCTCTGGGATGAACAGGATAGCTTCTTCTACGATGTGTTGCATCTGCCAAACGGCGAACATATCCCTGTCCGTTTGCGCTCACTGGTAGGGTTGATTCCACTCCTGGCGGTAGAGACTATCGAGCCCGATATACTGGATGCCTTGCCTGCCTTCAAGGAGCGCCTGGAATGGTATCTTAATTACCGACCTGAACTGGCCCGGTTAGTCTCGCGCTGGTACGAACCGGGCGCCGGAGAGCGCCGCCTGCTGGCCCTGGTACGCGGACACCGCATGAAGAGTTTGCTCAGGCGTATGCTCGATGAGCAGGAGTTTTTGAGCCAGCATGGCATCCGGGCCATCAGCAAGGTTTATGAGGCGCAACCCTACGTCCTCGAATACAACGGGCTGTATGCCAGCGTCCAGTATGAGCCGGGTGAATCGCGCAGCGGTTTGTTTGGAGGCAACTCCAACTGGCGCGGCCCGGTCTGGTTCCCGATAAACTACCTGCTGGTGGAGGCTTTGCAAAAGTTCTATCATTACTACGGAGACGATTTCAAGGTGGAGTGCCCGGTAGGTTCAGGCCAGTTCCTGACCTTATGGGAAGTGGCCGGTGAGCTTTCTAATCGCCTTATCACCATTTTCACCCGCGATGAAAACGGCAGGCGACCCTTCAATTACGCTACTGAACGCTTCCAGCAAGACCCCTTCTGGCGCGACCTGATTCTCTTCAATGAGTACTTTCACGGTGACACCGCCGCCGGGGTGGGCGCCTCTCACCAGACAGGTTGGACTGGCATCGTAGCGAAACTGATCCAGCAACAGGGCAGTCAGCAAAATGCCCAGCCTGCCGCCACTCCTGCCGTGGTAGAGGTTGGCGCGGGTAACTAGTACAGACCAAGGCTTAATCCTCCTTTATCCTGCGGGCAGCGTTGCCTACAGGATAAAGGAGGATTTTTAATGGTTATTTTCATGAATGTACTGTGTTGATTTTGGCTGCCGTGCCTGGCTCAACATCCAGGTAGGTAAAATGAGGTTGTATCACAACTACCGTCTGGCCATACCCCCTAAGGGGCAGAAAGCCAAAGACCTGTATCTCTCAACGAAAGTCACTGAAACCTCTAGTACAGTTCGAGCATCTCAAATCGTATTTAGCCACACTGGGAGGCTTCGTTGAATTAACACGTGGATTTATTCCCGCACGATTGAAATGCTACCTCGCGCTCCCCATGACGCCGAGATTGGTTTCCGCGCACGCCTGCCTGCCCACCTTGCTAAGCCTCCCTCTAAGCCTTCACGACCAATGATTGAATCTCACGCCCCTTGTAAATGTGAAACCGCAGCCCGTTATTAATCCTGTAATTATAAAAACGGGAAGGTTTATAAAACCTTCCCGCCAGGGATATAACTCTAACTTCTTTCAGGCAACCCTGAGTAAAGTTATAAAATCTCCTTTTTAGATATTCTGAAACGCGCAGGTTGTTGGCAATAATGGTCAGTGATGGGTTAACCGGCCCCTGCCGAGACAAAGAAGCTGCCATCGGTCACGTAGACGTTTTCCAGTTCGTGCGGGCGGCAATTTATATCCAGCACCGAGGGTATCAGGGTCGGTGCCGAACTTCATGGTGCCGCACTGGTGGGCCAGGTTGAAAGGCAATTTAGTTCCCAGGGAGTAATCCACCGGAACCAGGTGGCGATGACAGCCGTTCAAAACCCAGCACATCCGTGTAGAAAGGGACTAATTGCTCCAGGTCGGAAACGGTAAAGCCTACTTTTACAACTTCCTCAATCATTGTCTTAACCTTTTATTCGGAGGACCAACTGGTGCGGAAATCCGGATAAAGGGTCAAACCGCCGTCCACAAAGAGGGTTTGTCCGGTGATATAAGAAGCTTCATCTGAACAAAGGAAAGTGGTAACAGCCGCCATCTCCTCGGAAGTTGCCGCGCGGCCCATCGGAATATGCTTCACAACCTCAGCCTTTTTAACCGGGTCATCTACCCAGGCCCGGTTGATCGGAGTAATGGTAGCGCCCGGCCCGATTGCGTTTACCCGGATGTTGCGCCCGGCATATTCGAGGGCCAGTGTACGAGTCAGGTTCATCATGCCGCCTTTGCTGACCGAATAACTCACGAAGCGCGGCTTGGGGATTTGCTGGTGTACACTGGAAACGTTAATAATTACACCCGGCTTTTGCTCGCTCAGGAAGTGCTTGATAGCCAGTTGCGCAGCTACGAAAGACCCGCGCAGGTTCGTCGCCAGCACCCGGTCGAAGCTGTCAATCGTAATTTCGTCAGAGTCGCCTGGAATCTGGAAACCGGCGTTATTGATCAAGATATCGATACCGCCGAAATTGTTAATTACCTCGCTGAACATACGCTCAACGTCTTCCACCTTTGAGACATCGGCCTGCACCAGCATCGACTTTACGCCCGCCGCGTTAACTCGCGCCATACAGTCGTCAACCGCCGCTTTGACGCGTTCCTGCAAAGCGGCCTCGGTCTGCTGGGCTTCTTCCAGGCCCCTGCGGTAATTAATCGCTACGTTCGCGCCTTCCTCGCCAAAACGAATGGCGATGGCCTGGCCGATGCCGCTGCTACCACCAGTTACCAGGACGCTCTTACCTCGAATACCTTTCATCTTTCAGTACCTCCGTAATCTGTATTTATTTTTGCTGTACGCTTTGGGACTAAGAACTTTTAGATAATTCCACTATAAGAGAGAAATCTTCCCTGAACCTGGCAAAAATCTCCCTTTCTTACAGGCTTTCCAGGGAGTTTGGCCTGGCTACGACCAGCGGCTAACTTTCAGACATCAGGGAACGAAAATCGACGGTCGGCTCTTTTTTAGCGGCGCGAGCTATCTCCATTTGCAGGAAAAAGTTCAACACTGTCCTTAGAACCACAATCGCCGCCAGTAAACCGATTTCATTCCAGGTAGGGGCAATCGCTGTACGTAAAATATCGGCGGCCAGTTCAAACTCCAGGGCCAGCGCCAGCCAGCGTCCAAGCCTGAGCCTGATTTCTTCCTTAGTGTCCTCTGAAGAGTTGTTGCGCCACAGGCCGTAAACCAGGGCGTTACCACTGGCCTGGATTGCCGCCAGCCCGATTAGGACTGCCGCGCTGGCTTCAATTCCGGCGGCCAGATAGGTAGTAGCCTGTTTAATTACATCTTCCATTCAGGTTGCCTCTCGATATTTGCACTTCACTTCTTTCAAAGCCTATTACCGGGTACGCATCGCTTTCGTTATCGGGTAAGTTGCAATAAAATAAAGCCAGGCTATAGAAAAAGATTAACGTAAAGGAACCAATTAACGCCGCTATAATTTCCATACCAGCCTCCCCGAATTGCTCTTCAGCTACCACGCAGGGCGGAAAACCTTTTTCAAAAACTTTGTGGTCTGCACTCTCACTGTAACTGATCTTTCTGACCATGATCTCCCCGGTTTCTCTCTTAACTGCTTTCCACTTCCGCCCGGTTCTCGTACTCTTCTAAATGGTTTTTCCAATGCACTCCATTCCTCAAAGGCTCTTGCGGGTATAGATTTATCCCTTCCTACCGGTTTTAGTACAAACCAAACCTCTATTAGTAGGCTAAAGTAGGGTTAAATTGTCCTATCTAAAAGGTGGCACAAATTCCGTCTCTGTATGCGCACAGACGGCTCGAAAGGTCTCACATATATTTCTAATAAGTAAGAATTTTGGTTTAGCTGTTTAAGGAGAGGTCAAGTAATGGAGGACAGTATGAAGTTATGTCCATACGCCTGGACGCAGTGGCGCCAGGCCTGGCCGGAATATAGCGGATGATTGGCATGCTCATGGCCAACACCAATCTTGAGTATGACATGGAGGCCAACCCCAGCGAGCAGCCCTGCGCCTCAGCTCTACCAATCTGGTGATTGGTAGAGCTATTATCATAGCCTTATTTAACTTTGAGCGATACGGGGACTTTAATATCGTCGGCGCCATCACGCTGCACCAGTAGGGTAGCATCCCATGTTCCGGCCATACTTAGTACCGAACCCTGTGCCTGGTAACGGCCTGACGCAGAGCCTTCCGGTTTCAGTTCTAACTGGGGAGTACCCATATCCATCTCCCGCATAGCAAATTTTAACTCAACCAGCCTGGCATTAGAGACCGGTAGTCCGGTGCTGGTAGTTAACTGCGCTTCGAATGTATTCTGCCCGATTGTTCCGGGGCTAATTGCCAGTTGGATATTCAACCCTCCCTGGGTGCTTTCAAAGTAGAGGACAGTCGAGCTGGCCTGGCTCTTGGGAGGAGCGGAACTGGTCAGGAAAGCCGCGGCTACCAGTACCAGGCAGGTCAACGCCACTTCCGCCATCACCGAACGGCGGAAGCTTAATCCCAGTTTACCCGCCGCTATCGAACCGGCTCCCTCTTTTGGCCCGGCCTTTTTCGACCGGGCAAAGATCCGCATGCGAGGGCTGACCACCAGCAGATTATAGGCTGCCAGCAGCAGGAGCGGCACCAGTAGCGCTATTTTAACGGTCAAACTGATTCCATAGGCAGACGAGAAAAGGTCACTGATATCGCTCAGTTGTAGCGCGGCGTTGAAGGTTCCGGTGACCAGCAAGACCATCACGCTCAGAATAGCAACCTGTGAGAAAGCCGGGATGAGCGCCGCCAGTAAGCGAGTGCGATCACCGCTGCCCGGAACCAGCGCGGGAATAGCTACCGCCAGTCCAACCGCCATGGCTATCAGGCCACCAATCCAGATTGCGGTCGAAAGCAGGTGCAGCCAATCCCCGGTTACAGCCAGCCACGACCAGTCTACGATAGAGGCAGCATGGGAATTGAGGCTGGTGGTTAGCAGTACTCCTGCGCCCAGGGCAGCTACTGCCCACCATAAGGTCGGACTGGCTTCCATGGGGAGCGCGCGTAGAGCAGCTTTATTTTCAAGCCCGGGTGCTACGTAAGCCGGGGCCTGCTGTTCTTCCTCTTGACCTTCTGCCTTTTCCGCAGAACTTTCTGCTATTTTCGAACTATTACTGCTGTAGCTGCCGTTCTTTTTCCAACCTATTCCCAGCAGAATAGCCGCCACAATTAACAGGACCAATCGGACCAGCCAGATTAAGCCGTAGCGGCTGTTAAAAAGGAACTCTCCAAATGCCTGGGGCCCACCGCCAGTCGCCGCTCCGATACCAAAAAGCTGCAAAGCGCTTTGACTGGAGAATTCGGCGGCCTGATAAATGGACCAGCCCAACCAGCCCAGGTAAAGGCCAATCAAACCGGCTATAGCCACCTGCTGCGCCCGGTATGCGCCCAGTTTGTAGGCGGTCTGCAATTGCGGACCCATACGTTTGGTTGCTCGCGCCGCCCGTATCGCTGTACGCCATACCAGCAGCAAGTAGATTAGAGCGCCCACTAGGGCCGCCCCCGAAAGGTAGTTAAGCCAGCGCAGACTGACAGACCAAAAATTGCTATTTTCATTACCGGAACTATTCTGCTGATGGGCTAGATCAAGCGGACTGCCGTTGCTCATACCGGTGGGCAACTCCCCGGCCCCCACCAGAAAGGCAAAACTACCTTTTACTATATGGCCATCTTCGGCAGAAACATTCTTGAATATAACCGTATACGGGCCGTCCGGCAGGTTTGGTTTGAGTGAAACGACCAGGCTTTTAGCCTCATTATTTATTTGGTGATAATCGCTTTTATCTACGCGTGTTCCGTTTTTGTCTACAACAGATACTTCGCTGAAACGTAGCTCGATTTGTTCGGTGAACCAGATTTGTACTTGAGCAGGGGATTGACCTGAAGGTAGAGTAGCATTTGCCGCCGGATCGCTTCGTTCGTAACCGGCATGGGCTTGCGCTATCCCGGATGGCCAGATTAAATAAAAGGTAAGCAGCATCAGGCAAAATGCGCCCGACCATATAATAAACCGGGTTTTATTTCTTTTTACTTGCAGCGTTACAGGCCCCATGCTCTTTTATCTCCGGACTGATCCTGAATAATATATCAAGAATAACTTGTAGTGAACCTTCAACTATAAGCAATACTTTAATCGTTTAACTGGCTCTATTATATTAACTGGCTAACACTTTGGCGATTCTTGACGAATTGTGAAAATAGTGACAAAAACCACTTGACTAAATCTGAACATAGGTGTAAAATGCACTTAGAGATAAGTGATAATAGTATATGGAGAAGTTCGATGGCAGGTAGAAATACCAGGACAAACACTAATGGATCAAGCCCCAAAACCGATGAGGGGCATGAAGTAAAAATAAATGAGACGGTAGATGTAGCGGAAGAGGCCGCATCTACAGAAAATAAAGCAAAATCAGCCCGCCGAGCCAGGGTAATAGACCCTGAAGAGGTTGAGGCTGAGGCTGAGATTGGTTTCGCACCAAAAACATTCCTGATACCTTACGTGCTGCTGATGCTAAGGGACTCATTGTTACACGGTTATGCCATCTGGGAAAGGCTGATGCTTATGGGCATACCAGGCCTGGATGAGAGTGACCGGGCCACAATCTACCGAACCTTGCGCCAGTTAGAACGCGAGGGAAAAGTAAAAAGCGAGTGGGATACCAGAACTGAAGGTCCGGCTCGCCGAGTTTACACCCTGACTGACGCAGGCAAAAGTTTCTTACAGATCTGGGCGGTCGGCCTCGATCAGTACCGTCAGAGTCTCGATTTCTTCTTTAAACTGTACACGGGCGGTGCTATAAGAAGTCCTTTTGATTTTAATTTCAACAGCCGTAATTCGGATAAAAATCCGAACACTAAAGGAGGCAATAACCATGAATGAGAACTATAATGATGTTAGCAAACAACTCTTTGAGCTGGCTAATGAGGCCTATCGCACTTATGTGAAAAGCCTTGTATGGACTCAGGAGCGTGCTCTGGCGCTGACCAAAGCGGTGGTAGAACAGCTTAATACCTTTGAGAATGAAGGCAAAGGCCTCGTAGAAGAGTATACCAATCAGGTACAGCGCGCTCAGCAGATTTTCCAGGGCATCTGGCAGGAAAACGTGAAATCCGGCTCCGATCTGGTTAATCAGTACCGCCTGGCAACCAACCAGAACCTGGCTGATATCAATGCTCGCCTGGATGCCGTACAGTCCAAAATGGAAGTTCCGGCTAAAGCTAAAACTGCCTAACGTTTCAACCCTGAGTAATTTAGACCATTTTCCTGGATAATATCCTCTTTTTCAATCCACAGTGATTGTCGAGTAGTCCGCTAAATGCGGGCTACTCCTCCCTTGCTCTCCATATTATCGCCAATTCCGGCAGTAGGCCATGCTGCCGGATTTTTTGTTTCAACTGTTACCTCTTCGTAGAAGCATCCTTATACTCCATTGGTTTTTTAATTAGTCTAAAAGTGTGAAGTAAGTCACTGTTTTGGGGCAGTCAACCATCTTATAACTAAGCAGTACATTCTTCTTTAAAGACCACTTGTGAAAGTTATAAAGTTTGTGAGGAAAATGTTATGTTGAACCCCCGGTGGCCCGCAGTGGCGAAACGGATAGTTCAAGGATTAGGAGTGCAACCGGGAGAATTGATCCAGGTCCGCTGCACCATTGACCGGCTTGACGTTTTGCAGGAGATACTGCTGGCGATTGAATTAAGTGGTGCCACTCCCCTGCCTGAGATTACTACTTATCTGGATCGCTTAATTTCTGAGGCTTCGCTCGACTATCTGGCCGGTTGGGACCAGCGTCGCGCCCGCTTGATGCAGCAGTATGATCGAGTGCTTGTACTACAGGGAACCTCTCCCAATTTTGATCTCCTGCCTCTGCAAAATTTAGATGCCTGGCGGGGCGCTATTGAACGTCTTGTTTCAATCGAAGAGGAACGCCATTTACCGGTTTTGATCGCTACCATTCCAACTGAAGGGCGTGCGCAGCGATTGGGCTTAAGCCTGGAGCAACTGGAAGAAATTATGTTGCCAGCCTTGAATTGCAGCGTAGATCGTTTGCAGGCTGAAATAAACAGGGTGCTCGAAGCACTCCAGGATAGTAGCAGTTTGCTGCTGCGAACCGGTCCCAATTCTAACTTTACTCTTAAGCTCAGACGGGAGGGGCGAATCTGGTTAAAAGACGATGGCTTTATTGATGAGCAAGACCGGATTGAAGGTGCTATAGCTTCGAACTTACCGGCCGGATCAGTTTATACTACCGTGATAGAAGATACTGCCGAAGGCAGTTTGTATCTGCCCAAAGTGCATCAGGCCAGCCAGGTCGTTTTTCACTTTGAGCAAGGGCGTATTACTGAAATCGAAGCCGCCGAAGGCACTGAAGATTTAGAGCGCTGGTTTGACTCTCATACGGGCGAGCCACGCCGGATCAGTCATATCGGCATTGGCCTTAATCCTGCTCTGCTACAAACTCGTCTGCTCGATTGGATAATTGTGGATGAGCATATTTACGGCAACCTTTTTTTAGCCCTGGGTGAAAACCGCTACATGGGAGGGCAAAACGCTTCTTCGCTCAATGTAGACTTTGTTATCGAGGGCGCTACCTTGAGCACCGAAGAGCGCGTAGTTGTACGTGAAGGGAAAGTACTCTCGACTCCTGACCTGCCGGCTTAACTGGACCTTTTTATGAGTCTGAAGCTGAAAACCCCCGTTAAACTTACTCCAAAAGTATAAAATTTGTTTCTTCACTTACCTCTCTGGCCTGCGTGACAAAATCGTCACGCAGCTTTTTTACCATAAATTTTAAGAATTCATGGTAAAAATTTCACAAATCGAAAACACTTTTTCAAAATGAAACTGTTATTCTATCTCCAGTCGGACCCCGAAGGGGTACTTTTTGAAGTTTTAAAGCTAAAACCTGTTAGATCACAGGGGTAACATCTTTTTGGCTTTGTAGGTTCTAAAAAAACGGTATGGAATGGGGACAAAGAATTTATGAGTCTCGCTCGGCCTGATAATCAAAGTACAAATCAAGGGCTGGCCGCTTTGCGCCTGCCTTTATTATATAAATTAACCTGGCAGCGCGTTGCGCTTTTTGGAATATTAGGGTTATCAGCTTTTCTAAATTTAATTGCATTAGACCCGAATTATTATACTAACGAATTCTATGCAGCCGGTGTCAGAAGCATGCTGACAAGCTGGCACAATTTCTTTTATAACGCATATGACCCGGGAGGCTTTATTACCGTAGACAAGCCGCCTGTTGCTTTCTGGTTCCAGGCAGTCAGTGCGTGGTTATTTGGCTACAGCGGGGTGAGTATTCTGCTACCCTCGGCGCTGGCTGGAGTAATCTCGGTAGCGCTGGTTTATTCTATGGTAAACCGGATATTTGGAACAGTACCAGGCCTCCTGGCGGCCCTGGCTCTGGCGGTTACACCGATCAGTGTAATTATGAACCGGCATAATAACCCGGAAAGTCTGCTTGTTTTGAGCCTGGTGCTGGCTGCCTGGGCTTTTAGCCGGGCGGTGGAAAAAGGTCGGCTCACCTGGCTGATGTTGGGCGTGGCCCTGGTGGGGGTAGGCTTTAACATCAAAATGCTTGAAGCTTTTGTAGTCCTGCCCGCTTTTTATCTGCTCTATTTCTTGCTGGCTCCCCTGGGTTGGTGGAAGAGAATAGCCCACCTGGCGGTAGCCACGGTAGTGCTGGCAGTAGTTTCGCTCTCCTGGGCTACCATAGTTGATTTAACGCCAGCCAGCCAGCGGCCTTATATCGGCGGCAGTACGGACAATACCGTGCTAAACCTGGCGATAGATTATAACGGCCTGGGCCGTATAGATGGCTCTGAATTTGGCGGCAATCGCGGCGGAAACTTCGCTCGTGGCGGGCAGCCACCCGCCGGTTTCCCCTTCGGAGGCGCTCAAGGACAACCCGGCGCTAATAATGGCGTCCAGTTTGGGAGTGGCAACGGCTTCAGACAGCCCGGCAATTTTGGGAACGGCCAGCCCGGTAACGGCAACAGCTTCAGGCAGCCGGGTTCTAACAGTGGAAATAACCAGGCTGCCGGTGGGAACGGATTTGGACAGCGCGGCAATAATACTAATCCTTTCCAGGCCCGGGGAGGCGGTGGAGGCAATCCGGTCGTAGCCGGTCGTCCGGGGCTGTTTAGAATGTTCGATCCCCAACTGGCAGGCGAGGCCGGTTGGTTATTGCCGATTGCTCTCTTCGGTCTACTGGTGGCCGCCATTCAAACCTGGCGTAGATTCCCGGCGGGCAAAGAGCGCCTGCGCCGCCAGCAAGCCCTGATGCTCTGGGGCGGTTGGCTAATCATGTTTATGGCAGTCTTCAGCAAAGCTCAGGGTATTTTTCACAGCTATTACCTTGTAATGCTGGCTCCCGCAATCGCCGCTCTCTTTGGAATCGCTATCGAAGCATTGTGGTATTCCTACCGCCAGGGTAGCTGGCGCAGTTTGCTCCTGCCTGCGGGTCTTGTGGGTACAGCCGTTTTCCAGCTTAACATCTTGAGCGCCTATTCCGACTGGAATCGCTCCCTGGCCCTTGGGGTGGCCGGGCTGGAAGTTATAACCGCTACAGCTCTACTGGTTGTACCACGCCTCTTAAACCGCAATAAAGGCGCTGTAAGCACCGGAATGGCTGCTATAGCTCTGGTGGGTCTACTGGCTGCTCCTTTCGCCTGGGCTGTCAATGCTATTCTTAATAAAACATACAGTAATGCCACCTTGCCTACAGCGATACCTTCGGGCAGAGCAGGAGGAGGTTTCTTCGGCTTCGGTTTTAACAATGCAGCTTCCAGCAGCCTGTTAAACCGGCTTACCGCCAGTTGGAACGGCTACCTGACCGGGCTTTTAATCATTACGGTGGGCTTGTTGTCGGTAATAGCGGCAATCTACTTCTTCCGCCAGCAGTTGGGAGGCCGCAATCCATTTGAAAAAGCTCTAGTAGTGGTTACGGCCCTTGTTGTGATTGTTTTTGGGATGTCGCTATCTTTGACGGCGCTGCCACCGGTAGCCTCAGCTTCCTCTAACACTGTTTCCAATAGTTTCAACAACCTGTCAGCAGGCGTGATCGGCAATCCCCAGATGGCTCTGTCGAACGATGCCAAACTGATTTCTTTCCTGGAAGCTAACCGCAACGGCAGCACTTATTTGCTGGCTACCACTTCCAGCCAGAATGCCTCACCGATTATTATCAAAACCGGACAACCGGTGATGGCTATGGGCGGGTTTATGGGCAGTGATAAGGTTTTAACTACTGCGGAGTTAGTCCAACTGGTTCAGAATAATACGGTAAGGTACTTTTTGCTAGATGGTATCGGCTTTGGTAGGGGCGGCTCACAGCAACCGGTTAGCTGGGTTCAGCAGAATTGTAAAGTGGTAGATCCCCAGTTATGGTCTTCTACCTCTTCAAATTCTGCTGGCAGCAGCAGGCAGGGCTTATCGGGCCGGTTTGGAAATCAGGGACGAGGTGGGGCGCAAGGCCAGTTGTACGAATGTGCTTCTGCTGCTCAAGGCTAATAAAGCACTAAATCATCTGCTGTCTTACCAGGTATTTGCTACTTCAAACAAACGGGTGGTACAGGTCAGCTAAGCTGACCTGTACCATCTGGCCGGAAAAGCACTTTCCCGGCTTAATCTCCTCAACCGGTTCTTAACGGGCTTAATCCTTCCACTGAATATCGAGTGCTGGAACGATTGTCATTTCTGTAATCTCCTATTCCTCTGCTTTGGATCTAAGATATTTTTCCGCCTAACCCCAGTAGTCACTGGTCCAGTTAACCGAAGTCCAATTTACTGAAGTCCAATTGACCGAAGTCCAGTTGACTGAAGTCCAGTTGACCGAGGTCCAGTTCACGCTACCCCAGATCAGATTCACCGGACTCAGACCTGTTGTGAGAAGTAAACTGGCGGAGTAACCCAGGTTGGCTGACCCGGTTATCCCGGTCTGGTTGATAGCAGCCTGTATATCCAGATAGCCTGCCCCGGCAGTCGAAGCATTGTAGCCCTTCCATAACGTTCGCTTATCCCAGGTGCCGCGAGCGGCGCTCTGTAAAGCTGTAGCTTTTAGCCGGTACTTAACCTGGTCAGGATTCAGGTTAGGGTTGGATTGCAGCAGCAGGGCTGCCGCCCCGGAAACCATAGGGGCCGCAAACGACGTTCCAGAAACCTTCAGGAAACAGGGTGTTGAAGAGGTCAGGCAGGAAGAGTCTTTCAGGTAGCTGGTGTGACCGTTAATGATACCTGCATTACTCTGCACATCACTAAAGATATAACGACCGGGCGCTACCAGGTCAGGCTTGGTAATAACGGTAGGAAGTCCGTTCACACTGGTCGTAATTGTTCCGTAGGCTGAGAAAGAAGCAACAGCATCATCACTCAAGCTGGTCGTACCTTTATCATCAGCCGCACCCACCGTAATCACAAAGGGGTCATTGGCCGGAGCATAAAGGGTAGAGGTGCCATTGTTGCCGGCTGAAGTTACTACCACCACTCCATTAAACCAGAGAATTTCAGCGGCGGCGCAGAGCGGGTCGGTATCATAAGTCGAGGCGACGCTGTTATTCATCGAAATATTTACCACTCTGATCCTGGTGGGATCGGTCTGGCTGAGTCCCTGGTTGTAATTGTAAATCCACTGCATTCCGCTGACTACATCAGAGGAGGAAGCGGCGCCGTTATCGTCTGTAACCTTGACATTGATCAGGTTAACCTGTGGAGCGACCCCAACATAAGCGTTGTTCGAGAGGCTACCGTTGCTGCCAATGATCCCCGCTACCAGAGTTCCGTGGCCGTAACCATCATTCATGTTGTTGGTGCTTGAATTTAGCTTGATCTGGTTGATAACCCGGTTACCTGCCCCGTTATAGTTGCTGAAATCGCCCAGTCCTTTGGCAATACCGCTGTCCAGGACGGCTACGGTAATACCCTGCCCCTGGTACTGCGAAGCCGTGCCGGATGAGTTATTCCAGACATCATTGGCGTTGATTTCTATATCCCAGGGAGCAGTGGTAGCGGCGCAATCTGCGCAGACCGATTTAACAACCGGCGAGTCAAGTGACACCCACTTTACACCGGGTAAGGTCGAGAGTTCCGTAATCCGACTTGCGGGCAGTTCGGCAGCGAAACCCTTGATAATGGAGAAATCTCTGGTGATTTTGCCACCCATCCCGCTCAGAGCTTGTTCGACAGTGCTCTCGGCACTGTTCTTCTGAACAATCACACTGATCGGCCTGTCAGGCTGCTGCTTAGCAAGTTCCAAAAGAACCGGCTGTGCATGGGGTATCAGGTTCGAGGCACTCACCTGAGGTACCAGCGCAATCAGTATCGCCAGCACCAGGGCAAGTGTACACATCCTGTTCCATTTGAAATGGATTGCAGGACGTAGAGTTAACTGTGTAATCATAACTGGCTGCTCCATTCACCGTGCTTATCTCAGATGGGCGTAATGCTCGCTTTAGTTCCTGAGATAAGTGGTATTTGTGTAAGTCCCAACTCTTGCAGAACCCATTCAAGACTGTAATGTAACTTTAGTAATCCGACCCCGGAATAAGGAAATAGCCAGGAGAAGTGAACTCATATTAACTGTAACAGTTAATTAATTTATAATAATAATGTTACAATACGTTATGCAAAAGTTCAACACATAAAAGAAATTTTATATAGTTACTTAAGTTTCGCACAAAATTAGCCTAATACCAATTTGGCTAAAGAAATGGGCAAAGGCTTCAAAAAAGCGCTTGGCTAAATGATGACCTTTGCTCATTCGCACCTTAAC
>DATAKM010000146.1:0-16775 GCA_036261665.1 Chloroflexia bacterium
GGGATCGCCCTGCAGAGAGAGTTCAGTGCGGTGGAGAGCAACCCACAGATCACAAGCCAGGTGGCTACTACCGCTTAGTTCCTCTCTACTTTAAGGTTCGGAAGGCCCGCTGCGCAATTGCAGCGGGCCTTTTGATTGCAATTTTAGATGTAAACGAAACAACTGGAAGCAAGGGCTACTAGTTACCGCCCGTCATCTGTAATAATTGGCGGGGCCAGTAAAAGTAGACCGGGCACTTGCTCCGGTGAGGCCAGGCGCAGGAGACCATAACCAATTCCGGCAATACCGCACATGAGGCCTGGCGACTCTACACCCAGCGGAATACCGGTACACCAGCCTTCGCGCTCGATACTTTCGGAAATCATGGCTGTTATCTTCGCCAGGCGCTCCTGGTAAAGCGAACTGGGCCGGTTTTGGGTGGCAAGCAGCAGCGGTTCGAGATTACCCAGATCACCGTGACAGAGCGAGTGATTATAGCCAAAGCCTTCTCGCAAAGTGGTGCTGAGGGCAGCTTCGATTTCCCGGTCGAAAGATGGGTCTTTCAGATAACCGGCCAGGGCCAGGCGGCTCAGGGCGATGCCGGGAGCACCGTGGCACCAGTTCGTATGAAAGACTTCGGCTTCGCCTGCCGGGCGCTCCGTGTTAATCCGGCGTAAGTCGCGCCAGTTCTGCTGTTCAGCCACATACTGGCTGCGCTCGTACTGAAGGGCCGCTTTGATGGCCTGGCTGTAGCGCTCATCAGCGGTTATTTCGGCCAGTTGCGCCAGCGCCCAGGCGATACCGGCCGCCCCGTGCGAAAAACCGGTCAACGGTTCCCCGGCAATGGCCGTGTTTAACCAACCCAGGCCTTCCGGCGTTGGGTAAGCTTCTTTCAG
The DNA here is from genome assembly GCA_036261665.1 of Chloroflexia bacterium. GTDB lineage: Bacteria > Chloroflexota > Chloroflexia > Chloroheliales > Chloroheliaceae > 54-19. The sequence goes on from DATAKM010000146.1 coordinate 876, forward strand.
GAGATGCTCGCCGCATTTTACGGCCAATCTCAGAAGTTCGGCGTCAGGACGCAATTTATAGAGATTCAGTAAGGCTATTAACGCGCCCGCGCTGCCGCTTAAGAGGTCATAGGTTTTATCCTGCTCTATGGCCTGTCCCAGCTTGTAGGCCAGTTCGGTTGCTTCATCCAGCAAACCCGGCTCATTCCAGAGAACACTCAGGTGAGTATAGAGGTAAACCGGTGAGGCCAGGCCGTCAAAAACGCCCGGCAAGAGCGCCTCGTTCTGGTTTAGATAGCCGGTGATCTGGCGACGCAAACTATTTACCGCCATGCGGGCCAGTTTCGTACTGGTTGCGTCACCGGTAACGTGGCCGTGATAAGCCAGGAAGAGGGCAATCCCGCTTGAGCCGCTGTAGAGATCGAAGCCCGCTACTTCGGGCTGCCAGTGCTGGTCGTCCAGCATATTAAGGCCAATCCAACCAGCCCGGTCATCCTCCACAATAGCCAGGTCTGACAGGCGGGAGGCGACTGCCTGGGCCTGCTCTAACAGGCGTTCCCGGCTGGCAATTCCGGCAGGCGGCTGTAAGTTGGAGCGGCGCCACTCGGCGGTAGTCATGGGTATGGTGGCAAAGGCCGCTTTGATAAACCAAACCTGCCGCTGCAAATCAATTTCGCCCATCTGCCTGACACGCCGGGTAGCGGTTTCCCAGGCCGATTCTCTGAAATAGTCCGTAATTACCTCGCCCCGGCTGCTGTAAACGTTGTGGTCATTCACGCGGCTGGTGAAAAGCGGAATATCTCCGTTCAGCAAATCGGTACGTTCCGCAGCTAGCAGACGGCGCAGGAATGGGCGGTTCTTGACCGCCCACAGGTAGTCCAGGTGGCGGTCGCGGTCCAGCGCGTTGTGCAGCAAATCAGGGTGGAAACTCAGGCGCAGGATAGAGTTATACGTGATGGTCGGGCGCACTATTATACGGGTCTGGTCGTCTTTAAAGGCCTGTAACGGCCCGGCCAGCAATTCCTCGCGCTTTTTCACCAGCAGCCGGTACATTTCCTCGAAGCCGGTTACCACCTCATCCAGGTAGTCTTCGACATTGGCTTCCACTCCATCCAGGCGCGGGCGATTATCCGCTCCTTCCAGCGGCACCTGCTTGTGCACCACCCGCATTTCATCGGTGCCAAACCCTTCCCAGCGCTTGATGGCGCGAGGCGAAAGCTGGCCGGCCTGACCACCTAAGCCGCTGGCATCCGGGCTGATTGCTTTGGTATTGGCGAACATGCGCTCTGGCAGCAGGCCGACTCTCATGACGGACTGGTAAAGCTCGGTCAGGGCCGGGTTAGCCGTTTTATCTACGAGGTTATCGAGATGGCCGTGGAAGAGCGCTTCCATGTCGATCATGACCGGATGCTCGCCGGAAGCAATCAAGTTTTCCGAGTGAAAATCGGTAGCCTGCAAAACGTGGAGCAGGGCCAGGTAAGCCCCTTGCCGGTGGTAGAACCCTTCTACCTGCATTCTGTTCTCACATTCAGCCGGGCTGACAAATTCCGACCAGCCATACTCGCCCCGGTCAATAATTTTCACAATGCGGAAAGGCAAAACTTCCGGTTGATCATTAAGCCAGGCCAGCAAAGCCTGAAAGTGGGCATCAAGCGCGAGAGAACGCGGTTTGTAGACCAGGCGCAGGCCATTGCTAAAAGTCAGGCGTAAGACACTCTGGCCCTGGCGGTGGACATCGCCCACACCTCCCTCGAAAGATACCAGTTGGCCAGGTTCGCTCTCGGGACTGAATTCAGCGCGTAATGTCTGCCAGTCGGCGCAAAGATGGCGCAGGAAAGTCAGGTTGGCGTGCAACCAGTTGTTGGCGGCGTTGACTAACTGGCGAGCCAGCACCGGGTATTCGTTGAAGAAAGCCGCCAGCTTTTCCGGCTGACCCAGTTGGACCAGAAAATTTTGAAAGCGAACCTCGGTAGTCTCGCCCTCCAGGCGACCTTCCAGGCGAGCAATGTTTACTTCCAGCGCAAGGGTTCGTGAAAGTTTAGGAATGCTCTGGCGGGCGAGGCCGGGCAAGAACATACGCACCATCGTAGTCGGGTCGAAGGGTAGAGCGCCATAGCGGCGTTCCAGTTCGGCTATTTCATTTCTCAGGCGAGTAACGCTTTGCTGAACCAGCGGGGCGATCAGGCCTAAAATGGCGTTATCATGCTGGCTGTCGGGAGCGCCCTCCGGAACAGCAGGGATGCCTTGCTGCGGCTGGAAATTTTCGAAGGCGGCGGCAAGTTGCTCCAGCCAGTCCGGAGTCTGATCAAGGTCTTTTTGGGTCTCTTCCACTGGAGCGGACAGCCATTCCAGCAAATCATTTTCGCTAAGGTCAAGGCTTGCCAGGCGGTCGGCGAACAAAGAAAGATCTCTGTTAAAGGGATTTTGCTTCTTCCAGAGATCCAGCTTTTTCTGCCCGGCTTCATAGTTCTTGACAGCGCCTGCCGGTGTAGAAGCCTGCCCGCCGCTGCGGGCCCGCCTCAAAGCCAGGCGCTCACTCAAATCCAGGGCAAGATACCAGGCCGGATTCTCGAAGTTAATAAAAGCGCTAGGCTGGCTGGTGTGCTCTTGTGCCCTTTCCGGCAAAGTCTGACTCATCAAAAATCTCCTTAAACAGTGCTAGAAGTTTAGGTCGCCCGCTACAGAGCTGCGCTCAAACTCGCTTCTTTTTGCTCGACTACAGGGCCGGCGGTAACCAGTTTCTTCAGATGGGCCGATAAATTGCTGACGGCCTGGTAAGTGGTAGTTAGAATGGCCGGTTCAGGTTGCGGTAAGCTTTCTTGCGGCAGTTCCAGACCCAGTTCAGCCATTCTTGTTGTGGCGCGGTCTACGGCAGCCCTGATTGCCAGGGTGGGCTGTGAGGTATTATCCAGGGCTACCTGTATAAGATGCGCTATACCCTGTGCTTGCCGGGCCGGGTTTGCTGCCGGTGAAAGATAGGCTTCGGCCAGGGCCAGGCGAGCCTCTAAAACTTCCTGGCGGTAGCCGCTGGTGGCCACTAAATTTTCCAGGCGACTAACCACGCCTATGGCAGGTAGCATACCTTGCAAGCCGGCCAGCTTGCAGCGAGCGATTTCCGCTCGTATGGCGATGCCCTCTAACCCGGCTTTTTCAGTCTGGTCGGCTACCCGGGAGTATAAAGACTCGGCGGCGGTAAAGTTACCCGCTTCCTGCCAGGCTTTTGCCAGGACCAGGCGCAGCAGCGAAGCGCCGGTCAATTGCATGGGTTCACTACCAATACTGTCAAGAAGCTCTTCTACCTGTGCATAACCCTGATGGGCCACGCTCTCACGGCCAAGCGCATATTCCAGCCCGGCGCGTTCCAGGATCAGCCAGCCGCGGCCAGGCCCTTCGCCCGGCAAGCTCAGTTCGTTATAAATTTGGAGAGCTTCATCATACCGTTTTAGGTCAACCAGTAATTGCGCTTTAGACCTGCGCCAGGTAGAATTATCGGCTTTAACCAGACCCTCCACTACCAGGTTTTCCAGACCTGCCAATCCTGCCGCATATTCCCGGCTGGCCTGGTATCCGCGCACTATTTCCGGCAAAATCAGGTCATAACGGGGTTGCTCCAATTTCAGTAAAGGTTCCAGGCAGATCGTAGCTTCGGCGGGTTTACCCTGTGCTACCCACAAACGGGCCAGGTTTAACAACACATTGGCGCGGGCTTCACCACCCAGGCCGGTCATTTCCCGGAAGGCGCGTATTCGAAAAAGAGCGTTAATTTGCTGATTTAATTCGTAGGCCCGCTGCCAGTAACCCGCCCGAAACTGGTCCAGGGAAGCATGATTGTAGATGGATAGTAAGTTGAAAGGAACGCTCAAACGGCCGGTCTGTTCAAGTTCCGCCACTACCTGCTCGATACGCTGTAAAATATCGCGGGCATTCTCTGCCAGGTTGGCATAAATACGGTAATTCATAGGGTTCCTGCTATGGCTTAATAATCAAAGAGCCGCTCAAAGGTGGTTAACAGGGGGATAAACTGCGCGGGCGGCTAACCTCAGGAGTTGCTCGCCCGCGCAGCTAATAAAAAAGACGCGATTTAGAACGATGGAATTAGCAGGGGCAGCCCTGGATGCGAGTGCGGTCGCTGTAACAAACCGCGTTGGTCGGGCGGAAACCGCCGGCCACGTCACCGAGATCCTCTTCGCTCAGTTCACTCTCGCCGGCCGGGTTCTCAGGCAGTTGAGCCAGTTGCTCCGGGGTCAGAGTCTTGCGATATTCGGCATCTTTCCATGCGCGGGCGATATCAACCTTGTTTTCCATTATTGAAATCCTTTCTTGAAGTTAAGTTTAATAGTTTTAAATATGCTGGTTTAAGTTGCAGACCGGTAAAGCTGGCTGCTAACTTGGAGTTGTACCCTGGTAATGCTTTCCGATACAGGAGTGACTAAATCCTGGTTACCGCACTGCCGGTAACTCTGGATTATGTCCGATACTTGGTGTCCCGTGGACTGAGTTTATTCTACCCTCTAATAGATTTACTCATTATTAAGCCATTTACAGAGATTGGGTGATCTGGATAGCAGCTTAGCTGTAAACCGTTTTACACTGCCGGAGCCTGACTGGAGGGCTACTACTATAAATGAGGTTGAAAACAGCCCGGCAATCCGCCTGCCAGTTCCTTTGCAGGCAAACTTCCGGGCTATCAAGAAGAGCGGATGGGGAATAGAATCAGGTCAATTGGCGGGCGGCCAGTTCTCGAAAAGGGCCGGGTTGGGTCATCAATTCCTGGTAAGTGCCGCTCTGGGCTATCTTCCCGTCCTGTAGGACGTAAATACAGTCGGCCTTTTCGACAGTGCTCAAGCGGTGGGCAATGACAATTCGAGTAGCCTCAAGCCTCTCAAGGCTGTGGCTAACTACTGCCTGGGTTTCGTTATCCAGGGCGCTGGTGGCCTCGTCCAAAAACAAGAGGCGGGGCCGTCCAATAATGGCCCTGGCGATTAAGAGGCGCTGGCGCTGCCCGCCAGATAAGGTCGAACCACCCTCGGAGACCACCGTGAAGAGGCCCATGGGCATCTGGCGTATGTCGTACTCAATCCCGGCCAGTCGGGCGGCTTCCCATGCATCATCCATCGAAAAACTGGCCGTGCCAACGATATTGGTAAAAATATCACCCGGTAAGAGCTTGCCATGCTGCATTACCACCCCGATTTGCTGCCGGACGGCTTCAATGTCCAGCCCGGCTAAATCCTGGTTGTCATAATAAATCGAGCCGCCGGCAGGGCGTTCAAAACCCAACAGCAGCCGCAACAGGCTTGATTTTCCCGAGCCGGAAGGGCCGACAATCGCTACAAACTGGCCGGGCTTAACCTGAAGCGAAACGCCTGACAGTATCTCAGGCCCGTCCGGCGCATAGCGGAAAGAAACCTCGTTAAGCTCAATTCCTCCCTCTAATTTACCGGGATCAGTGGTGGCCTGCGTGACTTCCGGTTGGCTTTCTAAAATCGGTTTAGTCCGCTCGTAGATGGGTAAGGCCTGGGAAACGGCGCTGAAAACCTCGGCCATCTGTAAGACCGCCGACAGGAACTGGCCGAAGGCCGCCAGAAAAGCCAGGAAAATTCCGGTAGAGATGGTTTGAGCGTTTAAGGCTCCTACCGCGCCGAAGATGACCAGGGAAGTAATAACCGTCCAGGCTGCATTAAAGACCAGGAGATTATTGTTAGCCAGGCGCGCCTTAAAAGCCAGGCGGCGCTGGCGGCTGAACAGGCCCGCCCAGACCGCGAAGGCTCTCGTTTCCGCGCCGCCCACTCTCAATTTGGCAATCCCTCCCAGGAGTTGCAGCACCAGGCCTGCTATTCGTCCCTCAAAGCTGGCCTGCTCCCGGCGGAACTTTAACTGTCGCCACTGGCTGAACCCGATTGCCCCCAGGCTGATCAGGGTCAGGACCAGGGCCAGCATGGCCAGGCGCGCTTCATAGGTAAAGAGCAGCGCCAGGCTAAACAACGAGAAAAGGGTTCCCAGCAAGGTTGTTACCACGCTGCTGCTGATCAATTTCTGAATGGTATTAATTCCCAGGGCGCGTGAAGCCAGGTCGCCCGCCGAATAATTGCGAAAAAAGCCGGGCGGCAGGCGCAGTAACCGGTCCCAGACAGCCGCCTGTAAGAAAGATTGCAGGCGGGTTTCCAGCCGTAAAATGGCAACCCCCCTGGTAGCCTGAAAAGCTGCGCCGGACAGAGCTACTACCACCAGCGCGATCAAGATTTGCCAGACCAGCCCAACTCTGCCACCCGGTATCACCGTATCGAAAAGATAGGCGGTTAGCACCGGTACTGCCAGGCCCAGCAGACCGCCCAGCGCTGCCAGGGCCAGCATCACCAGCAGGTCATTCCGGCAGCCTTGCAGGCCAAACTTTAAAAGATCGAGCGCATTCAGGCTGGTATCGGGAAAAGGCCTGTAGAAAACATAAGCATCCGGCAGCAATTCCCCTGCTACCGCCCGGTTTACTTTCCGGCGAGAGCCGTCCAGCGGGTTAACCAGCCAGTACTGTTGTTTGCCGTTCGGCAGGAGCGCCACCGGTGTAGCCTTTTCCGCCAGGTAGCCCATGATAGGGCCGCTCTCATGCTTCCACCAGTCAGCCTCCAGGGTGACTTTACGTACGCGTAAGCGCGAATTGCGGACCAGTTCGGCTAACGGGTCGGCGTGCGGATTGGTGCGCTGTGGCGCGTTAAAGTTAAGCCCCTGTACCTCTCCAATCAAGCGGCAGGCGGCCAGCAGTAAATCCTGCTCGGTGCTGGCATGGGTGTTATCCCCTTTTTCTTCCGCCAGAATATTCGACAGCCGCTCAAGGGCGGCCTGCCCCACTTTGCGGTCGTGTTCGGCCCGGGCCTTCAGCCGCTTTTGCTCATTGTAAGCCTGCCGCCGGATGGCATTAAACTTTACCTTAAAGAACAACTCATAAAAGCGGTCAAGGCTCTCCCGGACCTCGCTCTCATTAAGCAGATGGCCCAGGCCGGTAGTGCTGAGCTGTGCTTCTCCGGTAGCTTCCAGCCAGGTATTGCCGTAGAGCGGAAAATAAACCGGCCCGGCTTCAGCGCTGATTTCTTCTTCGCCCGCAAAGAGGATTTCGCCCCGGTTAAGTTTCACCCACAACCCGCTGCCGGCGGCCCTGGCCTTCTGGCCGGTTTTTAGCGCCAGGGTCTGGTTGGGTGTCAACTCAAAATCCCAGCCGGAAGGGGCGCTTTCTTCAGCCAGTTTAGCCGAGAGGCTTTCAAGCCAGCCCTCAAGCCATTGAGCCTGCAAGCGCTTGAGCCCACTCTCGCCGGCGATTTGCCAGAAAGTTTCGGTGGGGAGCTTTAGCAACTCTGTGCCGGGTGTAGCCGCCACCAGCAGCGCCAGGCCTTCGCCGTACCGGTTAGAATCGTTGCCAAAAATAGCCTGTCCGGGTACGACCGAACAAACGTGATGGCGGGCATTTGTTACCCGGTCTCCGCTCACCTGCACCGCAAAAATTTCGGCCCGACCCGAGCGCAGCAGCCAGACTGCCTGCGGGTTGTCCAGCAGGAAGGCCTCGTTACCGCCTATCCGCAGCAGGATGCCGTTCGCCAGGATACGCTCAGGCAGGACCAGTTCTCCCCACTCGTCATAGACTACATCCTGTTCGGCGGCTTTAACGGCCGCTTCGATTTGCCGGGGAGAAATTAACTGCGAGTTGAACTCGGCATCGCTGGTTAATAGCCGGGTAGAGCTATAAAAGGTTTTATCCGGGGCGGCCAGGGGAGCCAGTTGCAGAGTAACCGGCTTATCCAGTAAGGCCACTTCCTCCTGCGCCCCGGCAGGCTCGAAAGCTTCCAGGACGAACTGAAACTCGCCCAGTTGCAACCTGTCGCCAGGGTTGAGCTTAGTGGACTCGGTGATTGGACGGTCATTAACTAGCGTACCGTTAGTCGAGCCTTCGTCGGTTATCCACCAGGCAGCCTTGTCCATAAATAGCCGGGCATGGGTGCGCGAAATCGAAGGGTCATTGAGGCGTAAATCGTTGTTTTTGGCCCGGCCAAGCTGAAGAGAGCGTCCTGCCCGGGGTAGGGCCAGGAGAGCGGGACCTTGCTGCAACTCCCACTGCCCTGCGAAGCGCAAGGCTAACAAATGGCTCTCAGTCTGTAAGGCGCTACCGGCAGACGGCAAACCGCCGGGTAGTTTCTTCTCAGGGGACTGGCCGGAGAGCGCAAAGCCCGGCACGACAAAAACCAGCTCGACATCGCCGCAGCCAATGACATCACCGGGATAGAGCGGAGCCGGCCCGGCCAGGAAAGCTCTGTTTAACAGAGTGCCATTGGCTGAACCGGCATCGCTGATTATTACCAGCCGTTCGGCAGAGCGGTAACTGAGCATAAAGTGACGGCGCGATACCTGGTTGCTGGCGGTCTGCAAGACCACATCGCAGTCGGCGGACTGGCGACCTACCAGCAGCGGTTTCGCCGCTAGTTGTGCAAAGTCCAGTTTAATTTGCCGCCCCTGCTCCGGGCCACTCGTTATCAAAAGACTCGGCACTTCGAGAGCCTCTGTATCTAAAGTTATATTTAGCGGAATAGTCATAGCGCTCTTCTAGCTGGCAATTAAATGGGCGTAAACACCCTCGGCATCTTTCAGTAACTCGTCATGGGTACCGCGCTGGACGATGCGCCCGTGTTCCATGACGATAATTTCATCACAGTCGCGGATGGTGCTCAAGCGGTGCGCGATAATCAGGCAGGTGCAGCCGCGCCTTTGCAGATTCTCGGTAATAGTTTTCTCCGTTACCGGGTCGAGCGCGCTGGTCGCTTCATCCAGGATTAAAATGGCGGGACCACTCACCAGGGCCCGCGCTATTTCTAACCGCTGGCGCTGCCCTCCGCTAAAATTCTGGCCGCCTTCGGCAACCAGGCTGGCATAACCGCCGGGCCTTGCCGCAATATCCGCGTGAATACAGGCATCTTTGACTGCCTGTACAACCTGAGCCTCGCTGTAGGTCGGGTCCCACATGGTTAAATTCTCATGGACAGTGCCTTCAAACAGAAAGATATCCTGGTCAACTACGGCCACCGAGTTGGTCAGCAAAGTGCGAGAGACGGCGTTTAGAGGTTGGCCATCAAATAGAATTTCGCCTTTCCAGGGCTGAAATAGACCCGTAACCAGTTTAGCCACGGTGGATTTACCGCTTCCGCTCCCCCCTACCAGGGCTACGCGACTGCCGGGACGGAGCAACAGGTTAAAATCTTCGATCAGGGGTGGTTCGAGCAAGTTGTAGCCAAAGTTGATATTTTTCAGTTCAAGCTGCCCGGTCAATTTAGGCAGAGACTGAGCTTCCTGGCTACTTTGCTGCTCTTGCTGAGTTATCAGGCTATCAGGCTTGCTGCCCAGCACATCATCCAGGCGCTTCAAATCGCCTTCTACTTCCTGGAGGGTGCTGCCCAGGTTTACAAGGTTGTTAATCGGGGTAAGGAAACTAAGCAGCAAACTTTGAAAAGCTACCAGCATACCGAGGGTCATATTTCCATTTATAACCTGCAATCCACCTATCGCCAGGACTGCCGCGGTATTTACCTGGGTTAAAAGCGGTGGAATAATACCCATGAACTGGTTGAATAAACCGATCTCCTGTTCTGCGCCGGTGATCTTAGCCTGGTAGCCCATCAGGCGGGTAAAGAAGTCCGACTCGCGACCGGAAGCTTTGAGCGTTTCAATGGTGGTAAGGCCGTTCATGGCGATACCGGCCAGTTTGCTGCTCTCTTGTAGCAGGCGCTGATTGAGGTCTACGCGCTTGCGCGACACGTAGCGCAGCACCAGCAAGTTTATACCGGCAAAGCTAATTGCCAGCCCCGCCAGCAGCGGGTTGTAAACCAGCATTACCAGAGCGTAAAAGAGCAAAGTGGTCAGGTCCAGCAGGGTTGAGGCTAACCTGCCGGATAAAAGCGAGGCCACCCGGTCATTGATTGCTACCCGGTTGCCGATTTCTCCGGTAAACCGCTGGTAGTAGTACTGCAACGGCAAGCGCAGGACATGCCAGAAGAACCGGCTCGACATGCTGACGGCCAGGCGGGTTTCCAACCGCAGGAGATAATATTCTTTGAGCCAGGTAAGCCCTGCCCGCATGACCGCCGTGAAGGCCATTCCGAGCAGTAAAGGCCCGAGCCAGGCATCCAGCCTTTGTGCCAGGTAGTAGTCCACAAAGACCTGGCCGAAAACCGGCACGACCAGCCCGGGCAGGACCAGGCTCAGGCTTGCCAGTACCACAAAAAGCAGGCCGGAAGAAGAGCCCTGCAATCTCTGGCGCAGGGAAGGAATTACTTTGAAGGCCGCACCCGCTTTTTTAAACTCCGGTGTTTTTTCAAAAGCCAGCACCACCCCTGTAAAACCCTGGTCAAATTCCTCGTTAGAGATGCTGCGCGGCCCGCTATCAGGGTCATTCAGATAGACTTTATTCTTGCCGAAGCCTTCCACCACTAAAAAGTGGTTGAATTGCCAGTGCACGATCAGGGGAAGCGGCATCGAGCGCAAAGAGGCCGGTTCTTTGCGGTAGCCTTTTGCGCTCACGCCGTACTTACGGGCGGCTTTGACAATGTTGCTGGCTTTGCTGCCGTCCCGCGACACGCCGCACTCGGCGCGCAATTCTTCCAGGGGTACAAAGCGGCCAAAATATGCCAGCACTATGCCAAGGGAGGCCGCTCCGCATTCCACTGCTTCCAGTTGTAAGATGGTGGGTGTTTTGATCCGCTGGAAGGCTTTACCGCTTTTGATTGCTAGCGCCACAGTCTTACGCCGCCTCCTTATCACCCAGGAAAGGCAAAATGAAGCTGATGGGATGTTTATCCCCGAGAATAAGATTGGCCCGGCATAAAGTTCCGTTGGTGAGTTTCAGGTCTGGCCCCTGGAGGCTGGTCCATTTGAATCCGCTAAAAGTGGCCGGGTCAGCCTGCAAAGCCACTTCTACTTTCAGCACCGGTCCGGCAGTGGTAAGTGATTCGACAAGTTCTTTGCTTTTGAGCAGCAATTGCAAGCCTTCAGCCGTAACCGGATACTCTCCTACATAACTGACCGTACCCAGGAGATAGCCTTCGGACTGGGCGTTAACCGGAGAGGGGCTTAACTGGGCCTGCATACCGGGTTTCAGGCGCTTACCTTCCGAAAGCGGTACCAGTAAAACAGCCTGCAAAGGCCGGTCAGTCTCTTCGAGGCGGGCCAGGACGGCATCAGGCTTGAGCACACTATTCGTTTCGGCCAGTATTTCGAGGACCGTCCCTTTGTAGGGGCTTTTAAGGTCAACTGTAGCGCCCTGCTCCGTCTTAAGCTCGCCGATTACCTGTCCCGCTTGAAGCTGATCCCCGGCTTTAATCCTTAAAGTGATAAGCTGGCCCGTCTCGCTCGACCGGATTTCCTGAATACCGCCCTGGCGTAACAGAATGCCATTGTTTACGGGTAAAGTACGGGGTAAAGTGCCAAAAATGCTCCAGAGTAGAGCCAGGGCCAGCAGTACTACAATACCCGCCAGGGCCAGCCAGCCTTTCCGGTCAGTCACCTGCAATAGTTTATCCAGTTGTTCCGGAGTAGCCAGGCGTTCCAGCGCGGCCTCTCGAAAAATCTTCTGCGGCATAATTCCTCAATAGCATGGTACATAATCTGTCGGGTATTCGAATTTGCTACAAAATGCAAGTACGTTTTTGGTTGAGAGTAACCTATAAATGCTTTATGAAGGTTATTCTATGCCAGGTGATAGAATTCGATTGTCAAACACTTTACAGGGCAAAAAGATATATGAGTTATGGGTAAAAAATGCGGGGCGATCTGGCCTGAGGCTGAAGTGGATCATCCGGATAATAAAGAAGCCGCTATAAGAGGTACTATTCTTGTCATACACTCTAAAAGTATGCTTCCGGTTTGCCTTAAGGACACTCGCTCTATTCCACTCCCTGTTAACCCCTGTTTACTTTGTTTTTGACTATCTGCGGCTACACTGGCAATAAAGGGAAAAAGCCGGGTAGATTTAACTTCAAAAGAGGATAAGCGAGTGGCAAAGGCCAGTAAGCAGAGCGCTTCGGAAATTTATAAGGATCGGAAACTGCTGGAACGCCTGGGCTATGGCATTATGGACGTAAGTTCCAGCAGTGGAGTCGGTTTTGAAGATGTCCGTAACTTTAGCTATGTCGCTGCTCCTGAACAAAGCCCCCATTTTTACCGCAGCCTCCTGCTCAATTTAACCGGACATTATTATCCCGATGCCCTGGCCCGGCTGCTCTGGAATAAGTTGCTGGAACATCAAAAACAGCTTGCCGAAACGGCTGGAAGCGAAGTAGATTTGCCGGCAGCCTCAAAAGACTTTTTTCCTGAGATATCCGAGGGGATTATTAAAGACTGGTGTTTGAATCTCCCGGCTAAACCACCGGGACGGCTTAACACTCAAGTTGAAACCACCATAAACAGGACCACTTTAGTGCTGCTGAAGGTTTTGCCGGGCCTATTTGAGTTGTTAGAGATGGGCTTCTTTCTACCCGAAATTATCAGGATAGCGTGGTCTGCCCGCTCGCCTGACACTGGCAAACGAAATCTCTTCAGGCATCTCGCCAGTCTGAGTCTGCGCCGAAAAATCCCGGCTACCTGGCAACCCTACTTTATTCAACTGGTAGCCGAACTGACCGGCCATCCCTGTTTCGACCAGGCTGTTTTTGAAACCTACTGCCGTGAAGTTTTGCTACACTGGCAGCGCGTGGCGGTTCGCGAAAAAAGGGCGGTGGATTTTCAAGAGGCGGCCCTGGATTACTTTTTACGTTTGAACCTGATGGAACGTATCCTGAAAGGCGATCCGCTCTAAGCTTTACAGGCCCATCTTAAATATTTCAAACAGTATTACACGTAAAGGGCGCGGGAAGTTACTTCCCGCGCCTGTTTAGATTGAATTCTATTGAGTGATGCAGGATTCTTTAATACTAGACGAACGCTGATAAGACTTTACCAGCACGTTCGTGATAACCGCCCTCCGGTTCTGCATAGGCTCCATTCAATAACTCTACTACGCGGCTACGCGGAATGACCTCCCAGTGGGGGCGGCCATAACGGCTACAGGCCACAACCTGTCTTCCGGCGTGGGGTCGTTCGAAAGTTACTATCGAAGATTCTTCCGGGTATTCAGGGCTTAAGCCTTTCTCAAGCCTTTCTTTGAAGTCCGCGCCACGGGCAGGGTAATGTTCGATCAGCATACTGAAGCCGCCAAATTTTGCGTGAGCATAGTTGGCAATAGAGTTTATGCCCTCAGTTACGGTTACGCCTACCGAAACGTAGCCGCCATCTTCGTCAATAATTTCAGATACTATCACTACCGGCAGCTTATCCGGGTGGGCGCTATCTCTATAGGCCTGCATTCTACAGTAGCCGCTGCAAGCCCCGTAACTCGGCTCGGAGAACTTGACCGTTTCATCAAAAATCTGTTCCATGTTACTCCTCCCGGCTCACTATTGAGTTATTCCGGCTATTTGACAATGTCGCGCTGCCGGAAACCTACCCCTCCTGATAGCATGAATAGCAGACCTAATCCCAGTATGAACAACTGGGGTAACCAATCCAGGCCACTAACCATCGGCTGTCCATACCAGTGAAAAATAGACAGGTTCAGTAGCCAGGTGGGGAGCTTTAAAGCCTCGTGTAACAGTTCCAGCAGGTAACTGACTACCACCAGCCCGGAAAGCACCGCTACGGCTTTGCCGCGTGTCAGACCGGCCAATCCAAACCCGGCGCCAATAATTATGACGCAGAGAACCCACTCCCCGAAGAAGGCCCCGGCGGCATTTGCAGTGTTAACCTGAATATTGCCAAGCCAGCAAACCAGGCTAAAGGCCAGGGCGGAAATATTAACTACAATCGCAGAACTGATGAGAGCTACCAGGAAGCGGCTTAACAGCCAGGTCCAGCGCGAATAGGGCGCCGAAAGAAACAATTCTAACCGGCCTTCGGTCTCTTCCTCGCTCCAGCTTGCAACCAGAATAACGCTGTAAGTAGCGCATAGCGCGGTAGTAAAAAGGAAAAGCATCATGCTTAAGAGGTTTTCGTTGGTAACCAGGTTGCTGAAACCAAGCGCTTTATAAAAGTCGCTTTCAAGCAGGCCGGACATGCTATCGCGGATAGTACTCAGGAAAGGCAGGATGAAAACCTCATAGAGCGCTATTCCGAGGCCCCAGGTAAGCGCGCCGGGCAAAGCTCGCCGTAGCCCGAACAGGAACATTCCGCGGAACCAGATAGTTTCAGGTTCAGCAGCAACTTGGTTTTTGAGAGCCAGGGTTTTGGGTTTGAAGAAAAACAGGTGCGTAACGCCATTGTGATTGCGGCCTGAATAAAGATCTATCGACCAGGCTAACAGCGCTATTATTAGCACTTCCAGCACGAATATAGCGCCCCAGTCCGTTCCCACACTTTTAACCAGCGGTTTACTCAGGTTGTAGTAGTTAAAGACTGAAATCGGTCGCAGCCATTCCAGTTCTTTGATGGCATAACCAAGAGTGTTCATTAAATAACTGGCCGCCATGATCCCGCCGGTCCAGGCTGCCGCCGATTTGCGGGAGGTGAACTGCGCCAGCAACAGGGCCATTGTGCCGAAGACGAGGCTGGTTAAGAAGGCATTGAAGCAGGTTAAAAAGGCTCCTTCTATACTCACTTCCTGGTTATTGGCGTAGCCACCGGTTAAGATACCGGCGAAACAGAAGGTGCTTATCACCAGCAAAATAACCGCTATCCCGGCCCACTTCTGAAGAATCAGCGACAGGCGTGAGACCGGCGCACCCAGCACTATATCCAGGCTTCCTCGCTCTTCTTCGCCTCTAATTAGGGCACTCCCGGCTAGCAGCGCCAGGATGCCAATAACCACCGGGAGGTAGGGGACGAATTCCGAGGTAACGAAACCGCCGTAATTTTCAATATCGTAGGCTTTACCGGTAATAAATGAGAACTTTTCGAAAAGATCCCGGTATTCGCCCAGCAGTTGTTCCCGGTTCGGCCCTTTGAAGAGATCAACGTATACCCAGCCGTAATAGCCCAGCAGACCACCCAGGCCTATTCCCCAGATTAGCATGGAAATGCGGTAGTCTCGCAGAGTTTTGCGAAACACGCCCAGATTTATAAGCGACAACGCCATCACACACCTCCTTCCTGTTACCTGACGACTGCTTCACCTTTGGCGGTAGAAGGGCTGTAGTAGTCCAGGAAAATGGTTTCCAGGGAAGGTTCGCGGCTTATAAAGTCGGCAATCGGGTAGCGCGCCAGTTGGCTTACTACTTCTCCAAGATTTTCTTGCTTTACTACGCACTGCACCACCTGCTGACCTTCTTTCTCGGTAATTTCCAGGTGGTCAATGCCGGGCAGGGCTTTGAGAAATTCCACAGGGGCGGGTTCTTCAAACACAACCTCTAGATGATGGCGTTTAAGGTCAACCAGTTGGTCCATACTACCGACCCTGACCAGGCGACCTTCTCGAATAAGGCCCACCCGGTCGCAAGTTATCTCCACCTCACTCATGATGTGTGAAGACATGAAGATGGTGCTGCCCTGTTCGCGTAATTCTCTTAGCAACTTGTAGAACTCCTGCTGGTTGAGAGGGTCCAGACCGTTGGTTGGCTCATCTACAATCAGAAGGCGCGGCTGATGCATAACAGCCTGAATAATCCCGACCTTTTGTTTATTGCCATGAGAATATTCTCGGAATTTCTTGCTTAAGTCGAGTTCCAGGCGTTCCGCCAGGTTGGAGATACGTTTCCAATCTACTCCTCCTCGGAGGTTAGCGAAGTATTTCAGAGTTTGCGCCCCGGTTAGCTGCCCGTAGAGCGAGAACTCACCGGGTAAGTAGCCGGTAAATTTTTTGATTTCCACGCTATTCTGCTGGCAATCCAGGTCATAGATAAAAGCCTTGCCACTGCTGGGTTTAAT
>DATAKM010000156.1:0-5463 GCA_036261665.1 Chloroflexia bacterium
GGGTTTTGTTGCCTTCCAGAACTTCTTGCACAACCTGTGACTTAAAAGCTGGAGAATAATGTTTTCTAGGTGTTGTCATATTCGTTAGTATACACCTTAAAAACGCCTCTTATTTTGTCCAAATTTCCAGGGTCATTATACTACTTGGTTTCAAAACTATCATCAAACCCAGCAAAGAGGCGGTTAAACGTCACCTGGCAAGATTAGGTGAGCTTATTAAGCAACGACGAGGCATACCGCAAGGCCGGTTAATCAAAGACCTCAATCCGGTAATCAAGGGTTGGAGTAATTATTACCGCACGGTTTGCAGCAAACAGACCTACAGTCGCCTGGATAACTACCTCTACCACAAACTCAAAAGCTGGGCGGAACGCCGTCATCCCAACAAAGGTCGCCGATGGGTAGCCGACAAATACTGGCACGTAGACCAGGGCAAATGGCAATTCTCATCCAGAACCTATCAATTGCACAAGCACACTGGTACTTACATTCAACGTCACACTAAAGTCAGAGGGTGCAAAAGTCCATTTGACGGCGATTGGGTCTACTGGACGTTACGGATGGGCCGCCACCCGCAAACCTCGGCCAGAGTAGCCACTCTCTTGAAGAGGCAAGCGGGCCGGTGCGCTTATTGTGAACTACATTTCAAAAGTGAAGATGTAATAGAACAAGATCATCGTCTACCGCTCTCAAGAGGGGGCAGAGATGGGCTGAGCAATTTGCAGCTATTACATCGCTATTGCCACGATTACAAAACAGCCAACGACAAGAAGTTGGCTAAGGCGGTGCTGATGACAACAGCCAATTAGTTGAGGAGCCGGATGATGCGACAAGTATCACGTCCGGTTTTGAAGACGAGCGGGCCGGGCGACTGGTTCGCTTAGTTTAATAAGTTTTCCCCCGAAGCATGGGCCTGGCTCGTGTATTGTTTAACGGCTGCATGAGGACCATCTGTTCAGGCCAGATCGTACCTGGCAACCAGGGGCTAAAGAGTGCTATGCTTATGCCAATCTCTGTTGTAATAACCATAAAAAAGCCTATCCTGTGGAAGAGCTTGAAAATGAACGATGAGCTAAAGTGGCAAGCCGACCGTTCACTTTTAAGGCGGCTGCACCTTGAACATCCCGATTGGAATAATCTGCAACTGGCTCAGGCTACCCAGCGCTCGCCGGCCTGGGTCCGTAAGTGGCTTACTCGCCTGGCTGGCACGGCCCTCAATGACCCTGCCCCTCTGGCTAGCCAGTCTCGTAAACGCAAAACTCCTCCCCCACCTTCGAAAGTGACGCCGCTGGTAGTGGAGCGGATTCTGGCTATTCGCGACCACCCACCAGACCAACTGGGACGCACTCCAGGTCCTCGCACCATTGCTTACTACCTGGCCCGCGATCCTATCCTCAAAGAGCAAGGGATTACTCCACCCACTTCTACCGCTACCATTTATGCTGTGCTGCTCAAGTACGGTAAGCTGGGCCGAGCGCGTCCCCCTTCCCATAAACCCCTGGAACTGCCACCTCCTCTCACTAGCTGGCAGATCGACTTCAAGGATTCTGTCACAGTTAAAGTGGGACCGGAAGGTAAACGGGCTCACTTTGTCGAAATTCTTAACATTGTAGATGTGGGCACATCCCTCCTGGTAGCGACCACCGCTCGCGAAGATTTTCATGCTGAAACCAGTCTTGCCAGTGTGATTGCAGTGCTAAAAGAGCAGGGTGTGCCGGAGAGTGTGACCTTCGACCGTGATCCCAGGTGGGTCGGCTCATATAGTGGGCGGGATTTCCCGTCGGCCTTTGTTAAGTTCTGGCACTGTATTGGGGTAAAGGTAAATGTCTGTCCCCCACACCGGCCAGATTTGAACGGAGTAGTCGAACGCTTTCACCGGGCCCTCGGTCAAGAATGTCTCAAAGTGCATCACCCAGAGAGTCTAGGCCAGGTCTGCGAGCTCTTACCCCGTTACCAGCACCACTACAATTTTGAACGACCCCATCAGGGACAGGCCTGCCGCAACCAACCTCCACGGGTAGCTTTTCCGGAGTTACCAGCCCGGCCCAGTCTGCCTTTAGTAGTAAACCCGGATAGCTGGTTAAAACGGGTAGAGGGCAATCGCTACGTCCGGCGGGTGGATTATAAAGGCGCGGTCAAGCTGGATAAACACAGGTATTACGTCGGGCGAGACTTCGCCGGGCAGTACGTATCGTTAGAAATCGATGCTGGCAAGGCTGAAGTGGTGGTGGTAGAGGCTAAAAAGTTAGCCCAGGTGAAACGCTTGTATTATTCTCTCAGGGCAACACTGCCCCCTGTTTCCGGCAGAGCGTGATCCCAGCTGTAACTAAAAAAGAATAAGTAAGTCCCTCCACTATTAGAGCCATCACTATACTGAAAGCTATCGACCCTGTGGAGCTACCCCTTACTAATAGCGGAAGGAAAAAGCTATGTTAAGTGATGTCTTGCAGTGGCAGGCTGATCGCGCTACCCTGCGCAAGTTGCACTTCGAACAACCCACCTGGAGCAAAAAGGAACTGGCCCTGCGCCTTAACCGTTCCCTTTCTTGGGTTAAAAAATGGCTCAAACGCTTTCGTCTCGCCGCCAACCCCCTTGATCCTAGACTGACCTGGGGCTTACCCAGCGTCCGTAAAACCCCGCTCCCTCCACCACACCCCTTGATCATCGAGCGTATCCTGGACATCCGCGACCACCCTCCTCACAATCTCAACCGGGTGCCTGGTCCGCGCACCATTGCTTATTACCTCAAGTTAGACCAGGTGCTGCTTGCCTCCGGGCTAAAACCACCGACTTCCACCAGCTTCATCTGGCGTATCCTGTGCCGTAATGGCAGGATCAGCCCTCCCCAGGAGCTAAAGCACCAGGCTATGGAACTACCACCTCCTATGGCCGAATGGGAGGCGGATTACAAAGACGTCAGCTCAGTCAAAGTGGGCGTGGAAGGTAAGCGAGCCCACCTGGTGGAGGTCTTGGATGCGCTGGATGTGGGTACCAGCATCCTGGCTACCTGATCTCGCAAGACACCTACTATGTCGGCACTCTTAAAGGAGTGGGCCGTATTTACCAACAGACCGTCATTGACACCTATAGCCGGGTGGCTTTTGCCAAGCTGTATGATGGTAAGAATGCTCTGGTTGCCGCCGATATGCTTAACGACCGGGTGCTAGCCTGGTTCGAGCAGCAGGAAGTGCCGGTGTTAAGGGTGTTGACTGACCGAGGCACCGAATATTGTGGTTCGTTGGCGCATCACGAGTACGAGTTGTACCTGGCAATTGAGGATATAGACCATTCCAAGACCAAAGCCTATAGCCCTCAAACAAATGGGATCTGCGAAAGGTTCCACAAAACGATAGGCGACGAATTTTACGCCGTAGCCTTTCGCAAGAAGATATACAATACTTTGGATCAGTTACAAGCTGACTTAGACGAGTGGTTGGAGTATTATAACCGGGAGCGGCCACACAGTGGTCGGTACTGCTACGGCAAAACGCCGCTACAGACTTTCCGGGATAGTAAGCAGTTGGCCGACCAGAAACGGTTGGGCAAACTGCTGCAAACACCACCACCAGAAAGTCAGCCAACCTTAGATAAGAGTGTCGCATAAGTCGCGAGTGTCCGGTGAAGTTTCATCTAGTACATCTAAGATAGCTACCGGATAGCTACCTTCAGGTCTTTAGTCCAGGCGTAGTTCCGACCAATTTCCCGGAAGCCTACCGAATCGTAAAGCCGGGGTGGAGCCTCTTCTTCCCACCAGTTAACCACCACCGCCTTATCAGCGCCCAATGCCGTTAACTGTCGCAAGCCTTCCTTCAGAATAGCTTTGGTTAAACCATGGCGGCGATGGTCAGGGTGGCACCCCACCGGGTCAAAAACGCCAACCCGGTTAACCTCATCGTACCAGACGATACAAAAAGCGGCAAAACTACCATCCTGCGCGACCGCCACCAAGTCAAGATTTTGTCGATAGGTCTGCGAACGCATCACGTTACGCAGGCGGGTGCCGTTCAGCTTAGAACTGGTAAAGGCGCTGCGGTGAACCTCGGCACGGGCCTCCGCTTCTTCCTCGCTCAGTACAGCACGAATGGTATAGCCTTCCGGCAAAACAGGTGCATCAGCGTAATCGTCCAGGCGCAAAAAACGGTACGAAGTGTAATCCTGGGTTCTGGTATAACCTGACTGCTCCAGCAGAGTATTCCTGGCGCTATCCCGTTCGTAGCTGTAAATAGTGTTAACTATCTCGTTAACATCAGCAGGTGTATTTTCGCGCCGCCATTGCTCGCACCAGGCCAGCATCTCCGCCTCTACTTTCCGGTAATCAGGATGGCTGACCATATCGGCCTGACTTTCATTCGGCCAGACAAATCCTACCGCCTCTCCGGCCTGGTTAAGCCAGAGTTCCGCCCTTTGAATAGCTTTGTCGGGGTCTTCCTCAGTGAAGCGCCACCAGTCCAGGTCGCCGACAGTAGCATAATCCGGTGGACCTTCCAGGGCGAAAGCCTGCCGCACCAACTCCCGCATGAGATCATAGTCGCTTTCGTGCTGAAAGGGACGATGAGAGATATTCTCCATTTTTACGCTTTCTATTGTTTCTGGTAATGCCGAATATAACTGAAGTTATTCTAGCAGAGTTTTACGCAAGCCCTGTAAAGAGCTTTACTGGTACTTCGATAGAAAATACCAGTAAAGCTTTCGGCTTAGCTCCAGAAAACAGGAAGTTCGTTACTGAGTACGATCCGAAGTAGAGGAGAGGTTTCTTTTGGTTTCACTTTGTAAAGCACTAAATTACCCTTGGTCTCGGAGGAAATCACTTCAAAGGAGTCACTGAAAGGCTTTTTACCTTTGTTGCTGGCTCCATTTCTCAAGAAACCTTCGATTTGAGGTTGCGCCGTTTTGGCCTGTTCGGGGGTGAGGTAATAGTCTGCCAGTAAATAGTAACCTTCTCCTTTAACCGTCTCATAGTAGGCATAACCACCCAGCAGAGGCGGAATAATTTTGGTTTTAACCAGTTCTTCCAGCTTTTTCTGGCGCTCTGCGCTGCTTAACTTATCGTCAGTTAATACTTCAAAAGCTCCCGGCATAGGAACCAATCTATTGCTCATATAGACAGCCTGCGGCGAACCAAAAGCGGAAAGCATTTCTTTTACCCACAGGTTATCTTTAATCGAACCGCCTTCTTGCTTTTTATTGGCCAGTTCAACTATCTTTGTCACTTCTGTTGACTTGGTAAAAGCCAGCAAATTCTTCTCCGGTAAGAAAGCAAACGAGTATGGCGGCAATAGTTTTATGTCAAGTGGGTTCTGGAAATCTAACTCCTTTTTACTGACTTAGGAATTGCATAAAATATTCACAAAGTTAGGCAGCAATGCACTTTAACAACTCATCAAGTGGCAAATCGGCTTTGGCCTCGGCATACACCCATTCAACCTGGGCGCGATGAGCCTCTCTTTTATGCCACTTCACTAC
>DATAKM010000158.1:0-38284 GCA_036261665.1 Chloroflexia bacterium
GGGTTTTGTTGCCTTCCAGAACTTCTTGCACAACCTGTGACTTAAAAGCTGGAGAATAATGTTTTCTAGGTGTTGTCATATTCGTTAGTATACACCTTAAAAACGCCTCTTATTTTGTCCAAATTTCCAGGGTCATTATAAATCTTGACTGTCTTACTGTCTAAAAAAGGACTTTGTTTTTGATGTAATGAAGGAATCTCAGGATTTCAAACTATTCGAATCAGGGAAAAACCTTAATTTTTGTTATCTCCCAGCGTTAAGAATGTTTGAACTTAGGCTTAATCACAAAGTAGTGGTGAAGCCAAAAGACTTCCAATCACATCAGACAAACAGTTGAAATTTGTGTTAATACTGGAGCTTACTTTGAGGAAGTGTTGCGGTGCTGCTATAACTTGGTGGTATAGAATTTCTCGCTACTCAACATAGAGTTTATTGGCGGACCTATTTCAAAAGGTTTTACAAACTTCATAAAACTATTTCTTCCTTTTATCAAAAATATTCTTCTAAATCGCAAACAAAATATACTAAAGATTCTTCTTTTTGTCAATCCCTTTAAAAAACATCTTGCTTTTTTACGCATACATGGGTAGAATAAAACCAATTAAACGTTATTGCATTTTCCTTTTGGCAATTCAGCAAGAAATTACCCCCTTAGATTAGATCAATAACTCGTGGTTTTTGGGTAGTTCAAAAGAGCTGTAACTTTGCGTTAAAGCTGCAATTTTGGCATGCCTCTGATCCCTGTTTTCGTCGGAACGCCGGCAAGAGGATTATCTCAAAAAATTGGGTAAAAGAGTTATTAAGCAGAAAAAGGATACAGCTGTGGGCAAAGAAAAAGATAGGGCGACTGGAAAGGAAAGCGAAGAATCAGAGGCAATTGCAGCTAAAGTAAAGTACCTTTTTGAACATTACCGCAAACCAGGCGGGGAAAAGTATACCTTCACCGAGGTGGAGGAGGCTACCGGTGGTACGGTTCATAACAGTTGGTTGTCAAAACTTGCCAGTGGTAGAGCCTCTCGTCCTGGTTTACCGACGCTTAAGGCTTTAACTAATTTTTTTCAAATTGATCCTGGCTTCTGGTTTAAGAGTTTGGATGAATGGATTAGAGAGCAAGCTGAAGCTCAAAATAACATAGAGGCGCAAGCACGAGAAATAGCTGTTAGAATGCGAGAAATGTCACCACAAGCCAGGCAATTCGTTTTGGACATGCTCGACTCCGTTGAGAGGAGGTTTGAGAGAGGAGATGAGGATATTTGATATAGAAGAAGATAGAAATTTTGCCTGGAGAGTAAATCTCATCAAGCGAACTCAGAACTTTATTTGTGATTTGGAAATTGACCTAAATCAAGGTCTCAGTTTCCGAGAATTACATGATAGAGTCGAAACTTTTTGCGGTGGCTGTCCGATTCTAATTCTACCTGCTCCTAAACCACTACCTCCTGATTTATTTGGATTTTCCTTCCGTTCTGATGAGGAAAATAATTATCTTATTTTGTACGATCCTCTGTTAACCGGCAATGAACTTATGCTTGTCATTCTCCATGAATTTGGACATATTGTGCGCGGAGATCTGAAAGGCAAAAACAGGTTAAGTCTGGTTGGAGTTTTAGAGTTCTTGAAAAATAAAAACTCCGGCATCTACGATCACATTAGCTGTCGGGGTACCTCTGGTAAGGATCTGGAGGAGGAGCAGGAAGCCGAATTCATTGGCCGGAGTCTATTTCGGTGTTTAATTGATAGTGAGGAACAAGTTTTTAATAAAGTCTGGAGTAACTTGCTTGGAGACCATTAAGGGACCTATTTAGTAGTATTGGTAGGTGTTACCTTGGATCTTGAGCTGGTAAATCGCCTGTATGTCACTATTTTCCTGATACTGCTGGCCAGCAGTATCTATTTCAAAAAATACCTTCGCCATCACATTCCACTAAAGACTCTCCATTTTTCCGCCAGCACTCGTTATCTTATCTACTTTATGGCTTTTGGGATCACAGTAGCTCTAACTATTGGTATTGCTCAGGCTACTGACAGTATTTTTCTGTTGGTTGTTGAAAGGATTCTATTTTTAGGACACATCTACTGTTTTCTCAATTGTGTTTTAACCACCGTTAACCCATCTGCTAAAACAACTAAATTTAATCTTGCTCGGCCTACAACCTTAATTCTTTTAGCCACCCTTGCAGGTACCCAAATTATTTGTATTACGCTTGGTTTGAAGCGTGTGGAGGACTTGCTTTCAGTACAGGAGATCAGTGTTAAATTTAATAATGGCTTGTTATGGTTTGCGGGCGTTTCTATTCTCTCATACACAACCATTTGTTTAATCATTGCTCTAGTAGTATTGCTCAGGCATGGTTTGCATGAGCGGGGGCACTACAAACTCTGGTACAGGTACAGGTGTGTCTCACTTCTGGTTTTAACTCTCACCCAGTTTTTAGTCTACCCGCTTGATCTAGCCGGCCATTTGTTATATCCAATCGACGGCTTAGCTCCTGTTGCAGAGGATCTGACTACCGTAAGCGCAATAACCAATACCTGGCTGATTATACCCTTTGCGCTCCTTTTACCTTTTGATAGAGCTTTTTTAAGGATCTATGCTAACTTTGAACAATTAAGTGCTAAAAAAGAGGTACAACAACTCCGCTGGTTTCACCATCTTGTCTACCAAAAGTTAGCCGCCAGTTATAGTTACGACCCATTTGTTTTTTTCAATAATAGCAATGATTCAAGAGAGTTATTAGATCACGTAGTCATTAGTCTTAATGATTTAAGAAGTTTACTGTACAGAAAGGTTCGGCAAGAATTTGCAGCAGACTGTAATCCTGTAAATGTAACTTTTGAACAGGAAGTAGAGTTGTGGGCTTTTATCCTGGCTATAAATATAAGCGACCAAAGCGATTTTCCAGTTCTGCTTAACCCGGAGTTCGGTTGTAAGGGTAGTCAGAAAGCCGAAAATAGAAATAAGCTTACATTAAATGCCGGGTATTACATCAGGATAGCCAAGAAATTAAAGAAGAAATGTCGAAAAGCGAAGGCTTTAAGTTCGCCGTTTGAATCACCAGATCCAGATGAAAGTTATGACTCCCTAAGTCAATAACCTGCAAATTGTAGCTATGAAGTCGAAAGAAGGAAGAATATGCTACTAAAAAAGATACTGGATGCTGCTTCAGTCAACTCCCTCATATCCACATTGGTCAATTTCACTTTTTATAGCTTGTTTATGCGCCAGGCTATTCAAATCGATAAAAAAATGGAAGATTTAGCCCGGACAAGAAACAAGAGTAGCTGGCCTTTTCTGACTGTACTGGTTCCTGCCAGGAATGAAGAGGCTACCATTGAAGGCTGCCTTACCTCGATCCTTAATCAGGATTATCCGAATTTTGAAGTGATTGTTATAGACGATAACTCCCAGGATGCAACTCCCCAAATACTGGCCGATTTGGCAGGCCAGTATTGTGAACAGTTAAAGGTGGTTACACTGGCTCTCCCCCTACCCGAATATTGGACCGGTAAAAATAATGCTCTCTGGCAGGGCTATAGTCGGGTTGTGAGTAAAAACTCTGAATGGCTTCTTTTCGTTGACAGTGATAGCAGGCTGCAACAGGGTGCTCTTAGAGGAGGGATTAGCTACTGTAAAGATCAGAATCTCGACTTACTCTCCCTGGCCGCCGGTTATTATGGCGGTTTCTGGCATAGGCTCTTGCTGGTTGAGTTAAGCAAACTTTACTTTTTGGGAGCGTTTAGTATAAACCCGCATGCTGAAAGTAATGTAACGGCAGTGGGAGCTTTCCTTCTGGCAAGACGGGAAGCATACGACAAGTCCGGCGGGCATAAAGCCGTTTGTCATGAGGTAATTGAGGATGCGGCGCTGGCCCGCTCTTTCAGGCGTTCTGGTTTTACCACGCTCGTCAGTTCTGCCAGTAGCTTTGTACGACAGGAACCGGAGGCTAGCTTAAAGGCCTTCTGGTTAAGCATGAGCAAAAACTGGTTTCTCGTGGCACGTGGCAGTTGGGCCAGAGTAGCATTTTTAACTCTCTATCAATCCTACAATTTTTTACCTTTTATAAGAGTGGCCTTCGGATTAGCAGGCAAGGAGCGAAAAGTACGAACATTCGACCTCGCAACTATAGGGATCATGCTCCTTACCTATAGTCAGATGTTACAATCCTACAAAGCACCTCGCAGTTATGCTCTTCTTTACCCGCTTGCCGTGTTGATAGATACCCTGATCATCCTTGACTCTGCTGTCAGGATAGGCCTCTTTAGAAAGGTAAGTTGGCGAGACAGAGAGATCAAAAACCCTCTGAGAAAGCCCAGGTAATGGTTTGTTTAGCTCTCTCTATTCGAAATAGGGAACTAACTTTCTGAGTGTAGAGGATTTATTAAGCGATAGGTTTCAGCCAGAAAATTGTACGTTTGTATAGAGGCTAGAATAACATGCAGCAGGAGCACAGGAAGCCGCAATTGTCCCTCTATCTTGGAAGCATTTTAGTTGCAGGAATAGTAGGGCCACTGGCAATTCAGCTGCATGAAGTGGTTGGCCACTGGTTTCCGGCTAAACTGCTTGGAGCTAAAAACCTGACCATTGGTTATACCAATGTAGATATGGGTACTGCTGAACAGTGGCCAAGTAGTAAACAGTTACCAGCCATTGCCGGTGGTCCTTTAGTTACCAATTTCTCGCTGGGTGCCGGTCTTTTTCTCATGAAAACCGGTAATACTCCCTTAAAGCTGGTTGGGTTTGCCATTATCAATACCAGTTATAGAGCTTTTCTTGTGATCTTCCGGCAGTTGCTTGGCGAGAAATCATTTGAATTTAACAAAGGTACAGAACCTCTGACCAGGGAACTAAATCTGTGTGACGAGTCTTTACTGGCAAAAGGTCTTAAAATACCGAGGCCATTTATATCTGTCCCACAGGTTCTTTATACCTTATGGGTTTTGTGGGAGGCCATTAAGCTTTTGCCGGGTAAAAATAAGGGTCTACTAGAACTTACTACTTTCTCAGGAATTATCCTGGGAACTCTTCTTTACATTACCAGAATCGGCCCATTTTTATGGCCTGGCCAAAAAAAAGTTACAGGCCTAAAACTTTTGTCACAAAAGGACAATTTAGGCTTTTTATCGGGTTAGGATAGAAGGTTGCAAACTGGTCCATACTCATTCAGATGAATTAAATGAAGTTATCACATGAAGTACTTACAGTGACGGTAGCTACCCCGGCTGTTAGCCCCGGCATGAAAGAGCTACAGGAAGTAGCAATTCAGGAAGGGATAATTAAGACCAGGATTAAAGTGCGGGTAAAGGATGCCTATAATGCTTACGAAGCGGACCGGCCGGGTAGCCAGACTTTTCTGGCCTACTTGCCTGGAACTGGCGTACCTGTAGGTACCATTTCCGGCTGGCCCCACCTGGTCTATTACGGTGGTAGCAGGGAACCTCTTCAGGCAGTCCTGGTCAACCGTCTGGCCGTTCATCCCGATTACAGAAAACAGGGCATCGCCAAAGCTTTGTGGAATGAGTTGAACCACTGGATTAAAGCGACCTTTGGAGAAGAGCTGCTGGTTTACGGTTACTTCCAGAAAGGCAATGCCGCTTCTAAAGCCTGGTTTCATAGCGCAGGGGGTAAGTTTACCGGGAGAGAAGTACTCTTAACTCCGGTTAAAACTCTCCCTCTGTCTCAACCTGCCAATCCTATCCCTCCAATTCCGGGTTATGAGATAAGGAAAGACACTACTAATGACTACGAAGCCGTTGTTGGTGGGCTGAACCGGTTTTACCGCGGATACGACTTCTACTGGTCGGAGGAAGCAGCTACTCTCGGCGAGTGGCTTGGACCAAAAATAATTGACGGTAGACCGCTACAACTGACCGATTATTACGTATTGATGGATAAGGGTGGTAGACCTGTAGCGGGAGCCGGAGTGTTTTACCAGTCAAAGCTCTTTGATGTGAAAGTGGTTAAAATGCCTGCGGTGGTCAGGCTTTTGAATGGCGTTCTGAAACTCGTTCCGGCTAACGGCTCTCTTGCCAGTACGCAGGTGACGAAGCTCTGGTACGAGCAGGAACACCTAGAAGCGGCCCAACTTTTCTGGCACGAACTACGCCGTCTTGAAAGCGCTAACGGCAGTTCGCTTCTGATCTATTTTGACCGGAAAGGCCAAATTCCGCCAGTGCTTAACCTTTCAAAGTTACAACCTGTTTCGCATAATTACCTGGTAATCCTGAACCAACCCTTCAGTTCAAGTGCCGACAACAATAGTAATAGTGGTAGTGAAGCCATCCGTCCGATTTTCTACCTTTAAGCTTATCTGGTAACCAGGCTAAACTTAGAAGAGTATTACAGGTGGCGATAGATGCTTACAATCATTAAAATGAGGTATGATGCCGGGGTAAAGACAGGGAGGGTTAGCATGTTACGAAAAATTGACTGTGTGATGATTCGAGTTGACGATGTGGAAGCGGCAGCCGCTTACTACGAAAAGGTTTTTGGCTTGCGGCAAGAGTGGAGTGAAAATGGCTCCACCGGGCTCGTCTTTCCGGAGAGCGATGCGGAAATTGTGCTGCACTCTGATCCCGGTCTCCCCTCGCCTGTGGAAGTTCACTACCTGGTTGATGATGTAGTTGCCGCTGTAGAAGAATACGCGGCCTCAGGTTGCGAGATGCTTGTTGCCCCTTTCGATATTACGATAGGGAAGTGCGCCGTGATAAAGGACCCTTTCGGTACGCGGCTTTGCATCCTTGACATGACTAAGGGGCCACGTCTGACTGGCAGCGCCTCAACCACAACAAAAAGTTGAGATGTACTCATTTAGAAAGTGGAAACCATGTCTACAAAATCTTTAACCAGGATTGTAACTAACAGCTTTCACCAGTTTGTTTATCTCTGAAACAAGAAACTCCCGGCGCTTTTCGAGCTTTTGCAGTTCTTCCAGCCTTGAGGAAAGAAGGGCCTGGGCTGAAGAGGGCAGGTGCATTTTTATTGGTCTCGCGGGTTCGAGGGATTTCAGCCGCCAGTGGGTCCCTTTCCCCTGGCAACTTCCTTCACACTCCATGTTTTTGCCGGTTTCAATATCGTAACCCAGGTTACGGAGTTCTCGGATGAGGGCGGCTGGCTGACTGCTCGGAAATTCGTGTCGCCCGCAGTGCCACTGAAGGTCAGAGAGAAGAGTGAAAGTATCTCCTATTTTGGTACCCTCAACAAAAGTTAGATTATCCAAATTACCCATTGGTCCAATTCCTCCCCAAACTTTTGAATCAAAAAATTTCCTCGTATTAATTTCCCTGCAAAGTTTGCTGCCTTTAACAAGTTCATGATCAGAATTTGCAAAAAGTGCCTCTTTTTTACTGAATCATCAGGCATGTGGCCAATAAATACACTAATTGAAAAATAAACTTGTTTTATAGTAATAGTTATTGTAATGTTAGAGTGTTATAATACAATAGCATTATTGAATTAGTAGCTTTTCCAATAAGCTATCTGGCGGTACCCAATTACCTGATTTCACTTTTCCACAAAAATTTCAGGCGATTGTCTTTTTAAAATCAGGTAATAACGTTATCAAACGTTTATTAGTTCTGATATTTTAATTGTATCTTTCCTTGAATATTATCATCTTTAATAACTATAATACACTGATTAAAGCGTGATTTAGATAAGGCTTTTGAAGCTTCTTCCTATTCAAGTGCTATAAATAGAACCTCCCGGAATTAAAATCGGTTTTATACGTTGTAGCTAAAAGAGGTATTTGGAGGGCAATTTTGACTGTTGCAGAAATCACCGGCATCCCGGAGCAAGGTCAGCTAGTGGATGTCCGGCAACGCCGTTACGTTGTGGTAGATGTAGCTCAGAATACCTTACCCCCTGATATTCATCGTCAGGGCAGTTTTACACGCCTGCCCTCTACACACCATGTTGTTACCCTATCTTCGATAGAAGATGATGGCCTAGGCGAAGAACTTCAAGTCATCTGGGAAATTGAACCAGGCGCGGAGATTATCGAGAAACCGGCCCTACCTCTTCCCACCGGTTTTGATACTCCCGCCCGGCTGGAAGCTTTTCTAAACGCCGTCCGTTGGGGCGCTTCTTCCAGCGCAGATGTCCGGGCTTTGCAGGCTCCTTTTCGCAGCGGAATAGAGATTGAAGATTACCAGCTTGACCCGGTAGTAAGGGCTATCCAGATGCCCCGCGTCAATCTCCTGATTGCCGATGATGTAGGTCTAGGTAAGACCATCGAAGCCGGGCTGGTAGCCCAGGAATTAATTGTAAGGCATCGAGCTCAGAAGATCCTGATAGTCTGTCCGGC
The DNA here is from genome assembly GCA_036261665.1 of Chloroflexia bacterium. GTDB lineage: Bacteria > Chloroflexota > Chloroflexia > Chloroheliales > Chloroheliaceae > 54-19. Next base: position 8,304 of record DATAKM010000158.1, read on the forward strand.
TGCCCTGCAAATCCAGTGGCAGGACCAGATGCGCGCAAAATTCGGGCTGGAATTCCGCATTATAGATAGCGCGCTGATGAAGAGTTTGCGGCGGGAGCGCGGCCTGCACGTCAATCCCTGGACGCATTATCCACGCCTGATTACCTCGATTGATTACCTTAAACAGGAACGTATGCTCAGGCTAATGAGCGAAGCTCTGCCAGCCGAAGGTGAATCGGCCTACCCGCGTCGTTTCGACCTACTGATAGTAGACGAAGCTCATAATATCGCGCCTTCAGGTCGCGGCAAGTATGCCACCGACTCACAGCGCACCCTGGCCATTCGGCGCCTTACCCCGCACTTTGAACACAAACTTTTCCTCTCTGCTACACCCCATAACGGCTACCAGGAGAGCTTTACCGCCCTGCTGGAGTTGCTGGATAACCAACGCTTCGCCCGGGGGGTGCAACCTGACCCGGTGCAGCTTCACTCTATCATGGTGCGGCGTCTGAAATCCGAATTTAAGGACTGGGCAGGCAAAGCTCTTTTCCCAAAACGAGAGCTTGTTCCCTTGGAAGTAGAGTACAGTCCGGAGGAGCGGCAGACCCACCGCTGGCTAAAGGAATACACCCACCTGCGGCTGGAAAAGGCCGCCGATGACGCGGAAAGATATGCTACCGAGTTTACCCTGAAGCTGCTTAAAAAACGGTTGTTGTCCTCGCCGGAAGCTTTTGCCATTACCCTGGAACAGCATGAAAATTCGCTGGCTAACGCCAAAAAACGCAGCGCCATCACTGCTCGCCCGGCTGCCGGAATCCTGCGCCGCCAGTTGGAGGGTTTTGACGAAGAGAGCGATAACGACGAAGACCTCGAAGAAGCGGCGAGCGAAGCCCTGGCGACCGCCGCTCCTCTTTTCCGCCCGCCTTCCAGCGAGGAAAAGGCGCTCCTGAACTCTATGCGCCAGTGGGCCGATAACGCTCGTAACCAGTTGGACCGGAAAGCGGCCCGCCTGGTAAACTGGCTTAACGAACATATTCGCCCTGGCGGTAAGTGGTCGAACGAGCGCGTGATTATTTTTACCGAGTACAGGGCTACCCAGAAATGGTTGACCAACCAACTGGCCGCCTACGGCTTTGCCGCCGGTAATCGCATGCTTTCCCTTTATGGTGGCATGACCAGCGAAGAACGCGAGGAAATCAAGGCCGCTTTCCAGGCTGACCCTGCCGATTCGTCGGTGCGTATTCTGCTGGCGACCGATGCCGCCTCGGAAGGTATTGACCTGCAAAACTACTGTTCCCGGCTGATTCACTACGAAATCCCCTGGAATCCTAACCGCATGGAGCAGCGCAATGGCCGGGTAGACCGCCACGGGCAGCGCGCCCCCCAGGTCAATATTTATCACTTTGCCGGGAGCGCCTACAAACATTTCCAGGGTGATGATTTGCCGGTGGGCGAATTGGAAGCCGACCTGGAATTTTTGATGCGAGCGGTGCGGAAAGTGGAGGCCATTCGCGAAGACCTCGGCAAGGTCGGACCGGTGATTGCCACCCAGGTTGAAGAGGCCATGCTGGGGCAGCGCCACCGCCTGGATACTCGCCAGGCCGAGCAGCAGGCCTCGCCCATTCGCGCCCTTTTGAAGCTTGAGCAGAAAATTCAAAAAGAGGTGGAACGGCTGCACGAACAGCTTCAGGAAAGCCGCCGGTCGCTCGACCTGACGCCCGAAAATATTCAGACTGCCGTGGAAGTGGCCCTGGAATTGGCCGGACAACCGCCCCTGCGCAAAGAAACCCTGCACGACCCGCATGGCAAACTGCCGCCTATCGAGGTCTTTTATTTGCCGCCTCTCAAGGGTAGTTGGGCCGTGTGTACCCGTGGTTTGGAACATCCTTTTACCGGTGAAATTCGCCCGGTGGTATTTGATTACGAACTGGTGAAAGGCCGGGATGATGTGGTACTGGCTCACCTTAATCACGCCCTGGTGGCCATGTCGCTGCGTCTGTTGCGCGCCCAGGTCTGGGGAGCCGATACCCAGCTCCGCCTGAACCGGGTTACAGCCTGTATCGTGCCGGATAGCGTTCTCAGCACACCGGCGGTGATAGCACACGCCCGCTTGCTGGTAACAGGCGGCGATAGCCAGCGCCTGCATGAAGAATTGCTGACGGCGGGGGGTCAGATTCGCCAGGGCCACTTTGCTGCCATCAGCCAGGCGGAAACCGTGCGCCTGCTCGATAAGGTTTCATCTCAACCTGTTTCTGCTGAAGTAGAAAAAACTTTGCAGGAGCTGTGGGAAAAGCTCCAGGTCCCGCTTTATACCGCCCTTGAAACCCGTCTGGAAGAACGCCGGGCCGGGTTGTTCAAGCAGTTGCACGAGCGCGAGGCCAAAGAAAAGCGCGATATTCAGACTATTCTGCTGGAGCTTAAAAAGAATATCGAGAGTGAAATGAAGCCCCTACTGGGCAACCGCCAGCTAGTAATGGAGGGCTTTAATACCAGCGAGCGGGAGCAATTCGAGCGCAACTTTTCGGCGCTGCAAACTCGCCTGAACCAGATTCCCGCCGAAGTAGAGCAGGAGCATAAAGTTATCAGCCGGCGTTTTGCCGAGCCAAAATTCCGGCTCTTTCCAGTGGCGGTCACATTCCTGGTCCCGGCTAAATTAGTGAAGGGTTAAGGCTATCAAGACGTTTCAACCCCTCTCGTTGAAATAGGGCGGGGATTAATTCTTGCGCGTCGAACGCCTGATACAATCCTTAAATCGAGGCCCGGTAAGCGAGGGCGCACACGTACCGCAGTATTTACAAGTAATCATCAAAAGGAACGGCATAATGTCCATCTCGATAGCGCGTCATCACAACGAATGGTTATCTCTGGTCGAAGCGTCCGGCCCTTTCCTGAGCATGCCGGTTTTGATGCGGGTTTTTCCGCAGGGCCTCGATGTGCCGCACGAGCCGGAGCTATCCCGCACCTTGCGCCAGGCATACCAGGAATGGCAGGATAGCCAGCAGGGCAACAAGCCTGACATCGCTATTCATAACCAGTGGTTGCGCTGGGTGCTGCAAAATGTGCTGAACTACCCGGCGGAAGCCCTGCTGGAAGGCCAGGCTATGCCCTCCAATCTGCTGGTGAGCGTGCCGGAGCAGGGTGAGACGCTCAGACCGGACTATGTTTTGCAGCATCCGAACGAGCAAAAGCCGCGCCTTTTAATTCAGCTTTACCCTGCCAGGCAAAAGCTAGAAAAGCCGCTCCAGGGCCACCTCTGGGTTGCGTCGCCCGCCGAGCGCATGATGCAACTGCTGCGCCGCAGCGACGTGCGCCTGGGCCTGCTGACCAACGGCGAACACTGGATGCTGGTGCATGCTCTCCCGGCCAACCGCGATGAGCCGGTCAGCTATATTTCTTGGTACAGCCAGGCCTGGCTGGAAGAACCGCTAACCCTGCGCGCTTTCCGTAGCCTTTTGCAGGCTTACCGCTTCTTCGGGGTGGACGAGAAAAATACCCCTGAAAGCCTATTTGTCGAAAGCTCCTCTAATCAGCAGGAAGTCACCGACCAGTTGGGCTACCAGGTGCGCCGGGCGGTCGAAACGCTGGTGCAGGCTTTCGACCGGCTACAGCGCGACGGCGGCTCGCAGCAACTTTTGTTGCAGGATGTTACGGCCCTCGAATTTTATGAGGCGGCCCTGACCGTCATGATGCGGCTGGTCTTTCTCATGTCGGCCGAGGAGCGCGGCATGCTGCCTCTCGGCGAGAACCAGCTATACGACCGCCATTACGCCGTTTCGACGGTCGGGTCGCAGTTGAGGGAGATGGCCGACCGCCACAGCGAACAAATCCTAGAAACGCGCTGCGATGCCTGGAGCCGCCTGCTGGCCGCTTTCCGAATGGTCTACGGCGGGGTCAATAACGCCGACCTGCCGCTCCCGGCCTATGGCGGCGACCTTTTCAACCCGGACCGCTTTCCTTTCCTGGAAGGCCGCGCCTCTGGGTCAAGCTGGCAGGATGCTACCGCCGTTCCGGTCCGGCCCCTCGCTATCAATAACCGCATCGTCCTGCACATGCTGGACGCGCTGCAATGGTTGGAGGTGCGGGTGGAAGGCAGCGGCGTGGAGCGGCGCAAGCTCTCCTTCCGGGCGCTCGATATTGAGCAAATCGGCCATATCTATGAAGGTATGCTCGACCATACCGCGCTGCGAGCGAAAGGCGCGGTCCTCGGCCTGAAGGGCAGCAAGTATAACGAGCCGGAAGTGGAACTGGCCGAACTGGAAAGGCTGGTCGCGAAGGGCGAGAAGTCCCTGCTCGATTTCCTGAAAGAGGAGAGCGGGCGCAGCGATAATGCCCTCAAAAAAGACCTGGCCTGGAAGCCTGACTTTGAGCAACTGGGCAAGTTGCGGGTGGCCTGCGGCAATGATGAAAAGCTGCTAGCCCGCCTGCTGCCTTTCGCCGGGCTAATCCGCCTAGACAGCTTTGATAACTACCTGGTGATTCCGCCCGGCGCGGTCTATGTCACCCAGGGCAGCGACCGCCGCTCCACCGGCACGCACTATACCCCCCGCAGCCTGACCGAGCCAATTGTGCAGCACACCCTCGACCCGCTGGTTTATCTTGGCCCGGCGGAGGGCTGGCCGGAGGAAAAGTGGCAGTTGCGCCCGGCGGAGGAAATCCTGGGGCTGAAGGTCTGCGATATGGCGATGGGTTCAGGCGCCTTTCTGGTGCAGGCCTGCCGCTACCTCTCCGAGAAACTGGTACAGGCCTGGGAACCGGCGGAAAGCGGCGCATCTCGCCAGGCGGCTCTCTCCCCGGACGGAGCCGCCGCCGAGTTCTCCCTCGATATTCTCCCGGCGGACAGCGATGAGCGGCTGGCCCTGGCCCGGAGGCTGGTAGCCGAGCGCTGCCTCTACGGGGTGGATAAAAACCCGATGGCGGTGGAGATGGCGAAGCTTTCGCTCTGGCTGGTCACGCTCGACAAGAACCGGCCCTTCTCCTTCCTGAACCACGCCCTGCGCAGCGGCGACTCGCTGCTCGGCGCTAACCTGCGCCAGTTGCGCGAAATGTCGCTCAAGGAACGGGCACTGGTCAACAGCGGGCGCGACATGCCCTGGATAGAGCCGCTGGTCAACAAGGCCCTGGGCCGCGCCCTCGGCTTGCGCCAGTCTATCAAGCGCCTGCCGGTCAACGCCGGAAGCCGGGTCAACGAGGAAAAGAAGCGCTTGCAAAAACAGGCCGAGGAGGAAATGGCCCTCCTGCGCCTGGGAGCCGACCTGCTGGTGGCCGAAACGCTGGCCGGGTTGAACCGCGAACGGCTGGCCCAGGATGCCCTCTTCCTTGAATATACCGTCCTGGCTACGGCCTACGAAGAGGCCCACCACCAGCATTTTAGCGATTTCGGCAGGCAGGAGAGCCGCTTGGCCTTCCTGAAATTGCGCTCGAGAGTGGACGACCTTTTGAAGGGCCGCACTCCTTTCCACTGGCCGCTCGAATTTCCCGAAGTCTTTTACAGTTCGGACATATCCGGCTTCGATGCCCTGTTAGGCAACCCGCCCTTTATGGGGGGCCAGAAGATTACAGGTGCGCTCGGCACGGACTACCGCGACTACCTGGTGGAATACCTGGCGCACGGCAAGCGCGGCAGTGCAGACTTCTGCGCCTACTTCTTCCTGCGGGCCAGCGACCTGACCCGCCCGGAGGGGCAGGCCGGGCTGCTGGCGACCAACACCATCGCCCAGGGCACTACCCGCGAGGTGGGCCTGGAACAACTGGTCGCGGAGGGCTGGACCATTCCCCGCGCCGTTCCCAGTCGCAAATGGCCCAGTACGGCTGCACTGGAGGTAGCGCATCTCTGGCTGCGAAACGGTAACTGGCAGAGTCCTTTTGTGCTGGAAGATACAACCGTAAGCGGCATTACCCCCTTCCTGACCGCGTCGGGAACCGCTGATGGCAAACCTTTTACCCTGGCTGCCAACTCCGGAAAATCTTTCCAGGGTTCCATCGTACTTGGCATGGGTTTTGTGCTGGAGCCGGAAGAAGCCCAGGCCTTGATAGCCAAAGACCCCCGCAATAAAGAAGTCCTATTCCCCTATCTGAACGGCGAAGACCTAAACTCTCGTCCTGACCAATCCCCAAGCCGCTGGGTGATTAATTTCTTTGACTGGCCGTTGGAAAAAGCCGAAACCTATCCTGATTGTATGACAATTGTACGGGAAAAAGCCAAGCCAGAAAGGGACAGGTTAGCAAATGGAGATGCTACAGCAAGAGATAGGGCCAAAAGATGGTGGCAATTTGCCCGACCCACTCTCAACCTTTACTCCACTATCGAGAGAATGAAGCGTGTTTTAGTTGCGCCACAAGTAAGTAAATACTCAACTTTTGCATTTGTTCCTACCAACCAGGTAATAAGTATGATGCTGGTTGTCTTAGCTTTTGACACTAACCAAGAATTCTCAATCGTACAGTCTACTTTTCATGATGTTTGGATTAGAGAATATAGCTCTTCTTTGGAAACTAGAAGAAGATATACTCCTACTGATTGTTTTGAAAATTTCCCCTTTCCTTTAGAAGAAAAAATGGCCGGGTTAGAAGGTATTGGGGAGCAATATTACAGCCACAGGCAGGAAATAATGTTGCAGCGGCAGGAAGGGCTAACCCAAACCTACAACCGCTTCCACAATCCGCAAGATAGCGCGCCGGAGATTGTAAAACTGCGCGAACTGCATATCGAGATGGACGAAGCGGTAGCGCAGGCTTACGGCTGGCAGGATTTAGCCCTCGAACACGGCTTCCACCAGACCAAGCAGGGCTTGCGCTTCACCATCTCGGAAGCAGCCCGCTGGGAGGTGCTGGGCCGCCTGCTCAAGCTCAACCACCAGCGCCACGCAGAGGAAATGGCCGAGGGCCTCTCGGACAAAGGGGCTAAAAAGGCTAAAAAGAAAGCCGCACATCAGAAAGGGGGGCTCGCGCCCGCTTCCAAATCGCAGCCAAAGCAGCATGGTTCGCCCGCCCCGGTCCCGGCAAGCAATTCAGCCCAAGGCAGGCTCTTTGAGGTCGAGCAGGCCGGAAGTCTCTGGGAGTTCGCCGCCCAGCAACAAGGGCAGCCGTCCGCGCTGGAGACAGAGGCCAGCGTGACGGTAGCCACTCCCCCGGCAGCCGAGGTGCGTGCCTGGCTCGGCTCGATGGTGCAGGTGCGGCAGGCGGGCCGCCCGGAAATCGAAGAATACATCCTGATCAGCGAGGCCGACAGCAAGCGCGGCCTTAAAGAGAAAAACGGCATCCCGGCCCTCTCGATTCATTCGCCGCTCGGTTTGCGTCTGCTGGACCGAAAGGCTGGCGATACGGTCAGCTACAAAGGGCCGGACGGTAAGCCGGTAGCGTTCACAGTCTTAAATGTTAAATAAATTCTCATTAGCGATCATAACAGTTGCTTGAGTGGAATTGGAGTAAATCGCGTGCTCTATCTATTATGACCGATTAGTCATAATAGACTCTATGTTAGAACTTACTGATTGACCTACCTATAGGTACTTTTCCTGATTGACCATAAGTTTAAAAAAGTTTAGCTAAAATGGTGGCAAAGTAATGGTCCAAAAAGAAAATCTACAACAGTTTGGTGGTGATTGGACAGCAGAAAAACTAACCCATATCAGAAAGTACCTAGCAGCCTATGTTACTGCTTTGAAAAGGCAGAATTTTGAAACAATATATGTAGATGCTTTCGCTGGGACAGGATATAACACTGTTAAAACTGATAGTAGCCAATTAGACACTGTTTTATCAAACCTTACTGAAAACGATAACCAGAAATTTTTGGATGGTTCGGCACGAATAGCTCTGCAAGTTCAACCGATGTTTAACAAATATGTTTTTATCGAAAAAAGTCAGAGCCGCTTTGTAGAACTAGAGAAGTTAAAGGCAGAATTTCCAGATAAAGCCGCAAGAATTGAATTGGTAAGAGAAGACGCTAATATTTTTATAAGAAGATTTTGTAGTTCCATGAGACAGAATCAACGTGCTGTTATCTTTCTTGATCCCTTTGGAATGCAGGTAAGTTGGGAAACAATACAGTCAATTGCAGCTACTAAAAAAATTGACCTCTGGTATCTTTTTCCTTCAGGTATTGGTGTTAACCGAATGCTTAAAAGGGATGGTAATATCAGTGAAAGTTGGAAGCTAAAGTTAAACAATATCTTTGGAACAGATAGCTGGTTTGAAGCCTTTTACCTACCAAATCCTCAATTAAGCATGTTTGGAGACTCAGGGGTAGTAAAGGATGCAGATCAAAATTCTATTAAGGACTACTTGATAGAACGTTTACAAACCATTTTCTCGCAAGTTGCTAAAAATCCGTTACTTCTCAGCAACTCTAAAGGAAGTCCACTTTATTTGCTTTGTTTTGCGGCAGAGCATCCTTTAGCACTGAAAATAGCAGGGGATATTTTGAGAAAATAGTTCTAAACAATTGAAAGCTCAGGTATTCTTGGCATCTCTTGCCATTCGCGCCCATCTAAAACTTTTCCGCCACTTTTTGGTCGAACTCCGCCAATCTGTTTAAGGAAAAAGGGTACATTACTGGCCTGGCATAAGTCTCTAACCTGGCGTAAATGATCTAAGTTAACTGGACGGTGTTTAATGCCACTCTCACCACCGGCAATAACCCAACTAATACCTGTCAAATCAAGATCAGGTAATGCAGTGAGTAATGGCTCACATGAAAGAAAGCGAACAGAAGCTGGAACTTTACGGAGATAATCTGCACGCAGTGCAAAACGGTTATTCTCAATTGAAACCCCTTGCCAGATATTATCTGTCCAGGAAACATAACCAGCTTCTGCAATTTCAGCCAAACGTTCATGCCGTTTGGTAAGCACTTGAAAAGTATGGTGGGAGGCTTTATTCATTATTTCAAAAACATTTTGAATGTATTCTAGAGGAACATCTTTGTGGAACAAATCGCTCATGCTATTAACAAAGATCATGCGAGGCTTTTTCCACTTTAAGGGCAACTCAAGTAGATCAGGATGCAGTGTAAGGTTAAAACCATTTTTGTAACGGCTGTTGCCCATTGCATGCAAACGTCGAGATAAAGTTTTTGCATAGCAATAAGCACAACCAGGACTTACTTGCGTGCAGCCAGTAAGAGGATTCCAGGTTGATTCAGTCCATTCAATTCCGGTTTTATCGGCCATATTTGTTGCTTCCGTAGAAATAGTTAATAAGTTGACTCAACATAAGCTCAATCCATACTAGCACATTAATTCGAAATGGTAAATAGAAAAAGCTAAAACAAACCTTATTTCAAAGATAGGAATTATACCATAGAAGTGATTAGCTACTTTTTTGAAAATCAAAAGTGTAGAGCAGCTATTAGAAATAGTTTTTGTTTGAAATGTAGTTTAGAGCATGTTGTAACCTAATTTGTAATGTTTATTTATTAAAATAAATATATTGGCAAAAAGCGGTACTGTTTATCTTTTCTTGATAGAGGTTTCTCATCATGACACTCGTTGCAGCCAGCAGTACAATACAATCTCCAATTACTTTTTCAGATTATGTTTTTAACTTTGCACAGGCTTTAGAGTCTGAAATTCGAGTAGCTCTCAAAAATAAAGGCCAGAAAGCCTATCTAAGCGACGGTCGTCATATTGGGCGTCGCGGAAAATGGGAACTATATTCTTTCAACAGCGACCGGGAAATAACGCTGCCGGATGATATAGAAGTTCAGGTTGAATGCCAGGGTAAGGAATATGTAGGCAATATCATATCCAACGATGGCTTTATTATTGTGCTGGGCCTGGAAGTCTATTTAGGAGACACCATCAGCACCCTGATAATGCAGATCAGTCCGATTTTCCTGCTTCAAAAGTTACAGGAAAGACTGGGGGAGGCACGCTTTCGTCAGGCAAATCCTAATAACCTGGCTTACCGGCTTCTTCAGCGGCTTGATCTTTCTGAGTATAACCCGGCAGAGGCTGCCCAGGTGGACCAGCTTTTAGAAAAGATTTCGTGGCGGTTAGGCAAATCGCTTGAGTATAACGAAGATCAGAGACAGGCTGTAGCCTCAGTCCTGGGCAGAGACATCAGTTTTATCTGGGGTCCGCCTGGTACCGGGAAAACCAAAACGCTAGGGATGGCGGTTGCGGCATTGGTAGAGGCCGGGCAAAGCGTCCTGGTAGTGACCCATAGTAATGCGGCGGTTGATGTTGCGCTTCTAAGCATTGCGCCCAATGTGGTAGGTTCGGAAGCCTACGAGGAAGGCTCAATCTTGCGCTTTGGCATCATCAGGAATAAGGAACTTCAAAAAGAATATCCAAATGTGCATGTGCGTGGGGTGGTCGAGCGCCAGAATCCTCAAATAATCGCTGAGCTGAATAAGCTTGAAGCCGAACGTAAGGAGGTAAGTAATAAAACAAGACGTGAAGGGTTAGGAGCCGCTGAAAAAAGTATTCTGACTCGCAACTTGAATAGAATTCAGGATAGGTTGAAGGAGATAACTACTGAGCTTCAACAGCGCGAACTGGAACTGGTAAAAAAAGCCCAGGTTGTGGCGTGTACTCTTTCAAAAATGACAATTGCGTCAGAAGTATACGAACGCACTTTTGACGCAGTAGTAATTGATGAAGCGAGTATGGCTTTGATCCCGCATTGCGTTTTAGCCGCTACCCTGGCAGCAAAGCGAGTTGCCATCTTTGGAGATTTTAGGCAGTTAGCTCCGATTGCCCAATCTGACGAACCTCCGGCCAAAGAATGGTTGCACCGAGACATTTTCAATCAAGCTGGAATTGTTGAGCGAGTACGCCAAAACCAACCCGATTCCCGCCTGGTTATGCTGAGAACTCAGTACCGTATGCACCCGGCAATTTCAGCTATTCCAAACCATTTCTTCTACAACAGCAAACTTCTGGATGGGCCACAAACCGCCAGTCGTGCCGAAAAAATAGTTGAGTCGGAACCAGTACCCGGCCAGCCTATCGCTTTATACGATACCAGCAAGATGCTAAGTTACTGTTTCAGCGACTGGCAATCCAAAAGCCGCTTCAACCCGCTTTCAGCCCTTATCGCGGTTAATGAAGCCTACCGGATAGCTCAAAAAAGTGAACAGAAACAGGTTAGCCTAGGGATTATCACCCCTTATGCCGCTCAATCACGGCTGATTAATAAAATGTTGCGAGATTTGAAATTGAGTGAAAGGGGTGTAAAAGTTGCAACCGTACACCGCTTTCAGGGTTCTGAGCAGGACCACATTATTTTTGATGCAGTGGAAAGCCCGCCCAAAAACAAAGCCGGGAAACTGGTAATTGGAGAGATGGGAAGCACCGCTATGCGGCTGATAAATGTGGCAATCAGCCGTGCTAAAGGAAAATTTATTGGGATTGTACAGCGCGATTACCTGAAAACTGTTTTGAACGAGACCGATGTTTTTGGCAGGGTAGTTGAGCAGCTTGCTAACATATACCCACCTCAGGCGTTGAGTTGGCCTACAAATAAAGCTACAGCAAAATGGCAACTTGACTTACCAGGTGTTACTTATTATCCAGATAGCAAATCGCCCGCAAAATTTCTGGAGACTGATCTTTTGAAGGCGCGCGGTGAAATAGCTGTTTACTGGCCGTCCGATGTTAAAGCTCGTGAGTTTTTCAACATTTCTATCATAAAGAAGCGTGACGCAGAGCGGATAAGAACTTTCATTAGCGGACCTGGAAGAAACGAGTTTAAAATAGGCATCCAAAATGTAGACTTTAGGCCAACCCATTTACAAACAGGGATGTGTATGGTCGGCATAGACCGGGACATACTCTGGATCTACCTTAATCCAAAGAATCCGAGTTACCCGGTGCTGAGAATATTTATGCCGGACACTGTAAGGCTACTGTACAATTTCTGGGAGTTACTGCCGGAAGATCAGGGTAAATCTATACTTGATAAAATTGCTGCGGGTCAAAGTCCTGTCGGAAATCCCTGTCTCAAGTGTGGAAGCCCAATGTGGCTGGACGAAGGTCCTTTTGGTCTGTTTCTGCGCTGTACGAATTACGAATGCAACGCCACCAAAAACATGACGGCAAAAGATGCCGAGGCTTTGGCGCAAGTACAGGGTATCTACTGCCGAAAATGTGGTGGGCAAGTTCGAGGGGTTAAGAGCGACCAGAAATGGTTTCTTGGTTGTAAAAATTATCCTGAATGTAAGGAAATTACTCCTTTGCGAGCGTGACTCGCGCTTTAATTCTAGAACTGAACGGAAAACATTATGCCAACAAACTGGCTGATTACCATGAAACCGAGCTTTATTACCGAATGCGCGGCCCTGCCCGGTAAGGAAACGCACCAGGTAATGGAGAAAATTAACCTGCTGACCTACGACCCTCACCCGGACGCCAAGGTTAAAAAGCAGCTAAAGTACCTTGGAGGTAAACTGCATCGCATCCGTTCCGGTGATTACCGCATCTTCTACACCTTCGATGAGCGCTACGTCAGTTTGCTGGCCCTGCGCCGCCGTTCAGATGAAACCTACGACGAGGATTACGATGTAGAGTTCCTGGGCGGGTTGGACATAGAACTTGAGGGAGGCGGTAACACCGTTACAAAAGCCGGGGCTGGCCAGCCCGACTGGGAGAAAATCTTTAGCCCGCCGTCCAGCGAGAAAACGAAGTTGCCCGAACCCATTACCGCAGAATTGTTGCATAATTTGCATGTTCCGGCGGAGTGCCATACCCGACTTTTAAGAGTAGAGACTCGTGAGGAACTGCTGAGTTGTCCAGGCGTACCGGACGAGATTCTGCTGCGAATAGACGAGTATTTGTTTGAGCGTCCTCTGGTCGAAGTGCAGCGCCAACCTGATTTCTTGCTGAACGATGTGAGCGACCTGTTGCGCTTCAAAGAAGGCGAACTGCTGACCTTCCTGCTGAAACTCAGTCCGGAACAAGAAAAAGTGGTGGGCTGGGGTATGCGCTCAAGCGGCCCGACCCTGGTTAAAGGCGGTCCAGGCACAGGCAAAAGCACAGTTGCGCTTTACCGGGCGCAGGCCATTATTGAAGCTCTCCAGAAGCAGGGTGCAGCCGCTCCCCGCCTGCTCTTCACCACCTACACCAACGCCCTGGTAAAATCCTCGCGGCAATTGCTCTCTCAACTGCTGGGGCCAAAGGCTAAATATGTCGAAGTGCTGACCGCCGACAGCCTGATTTATTCCATCCTCAACGCCGCCGGAGAAAAGCCCAACTACGCCGCTAACGATGTCCTGCGAGAGATGCTGCAAAAGGCTCGCGCTGAAGCGTTGAACCGCCTGGAAGGCAACAGCCTGCAAAAGCTGGCCCAGGAAGAAGCATTAACCCGCTTGAGCGACAGCTATCTTCAGGAAGAGATACTAAGCGTCATCGTCGGCCGCCAGTTGTCCTCACTGGACGACTATTTGAAGGCTTCCCGCAGCGGACGCAAAGTAGCGCTTAATAGTCTCCAGCGAAAGGCAGTCTGGAAAGTCAGCGAGGCTCTCAACGAACTGCTGAATAGGAGTGGCTTGTCCACCTTCTCGCACGCCCGCGACCTGGCTCAGGGTCTACTGGAAAGCAGCTTGCCCCTGGAACCTTACGATGCCGTGATAGTGGACGAGGCCCAGGACATGGAACCAAGCGTTTTGAGGATACTGGTAGCCGTCTGTAAAACGCCGGGCGGGTTGTATCTTACGGCGGATGCTAACCAGTCCATCTACGGCAGTGGCTTTAACTGGAGCGATGTCCATACTACCCTTAAATTCCAGGGACGGACTGCCATTCTGAAAGCCAATTACCGTTCCACCCGTGAAATCGGGGAAGCGGCCCTGTCCTACCTTTCCGGCGACCAACTGGACCCGGAAGGGCAACTGCGCGAGTATATCAACAGCGGGCCGCTGCCGGTGGTCCGGGCTGTAACGGCAGTTAAAGATGAGGTCCATCTGCTGGCCCGCTTTCTACCCGGCGCGGCCCGCGAATACCGCCTGGGTCTGGGAGCCTGCGCCGTCTTTTGCCCGACCGAAAATGCCGGGAAGCTGCTCTGCCAGCGCCTGAATGAACTGAATGTAAAATCTACCTTTATGAGTGGGCGCGATCTTGACCTATCACATCCCGGCGTTAAGGTTATGACCCTCAAATCTTCAAAAGGCCTGGAATTTCCGGTGGTAGCGCTGGCCGGTTTTACCGAGAGCGTTTATCCTAACCTGCCTAAAGATTTTCCGGCGGAAGAAAAAGCCGAAATCCTGGGGCGCGAGCGCCGTACCATGTTTGTGGCCATGACCCGCGCCATGCGAGCGTTGCTGGTAGTAGTACCCGCCGCGCCAAAATCTCCTTTACCGTTATTAGAAGGCTTTAATCACGAACTCTGGAACCTGAGATAAAACTATGGAAATTATCAAGCTACCTGCCCGGTTGACGGCTGCCGATAGTACAATAGATTTGCCGCAGATAAATGCCCGGCTTCAAAAAGGGCTGGCCTCCCTGGACTGGAGCAAGGTTCTTGAGGCTGAAGATATGCTGGTTGAAGGCTTGCTTCAGGGTCTAGATCTAGTAAGGGACGACCAGGTGCTTGGCATTGACACTGTACCGGAGGGCTTAACCAGGCAAGTAGTAAACGCGCTACGCAAAGCTTCTCGCAAAAGTACCAACGGCAACGACGGCGCGGCTGGTAGCAGCCCTGAGGCTATCCGGCAGCCTACTCCCGCCCCGGCAATCTGGCAGGCTCCTGAGGAGACGAATGACCAATCAGCCTTCCAGAAGAATGATTTGCCGAAGCCGGGAGAAGCTGCTGTCTCCGCCCCTGATGTGCCTGGCGCGGGCAAGGCGGAGTTACTAAAAGCGGCCAGCCCCTACGAGATAAGGGCGGAACTGGAAGAACTGGTCCTCAAGGATTTGCTAGGCCCGGCAGGTGGCGCGGACGAAGAACTGCGTGAAAAAGTCCGAGATCGCTATCTCGTTGGGTTGCTGGCTCCCGGTAAGCTGCAAGATGAGCCGGACCCCGACGAACACCTTGATCTTACCGAGCAGGAGGAGCTTAGTTCGGCGGAAAATGGCAAGAGTGGTGAGGACGGCAGTAATGACGCTGCCAGCCAGCAGTTAATCAGTTTTTGCCCTTCCTCGATGGGACTGAGTTTTAGCGTAGCGAGTGATGCCAGGGAACTTAAAATAACCGCTCGTTGGGGTCATTACCGCCGCCAGTATAGCGAAACGCAGTTCGGGCAGGATGGCAGACCTATTATGGTCTGGAAACGCGCTCAACGGGAAGGCTCTACAGTTATCCTTCTTAAAGAGGGCAAGCTCAAGGACTGGCGGCCCTCTCCCATTGAGCAGCCTGAAGTAGTGGTGCGCGGCATCGTTCGCCGTTCTCGAAACAACCCTGACTGGTCGGTTACGCTTTTCCTAGTAAACCGGCAGCACGAGCCGGAAAAGAACCGCGATAGTGCGTGGCTTTTCCAGCCGGAACTGGCAGTAGAAGACCCGGGTGGTGTGGCTATTTTTCGCAGCCGTTACGTAACCGGGCAGAGCTTTATAACCAATCCCGACCAGGAAGAACAGCGCAACATGGGGATGCTGTACCGCAAACGGGTTAATTTTGCGGTCGGCCACGGCGTTAGTGTAAAGGCCGATACTCATCCGGAAGATACAACACGCGCCTACCGCTTATGCAGCAGCGTGGTACCGGCCCATGAAGTACCGAGAACCGACCATCTTACTCCGGGTAGCTATCCTGAGCTGGAAGGCTTAATTTTAGAAATGCAAAAGCTCTCCCGGCTGGACGGCCAAGAACTGGAGCAAGCTTTAAGACCGCTCACCGTAGCCTACGCTGCCTGGATTACCCGCCAAAGAGCCAGGCTGAAAAATGAGCCGGATTTAAAGCAGTTTGAACAGTCCGCCACTAAAGCCCTGGATAAGTGCCAGGAGGCTCTCAAGAGAATTGACGCTGGCATTACTTCACTAAGAGATAACAAAGAGGCTGTGCAGGCATTTCACTTTATGAACGAAACCATGCACCGCCAGTTTGTTCAATCCAGACTTGCCGAGGCGCGCCGCCAGAAGCAAAACCTTAAACCAGGCGAGGTAGAAGCGCCGGCCTGGCGGCCTTTCCAGATCGCCTTCATTTTACTCAGCCTGCCCTCCCTGACTGACTTGCACCACACGGACCGTAGCGCCGAGGAAGGGGCGCTAGCCGACCTGCTATGGTTCCCGACCGGCGGTGGCAAGACCGAAGCTTATCTGGGTTTAACCGCCTATACCCTGGCCATTCGCCGTATCCAGGGGAATGTAGGGGGAAGAGCAGGCGAGGAAGGCGTAGCGGTAATCATGCGTTATACTCTGCGGCTGCTGACTTTGCAGCAGTTCCAGCGGGCCGCCGCCCTGATCTGCGCCTGCGAAGTGGTGAGGCGCGAGGCTTTGCAAAAAGGCGATCTTACCTGGGGGCAAACCCCCTTCAGATTAGGTTTGTGGGTAGGGCAGCGTGCCACTCCTAATAGCAATGCCGAAAGCGATGATGCCTTAAAGCAGGAAGGCGGGCGCGGCAGTGTAATCGGGGGAAGTGGTACACCCCGCCAGATCAGTAATTGTCCCTGGTGCGGGAATTCCATCAAAATAACGGTAGAAACCTTTGCGAAAGGGCATTGCCGTACTTTTATGTACTGCCAGGACTCGCTAGGCGATTGCCCTTTCACCGAAAAAAGAGCTTCGGGTGAGGGCTTACCCGTACTGGTGGTGGATGAGGAAATTTACCGTCGCCTGCCTGCGCTGCTGATTGCCACTGTAGATAAATTTGCCCAGATGCCCTGGAAGGGAGCCATTCAGAATCTTTTCGGGCAGGTGCAAAAGAAGTGCGAGCGGCATGGCTTTGTATACCCAGACCCCCCTTCCGGCTCGGAAGAACCCGCTTTTCACCCGGCCCGAAATGGCATGCCTGCCGCAAAGGTGGTAGAGCATCCGCCACTCAGGCCGCCTGATCTTATCATTCAGGATGAGCTGCACCTTATCTCCGGTCCGCTTGGCACGATGGTTGGCCTTTATGAGACGGCGGTAGACCACCTTTGTAGCTGGGAGCTGGATGGCAAAACCGTCAGGCCAAAAGTAGTAGCAGCTACCGCCACCATTCGGCGCGCCGAGCGGCAGGTGCATTCTCTTTTCCTTCGAGACGTTAATATCTTCCCACCTTCGGGCCTGGATATAACCGACAACTTCTTCTCTCACCAGGTCAGGCCGGATGAAAGTACTCCCGGCAGGCGCTACGTGGGGATTTGCGCTAGCGGCAGGCGGTTGAAAGCGGCCCTGATCAGGGTTTATGTGGCTTATCTTTCAGCCGCACAGTACCTTTATGAGAGAAAATACGGCGCGGCAGTCGACCCTTATATGACGCTGGTGGGCTATTTTAACTCTCTAAGCGATCTTGGAGGGACGCGCCGCCTGGTCGAGGATGATGTACGCAGCCGTCTGCAAAGGATGGATGAGCGGAAGCTGGCTAATCGAAAATATCTTAACCTGGAAGAATTAACTTCACGGCGTAGTTCGGTAGATATTCCACGCCTCCTCGATAAACTTGAGCGAAAGTTCGAACCGGTTAAAGTCAAGAATGCCGGTGACCTTAACGGCAGTGACGGTGAGAACTGGCAAGATAAACCTCTAGACGTACTACTGGCTACCAATATGATTTCGGTCGGTGTAGACGTGCAACGCCTGGGACTGATGGTAGTGACCGGCCAGCCCAAAAATACCGCTGAATATATCCAGGCCACCAGTCGCGTGGGCAGGCGGCATCCCGGTCTGGTTTGCGTGGTCTACAACTGGGCGCGCCCCCGCGATTTGTCCCACTACGAGCAATTTGAACATTACCATGCTACCTACTACCAGTATGTGGAGGCGCTCTCGGTGACGCCGTTTGCTGCCAGGGCTATAGATCGGGGCTTGAGCGCTTTGCTGGTCAGCTATATCCGCCTGAGCGACCCGGACAGCAGTGAAAACATTAAAGCAGCCGATTTCAGCCTGGCGCTGCCCGATTTCAATGAGGCCAAGGCGGCTATATCGCGCCGGGCCAGCCAGGTAAAAAACAAGGCGGCGTCAGAAATGGTCAAAGCCCGATTGGAAGAACTGGGCGAATTGTGGGTCATGGAAACCCGCGTAAAAGGGCGTAAACTGGGCTACAAAGAGGAGAAAGGCACTGTAGCCGGTCTGTTGGAACAGCCGGGTAAGGGTGAATGGAAGGCTTTTACCTGCCTGAACTCTCTGCGAGATGTTGAACCAGGTGTGAAGCTTATTCTGGACGAGGGAGATATCGGTCCGGTTGAGTCTAGCTATGCTGGCAAAGAGGCGGAAGTACCGGTGGCTCCTGAAAAGCCGGATGCAGCGATTATTAACTGATTTAGAATAGTGGCAATTAAAACGAATGCAGACTTTACCAAAACATCAAAAACACCAGGTGGGCGAATTACGTCCGAGCCAGCTTCTTTTCACCTACGGGGTCGGCGCAATTGTGGATTTACCCTATATTTCAGCTATGGTGATGGGCCTGGAGGACTGGGATACCGCTTACTCTAGTGAGATTAACGAAGTGCGATTGCTGAAAGCGGTACAAAATGAACTGAATTATCCGGTAAGCCGTCTGCTTTCGCCTCCAATCCTGACAGGCGAAGATAGTGCAGGCATACCCGATGAAAAAACTCTTGTAGGAGCTCCGGTTGTAGCGTTTCCCCGCTGGCTGCTGTGCCCCAGATGCCGTTACCTGGGGCCTCTACACGGTGGTCTCTTTAATCTGAAGCCCGATAGATTTCGGCCGGACCAGGTTCGCTATGTCCATTCTAACTGTACCGGTATTAGAGCAGGTAAAATTGCTCCTGCTGCCGTTCCCGCCCGCTTCTTGCTGGCCTGCGAGGCCGGACATATGGATGATTTTCCCTGGGTGTACTTTGTACACGGAGGCGAAACAAATTGCCATTATGTTCTGAGGTTAAAAGAGCTTAGTGCCTCAGGAGAAGCCGCTACCATTCAGGTAGAATGCACTACCTGCGGAAAAAGGCGGCGTATGTCGGAAGCTTTCGGTTCTGAGGGTCGTAAGAATTTACCGGCAAAGTGCAGTGCCCGCCGCCCTCATTTGCGTGATGTGGAGGACAAGGAGTGTACTTACCCTGCCAGGGCCATTTCTCTTGGCGCTTCTAATAGCTGGTTCCCGGTAATTCTTTCTGCTCTAGCTGTGCCTGTCAGCGGTCATAGCAAACTGGACCAACTGGTAGAGGAATACTGGAGTATTTTAGAGAAGGCCCTTTCTCCAGAGATTTTAAATGCTTTTAGAGGAATTGGACAATTACCTGCCCTGGCAGCCTACTCGGATAGTGAAATCTGGGCCGCAGTAGAAAGTCGTAGAGCCTCAATAAAAGCCGCCCAACATAGTGATGAAGAGGTCAGTCCCACTAACCTGAAGTTACCGGAATGGCAAATTTTAACCAATCCTGCGCTTGTTCAGGCCACGCGCGATTTCAAAGCCACTGTAGTAGCGCCCCCCGAAGGCTATGAACCTTATATTCGCCAGGTTGTTCTGGTAGAACGCTTGCGTGAAGTCCAGGCTCTAACAGGCTTTACACGGATTGAGTCGCCCAGTAACTACACCAATGTTGATGAAATTCCCTCCGATCAAGTGGTTTCGCTCTCCAGAGGGAAGCCGGGCTGGGTTCCGGCAGCCGAAGTGCGCGGAGAAGGCCTTTTTATTGAATTTAAGGAAGAGCTGCTAAATAACTGGATTAATTCTCCTGTTACTCGCCAGCAGGAGGGGGTCTTTCGCCTGGCTTACAGAAAATGGCGGCAGCGCCGCAAACTACCACCCGATGATGGCTTTCCCGGTATGCGCTATGTTCTTTTGCACTCCTTCGCCCATGCCCTGATGCGCCAGCTAGCTTTAGAATGCGGTTATAGTGCTGCCAGCATCAGGGAGAGAATTTATTCCTGCGAACCTGATGATCCAGATGGTCCTATGGCTGGTGTTTTGCTTTATACAGCCGCTTCCGACAGTGAAGGTACTCTGGGAGGGTTAGTAGGACTGGGCGCGCCTGCCGAACTGGGCAGAAGCATCGATCAGGCTCTTGAGCAAATGCAACTTTGTGCTTCTGACCCTCTTTGTGCGGAACATGCCGAAAGTGAGAATATGGGTGAAATGTTGCATGGAGCGGCCTGCCACGCCTGTCTCTTTGCCCCGGAAACTTCCTGCGAAAGAGGCAACAAATATCTAGATCGTTCTACCCTTGTTCAAACCGTTCAAAAAGCTGAATTATCCTTTTTTGACAATTAGAATTTGCCAACTAGAAAAAGAAACCTAAAATGAGCTATCAGTACACGTTAGTTACATCATTTGAAGATCATTGGGATAAACTTGGAGAAAAAGAAACGAGTTACCCCTTAAGGTTGTTAAAAGGTGATACTGCCAGTAGTGGAGATATTTTTGTTGAAAATACTCCCACTACTTTTATCAGGGTCCAGCCAGGTACGCGCAATCCTACTGGTGTCTGGCGAGGTACTGTCTATGGCTTTCGTCTAACCACTTCTCGAGTATTTTTCAAAGTCAAAATAGACGAAACTCTGCAACCCTCTGATGAAAATCGCCTCGAAGTAGGATTCTACGTTAAAAATGTTGACGCAACCCCAGGAGATACAACCGATTTTTTTTCTGGTAACAAGACAACCTTACAAACTACAGCCCCTAAAACTGTTCAATCAGATGTTCGACCAGCTATTTTTGATGAACTGATACTGACACCTGATTGGAAAAAATTTGAGCTTTATACTTACTATCTTATAAAGCTGCTCGGCATCCATAATGCCTATCGTTTTGATCCTGATAATCAAAGTGGTAAGGCGGATGGCTTTTTCAAGTTTGGCAACCTGGCAGTGCTCTATGATTGCACCCTTCGTACTGAATTTAAAGAAATCAAAAGAACTCAACTTGAGAATTACTGTAAGCAGCTGGAGGCAGGGTTAATCGAGGCTGCTCCGAAGGTGGTTGAAGAATTTCATCACTACCAGAAGCAGGTATGGGTGATAACAAGAGGGAAAAGCCGCCTGATAGAGACTCGCAATGATATAACGATCAAAGAAGTGAAAGTAGATAACTTGATCGATCTCTACGAATATAGACTCAGGAATGCTTTTACTGCCAGCCAACTAGAAAATGAACTGAGAAGAATTGAACAGGAAGAAAGAGAGCAATAAGTACTTTCGAACTTTAGTACAAATTGCTTGAGTAAATGTACCATGCTACTATAGCTTGGTAAGACTTTCAGCCTTTAACAATTCCAGCAAAAGATAATATTTTGAAATGTCCCTAGAAGATAATAGTGGAAGTCCAGTAGATCCACTTACAGTCGGTGAGCTTATTACTATTCCAGAAGCTTCACAGCTTAGTGGTTATAATTCTCAATTTTTAGCACGTTTAGCAGCGAAAGGCAGACTAAAAGCTAAGAAAAGTGGAAGTGCTTGGCTAACTACAGTTGCAGCGGTAGAAGACTACAAAAAAAGCCGTAGTTTAAAAAACATCCCCAAAAAATATAGGGATAGGACTTGACAGATGTCATATAAATGACTACTATGAGAGGGAAAAGAGACCGGAAAAATAATAGTAGCAACGCGATACGCAGATGCGGGAACATCAGCGTACCGCTAACCCCAATCCTGTTGTGCCCAGGATAGGGCTGCGTAGAGTTTACCATGAAGCGGTCTGAAAATCAGCCTGCTAACCACCCAAAACCTCTGGCAGCTTATCCTGCTTTCTGCCTGCTGTGGCAGAGTTTCCTTGCGGGGTAGCTGCTTTTAAATTTTCCAACCAGTTCCAACAACCGAATACACGCAGGGCCAGGCTTTTCGAGCCGCTTTCGTTAGGCCTGTTCAGGAGCAAAATCCTTCTTTTTCTATAGGGCCAGTTTTTGTTGTTGTACCTTCACTCAGGCTCGTTCTTTTACTTATGCTTCCTGGCAGGCGAAAAGACCCTTGTGACACCTTTTATATGCCTTTTTTCAGGGTTCGTCGGGAACCGGATAGAGGGATTAAAAGGTGTGCCGCAAGGACTAACAGGCACCTCATTATATTGCTCCCGGTGCCATAAACCCTTCTCCCGACCAGAGGTGGTTTTCACTTAGCCCAGCCCTGCTCTTTTTCAATTCCAGTTGTCGTACTCATCCTTGGAAAAAGAGGTTAACTTTATGCACGCTGAAAACTCGGACCTAGGTTCCGGCTTTCACTTTGGCGGCCTTTTGCTTCCTGATAAAACAGGTGATAAATCACCCTCACATATTGTGTTGCTCCTAGACCCCACTCCCGCCAGGATGGCTACCGCTCTCGAACTGGCGCGGGCAGGCTGGCTCCCGGTAAGCTGCAACACCAGCAGAGCGTATTGCCTGGACCTGGCGTTACTTGCGCTCTCCCTGCCTTCTTTCAGCCCCGGTTTCCCGGCTGACACTCCGACCTTTGAAGAGGAGGAAGACGAAATAGAAGCATTAATTGAGCCTACCAAGCCTGCGGTAATCGTGATGGAGGCGAACCACCCGCTCATCACAAGTTCTCTTTCCCCCGACCCTTTTGCTTCGCCTTTCCACCATAGTTACCACTCTTCCTACTCTCTTTCCGGTGGGGAAGAGCTGAACTTATCGGCCAAGGAACTGGCGGGTAGAATCGCTACCCTGGGCCTCTCACCCCTGGAAATCCCTTTCATTCTCTACACCGCCAGTACAAAAGCCCTTCTGACCACTCCTACTCGCTGGCCTACCAATCTTTCAAAACATCAGGCAAGCGAAATGACGGAGGAGGAGAATGCCCACGGCAGTTCAGAACATGCTACCAGTGAAAGCGGCTATTTCAGCCTGGCAGTCGAGCGCAAACCCTCTGCTGCCACAGTTTCTACCGACATTTCCCACCAATCTTCAGCTAACCAGGGGCAGGAAGATCCACTCCTGGCCGTAATGGCCTATTTAACCGGGATTCATCTCTGCCGCAACTGTCATAAATTGATCGCGCCAGAAGAACCGGCACATCTGGCCTTTACCCTCCAGCTGTGGTGTGGCGAATGCTCAGCCCTCGCACAAGATGCAACCTCCTTTCCCCCGGTTTTGAGGCTTTTACGGCAAGCCGGTCCCTCCTCCACCTCGGATCACTCCAGCCACAAACCTTTACCCGAACACTATCGCCCGCCGCTCTTCCCGGCCCGGCTCCTGGCCAAAGCCGCCTTTACCCTGGTAACCGGTAGCCTGGTTCCTAATCCTGACCCCCACGATTTTGAAGACCCGGACAGCGACCCCTGGAATGCCGCCTGAGCAACTGAGTGAACGGTAGAGGGGGTAGTAAGTCTATCAGAAGGCTGGGGGTACAAGCGACTGAAGTGAAATGAAGGTTAAAGAGAAAGGGTAAGGCAATATGCAAATTAATTCTGAAAGATTTGAAGGGTTCGAGCTACCAGGTGGAAATGAGGGCAGCCTCCTGGTACCGACTGCTTACTTCGAGCGAGTGCTCATGACGGAACCGGCCAGCGTTTCCCGGCTGGTCTGGTACTTCCTCAGCCGCAGCTTGGAAGAACTTGAAAAAGGCGCCCTGATAGAAGAAATAACGGTTACGGCGAGCTACTCGGAGCTTGAAAACGCTCTCAACCTGGCGCACTCCAGTATCGGCGAGGGCCTCAAAAGAGCGCTCGATGCCGGGTACCTCCGGCTGGTTCACACAGGCGAGAACGGCCACTCCCGCTCCCGCTATGCCATCAACTGGAGGAGAGCAGAAGAAGAAGTTAAGCCGCCAGAAGAGCCCGGTGGCAGGAATGGCGGCAATAGCGAGAACAGTCGCCGGGAAGAAAGAAATACTAAACCAGAAGGGCTTACTCAAAGGTATTCTTTCCATACCAGTACCGCTCCTGCCAATTACGCCAGGGCCTGTCACCGTATAACCGGGGAAGAGCCCCACTGGCACTGTACCGGAAAGCCTACCACTGATAGTGAAGGTGACATGAAAAACCACCGGGCTGGAAAGAAACCCGGTAAAGCCGGGAACGAGCAGTCCGGAAAGAAGCCTGGCAAGACTGATTCTATAAATCATAATTCTACTTTTCTCTCTTCAGAGAGTCTTTTCAGTAAGAGAGTAGAATCACAGATAGAACCACTCTTTCTCCCGGCGCCTTTAGACCGGAAAATGGCAGGGCAGGAGCCTTCTTCGCCTTCGCCAGCAAGTCAGTCCAAACTCTCAGCACCTCCCAGCTGCTCTGGCTCTACCGCTTTTCCAGAAGTCCGGACTTCCCTAACCCATCCGGCTGAAGCTCCCCACTGGCTTATAGCCGGCATGGCAGACGAGCTACCCGGCCTCTCCCCGGCAGGAGGAACACAGCCGGAAAAGCAGAAAGTCAGGCTGCCCGCTACCCTGGCCAGCCTCAATCGTGCTTTCTCGCTTGAGTTAGGAGACAGCTCCCATACGCCCTCCAACCACGCTCAAATCCGCAACCTCTGGCAGGCAAGCGGCCTCTCCGCTTCCCGCTTTGCCGAAGTGATGTACCGGGCGCGGGAGCTGACGCGCAGTTATGCCCTGCTTCGTCCCGGTGAACCCCCGCCTCCTCCCGGCCAGGTGCGTAACCGGATGCCGTATTTCTTCGCCACCCTCAGAAGCCTCTTAAAAGCAGAGGTCCAGAGCCAGAGTTATCAAGTGAGACCCCTGGCATCCTCCCCTGCCAGGTTTACAGGCTGGGAAAGGTACGAGCCTGCCGGTAGAAGGAGCTACTCTCACTACCCGCTAATGGACCACGTGCCCAGTAGTACAAAACCCGGTCTCGAAGAATGGCGGGTGGAGCGTCCGGTAGCGGAGACTAACGGGCCTAATTTGCCTACTATGAGTGGCTTTCCCCCTCAGACCAGCTCGCCTGCCCTCTATCCCGGACCTCAAAGAGGGGCTTACCGGACAGGAGGGGCAGGCAGAGCGGGAGAGACCGCTAGCCCGAAGAGCCAAAGCCGCCAGGGCCAGGGGCGCCTCTACGAGAGCTGGCTGGTGGCGGCAGGCCTCAAGCAAAGAGGGCGCAGTCCCGAGAGAGCCGCCCTGGGTGGGTGGGAGAAGCCTGATTCCGCTTCTCCGGTTATAAGTTAAGCCATCCCTAAAGGAAAAGAACAAGAGGAGTAGAGCCAAGTGTACAGAAAGATGCCCTTTGCCATAAGCGTACTTGTCTCGGCCATCCTGGTAGGCCTGATCGGCCACGGCACCGAGCTTTTCTATAACGTCGAGGGCGGCCAGAGCCCGGACCTCCTGGCCCAGCTCTACGCTTTCATCAAGGCCTTCGGTTTTCCCTTCGCCATCGAGAGCGGCAACGCCATCGCCCTCTTCGTGGGTTTCAACCCCAATACCAGGGGAGGTCTCACCCGCTTCGTGGCTTTCCTGATCGGGACGGGCTGTTTTATAACCAGCTGTCTCATCCAGTACCACTACTTCCGCTATCGGATCGACGCCGACTGGTGGTACGCCGGGGTGCTGCCAGGCCTCGTGGCCTTCCTCTCGGCCCTGGCCGGTCTCCTCGACCGGGACCTGGCTGGCGGTGAAGAGAACCAGGCGCAGGCAGAGTTTCCCGAGCCCCAGCCGCAGGTGATAGACCCGATGCCGATGCTGCATGAAGCCCTGACGGTGATGCAGCGCCAGGTGAATATCGCCCTGGGAGAGCTGGCGGATGTGGTGGAGCGGGAGGTGGACAGGCGGATGCAGGAAGTAAGGCCAGCCGCCGAGCCTGTGAAGGTGGAGGACCTCCTGCCGCTCTCGGAGCTGGAGGAGCCGATCGAGTTTGCGGCCGGTAGGGCCGCCCGGATACGGCAGATGCGGGAGAGCAGGAAGACCTGGAAGGAGATCGCGGCCTACTACCGGGTGAGCGAAAAGACCGTCCAGAACTGGGCCAAAGAAGGCTAATTTCGCAGTTCGCGAAACTGGCAGGGGATTACGGTATTTCGCGAAATTCGCGAAGTGGAAAGAAAGAGGCAGGTAAGCAAGTGGAAAAAGTGCGAAAGAGGCTGGCAGCTATCGACGGGGTGGAGTTACGCACCGCCATGCTTTTCCTGTGGGTGAGCTCTTTCTGCTTTTTCGGTTTCGTGATTTCGCTCAGTTTCCCTGGCCTGGCCTTCGCCGACGTGGCCTGCTTCCTCTTCTTTCTGATGACCCTGGTGGAGGGCCTTTTGTGGCTCAGGCGTGCTGTTCTTTCGCACTCGGAAAATAGCGAAATGGGCTTCCGGAAGGTAGAAAGTCGGGTGGAAGCAGGCGAAGAGGAGGCGGAGGAAGAGGCCGGGGAAGGCATCCCGAGCGAAGCCCGCCGGGAGCGGGAGATGTTCTATGGCTTTATCTACGGGATCTGCGTCAGAAACCTCCTGAGCGAGAACCAGTGGGCGGCCCTTGAGAGGGGAGACGCTCTTGCCTACATCAACCGCACCCGCTACCGGGCATATATGCCGCATTTACAGCGGGCGGGAGTGGTAACACCAGTGGACAAGGGCGGCAAACGTAAAGTTTTACTGGGCTTCAGTGACGCCCTTACGGCGGTGGAGCTTTACACCGGGGAGCGGGGTTACTGGGACAAAGCCGGTTGCGGCTACCATACCCGAATTAACCCCGGGCGCAACCCCTCCCCTTCTTAGGCAGTTCACAACCCTAGTTTCAAACCTCACGGCCTCAAACGGTGAGGTTGAGGTGAAGTGGTGAGGCCGGTGAGGTTTCGGGCGTAAAGATTGGAATAGACAGGCTTTTGCGGTAGAGGCTGGTCCGTAACTGCGAAAAGAGGTAGGAAGTAATGGCAAATTCAAGAAGCACCGGTTACCCCGGAGAATACAAAATCGCGAAACCGCGAAAAGTGCGAAACGAACCTGATCTTCCTCTTCCTGAAGAGGAGGTCGAGGAGGAAAAGTACGAAATAGCGAAAAGCCGGGCGAAAGCCCTTTCGCGAAATGTGCGCAGCGACTTCGGGGATTTAGGAAGTGCTGTGAGCTGGTTTACCAGACCACGCAATCATTCGCGAAATGGTTCGCATGTTATTACGCCCTCCGACCGATTTATCTTCCTCCTGGCGGCTTTCGTCACAACCGGCTGGAGCGCTTTTCTCAACTACCTGGCCATGCTGAATTTCGTGCCTGCTTTCCGGGTAAGAGATGGCCAGTCGGTAAGCCTGGGAGCGGTAGCGGCCACGGTGGTCCTTTCGATTATCCTCTTCGCGGTTGAGTTCGTAATCTGGAAGGGCAACCACTCCCCGGTGGAGTGGTGCGTCTTCGGAGTTATCTTCGCTTTTGATATCTGGGTCAACCTGGCCGGGACGATGAACCTCCTGGCGGTATCCAGGCTTTACTGGCCCTGGGAATTTACCCCTCTGGGAGATAGGCCTGACATGGCCAGCTGCATTTGCCTCGTGGTGGCGGTGCCCAGTGCCATTCTGCCGGAGTGGCTGTGGCGCAGAGCCAGGAGTTAATAAAGTAAGCCAGAAGAGGAGACTAAGACATGCTAAAGGGTATTTTTAGGCTTTTGGTAGCAGTTTTTGGGGCGGTGCTGGCGGTACTCCTTTCGCTTCAGCTAGCGCCAGGTACGATGAATACTGTGGTTATTATCGGTGTAGCAGGTTTCTTTGTGACCCTTGTTATCCTGATTATGGCCGGGGCGCTGGTGATCTCGTCTCGCAATCAAGCAGAAGCGTTAGTGCAAGTATCGGAGCGGGCGCTGGAAAGCCAGGTGCGTTCAGCCGCTATCAGCCTGGCTAGCCGTGCACAATTGGACCAGTTTTTGGAAGCAGGAGGGTTGGTGCTCGAAAAAGACGGAAAGTATTACTTGGCCTCGCCGGGATACAAAAAGCCGTTGCCTGTGGGAGAGACCGGCCTGAATGAGGAGGAGGTGGACTACCTGATTGAAAATCAGGTAGTATAAATGATAATAGTATCACAATCTCTGGCTATTGCTTAAGTGTACGGACTGACTCCTTTTCTAAGCCGTCTGGCTCAGTTTACCTTGAGTGTTGGAGCAAGTCCTCACTAATACAATTAAATGCTTCGCTCAACCACTTATAAGCTGCTCTTTTAGCCTCTGACACACTCACATTGTCTGCGCTCGCTAAGTGGATCGAACACAGCACGGGCTTGCCAAATGACTTCAGGACATAGCGGGCTAACCTGGAACAACTACCTGTGCTGGGTACCTAGCCCATCCGGGGGTATAATTGGACTGATTTAACTGCCAAATAGGTAAAGGAGGTCCAATCTGCATATTTCAATGAAGACAGTTAGAAGTAAGTTGCAAAAGATCAATCAAAGTTTTCAAAAACTTGTAATGAACTCGATAAAACCTGCCAGAACATCACTTATACTTGGGACCCTCAATGACGTGACCCGATCTAATCTCCAGTTAATCGCTGAAAATGCCTTGCTTCGCCAACAGCTAATTGTCATCAACCGTCAGGTTAAAAAACCAAAATTTACTTCCCTTGATCGCCTCTTGTTAGTTGGTTTAGCCAGTACAGTTCAATCCTGGAAGCAAGCTTTATTAATTGTAAAACCGGATACTCTCCTGCGCTGGCATCGTCAGGGCTTTAAGCTATTTTGGCGGTTCAAATCAAAAGCTAAAAAGGCAAAACCAAAGATTAGTGAAGAAACGATTGCGCTGATCCAACAAATGGCTCATGAAAACCCTTTATGGGGTGCCGAGCGGATAAGAGGTGAACTTCTCAAGCTAAGTATTACCGTTTCTAAACGCACAGTTCGGAAATATCTACGAAAAACTCGGCCTGGACGAACGCCGACCCAAAATTGGAGCACTTTCCTTTGCAATCACTCTAAGCAAATCTGGGCCTGCGATTTTCTTACGGTAACCGATCTTTTCTTCAGCCAAATTTATGCCTTCATTATAATGGAACACGCCTCGAGGCGAATAGTTCACTTTGACGTAACTCGTCATCCGACAGACGAGTGGGTAGCCCAACAGTTAAGAGAAGCTACCCCAAACGATCAAAAACCGAAATACCTGATCCGGGATAATGACCGCAAATTTGGACCAGCTTTCGAGCGAGTAGCAGCAACCAGAGGAATTGAGGTGCTAAAAACACCGATTGCCGCTCCAAAAGCAAATGCTCTGTGTGAAAGATTAATGGGCACGCTCAGGCGCGAATGTTTAGACCACCTTTTCATTTTGGGAGAAACACACTTAAAGCGGATTCTAAAGGAATATGTGAAGTATTATAACCAACAGCGACCACATCAGGGAATTGAACAAAAACTTCCTGAACCAAAGCTAGACCGACCTATTTCTACTGGGAAAATCCTAGCATTTCCGGTTCTGGGAGGATTGCATCACAGTTACGAGAGGGCCTCCTAAGCTTAGGAAAAACAAAAGTGAACTCGGATAAATGAAGTACCCACTACAGGTAGAAAGCGTCAACAGCCAGCTTGAGCGAATGGGCCTTGAACGGTTGTACGCTCGTACCAATATTGGGTTTGAGTTAAAAGTGCAAGCTAGTTTGGTCGCTGTTATTTTTACTAACTCCTACTAGCAATCAAGGTAATTATATTAATAATGGCTTTCCCATGACTATTCCTAACTCTTGCTTTATTAAGCCTATACCGGTATATAAAAACTCGGTAGACTCGCTCTCTACCGAGTTTTTATAGCCGTTTCTGCCAATAAAAGACCGCTAATAAAGTGCCAGCGGTCTCTAGAGGAATAGGAATCAAGAAAAAGGGTTACCAACCTATCAGAGAACTTCAGCTCTATTTGTTTAAACAACGCCCTTTCAGGATTGTTAGCTTATACGCTGGAATCGGCACTCGCTATAGAAATTGCTTTACCAGGAAGAAAAACATCGGGTGAATATCGCTAATTGCTCACCCTAACCATTATAAAGCAGCGAGTGCTGGCGAAGGCTTAACAGAAAAATCCTTACAGCTACAGCAAGGCTGTAGTTGCTTATTGTGCTAGGCTTCCTGATTTACTAAAGCGGTGTGCACTGCTGCCAATATTTCATCCAGATTGAAGGGTTTTTGCAAGAAATAGTCGGCCTTTGTATTACTTTTCACCTGTTCT